>CAJJAY010000024.1 GCA_905182285.1 uncultured Amylibacter sp. | reverse complement strand
ACCCAATTGTACAGCTAGTCCCCAAGGCGCATCATCAATTGTTGCTAAAGGCATTTCATAATCTGCCCACTCTGGGTCCTTAGTTTTTGCAACAATCGCGGAATCATCGTAGACAAATGCTGCGCAGTTACCCGCTTTTAGAGCAGCATATGCTTCAGCTGTTCCTTTAAAAGCAACAATTTTTGCACCATAATTCTGTGACGTTGCCTTATTATAGAATGCACCCTGAATACCACAAACTGGTTTACCTTTGAGATCATTCCATTCCTTTAAGCCTAATGATTTTAAAGCTAAAATATTAGTGCCTGAAGAGTAATAGTTTGGATCAACTATTGAAACTACTTTGCGGCGGTCAGGCTTATCGGTCATCGTTGCAATCATAAGATCTACTTTACCTTGCTCCAAAAATTGCATTCTATTAGAGCTTACAACTGGAACATATTCAATATCTACACCTAGCATATCAGCAACATCTTTTGCGAGTTCTGGCTCAATTCCCACAATACTCCCATCTGTATCACGAAAGCCGTATGGCTTATAGTCTGCCTTAACGCCAACTCTTATAGTTCCACGCTCTTTAATATCATCAATTACATCAGCATAAACAGCTGTAGCCGTTGAAAATGCTAGTACAGCAGTCAGGGCTATTTTTTTTACAGAATTTAGTTGCATAAAATTGTTCCTTGTTAAGTGAGTTATTATCAATGTTAAGTGAATTAATATTATTATAATGTATGATTAAGTTTAGAACTAAATAAATTTTTTTCAATATATTTAATTTTTTAATTTCATAATTGGAATTATATTAGAAGATCATTAATTTTGCACCAAACTGATCCATCTAAAATTGGGTACTTTCAGACATATGAGATTAGTCATAGACGTCACTAAGTTTTAATTTCTCACTATTAACAAAACCCACCCCCACCAAATGAACTTCTGAGTAAAGGCTATAGATTAGCTGATATCAAGGCATCAGCCCAAGCATCACACAAAATGCACACCTGTATCTCGCTGAAACAACGGAGTAATTCACGCAATTATGGGCTAGTTTGCAATCTGAGAAAGCAGATGGCGGTGTCGACTGACTAAGTAAATCAAGTATCAGATTATCCAGATCAGTAACTTCACTTCGCGGTTAAAGATTCTTTCCAAACCTTGGAATAACTTTTAAAAAGTTTATCTAATGAAGAACCTGGAGTAAAAATTGCAGCTGAACTTTCGACACAAAATGACAAATCGTTAGCACATAACATAGCTGCTCCCTGGCTTGTACCAGTTTCACCATTCATTGCACGTACTTCACATCCTGTTACCGAAGCCAACATCATACAATAACAGCGGTTCTTTACAAAAGGTCCTTCAACGATAATTGGTCCGATATGACCAATTAATTCAAGACAGTGCGCTGTAACAAGAGCAAGGTAAAAACCAGTAACTACTGCACGTTTATTAGATCCAATAGATGGCTCATCTCCAAGCCAATTTGACTTTCGACCTCCAAAAGGTCCAGTTTCTTTAATTACAGCTGGCAATAGCATTGATTGCTCAAGCAAAACTATTTCGATTTCCTTGTCAGTTGGTTCAGTTGTTTTTTGGCCTATTAATAATTCATATTCGCGCCCCCCCATAAACCGAGCTGTAGGAACAGGGTCTCCAAACGCATTTACATTGATTAGCAAGTCCTTTGATGGATCCAAATCAGGTTGCTTACCTCCGATTGACATAACAATTACCCAGGTACCACTCGATACTACACTAAAAGAACCTGGTTGATTTATAACATGAGGAAGTAAGGATGCATTAGAGTCATGTATGCCACAATAAACTGGAGTATCTGGATCTATTCCAGTCTTATATGCAATCTCAGGCAGGATTACACCAAGAACCTCATGTGAATTAATTATAGTAGCAATCTTTGCACTTACACCTAATTTTTCAGCAAGAGACGAGATTTTCTTTGAATAAGGGTCCCACAAATCAGTATGGCAACCTAATGAAGTTAAGTCTGTTGCTGCAACTCCAGTCAAACGATGGCCCCAGTATTGTGGATAAGTAACGATACTAGCCGTCTTAGCTTTTAATTCTGTATTCTTACCAAACATCCAGTATAATTGCGCACCGACATTTAGGCCCATTGGCAAACGCGGTGATCCCGTTTCAGAGAATGATGGTCGAATTTTATTGTATTCAACCTCAAATTCATCTGGACCTGTGTGCTCATAATCAAGAATAGGCGCTGCAAGATTTCCCATATTGTCCAATAGTGCAATACAAGCGCCGTGAGTAGTCACTGATATTGCATCAATTCCATGCAACTTCTGAAAGTTAAGCAGCCCATTTAATAGAAATACCCAATGAGATTCTACATTATAATGGGGCCAAGGGGGACCAGGCAAAACATCATTAGGTTGGGTTAAAATAGCGATTTCATTCAGATCGTTAAGGCAAACCAAGGTAAGTTTTACATTAGACTTGCCAATATCAATCACTGCAACATTCTTAATAGTCATGGCATGTAAAAGACAGGTGTGAGTTCGGTAATGACAGGTTCATTATTTGGGTAAGTTTGCATTATGTCAGCCATATGTGTCCACCATTTCTTCATGATGTATTTATTTGGTAAGTCTGCCATATTATGGGTTTCTATACGCATCAGCATACCAAACAAAACATTAGTCTCACGGTCAAGATGGATTGAGTAATCAGAAATACCAGCCTCTTTTAGTATCTCCAAAAGTTCAGGCCAAATTTCATCATGTCGCTTCTTGTATTCTTCCTCACACCCCGGCTTAAGGTGCATTTTAAAAGCAAATTTTTGCATCAATTTGTTCTCGTCATTTTCCAAATCCGAGGCATAGCAATCACCCCAATCAAAAGTGCCCCTATAACAATAGACATTACAATACCTGGGACATTCAAAAGCCCCAAACCAAAAGTAACAAGACCCATCACAAAGGCTGCAATTACTACACCTGGGATAGAACCCGATCCACCAAGAATATTAACACCACCCAAGACAACCATGGTTATGATCTCAAGTTCCCACCCAAACGCAATTGAGGGTCGCGTCGAACCAAGTCTTGATGTCAAACATATGGCAGCAATTCCTGACATAAAGCCAGTCAATAAAAATAGTATAAATTTAACCCTTTGCACTCTGATACCGGAGAAAAGTGCCCCAGTGGGGTTGTTGCCAATAGCAAAGACCGCACGTCCAAAGTTAGTTTTATGCAATATTATGCCATAAATAATAGCAATTATTAAAAATAAAACAAATTCAAAAGAAATAACCCACCAAATGTACCCTTGGCCAAAAAAAGTAAAATCAGAAGGGTATCCGCGGTAAGCTTGATCTCCTAAGACAATATAACTTATGCCCCTAAAGAGGCTCATTGTCCCAATTGTTACAACGATAGATGGCAATCCCATACGGGTTACAAGAATTCCGTTAAATGCACCACATATAACGCCTGTACCAAGCCCAACTAGGATCAAAACAGGTGTACCAAAACCAGCCTGTACCGCAGCACCCATTGCAGTCGAGGCTAAAGCAATCATTGACGCAACAGATAAGTCAATCTCTCCAGAAATAATCAAAAGAGCCATTGCGAAAGCAATCATAGCTTTTTCGGTAAAGTTAAAAGTCGCATCACTTAGATTCCATGCATTTAGAAAATAAGGCGAGGCAAAGCTGTTGGCTATAAAAATTGCAACTGCTACTGCTAAAAGCAAAGTCTCCCAGCTTTTTAAGTAGCGCTGTATGGGTGATTGCAAGCGATCAGGAATAATACGTTCAGTTGTTTTCATTGTGTTTTTTCCGCTGATTTTAGAATAATCCGACCATGATTTTTATTTGACCTAGCGTTCAAAGCTACGGCGATAATAATAGCACTACCTGAGATGGCTAATTGCCAGAAAGGCGAAACATTAATAACTGGCAACGCATTTTTAATTACGCCTAGGAATATCGCACCCAAAAGTGCCCCGCCAACTGAACCGATTCCACCAGCAATAGAAATACCTCCAATGACACAGGCTGCAACAACATCCAGTTCGAAGCCAGATGCGACATTCACATATGCGACAGCATATCTTGATACCCATAAGTATCCAGTCAAACCTGCAAGAGCACCAGAAATTGTGAAAGCCCAGAACTGAGATCTACCTACATTAATCCCTGCATAAGTCGCTGCATGAGGATTCCCACCAACGGCATAAAACGATCGCCCAAGAGTTGTACGTGTCATAACTATAAAAAAGATAATCACTGCAATAATTGCAGTCCAGCTCATCATCGGCATTCCAAACAGCTCATAACGAGGGAAAGCTTTAAAAGCTTGTGTCATTTCGTGGCTGTTAACCCACTTTCCATTTGAAATAACGAAGACTGTACCTCTATATATTGTCATAGTTCCAAGTGTGACAACAATTGGTGGAATATCTAATTTCCAAACTAAAAGACCATTAAATGCACCCATCAAGGCTCCGAGACCAATTGCTACAGCAATAATCACAACAACTGGCACACCCGGTGCAGCAACATTAATCATTGCAACAACCATACCTGTTAACGCTAAGTTTGCTGCAACACTTAAGTCTATGCATTTGGTTAGAATTACTATCATCTGGCCAATCGCAAGGAGGATCAAAGGTGAAGTGTCGTTAAAGACACCTGCAAGATTTGACAGTGTGATAAACCTCGGGAAACGGATGGCTACCAAACCAATCAAAACTAAAATAATCAGCATCAATAAGGCTTCTCGCGATGTAATAAGTCGTTTCAACATGTTTTTATCTCTCCCTGTTAATTCCTGCTGCATATTGAACTAATGTTTCAGGCTTAAGGTCATCATCAGTCAACTCGCTAACAATACGACCCTCTCGCATTACAATCACGCGATTAGACATACCAAGGATTTCAGGTATCTCCGAACTGACCATAATTACAGCCAAACCTTGATCTGCAAGTTCTGCCATAAATTCGTGCACGGCAGCTTTTGATCCTATATCAATCCCTTTTGTCGGTTCATCCATAATTATGATTTTTGGTTGAGTAGCAAGCCATTTGGCAATAACAATCTTTTGTTGATTGCCACCTGATAAATTTTCTACATTTGTGTCCAAAGAAGCAGCACGCAAATCAATTCTCTTTGTGTATTTACGTGCTAGCTTGAACTCTTCAGCCAATCGAATAAATCCATTTTTCGATGTACGACCAAGAGATGGTAAGGTAATGTTTTGGAAGATTGGTAAATCAATAATAGCGCCTTGTTTACCTCGATCCTCGGGCACATATACAATACCGTTAGAAACAGCATCAGCTGGAGAACCAATTATCACTTCAGCACCATCAATACGCACGACACCAGAAAAAAGATTTGTAATTCCAAACAAAGCCTGCATCAATTCTGAGCGACCTGCTCCAACAAGTCCATAAAAACCTAGAATTTCACCTTTGCGAAGGCTGAAACTTATATCTGCAAACTCGGTTACATGAGTGTAGTTTTCAACTGAAAGAATTTCATCGCCTAAATGACTATCACGGGATGGAAAAATCTGGCTTATATCACGGCCCACCATCATCTTAACTAACGTTGTTCTGTCTACATCCTCAATCAGCCCGTCGCCTATGAATTGACCGTCACGAAAAACTGTATAGCGGTCAGCTATATGAAAAATTTCATCAAATTTATGACTTATAAACAAAATAGCTTTTCCTTGAGACCTAAGTTTATCTACCAATTCATAAAGCTCTTCGATTTCCTTGTAAGAAAGAGCCGCTGTTGGCTCATCCATTATGACTACGCTTGCATCAATACTGAGTGCGCGCGAGATTGCGACAAGATGTTTATTAGCAATACCCAACTCACGTAGCTTTACGCTTGGGTCAATGTTAGCACCAATTCCATCAAGAATTTCAACCGAGCGACGTTCCATTTCTGGCCAGTCAATTAAGCCAAAATTGCTTCTAGGCGCATGTCCAAGAAAGATATTCTCAGCTACAGATAATTCATCAAATAAAACTGTTTCTTGATGTATTGCCGTAATACCAGCATTTGCTGCAGTTTGAGGGGTGGAGAAATGAATTGGCTTCCCATTTAAAAGAATGTCACCTTTATTAGGCTGATAAATACCAGTTAAAACTTTGACAACTGTTGACTTGCCAGCACCATTTTCACCAATAAGAGCCATAACCTGACCTGGAAACAGCTTCAGAGACACTTCCGAGAGTGCTTTTACACCTGGAAAAACCTTGGTTACACCGTCCAATACAAGAACAGGTTTTGTCCTATCCTGTGAAGATTGATCTTGAGTTATTACCTGCATGAATTTGCCATTAAAAAATAATACGCGATCTTGGCGTCAAAACGCCAAGATCTTTAATTAATATATTAAAATATTGATTTAAAATCACCCACATTAGAGCTATCGTAGGTGAATGGATCAGACATTGCGGCAGAACCAGTTTCATCTAGCACTGCAGATCCAATACGGCCCATCTCAACCGAAGAACCTTCATCAGTCGCAGCTCCATTGTGTATATTATAAGCAAGCATAGTAGCAGCATATCCTAAATCAATTGGATTCCAGATCGCAAAGCTCTTTGTTGCACCTGAATCAACACAGCCAGCCATTTCAGAGGGCAAACCAAGGCCAGTTACATTGATTTCTCCAATTTTTCCAGCATCTGTGACTGCCTGACAAGCTGCTAAAATTCCAACAGTTGTAGGAGCGATGATTGCTTTCAAATCAGGATAGGTTGCCATTAAACCCTCTGCTTCGCGGTATGATTTGTCTGATAAATCATCTCCATAAACAGTAGCTACTAAATTAACACCACTATAATTTGGCAAAACCTCTTTTGCAGCATCTATCCATGCATTCTGATTGGTCGATGTTGAGGTTGCAGACAAAATTGCAACATCACCACCATTTGGCATATGATCAGCTGCCAATTTAATAATGGTATTTCCAATTAGTGGGGTCGATGAAGGGTTTAAGTGCATTTGACGACCCTCTTGAGCAACACCAGAGTCCCATGAAATAACAGTAATACCACGGCTCATAGCTTTCTTCAAAGCTGGAGCTAAAGCATCAGGATCGTTTGCTGATACTGCAATTGCATCAACTCCCTGGGCAATTAAAGAATTTATAACTTCAATTTGACCTTCCGCAGTAGTACTTGTTGGACCTGTATAGATTATCTCTACACCACCAAGTTCAGCGGCAGCTTCTTCTGCACCTTTAGCAGCAGCTTCAAAAAAGCCAATACCCAGTGCCTTTACGACCAGCGCAATACGCGTATCTTCTGCGAATGCAGTTGTTCCCATAATGCTGGCAACAACGCTAAGGCCGGCAACGATTTTAGTAAATTTGCAACGCTTCATAGTTTTCCTCCTCTTTGGTTACAATTGTATTTGAATGAGCTTGTTAAGAAACCGCCCCTTCTTCTTTTTGATTAGAGCCAGATTCGGCTACAATCAAATTCACATCAACAGCCTCAAGCATTGAGGCTGTTTTATCTGATACTCTTTCATCAGTTATAACTGTAGTTATCCGAGAAAGCGGACAAAGCACTAAACTTGATCGGTTTTCGAATTTTGAGCTATCAGCAAGAACAACAAGCTCGTCAGCTTGACCTAAGAGTTTTTGTTCTGCCTGAATAATTAACGGATCAGCTTCCATAAGTCCTAGTGGACCAAGGCCTTGAACACCCATAAACATTTTCTTTGCATAAAAATTTCGTGTCACATCATTATCAAATGGAGACAGAATAATATTTTGCTCACGATATATTGTACCACCAGATAGCATTATTGTGTTTTTAGAATGCTTGAGTAGGTGCTCAGCAATTGGAAATGAGTTAGTGAATACTGAAAGACGGCGCGATGCTAGAGGATGAACCATTTGGAAAGTGGTAGTACCTCCATTAATAATAATTGGGTCGCCATCATCACACAACTCAACAGCAGCGCGTGCAATGGCCTCTTTCTCTTTTATATGGATTGCCTGGTTAACAGAAAACGGCCTGCCAGCTAGACCGACAAATTGGGGTGGAGTAATCGCCTCAGCACCTCCTCGCACACGACGTAATTTTTTTTGCATATGAAGGGTTGCGATGTCCCTTCGAACTGTAGCCTCAGATGCCCCAGTGAGATTACACACTTGAACTACCGTAACAACTGGTCGATCAACTACGGCTGATAATATAATTCTGTGTCGTTCTTTTTCGTGCATAATATTTCCTTGCAGGGCAAACTTTACGCAGATTCGATCATTAGTCAATCATTTTTATTAATTTTCAGTCATAAACAGAATTATTTGATCGTTTATGATTATTTTTGATTGACAATTCGACGCAGCCTTATTAAATTTAAAAATAATATTTATGCAGAATGCATTGCATTATCAAAGAGGTGAAAATGTCAAAAGCAAAAATAAATCAGTTACTTGAAAGTCGATGGGACGAAAAAGAAGCTAATGGTATGAGCGAGGCACAGCTCTTGCTATACCGATCAAATATTCTCGGATCTGATAAACGCGTAACCAATTACGGCGGTGGTAACACTTCTGCAAAAATTATTGAAAAGGATCCATTAACTGGAAAAGAAGTCGAGGTTCTTTGGGTAAAAGGTTCTGGTGGAGATATTGGGTCAATCAAAATGGATGGCTTTGCGAGTTTGTATATGGACAAGTTGCAGGAATTAAAATCCATTTACCAAGGCGTTGAGTATGAAGATGAAATGGTAGGTCATCTTCTTCACTGTATATATAATTTAAATCCCCGCGCTGCATCAATTGATACTCCCCTACATGCTTATGTTCCGCATAAGCATGTAGATCATGTCCATGCTGATGCTATTATTTCGATCGCAGCATCAAAAAATTCAAAAGAGCTTACCCAAGAAATTTTTGGCGATAACATTGGCTGGTTACCTTGGAAGCGTCCGGGGTTTGAGTTGGGTCTATGGCTTGAAAAATTTTGCCTTGAGAACCCTAATTCTAGTGGTGTTATTTTAGAAAGTCATGGTCTGTTTACTTGGGGAGAAACAGCAAAAGACTGCTATGATACTACCATTAATATCATAAACATAGCAAATACTTGGCTTGATGCAAAGATACAAAATGTTGAAGTTTTTGGTGGTGCAAAGCATGAAAGCTTGTCTAAATCAAATCGACACGACACTGCTGCTGAGCTTATGCCACGAATCCGCGGCTTTGTATCTAGCAACCAATATATGGTTGGTCACTTCAACGACAGCAACGAGGTATTGGAATTTGTAAATTCAGCAAATATGAAATCTCTGGCTGCTTTAGGTACATCATGCCCCGATCATTTCCTGCGAACAAAAATTCGACCATTGGTTATAAACTTTGATCCATCTACAAATAACATAAAGGAAGTTCTGGAAAACCTACCTGAACAAATAAAAGTTTATCGTCAAGATTACACAGCATATTACAATCGCTGTAAACACGAAGATAGTCCATTATTGCGAGACCCTAATGCAGTGGTCTATCTTGTCCCAGGCGTTGGCATGATTACTTTCGCAAAGGATAAAACCACTGCACGTATATCAGGTGAATTTTATGTTAACGCTATAAACGTTATGCGCGGAGCATCTTCTGTTAGTGAATACGTCGGACTACCAGAGCAAGAAGCTTTTGACATTGAATATTGGTTATTAGAAGAAGCTAAGTTGCAAAGAATGCCAAAAGCCAAATCGCTTGCAGGCCGTTTGGCACTTATTACAGGAGGCGCCGGAGGAATTGGTTCAGCAATTGCAGATCGATACCTATCCGAAGGTGCCTGTGTTATGTTGGCAGATATCAATAAAGAATCTTTAAAAAATACATCTGAAAAACTTTCTCAAACCTATGGTAAGGATGTAGTACAAAGTATATTTATGAATGTTACAGACGAAGCCGATGTTGCATCGGCTTATAAAAACATTTCAATCGAATTTGGTGGTGTGGATATTCTTATTTCAAATGCAGGAATTGCTTCATCTGCTCCTGTCGAGGATACAACTCTTGCGATGTGGAATAAAAACATGGATATTCTTAGTACTGGATATTTTCTTGTCAGCCGTGATTTTTTCAGACTGATGCGTGCGCAAAATTTAGATGGCTCTGTTGTCTTTGTAGCCTCAAAAAATGGTTTAGCAGCCAGTCCTAATGCTTCGGCTTACTGCACAGCAAAGGCAGCAGAAATTCATCTTGCAAGATGTCTTGCATTGGAAGGAGCTGGGGCCGGTATAAGAGTAAATGTCGTCAATCCCGATGCTGTTCTGCGCGACTCAAAAATATGGGAAGGTGAATGGTTAGAACAACGAGCCGACACACATGGCACTGACAAAGAGGGGCTTGAAGAGATGTACCGCCAAAGATCCATGTTGAAACGATCAGTCTTTCCCGAGGATATTGCAGAAGCTTGCTACTTCCTTGCTTCAGATATGTCTGCTAAATCAACAGGTAATATAATCAACGTAGATGCGGGTAACGTACAAGCATTTACGCGCTGATTAGACATTCAGGAGAAACAGTTATGAATAATTACGAAATTGCAAAAGCACAATTTTCTGACTGGGCCATTGATACAGAAGAAGCCATTAATACACTAAAAAAGATCACAATATCAATGCATTGCTGGCAAGGCGATGATGTAGTCGGCTTTGAACAGAAAACCGGTACTTCTGGTGGTGGAATCCAAGCAACAGGCAACCATCCAGGACGAGCTAGCACTCCAGAAGAGCTTCGTGCTGATCTAGATTTTTCATATTCTATTATTCCAGGCAAACATCGCCTTAATTTACATGCCATGTATATGGATACTGAGGATACGCCAGACCGTGACGAGATAGAGTTCAAACACTTTGAGCCCTGGGTTGATTGGGCCAAGGAAAAAAATATAGGTCTAGATTTTAATCCCACATTTTTTGGCCATGCAAAAGCTGATGACAATTTGACACTTAGCCATCCTGATAAAGGCATTCGTGACTTTTGGATCGAACATGGAAAACGTACACGAGAAATTGCAGCAAAAATTGGCGAAGAGCTAGGATCAGCCTGTATAAACAATATATGGGTTCCAGATGGTTATAAAGATTATCCCATTGATAGGATTAGTCCACGTAAACGCCTTGAAGAGTCTCTCGACCAAATGCTCTCACAAAAACTGGATTCCACTAAGATGCGCGACGCAGTTGAATGTAAGCTATTCGGTATTGGAGTTGAGGCTATGACAGTTGGTAGCCACGAATTCTATATGGGCTACTCTATTCGTAATGGTACAATTCTCTGCCTTGATATGGGACATTTTCACCCAACAGAAAATGTTGCCGACAAATTAAGTGCAGTTGCGCTGTCTGTCGACGAAATGCTTTTGCACGTATCCAGACCTATGCGATGGGACAGTGATCATGTCATATTACAAAGTGACGAAATACTTATGATAGCTCAAGAATTAGTTACTTCGGGGCTGCTCGGGCGCACGCATATCGGACTAGATTTTTTTGATGCTACTATCAGTCGAACAGCTGCTTGGGTAATAGGTACACGCAATATGCAGAAGTCATTATTGAGAGCACTATTGCTACCTCTAAATCAACTGAAATCTGCGGAAAACAAATTAGACTTCACTACGCGCTTCATGATGACTGAAGAGTTTAAGGACCTTCCATTCGGAACAATCTGGAATGAATTCTGCAAACGTATGAACGTACCTACTGGTCTAGGATTACTCAAAGAACTTGATAACTATAAAAATAAGGTCGCTTTGCGAAGCTAACTTGTGTAATTTAGCGTGTCATCAGACATACGAGATTAGGTATCAATTTGCTTAATATTGTTTCTGTTTAAAAAGAAGCAACCATGTGAAGGCAGAGCACTTGTAAATTAATAAAGACTACCAGAAGAGCTAGAGTACAAATTAAAATTTAGTAAGAAACAAACACGATTTTTCCACTTTTTTATTGGAAATCTCTTGTGGTTTTCACTTAGTCTCTCGTGGCTTAATCGCCTAAGAGTAAGTGGTGGGCGACCCTGGAATCGAACCAGGCGTGCGTCTCCGCGAGGGAGTTACAGTCCCCTGCCACACCTTGCGGCCTGTCGCCCATAGATATGAAAACACATCTAACGAGCGTCTGAATAGGCGGACTAATCACGTTCGTCAACATTAAAAACAAACAAAGTGAACTTGCAGTGCAAGCATAAGCAGTGCAAAGAGGAATAAATTGATCAGGACAAAGTAAATGGCACCAAAATCAAAGAAAAAACCACTTTGGATTGTAGAAAAAGAACGCCAAAGAAGTGCTGGATCTGCTGAGACGGTTTGGTTGTTTGGCCTTCATGCAGTGCGAGATGCATTAGAGAACCCTATGCGAGAACGCATCAAACTTATGGTAACAAAAAATGCTAGTGATAAATTGGCAGATTCAATTTTAAAATCTGGCATTGATGTAGAGATTATTGATCCTCGCAAATTTAACCCACCAATAGATCCACAATCAGTTCACCAAGGGGCAGCACTTGAAGTAAAGCCATTAGACTGGGGAAACATGTCAACAGTTTGCGCCCCCCGTAATGATAAGAAAGCTCGATTAGTTATTCTTGATAGAGTCACTGACCCACACAACGTAGGTGCAATATTACGCTCAGCTGAAGTGTTTGGCGCGCGCGCTGTGATTGCCACAGCGCGCAATTCAGCTCCAGAAACCGGTGCTTTAGCTAAAACAGCGTCAGGTGCACTTGAGAGACAACCCTACATACGCGTTAGAAATCTTGCTACGTCTATTAAAACGCTACAAGAAATGGGATATTATGTTGTTGGATTAGACGGAACAGCGGACAATAGCATTGATGATATTGCAAAATTACATCAAGATAGGCCTCTTGCTATTGTTCTTGGAGCTGAAGGTCCTGGTTTAAGAGAATTAACAAAGCAAACATGCGATGAATTAGTAAAAATTGATTATGCTGCTGAGTTTGGCTCACTTAACGTCTCGAATGCAACAGCTGTTGCTCTATATGCCACCAAGTCTAAAAAAACATAGGGAATAATTAATCTCTTTTATTCATAAATTGGCCAATTGCTTTCTTTAAAGCACTTTTACTTGTTAAAAAATATTTAATCTCATAATCTGCAATAAATAATTAGGTAATTTAATTAAATGGTAAATAAAGCTTCATATATTTTTATATCAGCTTTTAAGCCTAACCATAGTGAATATACCAATCATAAGCATAAATTGAAATCATCGTATCTTTTATTATTAGCAGTTTTCTTGTCTAGCTTTTCAAGTGGCGCATTTTCGTCAAACCTTAAAAACAATACTAATGTTAACCACGTGCTCCCAGATGATACAGCCATTTTCGCACCTAAGCTTAGACCTGTAAATTTATCTACCAAAAAAACTAATTTAATAATTGATGAAAAAGAAAAATTTTTGACACCCCCAACAAGGCCAAAAGATTTTAATATTATTGTAAATCAAGCTAAAGTTTCTCCATTAAAAGATGATGAAATAACTTTCAGTAGAGTTTCCAAAAAAAATATTTTGCCCTTTAAAAAAGATAGCCCAAAAATAAATTTTATTAATAAATTTGATTTTAATGCATTTACTTTGATTAGTACATTTGGGTCAAAAAAACGAAAAAGTGCCTTATTTAAAAATAAAAATGGAGTTTATCAATCTGCTAAAATTGGCCAAGAAATAGATGGTTGGAAAATATTAGAAATAAATACAAAAAATATAAAAATTCAAAAAGGGCTGCAATCTGAAATAATTAGAATATTAAAATAAATATCTATAATAAAATTGCAGATGCAAGACCAAGAAATGCAAAGAACCCAATAATATCAGTTACAGTAGTTACTAAGGCGCTTGAGCCTAAAGCAGGATCCATCTTAAATTTATCAAGCATTAATGGTACTAATATACCCGCCAATCCTGCCATTAATAGATTTAAAATCATTGCCATAGCCAAAACGGCTCCTAACATTGCAAAACCATACCAATAGTATCCGATAAGGCCAATTATAATTGCAAAAACTAAGCCGTTCAATAATCCAACCAATGCTTCACGTCGAATAACACGCCATGCATTTGCTGATGTTAAATCCTTTGTTGCAAGAGCACGAACAGCAACAGTTAAAGTTTGCGTTCCTGCATTACCTCCCATTGAAGCAACAATTGGCATTAAAACAGCAAGTGCTACGATAGCTTCAATAGTTGAAGAAAATTGTGCAATAACAATTGATGCTAAAATTGATGTTAATAAATTAATTCCAAGCCAAGGAAATCTTTGTCGTGCAGTCACAAGAATAGTGTCAGTTAGGCTCTCATCGCCAACACCTCCCAAAAGTTTGATATCTTCATCAGCTTCATCACCTAGAACTTCCATTGCATCGTCCATTGTAATAACCCCAACCAAACGGTTTTCGTCATCCACAACTGGCGCAGAAACCATATTATATTGGTTAAAAGCATAAGCTACATCTTCTTGAGATTGTGAAACTGGGATTGTTCTAAACTCTTCATCAACTAAGTCTATTAAAGGAGTAGACCTGCGAGCCCGCAATAATGTTGACAGTGTAACTTTTCCAATAGGTTTTGACATTGGATCGACCACAACAACATCATAAAATTGAGAAGGTAAGTTTTTACTTTTTCTTAAGTTATCGATTGTCTGTCCCACGTTCCAATGGGTTGGTGCCATAACTAATTCTCTGGCCATTAACCGACCAGCTGTTCCCTCTGGATATTTTAATGAGTTTAATACTGCAATTTGACCACTTGCATCTAATACATCTATGAGCCGGTTTTGCTCATCTTTTTCTAGATCTTCAAGCAAATCGACGACATCGTCTGTTTCCAAGTCCTTTAATACTAAAGAGACTACTTCATCAGACATTTCTTCGATGAGTTCACCAGAAAGACCTTCATCCATTTCAGCAAAAACTTCTCCATCCATTTCTTTGCCCCAAAGTTCCATTAAAGCAGACCGGCTATGTGGATTTATTTGTTCAAAAAGATCAGCAATATCTGCAGGATGGTATTCGTTTAATAAAGTAATAAGGCTTTGTTTATCTTGATCATCAATATAAGTTAGAACGGTATCAATTAAATAAGAGTCCATTTCATAAGCACGATCTGGAGCTTCTTTTTGAATATTTTCATATTTTTCCATAAGATGCCTTAAATAATAAACTGACTAGAAGTAAAATAATAATCCTGAATTGGATACTAAACCATAAATTATTAATTTTTCACAACAAATCAAAATTCTTTATTGATTTCATTCCTCAACTAAAGCTTTGGATATCCTATATTTTTTAATGCTAAGGTTATTTCTTCAAGTATTTTTGGATCATCTATAGTAGCTGGTGCTTTATATTCTTGACCATCTGCTATTTTAACAATTGTACCGCGTAAAATTTTACCTGAGCGCGTTTTTGGCAGTCTATCTAAAATAATAGCTGTTTTAAAAGCAGCTACAGGACCAATTTTTGTTCTTACTAACTTGATACATTCCTTAATTACATCTTCATTAGATTTTGATGTATTTGCATTAGTACATAAAAGCCCAATTGGAATTTGCCCCTTGAGAGCATCTGCTGCACCAATTACTGCACATTCAGCAACATCAGGATGACTTGCCAAAACTTCTTCCATTTGACCTGAAGATAATCTATGGCCTGCAACATTCATTACGTCATCGGTTCGAGCCATAATATATAGATAATCATCTTCATCCTTATAACCTGCATCACCAGTTTCATAGAAACCATCAAATGATTTAAGGTATGAGCTTTCATAACGATGATCTGCATTCCAAATAGTGGTTAATGTTCCAGGCGGAAGTGGTAACTTTATAGCAATTGCACCCAAATTCCCCACAGGAACCTCTTTACCTTTTTCATCAAGTATTTGAATGTCGTATCCTGGCATAGCAACTGTGGGAGAACCCAATTTAATTGGTAGTTTTTCAATACCCCAAGGGTTTGATGCAATTGCATAGCCAGTTTCCGTCTGCCACCAATGGTCTATGACTGGAACGTTTAAATGATGTTTTGCCCATTCAATTGTATCTGGATCTGCGCGTTCACCTGCTAGAAACAAACTACTTAGTGAGCTCAAATTGTACTTTTTAATATATTCCCCTGTTGGATCCACTCTTTTAATTGCTCGAAATGCAGTTGGGGCTGTAAATAGTACTTTAACATTATATTCTTCAATAATACGCCAGAATGTTCCTGGATCTGGAGTGCCAATTGGCTTTCCTTCAAATACAACAGTCGTATTTCCATTAAATAATGGAGCATAACATATATAAGAGTGCCCAACGATCCAACCAACATCTGATGCTGCCCAAAACACTTCACCAGGATTAACATCATAAACATTCTTCATAGTCCAAGTAAGAGCTACAATATGGCCAGCAATAGGACGCAATACACCTTTTGGTTGGCCCGTTGTACCAGACGTATAAAGAATATACGCAGGATCTGATCCATTCATTTTCTCACATTCTACAGGAATAATGCCATCTTGAGCTTTTACCCAATCTAAATCACGGCCTTCTATTAATTCTGCCTGAAGAGTTTCACGTTGGTAAATAATACAATTATCTGGCTTGTGATTAGCTATTTCAATAGCTTTATCTATTAATGGTTTATATGCGATTACTCCCGACGGCTCTATTCCACAAGAGCCTGCCAAAATAACTTTTGGGGTACAATCATCAATCCTTGTTGCTAACTCATTTGCAGCAAACCCTCCAAATACTACGGAATGAATTGCTCCAATTCTTGCACATGCTAACATAGCAACAATTGCTTCAGGTATCATAGGCATATAAATAATAATTCTATCGCCTTTTTTGACACCTTGCTTGCGCAACAAACCACCTAATTTAGAAGTTTGCTCTTGGAGATCTAAATAAGAAGTTTTACTTTTTTTTCCAGTAATCGGGCTATCATAAATAATGGCAGTTTGCTTACCATTGCCTGCTATCACATGGCGATCAACAGCATTAAAGCAAGTATTTACTTCTGCATCACTAAACCATTCATAAAAAGGTGAATTATTGTCAAAAAGCGCTTTACTTGGAGGCTTAATCCAATCGACTTGATTGGCGGCTTCCATCCAAAATTTTTCTGGGTTTAATTTTGCAGATTCGTAAATGGCTTTATATGACATTTAAATTTATTTATCCTATAATTTATAGATAATACCTATCTTTTATTGTGGCCAATTATTCATATTCTTCAGTAAATATCTTTGAAAAACTTACCATAGTTTTACTTAAATCAATTTTCATTCTAGCTTCATAATCACATGGATCAAATGGATCATCAACCGGTAAGACTTCTCGGCCAAATAACCAACTCAATCTTCCTGCATCTAGATTTCCCCTTACAAAAGGTTCTTCTCCAAAACTCTCAATTAAAGATAACATGAAAACTTCATCAGCTTTTCGATCAACGTTTCGCCTATCAGCAAATCTCTCTCGGCGTATTATTGGTGTTGGGCCTTTTTTATTAGGCCGTCTAATTGTAAACTGGAAATCAGACCCTGGTAATCGCGACGGAAAGCCTCGGTGTTTGTGCATTTTTGCCTCATGTCATTTTTCTTTGTTAATGCAATGCATAAAGAAACAATAATGCTTCATATAATATTTATGAATTACTCTATATTTTATTACTCTAAAAACTGATTTATGGTCAACATCCAGATGATAAAATCCAGATATATAAATAATAACACTTCCAATCATTAAACTGTAAATTATAAAACATTAGCCTTATAATAATTCAACATATAATTAGGCTTTTGTTTTATACCCAGAGTTAGTCGAAAGAAGCTCTAAATTTAAATCATTAAAAATCTATCTTAAATTATTGACTGTAATATTTGATCTAAACTTACCTTTGCATCTCCATATAACATTCTAGTGTTTTCCTTGAAAAACAATGGGTTTTCAATTCCCGAATATCCTGTACCTTGACCTCGCTTGGATACAATAACTGATTTTGCTTTCCAACATTCAAGCACTGGCATTCCTGCGATTGGACTATTTGGGTCTTCTTGGGCAGCTGGATTTACAATATCATTTGAGCCTATGACAATTGCGATATCAGTTTCAGGAAAATCATCATTTATCTCATCCATTTCGAGAACTATATCATATGGAACTTTTGCCTCAGCCAGTAGAACATTCATATGTCCCGGCAGTCTTCCAGCGACAGGATGAATAGCAAACCTCACAGTTTTACCTTTATCACGCAATCGTCTTGTAAGCTCAGAAACAGATTGTTGAGCTTGGGCGACTGCCATTCCATATCCAGGAATTATGACAATACTTTTAGCTTCATTCAATTGTGCGGCAACTGTATTTACATCCGTTGCTATCATCTCTCCATCAATCTCCATGGCAGGACCTTTTGAGCCTCCAAATCCACCTAGAATAACAGATATAAATGATCGGTTCATTGCTTTGCACATAATGTATGACAAAATAGCGCCAGATGAGCCAACTAAAGCACCCGTTACAATCAATAAATCATTTCCAAGTAAGAACCCTGTCGCAGCAGCAGCCCAACCAGAATAGCTATTCAACATTGAAACTACTACAGGCATATCAGCACCACCTATTGCGGCTACTAAATGCGCACCTAAAGCAAAGGCAATGATCATCATCAAATACAATGTCCATGACCCAGAATGGTTCATATACATTAATAATAAAATCAAACTAAAAATAATTGCTGCTAAATTCAGAAGATGTCTAAATGGTAATACCAAAGCTTTACCGTCAATTTTTCCAGCTAACTTACCATAAGCAATAATTGATCCAGTAAATGTTATTGCCCCTATGAAGACACCAAGGAATACTTCCACTTCGTGTATCGCAATCTCAGCGCCAACTAAACCATGAGTACCCAAAATATCTGAATTAAGACCTATAAAGACTGCAGCTAACCCAACAAATGAATGTAGTGCAGCAACAAGCTGGGGCATTTCCGTCATTTCAACTCTTTGGGCTACAACCATCCCAATAAATGCACCAACACCTAGTAATGGGATTAGTAGCACTAAAGACCACCCTGCCATTCCAGGGCCTAATACTGTCGCTAAAACAGCTAAGGCCATACCAATAATTCCATACCAAACAGCTCTTTTTGCTTTTTCTTGGTTACTAAGCCCACCAAGCGCAAGAATGAATAAAACTGATGAAGCAATATATGTAGCCGTTACAATACCTATACCCATTATTGTCTCCCCTAAGATTTCTGAAACATTTGCAACATCCGTCTTGTAACCATAAAGCCACCGACGATATTTATCATGGCAATTAGCACTGAAATACTAGCCAGTATTGTTATAATAAAGCCACTACTTCCAATTTGAAGCAAAGCGCCCAGAATAATAATGCCTGAAATTGCATTTGTGATAGCCATTAATGGTGTATGAAGCGAATGGCTTACATTCCATATAACTTGAAATCCAATAAAACATGATAAAACAAAAACAATGAAATGTTGCATAAAGGATGATGGAGCATATGCTCCAATTAATAACATTAATAAACCACCAAATATCAATAATGCAGTTTGTTGAGAGCCTGCTTTTTTAAGCTTCAATGCTTCAGCAGCCTGTAATTCTTCAACTGTAGGTTCTGGAGCAGAAGGAGCTTTTGCTGCAATTGCTGCAATTTTTGGAGGTGGTGGTGGAAACGTTATTTTACCTTTATATGATGCAGTGGCTCCGCGTATCACATCATCCTTCATATCATGTTTCAGTTTACCATCCTTGTTAGGAGTTAAATCTGTCATCATATGGCGAATATTTGTTGAATATAATGTTGATGATTGGGCAGCCATTTGGCTTGGGAAGTCCGTATACCCGACAATGGTAACTCCATTATCTGAGACGATCTTCTTATCCATAACTGTTAAATCACAGTTCCCTCCTCTTTCAGCCGCCAAATCGACCACAACAGAACCAGGTTTTTGTAATTTAACCATATCTTCAAGCCATAGCTTTGGTGCATCTCTTCCAGGGATTAATGCCGTTGTAATCACTATGTCCATTTCAGGAGCAAGTTCACGAAACTTGGCTAATTGTTTTTCTCTAAATTCAGGACTAGATGGAGCCGCATAGCCTCCAGTTTCCGCACCATCTGACTGAGTTTGTTCAAAATCCAAGAATACAAACTCTGCCCCCATACTCTCAATCTGTTCTGCAACTTCTGGCCTCACATCAAAAGCATATACCATTGCCCCAAGTGAAGTGGCAGCACCTATAGCGGCAAGGCCTGCGACGCCTGCACCCACAATTAACACTTTAGCTGGTGGAACCTTACCGGCAGCAGTTACTTGTCCAGTAAAAAAACGCCCAAAATTGTTCCCAGCTTCCATAACTGAACGATAGCCAGCAATATTTGCCATGGATGACAAAGCATCCATTTTTTGTGCTCGGCTAATACGAGGCACCATATCCATTGCAATAATATGGGCACCTTTTTTGTTAGCTGCCTCTAAAAGAGGTGTATTTTGGCCTGGGTAAAAAAAGGAAATTAAAGTTTGACCATCCCTTAAGCGCTTTACTTCTATATCTTCTGGTGGTCGAACTTTTGCAACTATATCAACTTCTTTATATAGAGCAGAAGCACTAGATAAGACTTTAACACCAGCATCTTTATAATCTTTGTCAGAAAATCTAGCAGCGTCACCTGCTCCTTTTTGAATAAAACATTCATATCCAAGCTTTTGCAATTGTATTGCAGATTCAGGCGTCATTGCCACCCGGTTTTCACCGAGGAAAATTTCTTTAGGTGTCCCTATGCGCATGACAAGCCTCCTTTGTTCAAGCGTTGCCAAAATCAGATTCGGCAGATTTAAACATTATAGAACATCACATTAGCATCTTGAAAAATTTACACCAGTCATCATCATAAAATAATTAAAAGCTTATAAATATTAAAATCTAAATTCCATTATAATAAATTTAGATTTTAATATTTTAATAAAATTATTTAATTTATATGAAAAATTTATAATTAAATAATTTAAATCTTATCTACTTTAAAATAAGCAATGCGTTAAAGCTTAACTGTATTATTATAATTGAGACATAACTTCGTCAGACACATCCATGTTTGTAGTAACATTCTGGACATCATCATCATCTTCTAAATTTTCAATTAGTCGCATTAATTTTTCAGCACCAGTCAAGTCTAACTCAGTCAAAGTAGTGGGCTTCCACATTAACTTTGTTGTTTCGCTTTCACCCAAGGCCAATTCTAGAGCTTTTGATACATCATTTAAATCAGTTGAATCACAATATATGTCATGCCCGTCTTCTGTTGACTCAACATCTTCAGCACCTGCATCAATAGCATGTTCAAAAATTGTGTCGGCATCACCAGCATCAGCTTTATAAACTACTAAACCTTTGCGCTCAAACATAAATGAAACAGCACCTGTTTCTGCCAAGTTTCCACCCGACTTTGTAAATAAAGAACGGACTGACGAGGCGGTTCTATTTTTGTTATCAGTCATTGCTTCAACAATTACAGCTACTCCATTTGGACCATATCCTTCATATCGGATTTCATCATAGCTTTCGTCATCACCTCCAGTAGCTTTTCCAATTGCTCTATCAATTACATCTTTTGGAACAGAATTTGATTTGGCTTCTTTAACAGCCATGCGTAGCCTTGGATTTTTTTCTGGATCTGGATCACCCATTTTTGCTGCAACAGTAATTTCTTTTGATAATTTAGAAAATAACTTTGATCGAAGTTTGTCCTGGCGACCTTTACGATGTTGAATATTTGCCCACTTGGAATGGCCTGCCATGATACGAACCCCTATAAATTAAATAACATTGAATGCTACATACAAATTAGACATAATTTTTTCAAGACCAAGCACATCTAGATTGCAAAATACATTTTTAGATAATGAAATAATTATTTATTTTATTTTAATGCTTTTAACTTTAGGACGCACCAAAAACATTCCTATACACATTATGGCAAATGCAGCCCAAATATAACTTGAGTAGGTTTCATTTAATATTAAAATTGACCAAATAACTCCAAAAAATGTTACTAAATATGCAACCAATCCCGCAAACACTGGCCCACCTTGCCCAATTAACCAAATAAATCCGGCATAAGCTAATCCAGTTGTAAAGCCGATTACTAAAATTGCATAATCTGCTTTTTCAAATCCATTTTCCCAAAGTGGTATAAATGATCCTTGAACTGAAACCACAACACCCAATACAACTGCACCCATTACAGCAGAACCAAGCAAAGTTTCAACTGGTGTCATTCCATCTAGGCCAAAATATGCAACAAAATTATCTTCAAGTGCGTAACAAAATGGTGAAATAATAGCCAATAAAACAAACCCAGCTTTTGCTGGATCTGGCAAACTTGCTTCAGGCCCAATTAAAAGAACTATTGATATAGCGCCCATTAATACACCTAGTGCACGAGATTTTTTAAAAGTTTCATGACCTGTTGCAATTGCTATTGGCATAATAAAAATTGGCACCATTGCTATCGTTATTGCCATAACTCCAGCTGGCAAATGGAACGCAGAAGTATATGTTATTATGCCTGGCAATATTGACCCAAATGCCATTATCCAAGCAAATAAAATTAATCTTCTTTTTGTTAACTTAAAAGTACGCCGTCTTGGTAGAAAAAGAATAAATGCAGTAAATGCAGCAAGAAAAACCTGCCAAAATAAAACCCCCAAGACAGGGTAGCCACCCGACACCGCAATCTTTATTGCAGGAATCGTCAAACCCCAAGTTGCGCCAATAGTAATTAATGGAACAAATAACCATGATTTGCTTTTCATGTTGGTTCCGATTGTTGCAATCGCCCACCATTGCGGACTTGAACGACATTTTTAGCTAAACCATTTGTGTCATCTGTTTCTACAAAAACACCACACAATGTCGCTTCATCAACTGCAGGAGTAAATCGTTCTTTATTCATTCCAGTTATAAATCTTCTGAGTGGTTCATCTTTTTGCATTCCAATAATGCTATTATAATCACCACACATTCCTGCGTCAGATTGATGAGCAGTTCCTTTTGGTAAAATTTGCGTATCAGCTGTTGGAATGTGAGTATGTGTACCAACAACAAGTGATGCTCGCCCATCCAACCAATGGCCCATTGCAACCTTTTCAGATGTAGCCTCAGCATGAAAATCAACAATCACGGCATCAGCTAATCCGCCCATTGGTGCTCCTTTCAGTGCAGTATCGATTGCAGAAAACGGGTCATCAAATGGCTTTTTCATAAATACTTGACCTAATGCTTGAACCACTAAAATTTTTTTACCATTTCGTGCTTTAATAAGCCTAGATCCTTTACCTGGAGCAGTTTTTGCAAAATTCAATGGTCTAATAATTCGAGGTTCTTGCTCACAAAAGGTTAACATATCCTTTTGATCAAAAGCATGATCACCCAATGTTATGCAATCCACTCCAGAATCAATTAGAGCTTTAGCGTGGCTTGCTGATAATCCCATTCCACCAGTAGCGTTTTCACCATTTACTACAACAAAATCTAAACGCCATTTATCACGCAAACGATTTAAACGTTCACTTATAGCCTTGCGGCCAGAGCGGCCCATAATATCACCAAGAAATAAAAGTCTCATTCAACTCCGTTAACTGCATTATCTTAAAAGGACAAGAGACCCTGCTCTGTTATTATTTGATCAAGTTTATAATCAGTAGCTTCTCTAGGAACCAACATAACTTCTTGAGCACTATAAGCAAAACCAATTGCAGTAATTTTTTTTACTTTAGTGATTTCTGCAAAAGATCTATCATAGAATCCACCTCCATAGCCTAATCTGTAACCATTCATGTCAAATGCAGCTAAGGGAGTTATAATTATATCAGGAACCAATAAGTCACTTTTTTCTGGTATCATTGCACCAAATGCACCTGGAATCATTTTAGTATTAGGTGTCCATTGATAGAAATTAAGAGGTTTCCCTTCTTTGACTACAACAGGGACACATATTTTATAACCCCGCTTTGACATTTTCTCCATTGCCAACAAAGGACTTATTTCTGTACGGATTGGCATATATGAAGCTATAATTAAATTTGAATCAAAAGTTTTTAGATAGCTGAATAGCTGAGCATTGGCTTTTTGATCATCATTAACTGAATGAGCTTCGGCTCTAGCTTTAAATGCTGCTTTTCGGCACAATGATTTTAAATTTTGTATATTTGTCATCTGTATATTTTATTTATTAAATTATTTTTTAAAAGCACTTAACGGCGGGCCCACATTAGAACGCAATATCATTGCAATCGCACTCAACACGACGGTGGAAGGGGTTAATTTCCCGGAGCCTGTGTAATACAGGTGGGCACCGGATATGATATACCAGGGTAAGTCACAGAGCCAGTTCCCTCAAGAAAGCTTATCGGCCACTGAAATTGGGCTTCTCACAAGAAGGGCAGAACCCGCCTAATATTGTGTTAATGAATTTTCTTTATATCCACAAGTGTTCATAATTAACCAAAATCAGAATTACTTGCGAATACTTGCGCGTGCCGATGCGGCTGCTGAACGAATCTCTTCAGCTATTTCATCTGCTTCTTCTGGGTCAAAATCTAATGGAACCTCAATTCCTTTAGCTTCAATGAATAATCTTACCATACCATCACTTGTAGGGCCAATTTGTAAATTAGCTTCTATTTCAACTTCTGAATTAATTCCCATTATTATATACCATATATATTTAAAGTGTTTATTTTTTCTTCGCTATCAAGAGAAAGTCCTAAATTCAAGTATGATCGGACTTGCCACCCCTCAACGCATAAGTTAAATGACGCCCAGTGCCGGCGTAGCTCAGTAGGTTAGAGCGCTTGATTGTGGATCAAGAGGCCCCCCGTTCGAGCCGGGGCGCTGGTACCATCTCAAAAAACTCATACCACTCAAAAGTCAGTTGGAGCACCTCCTTCAAATTTTCTTTTTTCAACAAAATGTATTAATTCTTCTTTTATGGATAAATCCATTGGGGGGGCTTGAAATTCTTTAATAATTTGTTTGTACATTTTATGCGCCCTTTGTGCTGTCCAAGAACCACCGTTTAAATTCCAAGCTTCAAAATTAGTCCAGTCAGATATGAGTGGCGTATAGAAAGCTTTCTCATACCTTTCTTGTGTATGTTTTGCTGAAAAATAATTAGCTCCAGGCAAGTGGCCAACTTCTTTTATAGCACTTATAGCGATATCTTCAGTGTTTGTATTACATAAGGATGGTTCCATATATCTTTGAATATGCTGTATTATTTCACAATCCATTATAAATTTTTCTGGACTTGCTATTAACCCACCCTCAAGCCAGCCTGCTGCATGATAAACAAGGTTAGTGCCCGATTGAACCGCTGCCCATAACGAATTAGACGTTTCCCAAATAGCCTGCCCATCAGGTACATTTGCTGTGCATACACCAGATGACCTCATAGGAAGTCCATAAAACCTTGCCATTTGACCAGTCATCTGAGTGGCGCGCATATATTCTGGAGTTCCAAATGCAGGGGCCCCTGACTTCATGTCTACATTGGATGTAAACGTCCCAATCATTACCGGACATCCTTTGCGAATCATTTGAATCATAACAATTGCTGCTAAACCTTCTGCAAGTGATAAAGTAACCGCACCAGACATAGTAACAGGCGCCATAGCCCCCGCTAATGTAAACGGTGTTACAACAATAGGCTGGCCACGCTTAGCTAAGCGAATCGTACCATCCAGCATTGGAAAATCATGCTTAAGAGGTGAAACTGAATTAATATTTGTATACATTCGAGGTTTTTCCTCGAACTCTTCATGAGATAACCCACCTGCAATTCTGACCATTTCCATGACATCTTCAACGCGTTCTTTACCTAAAGAGTATGCATGAACAACTTTATCAGTTAGGATTAATTTTTCATACAGACAATCAAGATGCCTAACCGATGCATGTATATCAATAGGTTCAACTGGGTAACCACCAGCCACATGAATACAATTGAAGTACTGTGTAAGCTTCATGAAGTCTTTGAAGCCTTCGAAATCACCCGCTCTTTTTCCACGTTCTAGATCCCACATATTAGGTGGAGACGAGACATTTACAAAAGCCATATTATTACCACCGAGTGTTATTTCTCGATCTGGATTTCGGGGTGTTATTGTGAATTCACGGGGTACATGAGACAACATTTCCGATAACAATTCTCTACCGATGCGAACATTCTCTCCATTTACCTTTGCACCACCTTTTTTTAGAATCTGTAAAGCTAAAGGGTTCATGAACTCAATCCCAATATCTTCAAGGATTTCTATAACACCATCATGAATATTCTGGATACCTTCCTCACCAAGCGGCTCAGTGGGCTTATCTAGATTTAAAACTTGACGCCAAGGCATCTGATTAATTGTAGATTTCGAATTACGTTGGTTACCGGCTCTTCCACCAGACCTCTTCCGCTTCATTGTCATATAACACCCCCAGTACTTTTAGAATGCAAGATAACAATGTTTGAACTTTTCCAATTACGACAAAAGAAGACGGTTTTGAATATTATCTTAATATTTTATGTAATGATAATATATCATCTAAGACTTCATCTGCTAAAGCTGAAAGTTGATTAATGGTTGCAGGTCCAGATAAAACCCCAATATTTAATCCTACTCCAGCATTACGGCCAGCATTTAGATCATGCGTACTATCCCCAACCATTGCTATTTGATTTGGATTTAAGCCAACTGAATTACAAAATCCTAAAATAGAAGCCCCTGATGGTTTAGCTTCATAACCACTATCGCAACCAATGACTTTATCGAACAAATGCAAACAGCCAAGCTTTTTTAGCTGAACTATCGTGGGGGCTTCAGCTGCATTTGTTATAACTCCAAGAAAGTAACCTTTTCGTTTCAAATCCGACATGAAAAATTCAAGATCACATAATGGCACAGGTTCTAAGTTTCTAAATGCTATTTCACTTTTCATTAAAACTTCTTCAACAACAAGATTTGGAAAATATTTTTTCCACACATTCACAACATCTAACGTTGTCCCATTTACAAAAACTGATCCACCTAAAAATTTTCCAGACACTGGGTTAAAACCCACTAAATCCGATAAAATATTTTGCTTATCAACTTGCTCAGGAAATATTGAATTAATCAAAGAACTTAATCCTTTTGACCAACTGGCTTCAAAATCGATTAATGTTCCATCTTTATCAAAAGCTATTCCTTTTATTTCATTCATTTTATGTCCAATTTGGCAAATCACCACCTGGCAAAAATTGTCTTGCTAAAAATGGTTCGTTAAATTCAAAATGCTTCGTTTCACAAAAGGCTTTGACCCAGGCATCATCCATAAGGATAAAGTCAAGAATTGAGCCAAGAAAGGCTGGCTCTTTTGCTCCAACTTTTACATCGTTAACATCAGCACCCGAGCTGGCTAAAAATATTTCAAATAATTCGCTATCTGCCACTAACCACTCCAATGCTTTAAGAGCTAAGATTTCAGCTTCTGCATCATTGGAAACCATATTAATACCTATTTTTGGTTTAAAAAATATATTGTTTTTAAAAGGTATTATATTTTTCAAAAAGTTTCATTACATCATAAAAAAATTTGCGACATCCCGCCACAAGGTCAACTTGTCACTTTTATATATCACTATCAATACGATACAATAAGATTATGGAAATAAATGATATACAATCTGACAGACTTGTAAAACCAGCGTTGTTGCGCGGATGGAAACGAAAATGTCCGAACTGCGGATCTGGACCCATGATGGAGGGTTATTTAACCGTTAGACATGACTGTGCAGTTTGTTCTCAAGAATTGCACCACCAAAGAGCAGATGATGGGCCCGCATATATAACAATTTTAATCTCTGGCCATATTTTAGCCCCATTAATGTTAATTATATTTGAATTATATCGCCCAGACCCTTTGGTCTTAGCTGTCAGTTTCATACTTGTATTTATTACAATTGCATTATTTCTTTTACCCCGAATTAAAGGTGCTTTTATTGGCCTACAGTGGGCCAAGCGAATGCATGGGTTCACTTAAAAAAATTATTTAAAACGGCATAGGATTTTGTTTGTGTGCCTTTTCAATATCTCTCAAACACTCCTCAGTTAAAACTATATTTACTGAATCTAATGCATTAGATAATTGTTCATTAGTGCGTGCGCCAAATATTGCTGAAGCCATAAATGGCCTAGTTCTGCACCATGCTAAAGCCATCTGGCAAGTATCCAAATCATATTTTTTTGCAACTTCAATATATGCACGTGTGGCTGCATCTACTCTTGAAGTCATTCTTCCAGACAAACCATTTACAATCGAGCCTCTTGAACCTTCGGGCACAGCACCATCTAAATATTTTCCTGATAATATACCTGTGGCTAATGGAGAGAAAGACAACAACCCAACGTTATCATTATGACAAAGCTCTGCTAAATCAGTATCAAACATTCTACACATCAAGCTATATTCATTTTGTATACTATCCATACGAGGCAAATTTTTATCTTCTGAAATACGTAACCATTGCGCAGTTCCCCAAGCACTTTCGTTAGATAAGCCAAAAGCACGAACTTTCCCTGCTTTTTTTAATACCTCACAAGCTTCTAAAACTTCGTTTATATGATCTAAAACTTTAGATTTATCCTGATTTGTTGGGTCAAACCGCCAATTTTGGCGGAAATGATATGATCCTCTATTTGGCCAGTGTAATTGATACAAGTCTATATAATCTGTTTTCAAAGACTTTAGCGAAGCCTCAATAGCCGTAAATAATGATTTTTTGTTAATACCTTCACCATTTCGAATATGCTTAGGTCCATTTCCTGCAATTTTAGTAGCAATAATTAATTTATCTCGAGAATTTGATTTATTAAGCCAATTACCCAAAATACGTTCACTTTCACCCTGAGTAGCTCCACTTATTGGGTTTACGGGATATAATTCAGCTGTATCAATAAAATTGATGCCAGCATCCATTGATTTTTCAATTTGATAAAATGCATCATAAGCTGTATTTTGTGTCCCCCAAGTCATAGTACCCAAACAAAGCTCACTCACAACCAAATCTGTTTGGCCTAACTTATTATATTTCATTTTTGTTCCTTAATTTAGACCGATCATTACTCATTTCTTAAAAGTGTCAATAATACGAATACAAATGAGAGCAAAATATAAATTTATTAGTTTTTAAATAAATAAAAGTCATATTTTATCAACTCAAAAAAAAGATTTATAAATAGCTTTTAATTTTCCATTTGCTTACTTAGATCTATATAGAATCTAAGGAGCTTATAATGATTAAAACTTTTTGTTTACCACAGATGAACTTTGACTCTCACGACACCACTGCTGGTGATTTTGGAGATTTACCAAGTTGGAATTTAAATGACCTTTATCCATCTTCAACAGGTGAGGAAATTACAAAAGATCTAAAAGCACTCCAAAGTAGCTGTAAAAGTTTTGCTTCAGATTACAAAGAACAATTAGATGGCCTTACATCTGAAGGTCTTCTGCATTGCATTGAGCGCTATGAAGATATTCAAAATATTTCAGGGCGCATAATGTCTTTTGCAGGATTAAGATACTATCAAAATACTAGTGACACTGAACGCGGTAAATTTATGGCTGATATGCAATCTCAAATTACTAACTTTACAACACCGTTAGTTTTTTTCAGTTTAGAAATAAATAATATTGAAGATGCACATATTCAAAAATTACTTGAATCAAATATCAAACTATCTCGTTACAAACCAATATTAGACAACTTACGCAAAATGAAACCACATCAATTGTCTGATGAAATGGAGCAATTTTTGCATGATCAATCTGTTGTTGGAGCAGCAGCATGGAACAGGTTATTTGATGAAACCATGGCTGCACTTACATTTAACGTAGATGAGAAAGTTTTAAATCTTGAAGCTACGCTGAATTTACTCTCAGACACAGACCGTAAAATTAGAGAAAAAGGTACGCGAGCCTTAATAAAAGTATTTGCAGAAAATATTTCTCTATTTTCTCGGATCACAAACACTTTAGCAAAAGAAAAAGAAGTAGAGGACCGTTGGCGCAGTATGCCTACTCCACAATTTGGTCGTCACCTTGCTAATCAAGTTGAGCCTGAAGTCGTAGAAGCCCTTAGAAATGCTGTTGTTGCAGCATATCCAAAGCTTTCGCATCGATATTATGCATTAAAGGCTAAATGGATGGGTCTAGATACATTAGAAGTCTGGGATAGGAACGCGCCTCTAATGGATGATAATAGTTCGGACATTCAATGGGATCATGCAAAAAAAATAGTCATGGATGCATATGCTGATTTTTCACCAAAAATGGCAGACATAGCTGAGCCATTTTTCACCAAAGGGTGGATAGATGCCGGTGTCAAATCAGGTAAAGCACCTGGAGCTTTTGCTCATCCTACTGTAACCAACGTTCATCCATATATAATGTTAAATTATATGGGTAAACAACGAGACGTTATGACTTTAGCTCATGAACTTGGACATGGAGTCCACCAAGTTTTAGCCGCATCTCAAGGAGAACTTTTATCCTCAACCCCCTTAACCCTTGCTGAAACTGCATCAGTTTTTGGAGAAATGCTAACATTTAGAAAAATGTTAGATCAAGAAACAGACCCAACTAAACGCAAACATTTACTTGCAAATAAAGTGGAGGATATGATCAACACTGTTGTGCGCCAAATTGCATTTTATGATTTTGAGTGCAAGCTACATGCAGCCAGAGCAAAGGGTGAGTTAACACCAGATCAGATCAACGAAATTTGGATGTCTATTCAAGCAGAAAGTTTAGGCCCAATATTTAATTTTGTTGAAGGCTACGAAACTTTTTGGACATACATTCCCCATTTTATTCATTCTCCTTTTTATGTATACGCTTATGCATTTGGTGATGGTTTAGTGAATGCTTTGTATGCTGTATACGAAGAAGGCAATTCTAATTTTCAAGAAAAGTATTTTGAAATGCTATCTGCTGGTGGTTCAAAACATCATACTGAATTACTTGCGCCATTTGGATTAGATGCAACTGATCCAAAATTTTGGAATAAGGGTTTAAATTTAATCAGTTCGATGATTGATGAATTAGAAGTAATGGAAGCTTAAACTCATAATGATGTCTATGTTATATATAAATTATGGCATAGATAATTCTATTATTTAATCTTTAAATTAATCATTTTTTTCTTAAAACCTCAATGAGTTCAATCAAATCAGCAGGTATGTCAGAATCAAAGCTCATGAAATCTTTGGTAATTGGGTGTATGAAACCAATTGACTTTGCGTGTAATGCTTGGCGTGAGAAGCCCTTTACAATAATCATATCATCAGCATCAAATGCAGATCCTGGCATTGCTTTGCGTAATCCATAAATTGGATCACCAATCAAACCATGCCCAATGTGGGAGAAATGAACTCGAATTTGATGTGTCCTGCCAGTTTCCAACCAACATTCCAAAAGTGCTGAATGACCAAAATCTTCTAAAACACTTGCGCGAGTAATTGCATGCCTTCCAGCATCCTGAACTACCGCCATCCGCTTTCTGTCAGTTTTATGCCTTGCTATGTTTGTAGCAATTCTGATCACACCACCATCTTCAAAATTAACGCCTCGCAAGCCAGCCAATCTTGGATCACTTTTTTGAGGTGTTCCCTTTGAAACTGCTAGATACCTTCTAGAAATGGAATGATCAGCAAATTGTTTGGCTAATCCAGCATGAGCAGAGTCAGATTTAGCTACGATTAAAAGGCCTGACGTGTCCTTATCAATTCTATGAACTATGCCGGGTCTTTTTTCCCCACCGACACCTGACAGATTTCCATCAAAATAATATAACAGTGCGTTAACTAAAGTTCCATTTTCAGAACCAGGCGCTGGATGAACGACCATTCCTGCGGGTTTATTCACTATAATCAAATGGTCATCTTCAAAAACAATATCTAATGGAATATCTTCAGGCTGTGCATTTTCATAATCTTGAACTGGTGGCATAACTATGCGAAAAACACTTCCAGCAGGAGCTTTATATTTTAGTTTTGTGACTGGTTCCCCATCAAGTGTGACTGCACCTGAAGAAATCAATTTAGTTATACGGGAACGGCTTAATGTAACTTCGGCTGGAACAACTGATGCTAATGCCTTATCTAGGCGGGGCGCTGGGTTTTCACCCAAAGTTAATTCAACTATATGAGGCACAGTCATGGATGATCCTTCAGAATTTTCAGTAGAGCCAACTAATTTAAAATTATTGCGCCGTCTGGTAACAACTTTGCTGGCCGTCATGATCATAGGTTTCATAACGTTAATCTTTATGTTTGTCATGCGTTTCCAGAGTAATAATCAAACATTTAAATTAAATGATATAACTTTACCCATAGGAACTTCCGCAACAGCTTACACTCAAGGAGATGATTGGTATGCAATCGTTGATGACGCAAACAAGATTTTAATTTTTAATAAAGTAGATAATACTTTACGCCAAACAATTAATATTAAAGCAAAATAAAAAAGGTATGGATATACACTTGCTTAAAAGAAGATGCGTGAGCATTATAGCAATATGAGTCTGCCCCCTGGTTTTTTAGAAGAATTACGTAATCGTTCGTCCTTATCGCAAGTTGTTGGGCGTAAAGTTACTTGGGAACAAAAAAAAACAAATATTTCTAAAGGCGATTACTGGGCACCATGTCCGTTCCATTCAGAAAAAACTGCATCTTTCCATGTAGACGATAAAAAAGGATTTTATTATTGCTTTGGCTGTCATGAAAAGGGCGACGCAATATCGTTTATTCGTAATTCTGAAAATGTAAGTTTTATAGAAGCAGTTGAAATACTAGCCCGCGAAGCTGGTATGACAATGCCCGCAAGAGATCCAAAAGCTCAAGAAAAAATTGATATAAATAAAGAATTAGCAAATATAATGGAAAGTGCCGTTCAATTTTACAAGATGCAATTTAATGGCTCCAATGCAAAAAGTGCAAAAGATTATATTAAATCACGTGGTCTGTCTGGAGATACAATAAATATTTTTGAAATTGGGTTTGCACCAAATGATAGGACTTCTTTATCTCAATTTCTATTAAATAAAGGTATACCAGAGGACAAAATAATTGATGCTGGGCTTGCAATTAAGCCAGATGACGGTGGAAATATATTTGATCGCTTTAGAGGGCGAATTATGTTTCCAATTAGAAATACCCAAGGCCGTTGCATTGCTTTTGGTGGAAGGGCAATGGATCCAAATGCACGAGCAAAATACTTAAACTCAAATGAAACTGCACTTTTCGACAAAGGCAGAAGTTTGTATAATCATGGTCTCGCCCGCGAAGCCTCAGGCAAAGCTAACTCATTGATAGTTGCGGAAGGCTATATGGATGTAATAGCTCTTTCACAATTTGGATTCAAACATGCAGTAGCGCCTCTTGGAACTGCAATAACAGAAAATCAATTAGCTTTAATTTGGCGTATACATCATGAACCCATAATTGCACTTGATGGAGATACAGCCGGCTTAAGGGCTGCTTTGAGATTAATAGATCTAGCCTTACCCTTACTTGAAACAGGTAAATCACTTCGATTCTGCATATTACCAACAGGACAAGATCCTGATGATATATTAAAAGAGAAAGGGGCAGCCTATATGCAAGAGTTATTAGAAAATGCTGTACCTATGGTGAACCTGTTATGGCAGCGTGAAACTGAAGGAAAGGATTTTGATAGTCCAGAACGTAGGGCTTTATTAGATAAATCTTTACGTACAGCTGTTATGAAAATTCGCGATAAATCAATACGGCATCACTACGGCCAAGCTATTAAAGAATTACGCTATAAATTATTTGCACCAATAAATAATGGATTAAACCCATTAAATAAATCAAGATCACTTGGGTATTCACAAGTATGGGGAAAAAAACCAAAGTTAATGGCATCAGCCAATACTAAGTCTTCAATGCTTGCGATACAATCTGATGAAACAAACTGGCGTCTACGCGAAAGTCTTATTTTAGCATCTGCAATTAAAAATCAATCTGCAGCACTCAAAAATGAAAGTGCCTTGGAAAGATGCCCAATTACTACGCCCGATCTAGTGGAAATAATGAATGCAATTTTAATAAATTTACATATTAAAAAAACGGATGCTGGAATGAGTGATAGTTTTGAGGAAAACATTCAAAACTCATTAGGTTATTCGCCAATTGATAAATTAATGAAATTAAAACCCTTAAAAAAACACCCATATTTAAAAAATAATACCGATCCAGATTTGATACAACAAACATTAGAAGAAGAGCTTGCTAAACATGTTGCACTTATAGGCGCCCAAAATGAAATCAAAGAAGCAGAGCAAGATTTAACTGGACTAGTAGATGAAGGACTCACATGGCGTCTCCAACAAGCAGCCATGGCAAAGACAAAAGCCACCCGAGCCATAGAGGAAGAAGACTCAGAAACTGATGAAAACTCATTGGAAATGTCAAAAAATCTACAAAATATGCTAGATAACCAAATTTGGGTAAAAAAAACTCGTTAAAGCCATTGCGAATCACCCCATCAATGTGTTGATTCGTCCCAGCATCAACTGATTCGCCGAATCACTTGAGAGATCCATGTAAGGAGCTTCCAATGGCCGCCAAAGACGACAGTTCAAAAAAAGGTGAAGTTAACGAAGGCATGGGTGATATGAGCCAAGCCGCAGTTAAAAAAATGATCTCAGTAGCTCGCGAACGTGGTTACATAACCTACGATGAGCTAAATGACGTTATGCCACCTGATCAGGTTGCCTCAGAACAAATAGAAGACGTTATGTCTATGTTATCTGAAATGGGTATAAATATAATTGAAGCTGATGAAGTTGAGGACGACGGTCCAACAGATATAACTATTGTAGCCAATGATACAAAAGAGGTCACTTTAGCTGCAACAGGTAAAGAAACTTTAGACAGAACTGACGATCCCGTTCGTATGTATTTACGTGAAATGGGTTCAGTAGAACTATTATCTCGCGAAGGTGAGATTGCGATAGCAAAAAGAATTGAAGCGGGACGCAAGACAATGATCGAAGGGCTTTGTGAAAGCCCTCTAACATTTCAAGCTATTACAATTTGGAGAGACGAACTATTAGAAGAAGAAATACTTCTTCGTGATGTTATAGATCTAGAAACTACTTTTAGTGACACTTTAGATGATGAAGACCCATTAGTTGGACCGCTTTCAGGAGCTCCAAAACCAACAGCATCAGCGTCACATGGACTCGATGTTGACGGCAATCGTTTGAATGATGATGATGATGATGAGGACGATGATGATGAGGACGATGCAGCAAATATTTCTCTTGCTGCAATGGAAGAAACTTTAAAGCCAGATGTTCTAGCAACTTTAGCAAAAATTGCTAAAGACTATAACAAATTATCAAGCATGCAGGATGAAAGAATTTCTGCAACAATAAATGAAGATGATACATTTTCTAATAAGTCTGAAAAATCTTATCAAAAATTACGTAATAGCCTTGTTGAACAAGTTAATGCATTACATCTTCACAACAATCGTATTGATGCGCTTATTGACCAGCTATACGGTATTAATCGCAAAATTATGTCTATAGATTCAGGTATGGTTAAAATTGCTGATCAGTCACGCATTAATCGTCGTGAATTTGTTGATAAATATCGTGGTCAAGAATTAGATCCAATGTGGTTAGATAAAATAGCCGAGAATGAAGATGGGCGCGGCTGGAAAACATTCATAGAAAAACATCGTGAAAAAGCTGAAGAATTACGAGCTGATATGGCACAAGTAGGCCATTATGTAGGTGTTGATATTCCAGAATTCCGTCGAATTGTAAATCAAGTTCAAAAAGGCGAAAAAGAAGCGCGTAGTGCAAAAAAAGAGATGGTAGAGGCAAATTTGCGCTTAGTCATTTCAATTGCAAAAAAATATACAAACCGCGGCTTACAATTCTTGGATTTAATTCAAGAAGGCAATATTGGGCTAATGAAAGCAGTTGATAAATTTGAGTACCGTCGTGGTTATAAATTTAGCACTTATGCTACCTGGTGGATTAGGCAAGCAATTACTCGATCAATTGCAGACCAAGCACGCACTATTCGTATTCCAGTACATATGATTGAAACGATTAATAAACTGGTTCGAACAGGTCGCCAAATGCTTCACGAAATTGGACGTGAACCAACACCTGAAGAACTAGCTGCAAAATTACAAATGCCTTTAGACAAAGTCCGTAAAGTAATGAAGATAGCAAAAGAACCTATCTCTTTAGAAACTCCAATTGGAGATGAAGAAGACTCACAGTTAGGTGATTTCATAGAAGATAAAAATGCTATTTTGCCTTTAGAATCTGCTATTCAGGGAAATTTGAAAGAAACTACTACGCGTGTGCTTGCATCGCTCACTCCTCGTGAAGAGCGTGTTTTACGAATGCGCTTTGGAATCGGAATGAATACAGATCATACGCTTGAAGAAGTTGGCCAACAATTTAGTGTTACGAGAGAGCGGATACGCCAAATTGAAGCAAAAGCACTAAGAAAATTGAAACATCCAAGCCGTAGTCGTAAACTAAGAAGTTTCTTAGACCAATAAATTAAAGGCGTTAACAGCGCCTTTAAAAATCTATAGCTTCATTTATTATGTCACTTAGCAGCTCTTGAACAATTTGCATTGGGCCATCTGGATAGACTCTATGGCCTATCTGTACACCCATATCATTCTCAAAAACAAAAATATTATATGGGCAGTGAACAATATTTAAGGGATCAGCTTCCATTACTTTTCTAGAAATTGCTGCTGAGCAAAATAAAAATATATCTGCAGCTTTAAATATTTCTATATCAGAACCTAAATCTATAGCAGTTCGTGAAAGCATTTCACCCGTGTGACTTATATGGTCAATCACTAGGCCTTTTCCTAATATTGCTCCTTCAATACTAAACGTTGCGTCATCAAAAGTACCATCATAATTATACAAAACTGCAGTTTGGGCTTTAACAATACCAGCAAAAAAAATTGAAACCACACAGAAGATCAAAAATCGCATCATTTACTCCATATTAATATGATTAATCCTTTAAATATCTTGGACTAAAGTGTTTTTTACTAGATTGTATTTCCTAAATTTAAAGCTAAAAACTCTGTAAAATCTTATATTCAATAATATGAATTTAATATTGTTAAATCTATAATTTATGATAACATATAGTTGAATTAATTCCAAAGGAACTTCTTAGAAATGAGAAACCCAAAAAAAGCATCTTCACGCCGTGCGTTTTTACAAGGCTCAGCAGCTGCAATCACTGGCTCATTAGCCACTGCCTCAACTGCAAATGAGGCCGACCCATTAATTACGAATGTCCAAGATTGGGCATCTTCCACAGGAGATGGTGTTGATGAAACACCATATGGTTTACCAATAGAGTTTGAAAGAGATGTGATTAGGCGAAATGTTTCTTGGTTAACAGCAGGTCCAATCTCATCAATAAACTTCACACCGATACATGCTTTAGAAGGTACCATTACGCCACAGGGCTGTGCTTTTGAACGTCATCATTCTGGAGCAATTGAATTACAAAAGAAAGACTATAGACTGATGATAAATGGGTTAGTTGATAACCCATTAATTTTTACTTACGAAGACCTTGAAAGGTTTCCACGTCAAAATCATGTCTATTTTTGTGAATGTGCAGCAAATACAGGAATGGAATGGGCCGGAGCACAATTAAATGGAGCACAGTTTACACATGGTATGATCCATAATATGGAATATACAGGTGTACCTTTAAGATTGCTATTAAATGAAGCTGGGTTAAATAAAGCCGAGAATTTAAAAGATAAATGGGTTTATGTTGAGGGTGCTGATGCATCATCTAATGGTAGATCCATTCCAATGGAAAAAGCATTGGATGATGTCTTAGTTGCTTTTAAAGCAAATGGCGAAGCTCTCAGAAAAGAACATGGTTATCCCGTTCGCCTTGTTGTTCCAGGCTGGGAAGGAAATATGTGGGTTAAATGGATACGGAGAATTGAAGTATCTGACTCACCTGTTGAGAGCAGGGAAGAAACATCAAAATATACAGATGTTTTAGCAAATGGTATTGCGCGTAAATGGACTTGGGTAATGGATGCTAAATCTATTATTACATCTCCCAGTCCACAAACTCCCGTTAAGCATGGAAATGGCCCTCTAGTAATTTCTGGATTAGCGTGGTCCGGTCATGGTAAAATAAAAAGAGTTGATATTTCTAAAGATGGTGGAATTACTTGGGAGACTGCGCGACTTGGCAATCAAAGTGAAACTAAAGCTTTAACACGATTTTATTTAGATACTGAGTGGAATGGCGAAGAATGGTTACTCCAAGCACGAGCAATTGATGAAACAGGATATGTTCAACCAACAAAGCATCAACTTCGTGAAATTCGCGGTGAAAACTCTGTTTATCATAATAATTGTATTCAAACTTGGCATTTAAAAACAACAGGTGAGGTCGAAAATGTTGAGGTATCTTAGTTTAATAACTATTTGCTTTCTAGCAACAACACCAATTTTTGCTGATAGCAAATTTGGATTAGGAAGAACTGCCTTGCCTTCTGAAATTAGTGCGTGGGATATTGATGTTTTACCTGATGGACGTGGATTACCTGCTGGAAAAGGTGACGCAATAGTAGGTGAAGAAATATTTGCAAACAAATGTGCGGCTTGTCACGGAGATTTTGCTGAAGGTATAGACAACTGGCCTGCACTCGCTGGAGGCTTTGATACTTTAGCAGATGAAGATCCTGTTAAGACGGTTGGATCTTATTGGCCATATCTCTCAACTCTTTGGGATTATATAAATAGGTCAATGCCTTTTGGAGAAGCTCAAACTCTTACCAGTGATGAAGTATATTCAATTGTTGCTTATATATTATACTCAAATGATTTAATTGAAGATGATTTTGTATTGAACAATCAAAATTTTTCAAAATTTAATATGTATAATAGTAATGGATTTATTATTGATGATCGGAAAATAAGTGAATATTCTAATTGGTCTAAAGAACCATGCATGAAGGATTGTAAGCAATCTTCGAAAATTACAAAGCGTGCAAGTGTTATTGATGTTACGCCAGGAGAATCTTCCTCTAGTCAAGAAATAGAACAACCTGAGCTAAATTCCAAAAAAACAAATATAGTCTCTATTGATCCTGAATTAATAAAAGCAGGGGAAAAAGTATTTAAAAAATGTAAATCCTGCCATGCAGTTGGAGAAGGCGCTAAAAATAAATCTGGGCCTCAATTATATAATATAATTGGCCGTAAAATGGGTTCAGCAGATCGTTATAAATATTCAAAGGGCTTTAAGTTAGCATCAGATGAAGGTCGTATTTGGGATGAACAACTTATGATTGAGTTCTTAAGGAAACCAAAAAAATTCATGAAAGGTACTAAGATGTCTTTTGGAGGTTTGAAGAAAGATAAAGACTTGGATGCGATTGTGGCTTATTTAAAAACAGCAAAATAACTAGCTTTATACATTTAAAAAATTTTATTACTAAAACATATCATAATTAATTATGATATGTTTGTAATTAAGATAATAAAAGCATTTATATTCCTGAAACTTTTACAGAAGTATTTGGATCTATACTTATAAATTCTTGTTTTTTGATCCAACTTTCAGCTACGTCCCATATTGCTGGACCTTCAGTATTCTCATTTACTGAAGCCCATCCAGCAACTTGATAAGATTTATTTGCCTCAACTTTTTCACCAGTTTTAAGAATTGTCATATCTGTAATTCTTGATCCTTGTGGTTTTAATACATCTATTGAATAGCCCATACCCCCTACCCTTACCATATCACCACCTTGTTGATAATATGGATCAGGGTTAAATAGATTATCAGCTACATCTTCTAAAATTACATGTAAAAATTCACCAGTCATTTCAGTACGATATGCTTCAGGGTAAGACATTGCTGTAGCATTAAATAAATCTTCTCGAGTGATGTCTTGACCAGGCAACAAACTTGGCCCCCATCGAAAACCTGGTGATAGTGCAATGTCAGCTTCTCGCTCATCAATTAAAGCGTTACATAATAAATCATCCCAAGTTCCATTGAAATTCCCACGCCTATATAATTCTTGGTCAGTAGATCCTAAAATTTCTTTAAGTTGATTTATAAATGGTGCTCTTTGTTCATCTATTAATGCTCTTACATATGGATCAGGTGCAATCACATCGCTAAAAATTGGGATTAATTTATGAGAGAACCCTTTAACTTCACCATCTCTAACATCTAAATCTAAACGTGTAACGAATTTGCCATTTGATCCAGATGCAATCAACATAGTTGAGCCTACCAAAACAGGTTCAGGCAAAGCATCATGCGTATGACCTGTGAGAATAATATCAATTCCATTTACACGGCTTGCTAATTTTCTATCTACATCAAATCCATTATGAGATAACAAAACCACTAGCTCAGCACCTAACCCCTTAACTTCATTAACAACTTCGATCATTCGTTCTTCACGAATTCCAAATGATAAATTTGGAAACATCCAACCAGGATTTGCTATTGGCATATATGGAAAGGCTTGCCCTATAACAGCGATTTTAACCCCACCACGTTCAAACATTTTATAAGGTTCATAAGCTGGTTCTTCCCACTCATTATCAAAAATGTTTGCTCCCAAAAATGGAAAGTCTAACGAATCTACTATTTCAGTTACTCGATCTATGCCCAAAGTAAACTCCCAATGAGATGTCATTGCGTCAGGCTTTAATGCATTCATTACATTTACCATATCTTGGCCCTGAGTGTGATGAGTTGTATAAGAGCCTTGCCAAGTATCACCACCATCAAGCAGCAATGCATCTGGACGATCTGAACGGATTGAATTTACTACAGTTGCTACACGATCTAATCCGCCCATTCTTCCATAAGTCTTAGCAAGTGAACTAAAATCATTATAAGTAAGTGCATAAGCTTCTGGTGAGCCAGGGGTCATATTGAAAAGGTTCAGAAAGTCTTTTCCAGTCACATGCGGCGGTAAACCATTTACAGTTCCTATTCCTAAATTTATCTCTGGTTCGCGAAAGTAAACAGGGTTTAATTGGCCATGAATATCCGTAATATGTATTAGTGTTACATTCCCAGTAGTGTTAAATTCTAGGAGTTTATCTTGAGATAGGCTTTGTTGGGCTGATGCACGAGTAAAGCCTCCTGCTCCGTAAATAGCTGATGCAGCAACAGTTGCTTGTAAAAAATCACGCCGTGAAATCATATGGAAATTCCTCATATTCAATATTTTGAATGTCTTCAAACAAATAAACCCCACAACGTGTTAACATTGTGGGGCTAAATTTTAAATTTAGTTACGTACCGATGGGCTCTCAACTGACAAGCCATTTCCTCTAGATGCAACGTAAAGTTCTAAAGCACGAAATTCTTCAGAACCCTCTTTAAAGGGCGTCGCACGAATATTTTTCATACAACCTTTAAAGCGAGCATGAATTGAGTTCATTTTTGCATTTTTCAAACGATATGTTGGAAAACCATTTATTTGCCCTTGAGAAAGGTGATCTGCACGTATCATATTACCATAGTTATCTTCATGACAATTTGCACATGACATATCCAATTGACCAACTCTGGTATAATATAGCTCTTTACCTAGATCATACGCACCAGCTGCTTCACCATCCGTCTTAACATTTACTGGCATGCCGCGTGATTGTAATGAAATCAATGAGGTCATAGCAGTCATCTTACCTTTTGACCACTTCCAAGGCTCAGCACCCATTCTCTCAGTACGACAATTATTTACTAATGTTTCCATTGTATCTAATTTACCTGAAGATGCATTATGGCGTGGCAATGTTGATTTTAAACCTTCAAAAGACGCAACATCTTCATGACACGAAGCGCATGATTTACCTTCAGATCCGTCAACTTTTGCATATAAATCCTCACCTTGCTCAATAAAAATAAATGAAGGGTTATCAAAATCATCCATTTGTAAGGCTTGAGTTTCATTAGTTCTAAAACGCCAGCCTGATATTAATTCATCTAAGGCACTATCAGCAGGCGCAGCAGCCTTTGTTGCTACGCTTAATTCGCCGTTAATTACCAACTCAGCGTCTTCATCAGCAATTGCCACTGTTGTGATAGTAGACAAAGCCAAAATACATGTCAGAGTTCTCGTGAACTTCTTCATTATAGTATCTCCCTTTTTTTGCGCATCAAGCGACGGTGATGGTTTTAGTTTGCTCAACAGTTGAACCATCATCATCAGTCCATTTCATCACTAGATCACCAGTTGCCGGCACATTAAAACTAAACTGAAAATATGGATTTGTTGAGATTGCAGGCTCAAAAGATGCTGATACAACTTCCTCACCACCAAAAGTTGCTGAAAATGCATTAATAATCTTACGAGGAATTAAATTCCCATCACCATCCTTACGACGGCCAGACTCCATTTTGTGATTAACTAATGTTTTTATTGTCACCAATTCTCCTGCTGCTGCAGTTTTTGGTGCTTTTACACGTGCTTTTGCCATGTGAACTCTCCTTTTCTGCTAGCCGCCGCAGCCGCCAATTGTTACTTTTACTGTATTTGCTACTTGAACATATGATCCATCAGCCATTTCAGCGACTGCAATTACATCTTGCGTACCAGCAAGACGAATTCGCGTTGATCCGGATGCATCACTTAATTTTCCAAAATTAAATAACCCAACTCCAGGAGTTGGATTACCGTCAGCTAATATCATTACACGCTTTGCGCCAGGTGCAGAAAACTTTATAGGAACGGTATTCCCATTTTCTGCAATTTCTGGTGTTGTAAAATTAATTCCACCATTAGTTACAGCGGCTCCACCAGTAAATGAATTTATAACAGCCATTGTTTCATCTTTTGCTGCAAATGCATGCAGAGGCATAAGTGTTACAACAAATGATGCTGAACCTAATGCCAAGGCATTTCTACGAGTTAATGACATTCCCTACTCCTCTTTTAATGTTAATATATATGCAACAACATCTTCAACTTGTTGTGCTGATAAAATCGTTTTACCAACAAACTTCTTTAATGTTCTTACACCATTTTCTGTACTATAAAATGCGGGCATTATAGTTCCTTCAAAAGTATTTTTTGAATTTGTAACAATCCCTCGCAACTCTTCTTCACTCCAACGAGAGCCTGCACCATTTAGTTCTGGTCCAACTTCTCCATGAAAAGATTGGGAAGAAGCGTCATCATTTACATGACAAGCCAAACAGTTACCCAACTTACGATTTGTTGATACTTTTTTTCCAGCGACTGGATCGCCTGCGACACCAGTTAGTGAAGCTGATATTTCCCCATAATCCCCAAAAGATACGTCAGTTGGTGAAATGTCTCCAGCAATAACGGATGTGGATATTAAAGTTGCCGTAACGGCAATAAAACTGCGAAGCAGCATATGATTTCCTCCCTCTCCCTAAATTCTAAAGATAGGTTAGACGCATAAACTGAGTCTTGCAAGACAAATTCTATTTTTTGAATTTATTTAGTAAAATGTACCAAATTATAAATTAGATTTGGATTATTTTTTTTGTTCAGCAAACTTTCTAGCATGATATTTTTGGAAATGTTCTCCACTATCATATCCTTTTTCTAAAACATAATTTAGTAAATTTTTAGTGGTGTACTTACTAAAAGCACCAGGCATTGTAATAACAGCATTTTGGGAAGCTGATTTCATTAAATCAATATTTTCAGGCATAAACATTAAAGTGGGAGTGAAAACTACACCCCAAGCTTTTGCAATTTCCTTTTCACTCATTATATTTCCATTAAAATCAATAACTTCATTATCTCCAAATAAATTCATCTGAACAACAAAGTAATCTTCTGAGAGAATTTTATGTATCTCAGCATTAGGGAAAACATCTTCATGCATCTTGGTGCAATAAATACAGCCTCTTTGCTCAAACATAATTAGCAAGCGCTTTCCTTCTGAACTTGCTTCATCAAAATCTTCAGCCATATCGTTAAACGTAAACCTTAACCAATCAGGTTTATGAAGACCGTCATCTCCAATAGGTGCGGCATTTGCAGGGCTCAAAAAAATATAAATTAAAAATACTATAATTTTCTTCATGATCACTTCCTATCCTATTGATGAGAACCAGGGCATATATTTAATCATTATATTTGCTATATAATTTACGCTATTAGTTGCAATTAGCAATGCAAAAATAATTAACATTAGACCCATAATTTTTTCAACGTATTTAATATAATGATTATTTCGCTGCATCCAACGTAAAAATGGTTTGGCAAAAATTGCCGCAAACACAAAGGGCAAAGTCATTGAAAGGCCATAAACCAATAATAATAAGGTTCCATGTAATGCATCACCCATTCCACCAGCAATCATAAGAATTGAAGCTAGTGCAGGCCCAACGCATGGTGTCCATCCAAAACCAAATGCTAGCCCCATTATATAGGATCCTATCCAAGTCGATGAGCTAGCTTTCGAAGTTATCTTTGTTTCCCTATAAAATAATCCAACACGAATTATTCCTAGGAAATGTAAACCAAATGCAAATAAAAATGCAGCTGCCATATACGATAATTCTTGCTTCCAAACTCTAAGAAGTTGCCCTAGAAATGATGCCCCTAGCCCTAACAAAACAAAAATTGTGGTTGTACCTAATGCAAAGAAAATACTAGCAAGAATAAGTTTATGATGCGTACTAGATGGAATATCTTTAGAATCCCTCAATTCATTCATACTTATTCCAGCAAGGTAACATAAATAAAACGGCACCATAGGAAGAATGCATGGAGACAAGAAACTTAAAAGTCCTGCAATAATTGCACCTGTGAATGTGATGTCTAACATCTAAAGCCTTGTCCTTTGAATTAAAACACATTACATTTTTAATATATGTTAAGAAGGTATCTGAAATGAAGTCAATGCTATTAGCAGCAATAATATGCTTTATTGCAAATATGACTTTAGCCCAAGGCTCTAAATTATTAATGTTTGAGCAAGATGGCTGCTACTGGTGTGAAATCTGGGATGATGAAATATCCGAAATTTACCCAAAAACTTTAGAGGGAAGTGTAGCACCATTACAAAGAATTGATATCCACTCAACGCTTTCAACAGAAATAACTTTAAAAAGCTCTCCACAATTTACACCAACATTTATTATAGTGAATAATAATATAGAAGTTGGCCGTATCGAAGGATATCCTGGGGAGGATTTTTTCTGGGGGCTTATTGATAAAATTTTATTAGAAATTCCTGAATATTCGCAAAAAAAAGGTGTATGATGAAAAATTTAATTTTACTAATTGCTTTAGGTATTACCACAACATTCACAGCAAAAGCGGCTGAAGATGACGCATTTGTTGAATTTAGAGTTTTAAAACCAGAAATTGCCATAAAAGCTGCAGTTTCAGCAATGAATTTTTGCCGTGATGGCGGCTACCAAGTTGGAGTGACAGTTGTAGACCGTTTTGGCCTAACACAAGCATTCGTTAAGTCTCGTTATGCAGGATTACATGTTCAAGAAACAGCAACACGCAAAGCTTGGACCTCTGTTAGTTTCAGAACTCCAACATTATCTCTTGATGAAAGCACACAACCGGGTAAAGAAGCATTTGGTATCAGATTTATTTCTACACCCTTACCATTAGGTGGCGGAGTTCCAATTGAATCTGAGGGTTCCATTGTTGCAGGAATTGGAGTATCTGGTGCTCCAGGAACTGATATAGACGATGAATGCGCAAGGGCAGGAATTGCCGCAATAGAAGAAGATTTGTTAGGATTTTGATATGAATTTGGCTAAAGAATTATCTGGTAAATTTGATATAGACGAAATGTTTATTAAAGGCCGAGGAGCCGCAAATTTTCTCAAAGCTATGGCACATGAAGGTCGCCTTATGATATTATGTCATCTGGTCATGGGTGAGAAGTCAGTAACTGAACTCGAAAACTTGCTATCCTCTCGCCAAGCTGCTGTGAGCCAACAATTAGCAAGATTACGTATAGAAGGAATCGTAAGTTTTCGTCGCGAAGGCAAAGCAATTTATTACTCTATTAAAGATGAAAAAGTTTTAAAATTAGTTTCTCTTCTTTACGAAGAATTCTGCGCTAAAGACGGGTAAGATTTTTATATGGAAGCCAGTATGCTCGCTACCTTTCTTGGCCTTGGGTTAGGAATTATTTTAGGATTAGCTGCAAGATTGGGCCAGTTTTGTACATTCGGAGCAATAGAAAGCGCTTATTTAGGGAATGACCAACGTAGAATACGTCTATGGGGTATAGTCCTTGGAACAGCTATTATCGCAGTGTATAGTTTGGATTTGATTGGCCAATTAGATGTTCTAGAAACATCATACCATCGTATTAAGTGGAATCCAGTAGGGAGTATAATTGGTGGCCTACTATTTGGATATGGTATGGGATTAGCTGGAAACTGTGGATTTGGTGCCTTATCAAAATTCGCTGGCGGGGACTTGCGATCATTAATTGTGCTAATAGTAATGGCAGTCTCTAGTTATTTTATTTTAAGTGGCCCTTTGGCAAATATTAGAATTATAGCTTTCCCAGCTTTACCATCAAATGGCTCATCAAGCATTCCACATTTATTAAAAGATTTATTGGGAATTGCCCCAATTTTCATTGCTACAATAATTGGAGCAATATTTATTATTTGGGCACTTTTATACGCACCACTTCGCAAAGAAAGTTCTATGATTATATGGTCATTTTTAGCGGGACTATCAGTAGCAGCAGCATTTTGGGGTACATATTCATTAAATTTTAGTAGCTTAAATGAGATTCCAGTTCAGGGGCATACATTTTCCGCGCCTCTTGGAAAAACATTATTATATATGATGACTTCTTCCGCTAGTAGCTTAAGTTTTCCCATAGGAAGTGTTTTAGGTGTAATAATTGGGTCTTTCTTTGGAAGTATAATAAAAGGTCATTTCAGGTGGGAAGCTTGTGATGACGCAAGAGAACTTGGGCGCCAAATATTAGGTGCTATTATGATGGGGTTTGGCAGCGTAATAGCAATGGGCTGTTCAATTGGCCAAGGCGTTAGTGCATTTTCAACCTTAGCAATTAGCGGTCCAGTTACTTTGATAGCAATTATATTTGGAAGTATTTTAGCAATCCGAATGATATTAATTGGATATAAACCTTAAAATAAATATTTTTTGTGAACTTAAGGACAGGTTTCTGAATCTACAGTTAATATCAACATTTTATTCCCGAACATTATTATATAATCAATATTGTTCTAATTATTGCTTTTTTTTGAGAATACTATTGTATTTCAATAAGTTGCAAAATTTTTAGTTACCATTCAAATAACAAAAGATATTCATTTGTAAGGCAGTGAAGATGTTTGAACAGTTTGGTTTTGAAAATTTAACACCAAGAATGGCGTCTGTCATTTTTGCATTAATAGTTGGCTTAGCATTTGGCTCCATCAGTCAACATATAAAATTTTGTTTTCGACGGAGTATTGTTGGAGAGCCAACCGAAAGGAAATCAGCTCGAGGTGTCTGGTTTACAGCACTAGCTACAGCTATTATTGGAACTCAATTATTAGTCTTCTATGACTTTATATCATTTGCTGATCACAGGTTTTTTAACTCAGATATTCCACTAGTTACAATAGCATTAGGCGGTATAATGTTTGGTGCGGGTATGGTGTTAACTAGAGGCTGTATTTCTCGGTTAATAGTTTTAACTGGAACTGGAAATATTAGGGCCTTTGTCGTTTTCATTATTTTTGCAATTTCTGCACATGCAACCTTGAAAGGTATCTTTGCACCTTTGAGAGTATGGTTAGGTTCATTTACAATTAATTTAGGAGGCACAGCCAGTTTCTCAAAGTTAATTGGTGGACCTATTTTTTGGAGCATAATACTTGTGTGTATTTCATTATTTTTTGCTTACAAATCTAAAGCAAAAATATCCCATTTAATTTTTGCAATATTCATTGGCTTACTAATTCCACTTTCTTGGATTGGTACAGGATTTATTTTATTTGATGAATTTGACCCAATCCCATTTCAATCATTATCATTCACTTCCCCAAGTTCAGACTTATTATTCTGGTCTATTGCTTCAACATCTATTCCAGCAGGATTTGGAGTAGGTCTTATTGGAGGAGTTATAGTTGGTTCATTCATATCTTCTATTTTAAAAAATGAATTCCAGTGGGTATCCTTTAATAGTCATAAACAAACTAAACAATATTTATTTGGAGCATTATTAATGGGATCTGGGGGTGTATTGGCAGGCGGATGTACTGTAGGCGCCGGACTTGCTGGAATACCAACACTTAGCTTTGCAGCTCTATTCGCACTGCTAAGTGTAATATTTGGTGCAGTAACAGTAAAGTCTCTCATAGATAACTTACCTAATTATAAGCCTTCTTTTGCGTATTGAGAATATTGCCCACACACCTCATCTAGCACTTCCAACAAGACTCTATCCAAATCTAGTTTATGGGTATATATATGGCTCTATAAAATAAAATACACGAGGATAAGTTTATGAGATGTCCATTTTGTGGTAACACCGATACACAAGTTAAAGACAGCCGTCCTGCAGAAGACCATGTCGCTATTAGACGGAGACGTTTCTGTTCATCATGTGGAGGCCGATTCACAAGTTATGAACGAGTTCAACTTCGTGATTTAGTAGTAATCAAAAAAAATGGAAAGCGAGAAGATTTTGACCGTGAAAAACTTTCACGATCAATTAGAATGGCATTACAAAAACGCCCTGTTGAAGTCGATAGGGTTGATCAATTAATCTCAGGAATTGTTAGAAGACTTGAAAGTATGGGCGAAGCAGACATTGCAAGTGATAAGATCGGATCAATAGTAATGGACACATTAGCACGAATAGATACCGTTGCTTATGTAAGATTTGCTTCAGTTTATAAAAATTTCCAGGATGCTGATGATTTTGAAGATTTTGTTCATCAACTCCGTCCACCAGAACCTTCTGAATAAGTATGATTGGGGGTAATATAGATGAGCGTTGGATGCGTCTGGCCTTATCTTTAGGAACACGGAATGCTGGGCAGACTTGGCCAAATCCTTTTGTAGGATGTGTTATCATAAAGGACACTTTAGTAGTGGGCCGTGGCTATACACAACAAGGTGGTAGGCCACATGCAGAAGCAATTGCTTTGTCTCAAGCATCTAATAATGCCAAAGGATCAACAGTATATGTTACTCTAGAGCCATGTGCACATACAGGAAAAACTCCTTCCTGTGCAAAACACTTAATTGATGCTGGTGTGAAAAGAGTTGTAATTGCTACTATTGATCCAGACAATCGCGTTTCAGGCAAAGGTATGCAACTTTTAAAAGATGCTGGTATTGAAGTTACACTGGGTATCTTAAAAAAAGAAGCAGATGAATCACATGCAGGTTTTTTTTCAAGAATTAATAAAAAAAGGCCATTTATTTCCCTTAAGATTGCAACAAGTTTAGATGGTAGAATTGCTACTCAAACTGGAAATAGTAAATGGATAACTGGTGTAGATTCGCGACATTATGTTCATTATTTAAGGGCAACACATGACGCAGTACTTGTTGGAAGAGGTACTGTAGAAGCTGACAATCCAAGCTTAAATATACGTGGCCTAGGGGATAAAATTACTTCACCAGTAAGAATAGTAATAGATAGCAATGTGAGTATGGATAATAACAGCTTCCTTGCTTCTTCAGCTAAAGTCTCCCCAGTTTGGATTTGCCATGCCGATGGTGCTAATTTTAATAAAATATCCAAAACTGGAGCTATAAGTATACCTTGTAAGCGTAATAAGGATGGGATTGATCTTTTAGATGCCATGAAAAATCTGGCTCAAAACGGTTTAACCCGAATTTTATGTGAAGGTGGAGGCAAACTTGGCGCTGCATTACTAAAAGAAAATTTAGTTGATCAATTAATCATCATGCAAGCAGGTGTTGCAATTGGATCAGAAGGTACTGCAGCAATTGGAAAAATGGACATTAATAATTTACAAGATGCACCAAACTTTAAGATGAAAGAGACTCGAAAAATTGGTAATGATATATTAAGTATCTGGTCTCGAACTACTTAACTTTAATTAAAATACTATCTATATGTAAAAAATGATAAATATAGTTTGCTAATCTGGTTTACTTTTATTAGCTCTTCATAATGAAATTTATCAACCTTTAGATAGCTGAATAAAAAATAAATAAGGTATTTTATGTTTACTGGGATTATAACAGACGTCGGAACTATTGCTAAACTGAACCAAGCTGGCGATCTACAAGCACGTATCAATACTGCCTTCGATGTAGATAGTATTGACATAGGAGCTTCAATTGCATGCAATGGAGTTTGCTTAACTGTAGTCACTAAAGGTATTGAAAATAACCAAAATTGGTTTGATGTGGAAATATCTGCTGAGTCAGTTTCAATAACTAACATAAGTAAAGGTAGAAAAGCCTGGTCTATTGGACAAAAAGTAAATTTAGAGCGCGCCTTGAAAATGGGTGATGAACTTGGAGGCCATATTGTTTCTGGCCACGTAGATGGAATAGCAATTATTTCTGATATAAAAGTTTCTGGAGATAGTACCGTTGTTGACTTCCATATACCTAGCGATCTTGCACAATTTATTGCGCAAAAAGGCTCAGTTACTTTAGACGGCACATCTTTAACAGTAAATGACGTTTCAGCTGATACATTTAAAGTAAATTTAATATCACACACAAAAGACAACACTACCTGGAATGATATTAAAGTTGGAGATAAAATAAATCTAGAAATAGATACTTTAGCACGTTACGTGGCACGTCTTGAAGATGTTAGAAACTCAAAATAATTTTATGAAATAGGATATAAAGGATGCCATCTGAGTTGGAAAACAAAAATTATATAGACGAGTTTAATGATGATGTTCCTAAAATTGCAGTTATAATTGCAAAACATCCAAGTATAATAAGTGATGAACTAATTAAAGGAACTATTGGTATATTAGATAGTCAAAAAATATCTTATAAAAAGATATATTTATCAGGCATTTTAGCATTACCAATAGCATTAAAATTAATTATTAACTCTAGTCAGTATGAAGGATATATTCTTCTAGGTTCAATTAGTCATGAAGAAAACCCTACATATTCAAAAACTGTTTATAATGAAACATTACGAAGTATTGGCAATATATCCAATCAAGGATACCCAACAGGTACTGCTATAATTTCCGCTGAAAGTGCCATTGAACTAAAAGAGATATCCTTAAAAAATAACTATGGAGCAGCTGCAGCTAACGCTGTGTTAGAATTAATATCATTATCGCGAAATTTAACTGGAATAACAAAAAATATTGGATTCAAACCCTTATCTAATCCCAATCAAACAGCCGGCGAGGCAAAATAAATATTATGACTTCAAAGAAACAAATGAAATCTGCATCACGATTATATGCAGTTCAAGCACTCTTCCAAATGGAAGCATCTGAACAAGGCATGAATGAAGTCCGCGATCAATTTATTAATCATAGGTTCGGTGCTACTTTAGAGGGTCAAGAATATGTGGAAGGGAATGTAGAGCTTTTTGAAAAATTACTTTTCACGGCTGTTAATGAACAAGCTGCAATTGATCAAATGACTGACCGTGCGTTAGTAGCAAAGTGGCCTATAGACAGAATTGACCCTACCCTAAGGTCATTATTTAGAAGTGCTGGAGCAGAATTTTTAATTGGGGATACACCTCCTAAAGTTGCAATTGTTGAATATGTAGATGTTGCAAAAGCTTTTTTCCCAGATGGAAAAGAGACACGATTTGTTAATGCAGTATTGGATCATATGGCAAAAGAAGCGCATCCAGATCAATTTTAAATCTCAAAAGCATTATACAATAATAGTATTTTTTAAAATTATAATAATGACTATCTCAATATCAACTGGCTCATCTATAAAAGTTAATTTAAATTAATAAAAAATAAACGAGAGTAATCCCATGAATAGGACACTAATAACTTCTGCCCTACCCTATATAAACGGGATAAAACACTTAGGGAATTTGATAGGTAGTCAACTACCATCTGACGTATATGCGAGATTTTGTCGAGCAAAAGGCCATGAAGTGATGTTTGTATGTGCAACAGATGAGCATGGTACACCCGCTGAACTAGCAGCAGCAAAAGCTGGAAAAAATGTATCAGAATATTGTTCTGAAATGCATACTGTTCAATACGAATTAGCACGAGGATTTCGGCTATCATTTGATCATTTTGGTCGTTCTTCAAGCAAACAGAACCATCAGCTAACCCAGTATTTTGCTGGTAAATTAGCAGAAAAAGGCCTCATTGAAGAAATAAGTGAAAAACAAGTTTATTCAAATGCTGACAAAAGGTACTTACCAGATCGCTACATAGAAGGTGAGTGTCCAAATTGCGGCTCCGCTGATGCACGCGGTGATCAATGTGAAAACTGTACAAAGCAATTAGAACCTACAGATTTAATTAATCCTCGATCCGCTATTTCTGGCTCAAAAGATTTAGAAGTGAGGGAAACTAAACACCTATATTTAAAACAATCTAAAATGCGTGAAGCATTAGATCTATGGATAAAAGAAAAATCTGATTGGCCAATACTTACAACATCTATCGCAAAAAAATGGCTCCATGATGGTGATGGCCTACAAGACAGAGGGATAACTCGTGATCTTGATTGGGGGGTCCCTGTAAAAAAAGGTACCGCTGAATGGCATGGAATGGAAGGTAAAGTTTTTTACGTATGGTTTGATGCTCCAATTGAATACATAGCAGCTACTGCAGAGTGGGCAGCTCTAAACGGCAAAGCTGAAAAAGAATGGCAGAGATGGTGGCGAACTGACAAAGGCGCCTCTGATGTAAACTACGTTCAATTCATGGGAAAAGATAACGTCCCTTTTCACACATTATCATTTCCAGCTACTATTATGGGTGCTGATGATAATTGGAAGTTAGTAGATTTTATAAAATCTTTTAATTACTTAAACTATGATGGGGGCCAATTTTCTACATCCAAAGGTCGAGGGGTTTTCATGAACCAAGCATTGGATATTTTGCCATCTGATTATTGGAGATGGTGGCTATTATCTAATGTACCTGAAAGTTCAGATTCTGAATTTACATGGGATAGTTTCCAACAAGGTGTAAATAAAGATCTTGCTGATGTACTTGGGAATTTTGTTTCTCGTATCACAAAATTTTGCCGATCTAAATTTGGGGAAATTGTTCCAGAAGGTGGTGACTATGGCCCTCGAGAATTAGCAGTTATAAGTCAACTCAAAGAACGTATTAATTCATATGAAATAAATATGAAAAAGATGGAAGTTCGTAAGTCTGCTTCGGATTTACGTGCTATATGGGCTATTGGAAATGAATACTTACAAGATGCTGCACCATGGGTATTATTTAAAGAAGACCCAATTGCATCAGCAACAATTGTACGTTTTGCATTAAACTTAATACCACTTTATGCTGCACTGTCTGAACCATTTATACCTGATGCAGCTGATACTATGGCTAATGCAATGAATGTTGTTAAAATATGGCCTTCAGATATAAATCAGGCTTTAGAAACGTTAAAACCTGGTCACACTTTTAATGTGCCAGAAGTAATGTTTGCAAAAATAACAGATGATGCCCGTGATGAAATGCAAGATAAGTTTTCTGGTAAAAAATAGTATTTGTTATTTATTTTTTTCAAATTCATCATTCCATATCCATGGTGTAATAAAATCACCTAATACACTATTAATTAGCTGATCAGAGATCTGCTTATCAATCTTATCTAATTTAGCAACTAATCCAAATTTTTTATCTTCAATAACATCACTCACCAATGCACCAATATTATTTTTTAACAAAGCATCATTAAATATTCTTGTTATGGAAAGACACCGTAATTCTGGTTTGAAAACCTTTCCAATTGCTGTTTTTGGGAGTTGATCTAAAACTTCAATATATTTTGGGCATGCAGTATAATCTGATACGTTTTCTTTTGCGTAATCCATTAATTCTTGAACCGTAACTTCAGAACCACTTATAAGTTCAACATAAGCGCAAGGTAATTCTCCAGAATAGATATCTGGTTGCCCGATAGCACCAACTAAACTGACAGATGGATGACCTGATAAAGCTTCCTCAATAATTAAAGGGTCAATATTATGCCCTCCACGCATTATTACATCTTTTGCCCTTCCAGTTAGCCACAAATATCCATCAACATCTAAATATCCAATATCCCCCGTTCTTAAAAATTTGTCTTCGATAAATAATGACTTATTTTTAATTGGATCTGTATAGGTAAAACCAATATTAATTCCTGGGTTGTATACACAAACTTCACCGGGCTCACCATCTTTGCACTCCTTTAAAACTTCATCTTTACGACTTATTTCTAATACCCTCACTTCGGTGAAAGGCAAAGGCAAACCAACAGACCCAATTTTTCGTTCTCCATCTGGTGGATTGCAAGAAACTAGACATGTTGCTTCAGTCATACCATACCCTTCAATGATGGATACACCCGTTTCTTTTTGGAATTTCTCAAAAAGCTTCGTTGGCATTGGAGCAGATCCACAAAAAATATTCTTAAGGGTAGATATATCCGCATCAATTGTATGATTCATTAATGCGGCAGCCGCAGTTGGCACAGTTATTACAAATGTACCTTTATATCGCTCCACTAATTTCCAAAAATTTTTGAATACACCATCACCGCGATATCCAGCTGGTGTTGGCATTACTATATGTGAGCCAGCTGTCATTACGCAGAGCCATGCTGGATAAGCAGCAAAAACGTGAAAAAGTGGCATTGGACAAATTACTACATCAAATTCATCCATTAAAATCTCTGCTCCCAACCAACCATTATATAAGGCTCCTGAATGACGATGCTGTACAATTTTTGGCATACCAGTTGTTCCACCAGTATGAAAATATGCACAATATGGATCTTCATCACTTTCTAAAAACTCTAACTTTTTATTTTGTTTTGAAACTTCTGAATCAAATTCAATAATTTTTGCATCATGTTCAATATTAACCTTTGGGCGAATAAATGGGATAAGGAATTTTAATGGCGAACTTACATGAGGTAAAAGATCTATTTCTAAAACTGTTTCCACACATTTCGCATTTTTAACTGCAGTGTGAGCTAATTGAGCTAATTCTGTTTTTGGAAAAGCTTTCAATGTTACAACGACTTTTGCATTAACTTCTTTAAGCAATGAACTAATGTGATCAGGTGAGAGAGTTGGATTAATTGGCGCTACAATTCCAGCAGTCATCCCAGCCATAAGTGTTATTAGTGTTTCATGGCTAGTTGGTAATAAATAGGCAACAACATCATTAGGCCCAATACCTAAAGAACGAAATAAATTTGCCGTTTGGGTTATACGATCTGTTAATTCATTATAACTTAAAGTGATATTTTTATCTTTATTTCCAGATTTTAGTTGGAAGCTTACTGCAGGCCTCTCACCATGAATATCTCGGGTTTGACATAATCGTTGATATACTGTTTTTGCAGCCCAACGATCACTTATTGGCATTTCATTTTCTAAATCAGTAAAATCTAGGCGATTTGCAAATTTTTTAGCCATAACCAACTTTCTTAAAATATCTATTAAAATATCAATAAAGCACAGAAGTTATAATTTCAAACTTTTGAAAAATTTAGTTATTTTCATCTGTAAATTGTAATTTAGCTAACCTTGCATATAGGCCACCTTGTGAAACTAATTCACTATGCGTGCCTTGAGCCACTATTTTTCCTTCATCAACTACAATTATTCTATCAGCTTTTTTAACTGTTGCTAATCTATGCGCAATAATAATAGTTGTTCGGGTCCGAGCCAAAGCTTCGACAGCCTTTTGAACCGCAAATTCACTTTCTGCATCCAAAGCGCTTGTCGCTTCATCCAATAGCAAAACAGGTGCATCTCGCAATATTGCCCTCGCTATAGCCAATCTCTGCTTTTGGCCACCAGATAACATAACACCTTGCTCACCAACAAAACTTTCATATCCATCTGGTAATATTTCAAGAAAATTATGTGCTGCGGCCGCCTTCGCCGCATTTATAACTTCTTCATCAGTGGCTTCAGGTCTACCAAAGCGAATATTCTCCATTGCAGATGTTCCAAATATTACAGGATCTTGTGTAACTATTGATAAATGTTTTCGAAACTCTTCTCTTTTCAAAGAAACAATCGGCTTTCCATCAAGTTTAATACTTCCAGATGTTGGATCAAAAAATCTCATCAGAAGCTGGAAAATTGTTGATTTGCCAGCACCAGAAGGACCAACAAGTGCAATTGTTTCTCCAGGATTTACTTTTAGTGAAAACCCATCCAAAGCAGCAGTATTAGGTCGAGAAGGATAGTAAAAACTTAAATTTTCAAATTCAAGTCCACCTTTTACAGGCAATTCTAATTGATCAGGTCTTTCAGGATCTTTTACAACATCTTCTGAGTTTAATAATTCTATTAAACGTTCTGTTGCTCCCGCAGCTCTTTGCATCTCACCCCAAAATTCTGCAAATGCTGTAACAGATGATCCAACCAAAACGGCATAAATAACAAACTGAACTAAAACTCCAGCTGTCATATTGCCAACTTTTACATCCCTTGCACCTATCCAGATAACTGCCACTACACCTGTAAAAATCAAAAATATTACAATTGCAGTCATAAGTGCACGTATTGTAACCCTTTTGCGTGTAGCATCATATGCTTCTTCTGTAAGCTTTGCAAAAAGTGAGCGTGAAACAGCCTCGTGAGTAAATGCTTGAACGGTTTGGGATGCTAATAAGCTTTCAGATGCATTCCCAGAACTTTCAGCAATTTTGTCTTGATTAATTTTACTTAGTACACGAACTCTTCGCCCAATACCAAATATTGGAATTAATATAAATGGAACAATTAGTAAAACCAATCCAGTTAATTTAGCAGAAGTAATAAATAAGAGAATTAAACCTCCAACAAACATAATTGCATTACGAAGTGCATAGGATAGATATGATCCAATAACTGATAGTATTAATGTTGTGTCAGTGGTTATTCGACTAAGGACTTCACCAGTCATAATTTTTTCATAAAAAGCTGGGCTCATACCAATCATTTTATCATAAACAGCTCGCCTTATATCAGCTACTACCCGTTCACCTAATTTAGTAACTAATGCATATCTTACAGCCGAGCCTACAGCCAAAAGCCCTGCTACAAAAATTGCATAAATAAAATAGTCATCTAAAACATCTAAATCTTTACTAAAGCCATCGACAACACCACGCACTGCTAGAGGTAAAATCAAAGATATGGCTGCTGTAAATGTTAGCATAAAAAGTGCAGTCGCAACTAAAATTTTATAGGGCTTTAAAAATGGAAGAAGTCCTCTTAAAGCAGAAACATTTTTACCTTTTTTTCGGTCTTGTGAAATTGCACGAGTTGATTCAGGGGTAGACATATATTCAGCTTTCGGAATTTACTGATATCGATAACGCGCAAATACAAAAGCATCAAGGAAACAATGCAATAGAAATATATTTTTTGGATTTAAATGTAATTAATTTCCAGAAAAATCTAAGTATTCAGAAAAAATAAAAACAAAAATTTGGAGCGGATAGCGGGAATCGAACCCGCGTCATCAGCTTGGAAGGCTGAGGTCTTACCATTACACAATATCCGCTCATGGAATTCTCGTCCTATTTGAAACAATGTTTGTCGTCAATAAGTTAGTTCTAAAATAATAAAACAAAATTCATATTTTTATGAAATATTACCAATTACCAGTACAAAGATCTTTTATTGAGTAAAATTTACGATCATATCCCTGTAATGCCAATGTTTCTATATTTTCTTGAGATATTGCAGGGTTTGGTGTGTAATTTATAAATTTTTCTAAAGTACCAATAGTAAGGTATTCATCAATTAATTTTATAGCTAATTGGCCTTCATGTAATGGGGATTGTAAAGTTGTTCCATATTGTTTGCCTTGATCTATTAAATTTCTGTTTCCATTACATACAGAGCCCACAGAAACGATATCTTTGCCCATAATTTTTCCAGCATCTTCAAATGCCTTTATGCCTCCAGCCAAGATTGAGTCATCCATACCATAAATAAAATCTATGTTCTGATCCCCTAGTGATCCAATTACTTCAAGGGCTCCCTCGTAGCCTTTTAGTTTGCCAAAACCTGCAGCAAAATCTCTTACAATTTCTAAATCTGTTCCTGCTATTGCATCTTTAAACGCACTTATTGATAAACTATAACCGTTAAAATCATGCGGATAAGATAATACAAGAACATTAAAACCAGAACCACCAGATGCTTTTTTAATAGCTGCAGCTTCTCTCATCATGTAGCCCGCACTTCGACCTCGCAAGCCAAGATCAGGTCCAGCAAATCCAATAATATATTCTCTATCTTGTTCAGTCGGTAATTGATTAACCTTTAATATTGGAACGCCTGTTTCTGCCAACAACTGTAATGCTTCCAAGCCTGATAAATCATCAGTTGGAAACCAAATGAATGCACTCGGCAATTCTCCCAATGCTAAATATTGTTGTACTTGTTGGTTTTGCTGCGCCTGATTAAACTGATTTTCATATATACTTATTTCAAAACCTTTTAATCCAGCCATTCCCTTCAGGCCTCTAACAAATTTTCCAATGTAAGCTTCACGAGCTGGCCCATTAAATGAGACTATTGAACCTTTTGAATCCTCCAGTGCACTTACAGGAATTGCGGTTACTATAAAAATAATTATAAATATTGAATTATATATATATTTAAAATTTATCATATTTTTCCTTTAACACTCTAAGGGCATAAAAATTATTTTTCATATGTCTTAAAAATTTATATTAACTCATTGGATAATCGGTCAAGCATTTTTAAACATGAAATCAGTTGTGATTCTGTTACGAATTCATCAGGCTTATGCGCCTGCTCAATACTTCCAGGACCACAAAGAACTGAGCTTATTCCAGCTCTACTAAATAAACCTGCTTCTGTACCAAAAGCAACAACTTCAGTAGAGTTACCACCGGTTAATTCCTGGACAATCTTTACAGCTTCACTATCTGGATCTGGTTCTAAACCTTCAGTTTCAATACAAACAGTTTCTCGAATATCCGCTGAAGGTGATATTTTTTTCATTTCAGGGCGCAAAATATCATCAACGTATCGTCCCATTTGGTCACGAAGCCACTCCCTATCACTTCTTTGAACAACCCGCATTTCCCATTCCACTTCAGCTTGACTGGGAATTACATTGTGTGTGGTGCCTGAGTGACACGCACAAATAGAAGACGTAGAATATGGGGGATTAAATCTTGATCCATCAGGAGCCATTCCTGGAAGTTCTTTTCTAACTTCCATTAATTTATTTATAAAACGATGTGCATATTCTAATGCATTTACACATAACTCTGGCTGACTAGAGTGTCCTTCCAAACCTTTAAATTCAGTTGTGTATTCACACATACCTTTATGGCCTTCTATTATCCTCATAGAAGTTGGTTCACCTACAATACAAGCACTTGGTTTAAGTCCTGATGCAATTAATTGATTTACAAGCACACGCGCACCCAAGCACCCAACCTCTTCATCATAAGTAAAGGCAAAGTGAAGAGGTCGTTTTAATTCTATACTGCTATATTTGGGAACCATTGCCAGTGCTGCAGCAATAAATCCTTTCATATCACATGCCCCCCGTCCATAAAACGCATCATTTTCACGTTTCATTTTGAACGGATCACTAGACCAATTTTGGCCAGCAACAGGTACAACATCAGTGTGTCCAGACAAAATAATTCCACCGCTTGTATCCGGACCAAGAGTTGCAAAAATATTTGCTTTACCTTCTGCTTCAGAAGTTATCTCACATCTCGCACCATGTGACTTTAAATAGTCACTAATCCAATCAATACAATCACGATTACTTTCACTTGATATTGTAGGAAAGCTAATTAACTTATCTAGGAGTTCAATTGTTTTTACAATTTCTGTCATTTTAAGATTTCACAAATAATTTACGAGGTACATTTGCTAAAGGCTCAGCAGTACCATTTTCTCGAATACGTAATGTTTCAGTTATTTCCAAACCCCAATCTTTCATCCACAATGCTGGCATAAAGTGAAAAGTCATATTTGGTTTTAATATAGTATCATCCTCTGGACGTATTGAATAGGTTCTTTCACCCCAATCTGGAGGATAACTAATGCCGATAGGATAACCACATCTTCCTTCTCTTTTGACGCCGTGCTTTGAAAGAACATTATAAAAAGCCTGAGCTATATCACCAGCAGTATTTCCCGCGATTGCTTTGGAAATCCCTGCATCAATACCTTCAAGAACGACTTCTTCTGCAATTGATATATCACGAGGTGGTTTGCCTAACCAAATAGTTCGAGAAAGTGGGACATGATAATGACGATGTACACCTGCTATTTCAAAGAATGTACCAGAATTATCTGGGATTTTTTTATCATTCCACGTTAAATGTGCAGCTGTTGCTTCTTTGTTTGTTGGTAACAGAGGACATATTGCAGCATAGTCACCTCCAAATAATCCATCCTCATCTTCACCACCCCAAATACCCGTATGATAGATTTCTGCAGCAACTTCATTTTTTCTTTTTCCCACTTCAAAAATATCGAAAATCTTAGCGTGCATTCTTTCTACTATTTGACCTGCACGACGCATATATTTTAGTTCTCTCTCTGATTTTACAGCCCTACACCAATTAATTAATCCAGTTGCATCTATTATTGAACTATTATGACTTCTAGAGAGTATGTGATGTGCTTTTGCAGAATAATAATAATTATCTAATTCAACACCAAGTATTTTATCACTCCAGCCATATCCAGCTATTATCTCAGCCAAATCACTCATTGCATGTTTGTCAGACATAACAAAATCATCACTATAGCCATGTATACGATCGTTGCTCATGTAACATGTAAGTGTTGCACCTATTGCATCCATTTTACGTCCCCAGAATATTGGGTCACCCTTAGGCCCAATGATCACACCTTGATGGACATAAAAACTCCAACCATCATATCCTGAAAGCCATGCCATATTACTTGGATCACAAGTAAATAAAACCTCAATATTATTAGCATTCATGGCATTACGCACTGTATCTAATCTTTTAATATATTCACTTCTTGAAAATGGAAGTTCTAAATTTGACAAAATAAAATCTTTCAGAAAATTCTAATAATAAATCTTAGAACACTTTTATAAATTAGCAAAAGAAAAGGTAACAAAGTTGATGAATTTATAATTTTTTTATAACCAATAATATATATTTATTTCCATTAAAATAAAACTGTGAAGCTTATAGATTCTATAAGATCAAATAAATTTAATACTCTTTAGATGGTTATTTTTAGATAGATTTATATATATTTAACAGAATATGTTACAATCTTGCATTATATTCGAAAAAATACATGAAATATTAACTGTTTTTACATGCTAATTACTCAATTGGCTTGACCTGAGAGCTTTCCCACTTCAAGACAGTATTATTATATTTAGGTTAATCCTAAAGTTATCACTAGTATTTGGACAATAAAAGGACGAAAGACCATAGCTCGTAGACCACATAATGCGCCCCCGCAGCGCGACACAGGACCGCTCGCAAACGAACGCGTCATATCCCCAGAAATCAGATTAATTGGTGCAGACGGTGAAAACGTCGGCGTAGTCACACCAGTTCGAGGCAATGAATTGGCTCGAGTTGCAGGTTTAGATTTAGTTGTGATTTCTCCAAACGCACAACCACCAGTTTGTAAAATTATGGATTTGGGTAAGTTCAAATTCGAACAACAAAAACGTGAAGCAGAAGCACGAAAAAAACAAAAAACAATAGAGATTAAAGAAATTAAGTTCAGACCAAACACTGATACTCATGATTTTGATGTTAAAATGAGAAGTGTTTTTAAATTTCTTGAAAATGGTGACAAAGTAAAAATTACTATGCGTTTTCGTGGAAGAGAAATGGCTCACCAAAATCTTGGCTTAGAGCTATTAAAGCGTGTTCAAGCAGTCGTGATAGATGCTGAAGCAGGTAAGATTGAGAACCACCCAAAAACTGAAGGTCGTCAAATGACCATGTTAATTGGACCAAACATAAAATAAATATGATATAATATAATATTATTTTATTAATAAGACCGGCTAGTTGGCGGTCTTATTTTTTTGAGTTTAGTAATTATTAGAATAAATATCATAAAAACCAAATCCATCGGCCTGTTGCTTTAAAATATTGTTCTGCTTCTTCTCCCATTGCCTCAATTAATTTACGTTCTTCAGGTAACACATAATTTTTTTCTAAAAAGAAAAATAATAATATTGATGGAAATATTGCCTGAATAGACCCAAGGCTTAATCCAGTACCAAAAACTAATAATATCATGCCTAGATACATAGGATTTCGTGACATTCTAAATGGCCCATCTACAATTAAGGTAGTAGGCTTTCTGCGTGGCACAATAGTCGTACTTTTGCGCTTAAACCAAACTGGTGTCGTGAAAATTAAATAAATTCCCACTGCAATTATTCCTATATCGATTGCTCGAAATTGGAAGAGAACCATAGGATAGATAAAATGCAATATTACAGAAAAAATCATTGCAAATAATGTCCACACAGGAGGTATATTCAAATTTTTCATATATTAGCTCACACAAGTTTATTATATATAATAACAGATAAACAAGAATTAGCTTTATAAGAATAAAAAGGCCAGTTGATATCTGGCCCTTTTATTTATCTCTTTATATATTCATTTAGCTAGCTTTTGCTAAATTTCGTAAAACATAATGAAGTACTCCACCATGTTCCAAGTACTCTATTTCTACAGCGGTATCTATTCGGGATTTTAAAGTAATTTCCTTCACATCACCATTTGTAAATGTAATTTTACACGGAACCATTGACTGTGGCTTTATATCACCTTCTAACTCAGAAATTGATACTGTTTCAGATCCAGTGAGCCCTAATGACTTTCTTGTATCACCATTTGTAAATTCAAATGGTATTACTCCCATCCCTACTAAGTTTGAACGATGTATTCTTTCAAAACTTTCAGCAATAACAGCAGATACACCAAGTAAATTTGTGCCTTTAGCAGCCCAATCACGAGAAGATCCTGCGCCATATTGTTCTCCACCAAAGATCACCAATGGAATGCCTGCTTCTTTATAAGCCATTGCCGCATCATATATTGAGGTTTTATTACCATCTGGACCATGCGTGTATCCTCCCTCAACATTATCTAACATTTCATTCTTAATTCGAATGTTTGCAAATGTACCACGCATCATAACCTCATGGTTACCACGTCTAGAACCATAAGAATTGAATTCACGTACTGGCACTTGTCTTTCTAACAAGTATTCACCTGCAGGAGTACTCTCAGCAAAGCCGCCCGCTGGAGATATGTGATCTGTAGTGATCATATCACCTAAAATTGCTAACACTTTTGCATTTTTTACATCTGATATAACACCTGGCTCTTGTGACATACCTTGAAAATATGGAGGATTTTGAACATAAGTTGATGAAGCAGGCCAATCGTAAGTTTTTTCTTCAGTTGTCTCCACTCCTTGCCACTTTTCATCACCTTCAAAAACATTTGCATATTTAGATTGAAATGCATCACGAGTAACGGTTTTTTCAACCATTTCAGCCACTTCAAGCGTAGTTGGCCAAATATCTTTTAAATATACATCTTTTCCATGTTTATCTGTTCCAATAACATCGGAGGCTAAATTAATATCCATTGTACCAGCAATAGCATAGGCTACGACTAATGGAGGTGATGCTAAGTAATTTGCACGTACATCAGGAGAAATTCGGCCTTCAAAATTTCGATTACCTGACAAAACTGCAGTTGCGACAAGGTCACCTTCAGAGATTGCTTCAGAAATTTCAGCTTGGAGAGGGCCAGAATTACCGATACAAGTAGTACAACCATAGCCAACTAGATTAAACCCAATTGCATCCAAATCTTTTTGAAGATCCGCAGCTTCTAGATACGCAGAAACCACTTGAGAACCAGGTGCTAATGATGTTTTCACCCATGGCTTTCTATTTAACCCTAGAGCAGCAGCTTTGCGCGCAACTAATCCAGCGCCAATCATAACATATGGGTTTGAAGTATTTGTACATGAAGTTATTGAAGCAATTACAACCTTACCACTAGACATTGTATAGTTTTCGCCTTTTACAGCTACTTCTTTATTTAATGGTCGCTTGAAAGTTTCTTCCATTTCTTTTGCAAATGCTTGTTTTGCATTAGTTAATGCAACATAGTCCTGCGGCCTTTTTGGCCCTGAAATTGCTGGTACAATAGTACTCATGTTCAATGATAATGTGTCAGTATAAATTGGTGCATAACTTTCATCTCGCCAAAAACCATTTTCTTTAGCATATGCTTCTACTAATGCTATACGATCTTCTTCTCGGCCCGTCGTATGTAGATAACGAATAGTTTCATTATCAATTGGGAAAAAACCACAAGTTGCACCATATTCAGGTGCCATGTTTGCTATTGTTGCTCTATCAGCTAGAGGCAAACTATCTAAGCCTGAACCATAGAACTCAACAAATTTTCCAACAACACCTTTTTCACGTAGCATTTCAACGACTTTAAGTACCAGATCAGTGCCTGTGGTGCCTTCCATCATCGCACCAGTTAATTCAAATCCAATAACTTCTGGAATTAACATTGAAATTGGTTGCCCAAGCATTGCCGCTTCTGCTTCAATACCACCAACGCCCCATCCTAATACTGCTGCACCATTAACCATTGTAGTATGGCTATCAGTACCTACCAATGTATCAGGGTAAGCAATTTCAACACCATTTTGATCTAAATCTTTCCAAACAGTTTGCGCTAAGTATTCAAGGTTAACTTGGTGGCAAATACCTGTACCTGGAGGAACAACACGGAAATTATTAAATGCTTTCTGTCCCCATTTTAGGAATGTATAGCGCTCTAAGTTTCGTTCATATTCCCTTTCAACATTCATTTTAAATGCTCTTGGGTTGCCAAATTCATCAATCATTACTGAATGGTCGATAACTAAATCAACTGGGTTTAATGGGTTAATTTTTTCTGGGTCTCCACCAAGGGCCATCAATCCATCTCTCATAGCTGCTAAATCTACAACGGCTGGAACCCCTGTAAAATCTTGCATTAAAACCCTTGCTGGTCGATATGCGATTTCACGTGGATTTTTTCCACCTTTTGATGCCCATTCAGAGAATGCTTTAATATCATCTACTGATACAGTTCGGCCCCCATCCTCAAAGCGAAGCATATTTTCTAATACAACTTTTAAAGCAGCAGGTAATTTTGAGAAATCACCCAATCCAGCTTCAGTTGCTGCTGGTATTGAATAATAATCAATTGATTTTCCACCTATTCTAAGTGTTTTACGTGTTTTACTAGAATCTATGCCGACTTGAACTGTCATTTCGGGTCTCCGGTTTGGATAATTATTGGAATTATTGAGCTTATGCGTCAAAAAAACGAGTCGAGCAAGAGCTTATTGGTATGCCATTGTATACTATCATATAAAATTAAATTTATATTTTTTTAAATATCTATAATTACATCACTTCCCTATACGCAAAGATTAAGTTACTTCTCTTGTATGTTAATAAATATTGAAAATTTAGACTGCAGGCGAGGCAATAAACTTATCATTGCTAATGTGTCCCTTTGCTTAAAAACTGGTGAATGTTTAATTTTAAAGGGCCCTAATGGATCAGGTAAAACGACTTTATTAAGACATATAGCTGGGCTTAATTCAAAAAATATTAACGATTTAGTAAATGCGGACATTGCTTATTCAGGTCATTTAGATGGAGTTAAATCTACTCTAACAGTATATGAAAATTTACAATTTTGGGCAGGTATATATAAATCCAAAAATTTAGAAAGTGTCATTAAAACACTAAACCTAGAAAACTTATATACTCGAATGGCAGGTGAATTATCCGCAGGACAGAAACGTCGATTGGGATTGGCCAGAATGTTAATAACAAATGCAAAAATATGGTTAATGGACGAACCAACAGTTTCACTTGATCAAGCAACAACTAGATTGGTTTCAGACGCTATAAGTAATCACTGTCAAAAAGGTGGTGCTGCTATAATTTCCACACATGTAGATTTAGATTTACCAGAATCTTCAGTGCTAGATATTACTCAATTTAAGCCGCATAAAGATACAAAAACTGATCCTTTTCTTGAAGGAACATTTTAATGTGGTCCATCATCTTGCGTGATATAAAACTTGCAATTCGATCTGGAGGTGGGTTTTCGTTAACTTTAGCATTTTTTTTAATAGTTATAATGATTGTACCTTTTGGAGTAGGTGCAAACTTAGATTTATTATCTCGCATTGCACCAGGCTTGCTGTGGATAGGAGCACTACTTTCATGTTTGCTTTCATTAGACAGAATATTTCAACTTGATTGGGAAGATGGTACACTTGAAGCTCTAGCAACATCGCCTATCCCGTTGTCAGGAATAGCAATAGCAAAAGCAACTGCTCATTGGATTACAACAGGACTTCCAATTACTTTAGCCTCATTACCATTAGGATATTTATTAAATTTAAATTATGAAGCTTATTTCTGGCTTTTCACAACTCTAGCTATTGGCACACCTACTCTATCCTTCATTGGTACATTTGGCGCAGCTATAACAGTAGGAATTAGAAGAGGTGGTCTTTTACTTTCACTTTTGGTTTTACCATTGTATATTCCTACCTTGATGCTGGGAGCACAATGTGTAAGCAAGGGAACCAATAATCCTCTAGAATTACTTGCATTAATTTCAGCAATATCACTTATGTGCATTGCACTATTACCATTCGCATGCGCAATAGCACTGCGCGCAAACTTAAAATAGGACTTATTAGTAAATATTATTTTACTACAATTTTAAACAGGATAAGAAATTAAAATGTCTTTATGGGAATACGCAAATCCAGCTAAATTTATGGCACTATCAGCTCGCATTTTGCCAATATTGGCAATTGCATCCTCTTGCTTATTATTAATTGGGTTGTTCTGGGGGTTTTTCTTAACTCCAGCAGACTACAAACAGGGCTCTACAGTTAAAATTATCTTTTTGCATGTTCCCTCAGCACTAATGGCAATAAATGCATGGCTCATGATGCTAATTGCATCTTTAATATGGTTAGTTAGGCGACATCATGTTTCAGCTTTGGCGGCTAAAGCTGCCGCTCCAATAGGAGTAACTATGACACTTATTGCTATTGCTACTGGAGCGATATGGGGCAAGCCTATGTGGGGAACTTACTGGGCATGGGATCCTCGCTTAACATCATTTATGATTTTATTGGTTTTCTACTTTGGTTATTTAGCATTATGGGAAGCTATAGAGGATAAAGATACAGCAGCCGACCTGACATCTATTTTATGTATAGTAGGCTCAGTTTTTGCTCTATTATCAAGATACGCAGTAAACTTTTGGTCTCAGGGCCTTCATCAAGGTGCATCTCTATCTTTAGATAAAGAACAACATGTAGATAACGCTTTTTATTTTCCACTGCTGATATGTATTGCTGGTATGGTTTTATTATTTATAACTTTAGTTTTGATAAGGACTAGGACTGAGATTAGATCGCGTCGATTACTTGCCCTTCGATTAAGGAATAATTAATATGTTTGAGCTTGATAAATATACAGATACAGTACTAATGGCATATGCTGTTTCCATACTACTCCTCGGCATACTAATATGGGCAACACTATCGAAATCAAAAAAGATAAAAAATGCTTTAAATTCCCAAGAAAATAAATCAAATGAAAAATATTAAGCCGCTCTATCTGATACCACCATTTATTTTTTTTGTTCTAGCAATTATTATGTTTATTGGGCTTGGAAGAGACAACCCAAATGAATTGCCAAGTCAAATGGTTGGTAGAGAAGCTCCTAATTTAACAATTATCCCATTATCAGATTTACCATTTTTAGACGAAACTGATCTTAAAGCACCTAATATCAAAATTGTTAATTTTTGGGCTAGTTGGTGCGCACCATGCAGAGTAGAACACCCAAATATTCAACAACTATCAGATCTTGGCTTTATAGTTCATGGCATTAATTACAAAGACACATCGTCACAAGCTTTGCAGTTCCTTGATACATTAGGAAATCCATATGAGAGTATTGGCAGTGATGAAGGGCGTACAGGGCTGGACTGGGGTTTATATGGTGTGCCTGAAACATTTATTATAGATAAAAATGGCAAAGTTATATTGCGACATGCTGGGCCAATAACAAATAGAATTATGACGAATGAAATTTTGCCATTATTATCCAAACAATAAAGCAAATATTAAAAAAAATTTACTTTAAGTTATATCAACTAATAAACAGTTTTCTTTTCTGCTCCATAATATCAAAATCACATTTTTTAAAAAAACTATATTTATTATTAATATCCCAATTTTATAAATATATTAGACTATTTTTCTTATTTTAAAACAATACTAGCAATAGAACCGAATAAAATTCTATATTCAGATAAGATAAATATGCTAGGATATAAAATGAAGCACTTTCCAATTTTTCTGTCTATTGAAGGTAAACGCATCATTGTGTCTGGTGGCCAACAAGCAGCGTTGGCAAAGTTACGCCTGCTATTGAAAACATCTGCTTCTATTACAGTTTATGCCAAAGAAGCACATGAAGACATAATTCTGCTTGCATCCAAAGGTAAAATTAAACTGGTAAAAAGACCTTTGGAGAAAGGGGACGCAATATGCGCAGTATTATTTTATGGAGCAAACGAAGATAAAATTGAAGATAAGCGTAGCGCTAAAATAGCTCGTGAAGAAGGTGCACTTATAAACATTGTAGACAATCTAGAAGACAGTCAATTTATAACACCAGCAATCGTTGACCGTGATCCAGTGACTATAGCAATTGGAACAGAAGGAGCTGCCCCAGTTCTTGCTAGGGCAATAAAGACAGATCTTGAAAATATCCTTCCAATACATCTTGGAATACTTGCTAAGATTGGTAAAAAATTCAGAAAAAAAGTTAATATTCTTCCATTAGGTCGTACCCGGCGAGATTTTTGGACAGAATTCTATTTTAAAAAAGGTCCAGCAGCTCTCCTAGAAAATGGAAAAAATGGGGTTGAAGCATCACTAAATTCCCTCCTAGATAAATTTAAATTAAATAAGGTGACAAAAGGATATGTTGTTTTTGTAGGTGCAGGTCCTGGAGACCCTGATCTTTTAACCCTGAAAGCTCGAAAAGAATTGAATATTGCTGATGTGGTAATCCACGATCGACTAATAGGTAAAGATATTCTTGAACTTGTACGACGTGAAGCTGTTATAATTAATGCTGGCAAAGAAGGATTTGGACCGTCAGTTTCACAAAATAAAATAAATGATTTAATTATTGAACATACACAAAACGGCGCTCGTGTAATTCGCCTAAAAGGTGGCGATTGCAGCATTTTTGGTCGCCTCGATGAAGAGATTAATGCACTTTCTAATCTTGGCATTAATTACCATATAATTCCAGGCATTACTGCCGCTTCAGCTTCTGCAGCAGCAATAAAACAATCGCTAACTAAGCGTAATAGAAATAGTTCGATACGCTTCATAACAGGTCATGACATCGAAGGGTATGCAGATCATGATTGGAAAGAGCTAACAAATAAAACCTCCATTGCAGCTATTTATATGGGTAAAAAAGCATCACGATTTATTCAAGGTAGGCTCATTATGCACGGAGCTGATCCTGATACACCAATGAGTATAATCGAAAATGTTTCTCAATATAATCAACGAATTTTTTCCACCACTTTATCTCAGCTAACAAAATGTATTACCCAAAATAAAATAATAGGACCTGCACTCAGCTTATATGGCTTAGCGCCTCGAGAAGTTTCAAACATTGCTGAAATCATTGACCATTCTAGTGAAGTACGAAATGAAAAGGAATTTGCTTAATGTCAAATAACCATACCGGTAAAGTTATAACTGCAAACGATTTGTTAAATGGTGATGTTGTTTACATTAACTCACAATTAAAATGGGCTCTACGCCTTAGTGATGCAAAAGTTTTTATAGATGACGCATCATTTGAAAAGGCACTTACTCATGCAAATAAACAACAAAATGAAGTTGTTGGAATTTACTCAATCAACATAAATCTATCAGACACAGGTATAGCACCAAATCATTTTCGTGAAAAATTTAGAAATAACGGCCCATCAAACTATAATCACGGCAAACAATCGGAAGTTTTATAATGTATAATTACTCAGAATTTGATGATGCTTTTATCAAAGAGCGTAATTATCAATTTCGCAATCAAGTTAAAAGACGCGTGAACGGTGATTTAACCGAGGATGAATTTAAGCCATTACGCTTAATGAATGGGCTATATTTACAGCTACATGCATATATGCTGAGAGTAGCAATTCCATATGGCACTCTAAATAGTTCCCAAATGAATAAGCTCGCTATGATCGCTGACCGATGGGATAAAGGGTATGGGCATTTTACAACACGCCAAAACATTCAATTTAATTGGCCAAAATTAACTGACGTTCCAGATATTTTGGACGCTTTAGCAGAAGTCAAAATGCATGCAATACAAACTAGTGGTAATACAATTAGAAATGTAACTGCAGATCATTTTTCCGGAGCTGCTGCGGACGAAGTTGAAGACCCACGCCCATATGCTGAATTAATCCGCCAATGGTCAACGGATCACCCAGAATTCCAATTCTTACCCAGAAAATTTAAAGTTTCTGTAACTGGATCAAAAAATGATAGGGCCGTAATTCACGCACATGATATTGGACTTCGTGTTTTGCATAATGATGGAAAGATTGGGTTTCAAGTCATAGTTGGGGGTGGCTTAGGGCGCACTCCAATGATTGGAAAGGTAATAAATAGCTTTTTACCTGAACAAGATTTATTACCATACCTCGAAGCTATTGTAAGTGTTTGGAATATTCTAGGCCGGCGAGATAATAAGTACAAATCAAGAATTAAAATCACAGTTCATGAACATGGTATAGAAAAAATTAGAGAGATTGTTGATGAAAGGTTTGCGGAAATTAAAAGAAGCTTTTCTGGTGTAAACAAAGAGTTATTTAGTGAAATTAAATCAGCCTTTCTTCCTTCCTTATTGAAATTACAAGGAATTGGTGATTTTGAATTTGCTTATGAAAATGATGCATTATTCAGATCTTGGGTAGATACAAATACTCACAAACATAAATCATCAAATTACATAATCGCGTCAATAAGTCTGAAAAATCATGGGGAAACACCGGGCGATGCGACTTCAGATCAAATGAGAATGATTGCAGATATAGCTCAACGCTATTCTCATGATGAAATTCGCATTAGTCACGAACAAAATATCATCTTACCTCATGTTCATAAATCAGATTTAACCCAGGTTTTTAGTTTATTAAAGTCCGTCAATTTGAACACAGCAAATATTGGTCTCATATCCGATATTATTGCATGTCCTGGAATGGATTATTGTGCACTCGCAACAGCCAGGTCAATTCCAATTGCACAAGAAATCGCTATGCGATTTGATGATTTAAAGCTTGAGCATAAAATTGGACATATTCAAATAAAGATATCAGGCTGCATAAACGCTTGTGGACACCATCACGTGGGCCATATTGGGATTCTAGGCCTAGATCGCGCCGGTGTAGAGAATTACCAAATTACACTTGGCGGTAGTGCAACAGAAGCTACAGCAATAGGAGAGCGGGCAGGTCCAGGTTTTTCAGCAAGTACAATAGTGCCCGCAATTGAAAAAATTATATTATTTTATCTTAAAGTTAGATTAGGCGAATATGAAAGCTTCATTCAGACATACCGTCGATTGGGCCTAGAACCATTTAAAAAGGTTTTATATCCTTCCGTTAGTAAATCTTTTAAGACCTCAGGTGAAGCAAATGCTGCATAAAATATTGACAATAAACTCATGAAAACTGAATATATTTAGGAATAAACAATGACCCAAATTATTTCTGATTCTGGCTTCGAATTACCAAAGGAAGCCATAAATTATTCAGCCTGGGGCAACATTATTGCTGGAAATGTTGCAATAGACATACCTTCAGATGCAGATCTAAATTTATTGTCTGGAGATTTAAATAGATTTAAAATTATCAGAATTAATTTCCCAACTTTTGCAGATGGTAGAGGTTTCACTATAGCAAAACTTATTCGCATCCGAGGCTACAAAGGACATATAAGAGCCACTGGATATATAATTCCAGATCAGTACGCTATGGCAAGAAGGTCTGGATTTGATGATGTTGAAATTTCCCAATCTCTTGCAAAGCGCCAAACTGAAAGCGAGTGGCTTTTTCGAGCCAATTGGAGAGAACATGATTATCAAAAGCGCTTGGGATTTAATAAAGATTAACAACTCAATCGTTTACAAAATATATTAGTAATACTAATTATCACTCTCTGATGATTTAGCCCATAAATTAATTCCCTGGTCAGAAGCAATTGCATCAATTTTTGATAATTCTTCTATATCAAAATCTAAATTACCAATAGCTCCAACGCAGTCTTTAACTTGCTCTGGCTTTGATGCTCCAATTAATGCCGTTGTAACTCTACCATTTCTCAAAACCCACGATATGGCCATCTGTGCCAAGGATTGTCCTCTATTAGCAGCAATATCATTTAAATCATTTAATGCCTGAATTAATTCGGGCGTAATTTTATTCTTGTCTAAACTTTTACCTTGAGTAGCACGACTTTCGCTCGGGATTTTATTTAAGTATTTATTAGTAAGCATACCTTGTGCAAGAGGTGTGAAAGCAATTGAACCGATACCAAGATTATCGAGTGTGTTTAAAAGGTTATCTTCTTCAACCCAGCGATTAAAAAGATTATAACTAGGTTGATGGATCAAACATGGCGTACCTAATTCATTAAGGATTTTCACTGCCTGTTTAGTTCTTTTACTATTATAACTTGAAATACCTACATAAAGAGCTTTTCCAGATTTCACTATTTGATCAAGTGCACCCATTGTTTCTTCTAATGGAGTGTTTGGATCAAAACGATGAGAATAAAAAATATCTACATAATCTACTCCCATACGCTTTAGAGATTGATCACATGAGGCAATTAAATACTTCCGGCTTCCCCACTCTCCATATGGGCCAGGCCACATATCATATCCGGCTTTTGAACTAATAATTAATTCATCTCTATATCCCGAGAAATCAGTCTTAAGTATTTCACCGAATGCTTCTTCTGCACTTCCTGGTGGCGGGCCATAATTATTAGCCAAATCAAAGTGTGTAATACCACTATCAAAAGCTGCATGGCATATTTCTCTTTTTATTTGATGAGGAAAATCATGGCCAAAATTATGCCATAAACCCAATGAGATCAGTGGCAATTTTAATCCAGAATTTCCACAATTTCGGTAAACCATTTTTTCATAACGATTGGAGCTCGGAATATATTTCATAAGGTTGCACCTCAAATAATTGCGTAAAATCTTAATAGACATTAAGATACAAACATAGAAAACTTCAACATATTAATTCATCAAGAATTAAGTGGGTTTTTACGTGCAGTTTCTCTCCTACATGCAATATCAAAACACCTTAATTCTCACTTCAACTAGCCAATGAAGGCAACCAAAGTACAATGCTTGGAAAAGCTATTAGTCCTGCAATAGTAAACGCATCAGCAATAAAAAATGGCGTGACACCTTTAAATACATCTTGAACACTCAGATCGTCTCGCACACCTGCAACAACAAAACAATTCAAGCCAATAGGCGGTGTTATTAAACAAAACTCAGCCATTTTAACAACAAGTATGCCAAACCAGATACCAGCCATTGGACCTGACATACCAAACGCACTATCTGCAGCAGATACAAATTCACCACCATTTAACGCCATAACTGCTGGATAAGTGATTGGAAGTGTTAGTAACAACATGCCAATTGCATCCATAAACATACCAAGAACAGCATATGCCAGTAATATAAAAATAAGAGTAAGCATAGGGCTTTGATCAAGAGATGTGATCCAATCAGAAAATGCGGATGGTAGATCTGCAAATCCAAGAAACCGCACATAGATTAAAACACCCCAAATAATTGTAAATATCATAACAGCTAGTTTAGCCGTTTCAATTAATGCATCTTTTAATTGAGCCCATCTCATCCCTCTATAAAGCGCCATACAGAAAACTATGAAAGCTCCTATTGCACCTCCTTCTGTTGGTGTGCCCCAGGCATCACCTCCAAAAGGATTGTAAACAAATAAAATAATGATTGCGACTACCGCAAAGATTGGCATGGCTGGCGGTAAGGATGCAAAACGCTCACGCCAAGTAAAGCCTGAAACTGGTGGTCCAAAATTTTTAAAAGTTAAGGCTAAACCAACGATTAAAATGCCATAGATTATTGCTGAGAATGCTCCAGGCACAAAACCAGCCAATAAAAGCATTCCTACGTCTTGTTCAACAATTATAGCATAAATGACTAAAATGGCAGAAGGCGGTATAAGTGAAGCAAGTGTCCCTCCTGCCGCAACTACACCTGCAGCAAAACGTTTATCGTAACCAAGAGCAAGCATTTCTGGGATTGCTATTCGTGCAAATACTGCTGAAGTGGCTACTGATGCACCTGATACAGCTGCAAAGCCAGCAGTAGCAAATACAGTCGATACAGCTAAACCCCCAGGAAGCCATGCCACCCATTTCTTTGCTGCTTCAAATAATGCTTTTGTCAATCCTGCGTAATAAGCCAAATACCCAATAAGTATAAATGTTGGAATTAGAGAAAGTGCTTGTGATGAAACTTTTGAATGTGGGACTTGACCAGCAGTTTTTGCAGCAACAGTTAATGCCCAGAAAAAACTTTCACCTGAATAACCCTTTTTCGCCCAAAAAATCCAAACAAGCCCTAAAACACCTGCGATGGCAGCTGCAAAAGCCACTCGCATTCCTAAGATAACAAATATTAAAAGACCAATACTGACAGTAATTCCAATTTCAATTGGTTCCATAGCTTTCCCTAACCCGATACCGCATTAGCTTCTTTAGCAGCTTGAGTTGCTGCATCTTCAATAAGCGGCACGGCTACAGGTCTTGTTTCATTATTTATAAATGCTCGAGCAAATGCTAAAAGTTGAAGTACCAATCGTATTGCTAAAAGGCTAAATGCAACAGGCGCAAGAAGCTTTGCTGGCCATAACGGCAAAGCAATATCCATAGAACTATCTCGGCTCCACATTGGTGCATTAAAATCAAAGCTTCGTCCAAAATGAGCCCAAGAACCCCAAATAATAAGTATCATGACAAGCAGCATAAAAAGAACAGTTATGAATTCTACTGCCCATAAGCTTCTTCCTCTCAAAAAACTCACGAGTATATCCATTCGAATGTGTCCACCATTTCGCTGTGTGTATGCAACACCCATAAAAGCAATTAATGGCATTGCTTGCTCAATCCAATCTACATATCCAGGAAGTGGTTGATTAATCGTATGTCGGCCAGTTACTGATATTACAGCAAGCATCATAAGTGAAAATACTGCCAAACCACTTATTAATGCAAATATACTTTCAATTTTATAAAGACCTTGATCCAGTCTGCTTAACAAACTCTTATCAATCAAGATTGATGAATTTGAGGTCATAATACTATCCTAATCTTTTATCTGCCACGCTTAATGCGTGGCAGATAATTATATTAAAGCGATATAATTATTTACCTATCATACCTATTAAAAGATCATACAGCTCCTGTGCAGGAAGACCTTTTGCAGTGTTATCTGAAATCCATGCTGCTGCTGCTGGACCTGCTACAGCTTCTTTAAATGCTGCTAATTCACCAGCATCATATGATATACTTTCAATACCTTTTGAAGTCAGTGTAGGACCCCAAGCATCCATGGTTTTACCATTATATGTTGAAATATAGTAATCTAAAGCTTCATCAATTGAACCAAGAAGTGCGTTTCTATTTGCATCTGATAATGCAGCAAGTGCATCTGTGTTAGCAACGACTGGGCAATTAACCGTTCCTGGGTTTAAGTTTGTTGTCCACCACTTCCCACTTTCAACTGTTCCAAAAGACATATGTGCATGAGGTGCAAATGCAACTGCTTTTACAACACCCCCATCAAGGGCCTGACGCACTTCAGTTGCTGACATTGAAGTTGGCACAGCATCAACTGCGGCCATTGCTTTACCAATGCCACCAGTAGCACGTACTGTAAGACCTTTATAATCAGCTAAAGTTTTTGGAGCATCACCAACACCGATTAGGTTATATTGAGGTAACGGTGAGGGCATTAATAATGTTGCATTCCATCTTGAAAGATCTTTTTGAACAGCTGGATGTGCATATATTGCTTGGCTAACTTTACGCTCTTCTTCAAGTGATGAAACACCAAGGAATGGTAATTCTAGAACCGTAATAGATGGGTTCTTATCGCGGTGATATCCAGCGCAAAATTGTGCCATCTCGAATGCACCAATAGAAATACCATCTAGATTTTCTTTATTCTTAGATAAGCCCCCATATGAAATATTTAG
>CAJJAY010000023.1 GCA_905182285.1 uncultured Amylibacter sp. | reverse complement strand
CTCGATGTCGGCTCATCTCATCCTGGGGCTGGAGCAGGTCCCAAGGGTATGGCTGTTCGCCATTTAAAGAGGTACGTGAGCTGGGTTTAGAACGTCGTGAGACAGTTCGGTCCCTATCTGCCGTGGGTGTAGGAGACTTGATGGGAGTTGCCCCTAGTACGAGAGGACCGGGGTGAACGATCCACTGGTGGATCTGTTGTTGCGCCAGCAGCAGTGCAGAGTAGCTATGATCGGACAGGATAACCGCTGAAGGCATCTAAGCGGGAAGCCCCCCCAGAAACAAGGTCTCCCTTGAGGGCCGTGGAAGACCACCACGTCGATAGGTCGGAGATGTAAGTGCTGTAAAGCATTCAGTTGACCGATACTAATTGCCCGATAGGCTTGATTTGATCCAGTAATAGACAGATTAGATATCTGTTATCTGGACAGAAGTGGAAAGTGACCTGCTACGGCAGGGTCTCGTGTTCTTTAATCTTTTCTTGGTTTGGTGATCATAGCACCAGCAAAACACCCGATCCCATCTCGAACTCGGCCGTTAAGTGCGGTTGCGCTGATGGTACTGCGTCTTAAGGCGTGGGAGAGTAAGTCATCGCCAAACCTAGTAAGGATTAAAGAGTAAGCTCTCAATTCGATTGTAATTATAAAATAGCCGCCTCTAAGGGCGGCTTTTTTTATACAATATCATTTGATCCTTAACAAAATTTATAAAATGCTAAATCAATAATTTGATAGCAGTAATTATACAGATCGTTACTAAGAGAGGTCTTATTAAATGAATTCCTTTTTTAATTGCTAGCCGCGCACCAATTGAACTTCCAATTATTTGTCCAATTGCCATTGTTAACCCTATTTTCCAATTAATTGCCCCAATAATGCAGAAAAATACAAATCCACCTAAATTTGATGAAAAGTTTAGTAATTTTGTTTGGGCGGTTGCTTGAACTATTCCAAGTCGAGCCAAAGATAAGAGAGCCAACATATAAAAAGAACCTGCACCTGGTCCAAACATACCGTCATACAAGCCAATAATAGGATATATTAAAGTGGCTAAAATTAAAAAATTTAAAAGTGGTGCCTTTCCTATATCAGATATACTTTTCGATAATCCAAAATATAATGCAACTAAGATTAATATGTAGGGAATAAAAACTGTTAATCTTTGTTCTGGTATATGTGATGCAATAAGTGCACCCACAATAGACGAAATAAAGCAAAGCAAAGCAATAGGCCATAGTGATTTAAAATCTAAATGGCCTTTTGATGCAAATGTTATAGTAGCTGATCCTGTGCCAAATATTCCTTGTAATTTATTTGTTCCTAATGCTTCAAGAGGAGGAACTCCAGCCATCAGCATTGCGGGAATAGTTAACAACCCCCCACCACCTGAAATAGAATCAAAAAAACCAGCAAACATACCAATTATGAAAAATATTATTAGTAAATTGATAGTTATATCAATCATTTAATTTGCTACCCAATATGATGTTTGCCACGTTTATCAGCTAATTCAACTTGACGTTGGCGCTCCCGAAATCGTTCTTTTCGTTCATCATCATTGCTGTTTATACAGAGATGACAAGAAACACCTTTTTCAAATTCGCTTCTGTTTAAATCATTTGGTGATAGAGGCATTCTGCATGCATAACATAAGCTATATATGCCCTCTTCTAATCCGTGCTTAACAGATACTCTTGAGTCAAAAACAAAGCATTCACCAGTCCATTTACTATTATCTTTTGGAACTTCTTCAAGGTATTTTAGTATACCACCTTTTAAATGATACACGTTCTCAACGCCTTCATTTAGTAGAAAGTTTGTTGATTTTTCACATCGAATTCCACCCGTGCAAAACATTGCAATTCGTTTATTTTGATATTTTGATTTATTATCTTGCCACCAATCAGGAAATTCACCAAAACTTTTGGTTTCTGGATCTATAGCACCCTCGAAACTTCCGATTGCAACTTCATAATCATTTCGTGTGTCTATTACTACAACATCTTCTTGTGATATGAGGTTATTCCAGTCAGATGCATCAACGTAATTGCCTACATTAACTGTTGGATCGATGTTCGGCTGACCCATAGTAACTATTTCATTTTTTAATTTAACCTTCATTCTTTTGAATGGCATTTCAGTTGCATAGCTCTCTTTGTGAACTAAATCAGAACACCCTGGCCAAGATCGTATGTGGTCTAAAACTTTATCAATTCCCAACCTAGAGCCTGATATTGTACCATTAATTCCTTCGTAAGCTAATAATAAAGAACCTTTAATACCTTCAGTATTACAGATTTTTTTCAATGGGCCTTGCAGGGTTTTATAATCTGAAAACTTTGTGAAATGATAAAGAGCTGCTACAATAACTTTGGTCATAATATACCTATAATTTAAGCCATATTAGTGGCCACCAATCCTACCTGCTAAAATTCTATAGTCTGTTGCTATACGATAACTTGGATCATCGTCCATATCTACAATCAGTTGACCTGCTTTGGTTAGTAGAGCATGACAGTCGCGTGATAGGTGCCTAAGCATTAATTTTTTACCTGCTAATTCGTATTTAGCAGCTACAGCATCAATGGCTTGTAATGCACTATGATCAACAACACGTGAACCATTGAAATCTATAATAACTGTGTCTGGATCATTATTTGGTTCAAAAAGTTCTTGAAATCTTGTTGTTGAGCCAAAAAATAATGGCCCAGACAACTCATAGACTATGGCCCCTTTTTCAGTTTCTGAAAGGCGTGAATGGACTTGAATTTGAGCTGCTGCATTCCATGCATAAACTAATGCCGAAATTATGACACCAACTATTACTGCAGTAGCTAAATCAGAATATACAGTAACTGCAGTTACAACAATTATGACTAAAATATCAGACATTGGAATTTTGCCCATTAATCGAATTGATTGCCAAGCAAATGTACCTATGACGACCATAAACATTACCCCAACTAATGCAGCCAACGGTATCAAGTCGATTATGCCACTAGCAAACAATATAAATATTAATAGAAATATTGCTGCAGATATTCCCGCTAGGCGTGTACGCCCCCCCGAATTAACGTTAATCATTGATTGTCCGATCATAGCACATCCGCCCATACCTCCAAAGAAGCCAGTCACTATATTGGCACCTCCTTGAGCTAAACATTCTTGGCTCGCTCCACCCTTTTTACCTGTAATATCACCAACAAGATTTAAAGTAAGAAGACTTTCAATTAATCCAATTGCAGCTAAAATTAAAGCATATGGAAATATTATTAGAAATGTTTCAAGGTTAAAGGGTACAATAGGTACTGAAAACTTTGGTAGGCCACCTTTTACAGAAGCTAAATCATCTACACGTGGAACAGGTATATCAAACATAATTACTAAAGTTGCAACTAAACCAATTGCTACTAAAGGTGCTGGTATAGCGCGAGTTATTTTTGGAGTGATCCAAATCAACAGCATTGTTAATGCAACTAATCCTAGTGTGATTAATAGTGTTACGCCTGTCATCCATACATGGTGTCCTGAACTATCTACTGTTTTGAAATGTTCCATTTGTGCGAGAAAGATTACAATTGCTAAACCATTAACAAAGCCTAACATTACTGGATGAGGTACTAACCTCATAAACTTCCCTAATCTAAATACACCAGCACCAACTTGCAATAAGCCCATCAAAACTACAGTTGCAAATAAATACTGAACACCATGGTTAGCAACTAAAGCCACCATAACGACAGCTAAAGCACCTGTTGCACCTGAGATCATTCCTGGGCGACCACCAAATACAGCCGTTATTAACCCAACAATAAAAGCAGCATAAAGGCCAACTAATGGTTCAACTCCTGCAACAAATGCAAACGCAACGGCTTCTGGAACTAAAGCCAGAGCAACTGTTAAGCCAGATAGAATATCTGTTTTTGCTTGCATTGGTGTCATTAAAGTATTGTCTGGGCTTCTATCAGGTATGCGTAAGCGGCGCGTAAAATCAGCAATTGTTGTGAACTTAGCCATTAGATATTCCTTGTGGATATTTTGTCGCGTTCTAGGTGATTTTAAGTGAAACTTAAAGACCGAAAGATATTTAGTTTAATCAGCTTTTAAAGCTTTGATCTTTATTTATAAACTACGTTAATTGTCATTAACTTTGCCACGAAGAGCTTTTATCTGGCCGCGTTTTGTTTTTGAGTCTATTCTTCGCCGCTGCGAAGCTTTTGTTGGTCTAGTTTTTATACGGTATTTAGGCCGTTTGGTAGCTTCAGTTATTAATGCAATCAATTTTTCTACTGCTAGAGCTCTATTAAGGGGCTGCAATCGATGCTTTTCGGCTGTAATTATTAAAGCACCATCTTTTGTCCATTTGCGCCCAGCAATTTTGCGCAATCTTGTTTTTACAAAAGAAGATAAATTAGGCGAACGTTCTGCTTCAAATCGCAATTCAACTGCTGAGGACACTTTATTGACATGCTGACCTCCAGGGCCAGATGAGCGCATAAAGCTTTCTGTTATTTCCCAGTCTTCAATTGTGATCGTATCATTTATTTTTATCATAATAATTTGTGTTTTAATGAAAAAGCCCACACCAAGGAATGTGGGCTTCTCTCAAGATTTAGAGGTGGCGAGCAAAACCAAAATAGGCTTTGAAGCCAGATAATCACTTTGGGGGGCTGCCCCCTAGAGCATTATCTTGCTCGTATCCTTCACCAGCTGCTCTGTTGTCTTAATAATCATGGGCACCTCCTTTCGTTTGTTTCTTTTAATCGGGTTATTTTTGCCGATATTTGAATCATGCAACGTCTTAACAAAAAATCCAAATGTTTTTTTCAAAATTATATAAAATTATAACCAAGGATATAAAATATTAGTTATTTGAACTGTTTAAGACCTAAAGTTTTGCTTTTTGTAATTGAGTAACAAGGAAACGGAATGGTAATAATGCAATCAATGCCAATGATACTTTAATTGACCAATCAGCAAATGCGAGAGAAACCCATAGTGGAAGTAGTGGCCCTATACCTAGCAGGGGTAAAATTTCATTAGCCCAAGATACATCATTTAATGGCTCTAACGAAGAGAATGAAATTGAAAAAGCAATTGTAAAAAATAGAGCTGTATCAATAGATGAACCGACTAGTGTTGATGAGAGGGGTGCTTTCCACCATATATTTTTTCGTAGTTTGTCAAAAATAAGTATATCAACTAATTGAGCAACTAAAAATGCAACACCAGAACCAATTGCTATTCTTAATGTGACTAACGGGCCAAATTCACCAATTATTTGAGTGCCGATGAATGAACATAAGACACCAACAAAAAAGCCAACTAGAACAACTTTACGGGCTTGTTGAGCTCCATAAAGGCGGTTTGTAAGGTCAGTAATTAGAAACGCAAAAGGATACGTAAACGCCCCCCATGTGAGCCAATTACCCATTAAAAATTGTACTAAAATATTAGAAGCGACAACGACTGCTGCCATGGCAACTATGCCAAAAATTAAACCACGATTCATTATAAACTCCGTTTTGAAAAGGTTGCGGGAACTTTGCTATGTAAAAGCAAGTGCCAGTTACCTCGTTTTATGAATTTTATCAAGGGAGCTTTTTTACATGGATCGCTATGTTTGCTTATCTAAATTTTATATTTTATTAAATACCAACTTCTATAACAGCTTTTGCGATGGTTTTAACTTTATCCAGAGTAACGCCAGCTATATTTAAGCGACTGTCGAAAACCATATAAATCCCAAATTCGTCGCGTAAACGATTAACTTGCTCTTCAGTTGCTCCAAGGCGAGAAAACATTCCTCTGTGATGTGCAAGAAAATCAAATCTATCAGAGTTACATTCTGTGCGGAGTGCTTCAGCTAAATGCGTTCTGGCGTCTAACATGCCAATACGAACTTGTTCTAGTTCTGATGCCCAATCCGCACGTAAGTCGGCGTCTCTTAGAACCATTGTTACCAGTCTGGCACCATGGTCTGGTGGAAAACTAAAGTTTTGGCGATTTACGTAAGAAAGATTTCCTTGTGTGATAATGCTAATGTCTGGATTTTTTGAAATAGCCATAACAATTCCACATCGTTCACGATAAATACCAAAATTCTTTGAACAACTTGCTGCAATAAACATTTCTGGAAATTTATTTGCTAAAAGTCTAGTTCCAAAAGCATCTTCTTCGATGCCTTCACCAAAGCCTTGGTAAGCAATGTCAATAAAAGGTATAGCTTCTTTTTCAAGTAAAAGTTCTGAAATTATGTTCCATTGATCTTTACTTAGATTAGCACCAGTAGGATTATGACAACATCCATGTAATACTACAATATCACCATTAGCTACGTTAGATAAATCTGAAAGCATAGCTTTAAAATCTACTGATCGTGTCTCATTATCAAAATAGCTATATTTCCCAATTTGCATATTTAAATGCTTTGCAATTGTAAGGTGATTTCCCCATGTTGGGTCACTAAACCAAATTGTAGGATTAGTTTCTGTTAGTTTAACTAATTCTAAAACGTGGTGAATAGCGCCTGTTCCTCCAGGGGTTGCGCAAAAGGAAACTCGATCTTGGTCAACACTGTCAGCCAAAACAAGATCCGCCATTGCATTATGAAAGCCACTATCTCCAGTCATTGCAGTATATGTTTTAGTAGATTCTGTATTCCATAATTGGCTCTCTGCTTCTTTTATGGAGCGCATAATTGGAGTATTACCGTGGGCATCTTTATAGACACCAACACCAAGATCTATTTTTTCTTGTCTTGGATCAGCATTATAAAGTGCTGATAGTCCTATTATACGATCTGCAGGTTGTTTTTTTAAAGAAGTTAGCATTTTACGCCCTTAATTAGTTGCAATGGGAAGGTCGTCTCGGAGACCCCATTCAGACCATGACCCGTCATACAACGCAGTCTGAATATGGTCTAGTTGTTTTAAAGCTAAAATTATAATTGATGCAGTTACGCCTGATCCACAAGAAGTAATTATTGGTTTATTTAAATCAATTCCTGCATTTAAAAAAATTGAAAGTAATTCTGATTTAGGCCTTAAACAGTTTTGCTTATTTAATAATGATTTGTAAAATATATTAATTGAATTGGGTATGTGACCTGATCTTAGATTAATTCTTGGTTCGGGAGCTTCACCAGAAAATCTTTTTGGGTGCCTAGCATCAATAATTTGTGCTGTTGTTTCTAGAATTTGGGGAATATCTACTACGGTTGAAGGCATGAGTGAAGATTTAAAAATACCTCGTTGTGCTTTGTAATGATCGTTTGAAATGGGTCTATTTTCAGAAATCCACTTTGGTAATCCACCATCTAGTATGAAAACTTCAATATGACCCATAACTTTAAACATCCACCAAACTCTAGCGGCTGAAAATAAACCATCAGTGTCATATATAATAAGTTTTACATTATTTGAAATACCGAGTTTCTCAACTTGGTCATTAAATGAAGATGGAGAAGGTAGCATGTGAGGTAAATGGCTATTTTTATCAGAAATTACATCTATATCAAAAAACTGTGCGTTAGGAATGTGTTTGGATTTGAATTCATTAAATGTATTTCTACCCTCAGATGGTAGATACCATGATGCATCAAGAATTTTGACGGTTTGGTGATTTTTTTCCAACCAATCAGTTGTTACTGTAACTTGCATATTTAAATCTCATATAAGAGTTGGCTTGAAGATAAAAGATTTTAATTACTCACTAATTTTGTCTAATGTTATTCAGATCATTATATATTACTCTAAGTATAAATATAAATATCATCAAGCTTACACCACAAAACCCACCCGAAATGATTAAATTTATTACTGAACTGATGTTCATTACATTTATATCAGGACTTAAAGCTTGGCCACCAAAACCACCTCCAAAGATGCCAACTATGATACAATTGAAATAAGTGTATTGTCTTTTTACAAATCTTTTTTTTAAACATATGCAACTTAATGTACCTGCAAATAATTGTATAAGTAATGCTTCCATTGTGTGATAATTGGTCCATAAATTTAATTAACTAATTATTATAAAAAAGATTTTATAAACTAACTGTGCTCACGTAAAAGGCGTGATTTTTGACGGTTCCAATCTCGTTTTTTTTCAGTTTCACGTTTATCGGATTGTTTTTTACCTTTAGCAGTACCTATTAGTAATTTAACTTTCCCCTTTTCATTAAAATACATTTTCAGTGCAACAATAGTCATAGCTTCGCGGCCTTTTGCTTGCCACAGTTTTGATATTTGTTTCTTGGATACTAATAGTTTTCGTCGACGTCTTTCTTCATGTCCAAAATTTTTAGCTTGGGTGTATAGAGAAATATAAGAGTTAATTAACCAAAGCTCTCCATTTTCAATATCTACATAGCTTTCAGCAATATTTGCTGAACCAATACGCAATGCTTTTACTTCTGAGCCCATTAATATGAGTCCACATTCCAGTACATCTTCTACTGCATAGTCGTAACGGGCACGTCGATTTTCGACGATCATTTTGTTGTTATCAGGTGATTTATTTTTTGCCATAATCCATTGGATATAATCTACGAGTGACGTCCTGCCAAGCCTATAAAAAGAACAAAAGCTATAGAAATAGTTACTTTAAATAAGAGCACTAATTTAAAATGCCTGCATGCCGCATAGCAGCTTGTATTTTTTCTTTAGTTTCTTTCAACAAAGATGTTAATGGAAGTCTAACGTCTTCGCTGCATTTATCCAATAGGGAAGCAGCATATTTTGCGCCTACCAAACCTGGTTCGGTAAAAATGGCTTCATGCAAGGGCATAAGTCTATCTTGCAATTTTAATGCAGCGTTGAAATTTCCATCTGCTAACAAGTTTTGAAATTCAGCACATAACCTAGGTGCTACATTTGCTGTAACTGAAATAGCTCCAACACCGCCATGAGCATAAAATCCTAATGCACTGGCATCTTCGGCAGACATCTGTATGAAATTCTCACCACATTCTAAGCGTTGTTGAGTAACGCGATCCATTGATCCTGTAGCATCCTTAACGCCTACAATAAATTCTAACTTAGATAGCTCGCCCATTGTTTGAGGCGTCATATCAACCACTGACCTACCAGGAATATTATAAACAAAAATTGGTAAACCAATATCGTTTAATGCTTTAAAATGTGCATATAACCCACGTTGGGTAGGTTTATTATAATAAGGGGTTACTACCAAAGCTGCATCTGCCCCTACATCTTTAGCAAATTGCATAAGACGGAGTGCTTCTGTTGTGTTGTTTGAGCCCGCACCGGCTATAACAGGAACTCTATTTGCATTGTGTTCAACTACAACGCGAATAACCTCTTCATGTTCAGAATGAGAGAGAGTTGCGCTTTCACCAGTTGTGCCAACTGGGACAAGGCCATGGCTACCTTCAGCTATTTGCCAATCTACTAAATGTTTAAGTGCATCAACATCTACTTTTCCATTTTTAAATGGTGTAATTAGAGCTGGCATTGAACCTTTAAACATAACATATCTCCTAAAAGTAACTGATTCAAAATTTCTATAACGCTAAAATAGCTCCATGTGTACCATGAAATTTAAATTCGATAATATGTTGCTTTGAAAATAGAAAATTTTACCTTAAGAATACATTAAATTTTTGAGATTTAAATGTTTCGAGTATTAAATTTTTTTATATTTTTTGTGTTCATTTTGGTGTCACCAATTTGTGCAAAAACAGATTCTAAAGATGTATCAATTTTATCCGATGGTTTAAACGCAATAGAGTATGGAAAGTGGTCAAAATCGCATGACTTTTCTAAAAAAATAAAAGACCCAGTTGCTAAGATTATTCTAGAATGGTCACGATTACGGGCAGGTCATGGCGATTGGATCGAATATCAGAGTTTCTTAAGTCGAAATTCGAAATGGCCTGGATTGAAGAAATTAAGAGAGCGTGCTGAAAAACAAATCCCAAAAAATACAAATTCTCAAGATATATTGGATTTTTTTGGTACGGAAAGACCACAAACTGCCTGGGGAACTCTTAGGCTGGTAGATGCTTTATTGAGCGAAAAGCAAGACACTAAGGCTACTAAAATATTTATTGATTCTTGGAAAACACTTTCACTAACTTCTGATAGTCAAAGTGATTTTTTAAATCACGAAATAATACTAACTAATGCAAATCATATAGACAGACTTAATAATCTTTTATGGCGTGGTGACGTTATTTCTGCAAAGAGAATATTAAATCTATTTCCTAAAAGTATGCAAAAACTTATAAATGCAAGAATTGGATTACAGCTAGGTTCATCCAACGTTGATCAGTTGATTTCAAAAGTTCCTGATTTATACAAAAATGATGCTGGATTAGCATATGATAGATTTCAGTGGCGCATTAGAAAAAATAGATGGGATGATGCGCAAGATTTATTAATCGATAGAACTAAAGTATCATCAAGCCTAGGGCGGCCTGAAAAATGGGCTAGCAGACGACGAGGATTTGCTAGACGAGCGATGAGAGAAAGCCAACCAAAGGTAGCATATTATCTAGCCAGTAACCATCAGTTAACTAATGGTGCGGATTATGCAGATTTGGAATGGTTATCTGGATATATTTCCATGACTTATTTAAATGAAGCAAAGCAAGCACTTAAACATTTCGAGAATTTTAAAATGTCAGTTTCTTCACCAATTAGTAAGGGACGTGCGGGATATTGGCTTGGAAAAATATATGAAAAATTAGGGCATTTAAAGGAAGCAGAAAAAAATTATAAATTTTCAGCCAGATATCAGTTTACTTATTATGGGCAATTATCATCAGAAAGATTAGGCCTCATTGGAGATAAATCATTTATTGAGAATGAACATAAAGTAAATTGGGAAACTGCTAGTTTTGTGAATAATACAGTTTTTCAGGCTGCAGTTATTTTACACCAAGCGAAAAGACTTGATATGATGCGTTGGTTTATGACTCATATGGCTGAAACATTAGACCGTGATGAATTGTTAAAATTAACAAATTTTACAAATGAAAAAAATATATCGTTTGTAGAAATTGGGATTGCAAAGCAAGCAGCTAAAAGGGGAATTATCTTACCAAAAGCTTATTTTCCAATTAACGATATATCAATATATCCTAATGATTTGCCACTAGAGGTTTTATTATCTGTTGCGAGACGAGAAAGTGAGCTAAATGCCAATGCGATTAGCCCAGCGGGAGCAATAGGATTAATGCAAATACTACCCTCAACAGCACGCCAAATGGCAAAAGAATTAGGCATTAAATATTCAAAAAAACGCCTTAAGTCAGATTCCAAATATAATGTTAAATTTGGGGCAACCTATTTAATTAGATTGATAGAAAAATATGAGGGTTCTTATTTATTAGCTTTTGCTGCATATAATGCTGGGCCTAGAAAAGTTGATGAATGGATTGAGTTTTATGGAGATCCAAGAGACCCAGTTATATCAGTAGTAGATTGGATAGAGCATATTCCATATAAAGAGACTCGAAACTATGTAATGAGAGTAACTGAGAGTCTTTATGTTTACCGCAGTAGAATAAATGGATTTGTTGAACCTATAGGACTGATAAAAGACTTGAAACGCTATTAGTTTTGCTTTGCAATATGCTCGCGCCAAAGGGTATATAAACCTGCTAATATTACAATACTTGAGCCAAATGCTGTTGTTAACTTCAAAGTTTCTCCAAACACGAGCATTGCTAAAGCAGAACCAAAAACTAACTGTAAATAGGCAAAAGGTTGTACGCCACTTGCTTCAGCTACTTCGTAACATTTTATTAATAGAAAGTGCCCAAGCGCACCAGTTACACAAAGAAGTGACATCCATATCCAATCACTTGATGCCATGGGTTCCCAAAAAAATACACCTACAACAGTGGTAACAATAAGCCCTGTAGTTCCGGTCCAAAAGAAACTAGTAGCCGCACTATCTTTTCTTGCAGCATATCTTGTTAAAAGGCCATATAGTGCGAATAAAATTGCTGAGCATAATGGAAACACCGCATAAATACTAAATACTGCATAACCTGGTTGAAGAATAATTAGTATACCTAAAAAACCAATACAAATAGCAATTGATCTACGCCAACCAACTTTCTCGCCTAATATGGGCCCTGATAAAGCTGCAATAATTAATGGATAAATAGTAAATATTGCCAAACTTTGTATTAACCCTATTAAAACAAATCCAAGCACCATAATGCAAATTTCAACTGCTAGAATTATACCCCTAAAACACTGTAGTATTGGTTGCTGAGTTTGCGCGGCCTTTCTAATTGACCCTACATTTGCTTTTGCCCAAAAAATTACAAATGCTGCAAAGAACCAGTATCTAATCATTACAACCAAAAAGACATTATACTCACCTGCTAGATAACGTGAGATACCATCTTGCATTGCAAAAACAAAAGTAGTCGCAACCATTAGTGCTATGCCAAGACGAAGATTAGTTTGTTCCATCTAAAAAATTCCAAGTGTTTAATTGAAATATGTATTATATTTTAGCTATGTTATGTTTCTATAGACTTAGATTCTAACATATGCACCCAAATTGCAGCACCAAGACTAATTAATTTTACAATTAGTAGTATTAGTAAAAATTTATATGCCCCATCAACGGCTGTTAATATTAAACCCATTAAAGTTGCAACAATAGCGCCAAAACCTACAGCCATTGCTCCAGATAATCCTGATGCACTACCTGCTAAATCAGAACGCACATTCATAATCCCAACATGACTACCAGGTAATGAAAACCCATTCCCTAAACCAATAAAAATTACAGACCCAAATATTGTAAATGTGGAAATATTTCCCATTAAAACCAAAATTAGGCCTGAAGATATTCCTATAACTGCAACAATTCGACCAAATAATATCATTTGAGTAAGGTTAAGATATAAATTAATTTTTGTTGACAAGAAACTTCCAACAAAAAAACCAAGAGATGTTGAACCAATATATAAACCTAACTCTGATGGTGGAAGTTCTAATACCTTTGTTGCTACGAGTGGAGCGCCACTTAGAAAACCATAAAAGCATGCTACTGAACTGGACATACAAATAGAATACCCCCAAAATTTCCTAGATTTAAATAGTATTGGGTATGAAGAAAATTGTTTATGGAATGTCTCATTTTGTTTTGTATTGGTTTCTCCAAGGTCAAGCCATATTAAGAAAAGAAGGCAAAACCCTATGATTAAATAGACCCAAAAGTTTATACGCCATCCATAGAGTTCATCTAAAAACCCACCAAACATTGGCGCAATCATTGGAACAATTGCCATTGCCATTGCTATAACTGCCAAGACTTTTACTGCATCTTTTGTATCCATCATATCTCGGACAATAGCGCGTGAAAGAGCAGCCCCAGAAATCATTGAACCTTGTAAGATTCTAAAAACTAAAAACCACCATATATTTGTTGAAAAAATGCATCCAACTGTTGCTAAACAAAATATAGCAACACTTCCTAGTAATATTATACGCCTACCAAAACGATCAGATAACGGACCTATAATGAGTTGTAAAATTGCTGTAACGGCTAAATAGCCTGCTACTGAAATATTCATAATACTGTATGATACATTAAATTCTGATGCCATATGTGCTAATGATGGTAGGAACATATTTAATGAAATTATAGAAGCGGCTGTAATTATTATTAATGTTATTAAATGAGGATCTGATTTAGCTGCATAGAAATTCATAATTTATACCCGATACTCATGTGACGTTTTTTATTGAATCCCTTGATACGTTCAACTTCAAAGCCAGCCTGAGTAAGATGTCTTCGAACAAACCCAGCGGCAGTGTAGGTTGAAAATGTTCCTAGAAGAGAAGTATGGTCAGCAACTAAAGTTAATAAATTTTTTTCCCACATTTCAGGATTTTTTGCAGGGCTGAAACCATCTAAAAACCATGCATCTGCTAATTGATGATAGGATTTAAGTGTATTTCTTGCATCACCAATTATAATTTCAGCATTTAAAGTTGTGGTATTTATTGTCCAACCATTTTCTAATTGTTTTAGCATTTCCTCTGCAAAATGATTTAATTCAGGCCAACTTTCCAAGGCCTGTTCCATATCTTTTAATGCCATCGGGAAAGCTTCAAAGCTTGTAAACTTTAAAGGTGTTGTTTGACCTGATTTTAACCATAATTGCCATGTTGCCAGTAGATTTAGCCCTGACCCAAAGCCTAACTCTGCAACATGAAATCCCTTTTTAAAACGGTTTGACAAATTATTTCCTGATAAGAATACATGCTTAGTTTCGGCTAAGCCATCATATATTGAAAAATAACTGTCATCAAAAACTGTTGATATAGGAATTGTTTTATTATGCCATTTAAGGGATGCATTTTTTATCTGGTCGCACATACGTTTTTGCCTTAAATGAAATTAAAGTTTAACGCTCATGGCTTCAGAATGACAACGACTAAATCATATGATGTAATTATTATTGGTGCTGGTATATTTGGCCTATCTTGTGCTTATGCCTGTTCAAAACGAAATTTTTCAGTCTTAGTGGTTGATTCAAATAAAATTGGATCTGGGGCATCAGGAGGAATATTAGGAGCAATGGCCCCTTATACTCCAGATCAATGGCACGTAAAAAAAGAATATCAGTTTCAGGCATTATCTTCTGCAGAAGCGCACTGGATAAAAGTAGATAAGTTATCTAATTTATCCTCTGGATATGGTAGAATAGGCAGAATTTCTCCAATCATTCATGAGCGTGTCTATAATTTAGCATTAAATAGGCATGAAGAAGCAAAGATAAATTGGGGTAAATTTAAGTGGGACGTTATTGAATCCCATGATCTAGTTTCACCAAGCTCTGCACCATTTGGTTTAATTCATGATACTTTATCTGCCCGCATTTACCCATCTAGAGCATGTCTTTCTTTAGCACGAGCTTGCAGAGTATTAGGTGTTGAGTTTCGTGAGAATACTAAAGTGACTAATTTTCAAACAGGCATGATTTCTGGTAGTTGGGGTCAAGAATTTGGTGCCTCAATCATTGTAGCCAGTGGGTATGAAGGCTTTGAGTCGTTAGATGAATACTTTAATATACCTATGGGATCTGGAGTTAAAGGACAGGCAGCATTACTTGATATTAATTTAGGGGATGCCCCTCAAATTTATGCAGATGGTGTTTATATTGTCCCCCATGACGATGGAACAACTACCATAGGGTCTACATCAGAAAAAAATTGGTCAAAACCTTCAAATATTGATTTTCAACTTGAAGAACTCATTGATCGTGCTCGAATAATTTGCCCAAAAATTAAGAATGCACATTCAATAAAGGCATGGGCAGGAGTAAGGCCAAAAGCCCGTCGCCGGGACCCTATGATTGGAAAGGTTCCAAATATTGATGGTGTGTTTTTAGCAATGGGAGGTTTTAAGATTGGATTTGGAATTGCTCATAAAGTTGGAATTTCAATAGCAGATTTGATTGAGAAAAAGCCGGATAATTTGCCAAAAAGTTTTACAATAGAACATCATTTGGAGTAGAAATTATTTTTAATACTCGACACCAATTTGTGCTTTAATTCCTGCACGGAATGGATGTTTTATTAACTCCATTTCGGTTACTAAATCAGCTATTTCTATTAATTCATCTTTTGCGTTTCGACCAGTAATTACAACATGAGTCATCTCAGGCTTTTCTTCTAATAAAAATTCAGCAACTTCGTTTACATCCACGTAATCGTATCTAATGGCTATGTTTAATTCGTCAAGAAGTACCATTGAGTTCGAAGGATCACGTATTAAATCTTTTGCTTTCGACCATGCTGCTTGTGCCATTTCTGTATCGCGAGTTTTGTCTTGTGTTTCCCAAGTAAAGCCTTCTCCCATTGTATGAAAAGAACAAATATCAGTGAAACGATCTAAAATCATGTCACGTTCACCAGTTGACATGCCTCCCTTTATGAACTGTACGACTGCTGATTGCATACCATGAGCAATATGTCGAAATATCATTCCAAAAGCTGCTGTTGATTTACCTTTACCTTTGCCTGTGTGGATTATTATTAATCCTTTTTTGTCAGTCTTAGTTGCCATAATTTTATCGCGTGCGGCCTTTTTTTTTGCCATTTTCATCGCGTGTCGTTCGGTATCTTCTGACATTTTATTATCCTTGAGGTTCATTTATTTCTATTTTGGCAGATATTGCAACATATGCAATATATCATATTAGCTGTAATTTTTAATTCATCTTTTTCAATATATTTTCTATTCTAGCATGTACTGAATTTGACTTAGGTAACCACAACCCTCGCTCAATAGCTTCTTTGAAACGTTCTGCCATTTCTAAAAGTGCAGACGGATTATGCTGGTAGATAAATTCTCGTGTATCTTGATCTTCAATAAATGCAGCTTCTGCCATATCAAAGTGATGATTTTTCACTGCACCTGTTGTTGCAGAAAATGCAAATAAGTAGTCTAAAGTTGCAGCCATTTCAAAAGCACCTTTATAACCATGGCGTTTTACGCCTGCTATCCATTTAGGATTAACTACTCTACTTCGCATTACTCTTCCAATTTCTTCATCTAACGTTCTGATTACTGGACGTTCTGGTCTTGAATGGTCATTATGATAAATTGGTCTTTCTCGCCCTTGAAGTGTAGATACGGCAGCAGCTGCGCCACCTTCAAACTGATAATAATCATCACTGTCTAATATATCGTGTTCACGGTTATCTTGATTTTGAACAACGGCATCTACTTGGAACAGTCTTGTTTCTAATGCTTTACGTGCTTGCTTTCCATCTGACCCTTTACCATATGCGTAAGAGCCCCACTCAAGATAACTTTCAGCTAGGTCAGCTTTAGTTGACCAAATTTTTTCATCTATCATTGTTTGCAATCCAGCACCATAAGAGCCAGGTTTAGAGCCAAATACGCGATAAGAACTATCGTCATTATTTTCAGTTTTAAATTTTTGAGCAGCTGGATTTAGATCCTCTGGCTCTTCTAATTTCATAACAGCGCGCGCAGCGCTATCTACCAAAGCCATTTGTTGAGGAAAGGCATCACGAAAAAATCCAGATACACGTAATGTGACATCAACTCTGGGGCGATCTAAAACATTAATGGGGATTATTTCAAAGCCAATTACTCTTCTATTAGATGTATCCCATTTGGGCTTAACTCCCATTAAAGCCAGTGCCTGAGCTATATCATCCCCTCCAGTGCGCATGTTTGCTGTTCCCCAAGCTGTTAATAATATAGATCTTGGCCAATCACCATGTTCTTGCAAATGCTTCTCAATTAACAAATTTGCTGACTTCCACCCTAAAGCCCAAGCAGTTGGGGTTGGGACTGCGCGGCTATCAACCGAAAAAAAATTTCTGCCTGTTGGTAAAACATCTAGGCGACCTCTAGTGGGGGCCCCTGATGGGGCGGGAGGAATGAATAAACCATCCAAAGTATCAATTAAACCTTGCCTCTCATTAATACCACAACTTGCGATAGTTGGCCTTATTGAATTATGTATTGTGTCTAATACAACTAATGCATTTGGCCAGTTACCTGGCTTACTTCCGTCAAGTAAATCTATAGCAAGTAACTCTATACGTTCTATGGCATCTCCATTTGTACGCCAATTATCTTTACTAACATCTTGAAGAACTTTTGGTTTGTTTCCATTATATTTTTCTCCTAATTGACAATCTAAAGGGTCGAAGCCCATATTCAAATCAATTGCTAGGGCTCTTTGTAGGCTTGCGTTGCTACCTTTTCCATCACCTCTAGGAACGCGAGCTAACGCTATACATAAATCTCTCTCTAACTGGCCAGTTGGTGAAGTGCCAAATATGTGTAAACCGTCACGAATTTGCGCTTCTTTTAGCTCACAAAGGTATTCATCTAGCTTTGCTAAATCACTATCTTGGTTCTCTCCAGCCATTCCAGCATCAAGATCAATTCCCGTAACTGATGTTAGAGATAAAATAGCATTTCTTATATAATCAAGCCTTCTTGGATCTACGCCTGCTGCTTCATAATATTCGTCAACTAAAGATTCTAATTCCCTTAATGGCCCGTAAGTTTCAGCTCGTGTGAGTGGTGGAGTTAGATGATCAACGATAACAGAAGATATTCGTCTTTTAGCCTGGGTGCCTTCACCAGGGTCGTTTACAATAAATGGATAAGCATTTGGAGTGGGTCCAATTATTATTTCTGGCCAGCATTCATTTGAAAGCGCCAAAGCCTTTCCTGGTAACCATTCAAGATTCCCATGTTTACCCATGTGAACTAGTGCATTTGAATGAAAAGAGAATCTCAACCAAAAATAAAATGCCAAATAATTATGTGGCGGGACTAGATCGGGTGAATGATAGGTTTCTTTTGGATTAATATTATAACCTCGTGCAGGTTGAATGCCTATACAGACATTGCCAAATTCAAAGATCGATAAAGCAAACCCACCATCTCCAAAGAAAGGATCATCTTCTGCTTTACCCCAGCGGTCCTCTATTTGGTTGCGAGCTTTCAAAGGAATTTTCTTAAAATATTCTAAATAAAGTTCTAGAGGCATTCTTTTGCCCCCAGATCTTTTTGAACGGTCGGTAAGCCAATTTGTTGGACCATTCATAATTAATGTCATTAAATCATCTGATGATTTGGGTAAATCTTTTGTATGAAATCCTTCATTACTTAGCACCTCAAGCATATCAACTGTAGCTTGAGGTGTATCTAAGCCAACTCCATTTGCTAATCGGCCATCTTTGTTGGGATAATTAGCAAGTATTAATGAGATTTTTTTAGCTTTATTTTTTGTATGACGTAGCTTTGCCCAATTCTTTGTTAAATCCGCTACATATTCAATGCGATCTCCTCGAGCTCGGTAGCTGCCTATCGGGCATTGTGTTTCTTCGTCAAAAAAAGCTTCACCTTTAAATGAGATAGCTCGAGTAAGTATTCTTCCATCAACTTCTGGTAATGCTACATTCATTGCAATATCTCTTGCACTTAAACCGCTTAATCCAGTTTCCCATAAAGCTTCTGATGACCCTGATAGAACAACTTGGAATACAGGTGCCCGTTTAGCAGATTTCATAATTAATGGATTTAATCCACCAGAATTTTTTACACTTTGATCAGGCGAACCTACTGCAAAACTTGTACAATTTAAAATTATATCTGGTGGTGCAGAATTAAATAAGCTTTCTAAAGTAGCAACAGATAGAGGGTCTTTTAAGGATGCCACAAAAACTGGCATAGGATTTAGACCGCGTTTTAGGAGTGCTTTAATCATTCTATTTATTGGATGAAGACCCGCTCCCTGCACTAAAGCTCGATAGAATATTATTGGCACTATAGGGGCATCATTGGCCCACTTATCTTTAATAGTACGCATATCTGTAATGCCAACAGCAGGCCAATATAAGCCTGCCTTTAATAGTGGCTTTGCGGATTCAGGCTTATTCTTGCTCCCTATTATTGCTTGTATATACAATAAAAAATTGCGCGAATTCTCAGGGCCACCCTCAACCATATATGCCCATAATGATTCCCAGTCAGATCGATTGATTGTTGAGAATTTCCATAGCTCTTCATCTGGTTTGTCATCTCCTGGCAGTGCTACAAATTTTATCCCTGCACTGCCTAGTCTAGCTGCGTATTGCTCAATGCCATATTTCCAATATCCTGCACCACCTAAAATCCTAGCCACAACAATTTTAGATTTAGAAGCGCAATCATTAATATGTAAATCTACTGACATTGGATGGGATAAATGAGTTAGATTTGCTAACCTCAAGGATGAGTTCAAACTCAAACTTGAATGTGCTTCAGACAATGCAGCTAATTCGGTATCAGCAGCTGAAATATATACAATATCAGCTGGTGTTTGACCTAAATCAATCGCTTCTGAACCATCATCGATTTGACCTGGAATTGCTGCCAATAAATGCATAAATTTACCTATTAAAGTTTATCTGAAAAATATTTATATGTAATTATTCAGACAATGCTTTTTTTATAGCCATTTGATCTAATCCAGACTGTCCAATAACTACAAATTTTGTTAATCTTAAATCGCTACCAAATGGCTGGTCAAAGTAAGTATCAATGCGTGGACCAACAGCTTGAACTGTCATACGCATTGGTTTGTTTTTCACAGCAATAAATCCCTTGAGGCGTAAAATATCATGTTTATTAATGGTCTCTGAAATTTTACTAATAAATGATTTTGCATCATCTATTTCACCACAATTAAATACGAAACTTTCAAAATCATCATGGTCATGCTGATGATGGATATGGTCTCCATTCTCATCATGCTCATGGTGATGGTGTATCTCATGACGAGATTTCATATCATTTTCTGCGGCAATTTGCTTGCCCAAAAGTATATCAATAGGCAAGGCTCCATTGGTGGACTTTACAACTTGGACACCATCACGACTACTATTCTTTAAATTTGTTGTAAGGTTGGATGCTTCTTGATCGGTTAAGAGATCAGATTTGTTAATTATAATCATGTCTGCACAGGAAATCTGATCTTCATATAATTCTGATAGTGGAGTTTCATGATCAAGATTTTCATCTAATTTCCGCTGGGAATCTACAGCTTCAACATTATGAGCAAACCTTCCCTCCGTTACGGCTTTACCATCTATTACTGTAATTACACCATCTACGGTAACTTTAGTGGAAATTTCGGGCCAATTAAATGCACGTATTAAGGGTTGCGGCAATGCTAAGCCTGATGTTTCTATTACAATATGGTCAGGTTTATTTTCGCGTTCTAATAGTGATTTAATAGTTGGTATAAAGTCATCTGCAACAGTGCAACAAATGCAGCCATTTGATAGTTCCATGATATCGTCTTCTGTGCATGTTTCATCACCACAGCCTTTTAATATATCCCCATCAACACCCAAATCACCAAATTCATTAATAATAAGTGCAATTCGTTTGCCTTGAGCATTTTGGAGCATATGGCGAATTAAAGTTGTTTTGCCTGCGCCAAGAAAACCTGTCACTACAGTTGTTGGAATTTTTTGTGCCATAATTTGAAATGCCTTTTATTAAATAGAATCGGCCGAGCAAAGCCCGACCGATTGATAATATTAAATTTGATATTTAGCCTAAGCCTAATGCATTGAAAGCTGCACCTTCAATTTCTTCAAGAGCTAAAAAGACACCTATACCAGCAACAAACGCACCAGACATACGTACTGATACTGCGGTAGCTTCACTAGCTTTCCAGATAGTAATTGCAACAAAACCTGTTAATATTACAATCAAATATTGTATTATACCAAGGCCTAAAAGATATCCAATTAGAACTGTACTTCCAACTGCAATTTCTTGCCCTGCGATTGAAGCACCAAATGCTGAACCATGAAAAAGTCCAGTGATTGCAAATAATATCATCGCTGATTTTAAATTTATTTTACGTCCAGCAGCTACAATTCCACCAAGAGCTAATAACGAAATTATAATCATTATTTCTGTTGCTGGAATTGCAAAGCCAAATGATGAAAACAAGGTGCCTATTAACATAGCGGAAATGAAGGCAAGAGGCACACTATAATGGCGAGCGGTGTACACGCCTACTATACCTACTAACGCAACGAAAAATAAGTGGTCAAAACCAAGTAAAGGATGGCCTACACCTGATAACATCCCGTGCATAAAAGTTTCCATTTTAGCGCCCGCTAAAGGATGGTGGGCGAGTGCTGGGCTCGCAGCAAATAATGCTGTTGTAATTGTAATAAGTTTTTTCATTTGGGTCCCCAAAAATTTATGTTTTGGGGGTGCAGAAGCGATGGGGCCAATGGCCTTTACCATCACGGAACACCCCGTCCGTTAGTGTGGTCGGCGCAAGCGCCGTTGCAAGGCTGGTTTCCTGACTCACGGATAGATCGTTTCACCCACCTTCCCAGCTAACGCCAGTGGTTTTGGGCTTCACTCTCCGCATACAGTCGCGGGGGCGGTTGTAGCTTCAGGCCCCATTCGGGTCGTCCCTATCTACATTCCCATTTGATCCCCAGTCGTTTATTACGTCTTTAGTGGGGAACCATGCAAAACCTTAGTGCCTTTTAGTTAGAGAATACGCAAGTGTATTTCCGACCAGTCATCACATTATCACGCCATGGGGTATTTAAATAAAACATATAAACTGCAATATATTGTGGATAACTCTGTTGTAATAGCTAAATAGAGGGTTTTAGTGTTGACACATAGGCTTCAAAATAGAGAATTAATAAAATAAGAATCAAGGGCAGCTTTGTGCAGTTTAGTAAGCTAAGATTAACGGGTTTTAAGAGTTTTGTAGATCCTACAGAATTGATTATTGCAGATGGTTTAACAGGTGTGGTTGGACCCAATGGTTGTGGTAAATCAAACCTTTTAGAAGCATTGCGTTGGGTAATGGGCGAAAATCGCCCTACGGCAATGCGTGGTGGAGGTATGGAAGATGTAATTTTTGCTGGAGCAGCGTCTCGTCCTGCAAGAAATTATGCTGAAGTATCGTTGCTTATTGATAACACACAACGCCTTGCCCCTGCGGCTTTTAATACCCAGGATGTTTTAGAAGTTATTCGTAGAATAACCCGAGATGTTGGATCTGCATTTAAAACTAATGGAAAAGATTCTCGAGCAAAAGATGTGCAAATGCTTTTTGCAGATGCATCAACAGGTGCACATTCGCCTGCATTGGTTCGGCAAGGCCAAATTTCAGAACTTATTAATGCTAAGCCAAAAGCACGAAGAAGAGTATTGGAAGAAGCTGCGGGTATTTCAGGGCTATATCAACGCCGCCATGAAGCTGAACTCAAATTAAGGGGATCAGAAACAAATTTAAATAGAGTTGACGACGTTGTAGAACAACTTGACAGTCAGTTAGCATCACTTGCTCGACAAGCTCGACAAGCAAAACGTTATCGTGAAATAGGTAATGAATTGCGTCAATCAGAAGGTTTATTACTTTACAGGCGCTGGCGTGAAGCTGATGTTTCCCGACAAAAAGCGGTTGAGGAATTATCAGACGCAACAAAAGCTGCCGCAACTGCACAAACTGAAGCATTACAATTACTAAGACTTCGTGAGTTATGTGAAGAAAAAGTACCACCTTTACGAGAAGAAGAGGCAATTTCTTCTGCTATAGTTCAAAGGCTTAATGTTCAACGCGATACTCTAGCAGATGAAGAATTTAGAGCGCGTGGCCAAATTGAAACTTTAACATCACGAATAGAACAGCTTACCAAAGATATTGAGAGAGAAGCTGACCTAAACAAAGATGCTGAAGAAACAATTAAGCGTTTAGTGTGGGAGCAAGATCAAATTCAAAAAGCTTCCATGGGGCATGAAGAAAAACTTAATTTAGCAAATAATGCTGCCCGTGAAGCGGCTTCTATTTTACAAGATAAAGAGAGTGGGCTTGATAAGCATACTGAAGATGCTGCTCGATTATCTGCTCGCCACCAATCTGCACATCGCCTTTTAGATGAAGCAAAGGCTTTGCTTGAAAAACGTCAAACTGATTCAGATTCTGCTGTTAGTAATGTATTGATTGCTGAGCAAGGATTAGAAGAAGCCCAGGAGCGTTTGAAACAAGCAACAGCTACTAGAGCAATAACACAAGAAGTTATGTTGAAATCAGAAGCAAAATTATTAGAGATAGAAGAAAAAAGAACAATAACTCAGGCTAATGATAGCGATGCTCGATCTGAATTATCTGAAGCCGAAGGTGAAGCAAATGCACTGAGGGCAGAGGTCTCTGCTTTAGAGAGAATGATTGCTCGTGATAGTGAAAATGGTAAACAATTAATTGACGCAATATCGGCCCAAAAGGGTTATGAGGCAGCTTTAGGTGCTGCTTTATCAGATGATCTTAAAATGCCAATAATAGATGTAAATGGACTATCGGGTTGGGCACAAATGCCAGACTATTCGAATGTCGGTAAATTACCAGGCAATAGTGAATCTTTATCAATTTATGTTGATGCACCTCTCGTACTTTCACGACGTTTAAGTCAAATAGGATTAGTGCTTAGGAAAGATGGTGAGCGCTTACAAGCAGAATTGTTACCAGGACAAAGGCTAGTTTCTGCAGAAGGTGATTTGTGGAGATGGGATGGGTTTAGACAGGGTGGTGATGATGCACCATCTTCTGCAGCACTACGACTGCAACAAAAAAATAGGTTAGAAGAATTACGCACAGCCCTTAGACTAGCATCTACTCGTTTGGATACTTCTCAAGAAAAATTTGAACAAATACATAATAAATTGTTAGATTTAATGCAGGCTGATCAAGATGCGAGATCAGAACGAAAATCTGCGGATGAGATGACTACTAACGCAAGCCGACAGATGTCTAGAGCTGAAGCTGATTGTGATATGTTAGCTGGTAAAGTGGAGGCCCTAAAATTAGCTAAAACAAGATTAGAAGAAGAAACATATTCAGCATCTGATGATTTAAGGGATGCTACTAGAGCGATAGCAAATCTAGCCGATCTTGAAGTAGCTCGAGATTTACTTGAGACAATTAAAGTTGCTGTTGAAGCTGCGCGAATGACCATGATGACAAAACGTTCTATGTTTGATGAAATTCGCCGAGAAGGCGAATTACGAACAAAACGGCGTCAAGAAATCATACAAGAAGTATCCGGATGGCGTCATCGATTAACAACAGCTGAAAAACGTATTTTTGAATTGGATGAACGAAAGAAGACTTTTGAAGCAGAGCTTAAGTTAGCGTCTTCTGCACCTGATGAAATTCTGGCAAAGCGCGATGAGTTGTCAAAATCAATTGAAGAATCAAATGATCGCTTAAAAAGCGCATCAGATAATCTAGCCATTGGGGAAAGTGAATTACGAAAAGCAGAACAAGGTGAGCGTGATGCTGAAAGGCGAGCATCCGAAAGTAGAGAAAAACGTGCTCGAGCTGATGCAGTTTCTGAAGCTTCAGCTATTCAAGTTTCAGCAGCATCTGATAGAATACGTGAAGATTTAAACATAGATCCTGAAAGTTTACTTGAGACACTAGATGCTGATCCTGAAGAAATTCCTTCAGCAGAAAAAATTGAATCAGATGTCATTAGATTAAGACGTCAGCGAGATGCGCTTGGTGCAGTAAACCTAAGAGCTGAAGAGGATTCAAAAGAAGTAAGTGAAGAGCGAGATGCGCTGGTAATCGAAAAAAATGATCTGGAAGAAGCAATCAAAGCACTTCGTGTTGGTATATCAAGCTTAAACAAAGAGGGTCGTGAGCGTTTATTAGCGGCATTTGATGAAGTAAATATTAACTTTTCAAGATTATTTAAAACTTTATTTGGTGGAGGTGAAGCCAATCTTGTACTTGTTGAAAGTGATGATCCTCTTGAAGCAGGCCTTGAAATAATGTGCCAGCCACCTGGCAAAAAGCTTTCTACTCTGTCGTTGCTTTCTGGTGGAGAGCAAACCCTAACAGCCTTGGCATTAATTTTTGCAGTATTCTTAGCAAACCCAGCACCAATTTGTGTTCTGGATGAGGTTGATGCTCCTCTTGATGATGCTAACGTAAATAGGTTTTGTGATATGCTGGATGATATGACCAGCCAAACAGATACTCGTTTCCTAATAATTACTCATCATGCAGTTACAATGGCCCGAATGGATAGATTGTTTGGAGTAACAATGGCCGAGCAGGGTGTTAGTCAACTAGTTTCAGTAGACCTTTCTGCAGCAGAAAGATTGATTGATTAGATATAAATTAGATAAATAATTGATGGTTTCTAAAATGCAAAAACTCACCCTAGAAACCATTTTTATTTATTAAAGTGTCCACCCACTGATATGTTTAATCTCACAGAAATCTTCAATACCCCATTTGCCACCTTCACGACCATTGCCTGATTGTTTATAGCCGCCAAATGGTGATGGAGCTGCGCCACCATCTCCATTAATTCTTATCATACCTGCTCTCATTGCACATGCAGCGCGTTTTGCTTTTGCAGGGTCTTGTGTCTGCACATAATTGGTTAGCCCATAATCGGTGTCATTTGCTAATTCGTAAGCATGAGCTTCATCATCAAATGGCATCATAACCATAACAGGGCCAAAAATTTCGTCTCTACCAATTGTCATATCATTTGAAACATCTGCAAAAACTGTTGGTCTAACAAAATAGCCTTTGTTCATTCCATCAGGCCGCCCTAAGCCACCAGCTACCAAACGCGCACCTTCTTTAATTCCAATATCAATCATATTTTGGACTTTATCGTAATGTGCACCTGAAGACATAGCACCCATGTGTGGCCCTTCGTTTGCAGGATCACCAACTGAATGGTTTTTTGCAATTGACGCAGCAATTTCAACTGCTTCATCATAATATGATCGTTCAACTAGCATTCTAGTTGGTGCATTACAGCTTTGGCCTGAGTTGTTAAAGACATGCATGGTGCCTCGCTTAACAGCTTTTTCATCGGCATCAGCAAATACAATATTTGCTCCTTTTCCGCCTAATTCTAATGTTACCCGTTTGACGGTATCTGAAGCTGCTTTTGATATAAGAGCACCAGCTCTTGTTGAGCCCGTAAATGAGATCATATCTATATCTTTATGAGAAGACATTTGTGATCCGACGCCAATCCCATCACCATTCAACATATTATATACACCAGGCGGCACTCCTGCATCATGCATAATTTCTGAAAAAACATAAGCTGATAAAGGAGATACTTCTGAAGGTTTTAAAACACATGTAGAACCGGCTGCTATAGCTGGGATCACCTTTAAGAAAATTTGGTTCATAGGCCAGTTCCAAGGTGTAATTAGGCCAGCTACTCCGATTGGTTCTTTAATGATTTTTTCTGTTGGGAATCCCTCAAGTTTTTCTTCGAACTCGAAACCTTCTAATGAATCAATAAATTTTTGAATATGACCCGTACCACAACCAACTTGTTGAGTGCGCGATAAGGAAATAGGTGCACCCATTTCCATGGTAGTTGCTTGAGCAATATCTTCCTCGCGCTTAGCATATTCTGATTGAATAGATTTTAATAATGCTATTCTTTCAGATTTTGATGAATGTTGCCATGATTTAAAAGCGTTACGTGCTGCGCTTACAGCGGCATCTGTATCTGCCTGGTCGCCTAAAGAAATAACAGCAAAAGCTTCTTCAGTGGCAGGGTTTATTACTTTAAAGTCATTTTCTTTAACTGGATTTACCCATTGACCATTTATGTAAAATTGGCGTCTGTCTAACATGATTCACCTGTATAATTGATTACATAATGTAAATGGCATTGGTAAAACCAAATGGCAAGTTTGAACACGACGTAAAAATATAACTATTTCGACATTTTGTTACTTAATTTAGTACATTTAAATTATTTATTAGTTTTAACAGCAGCAATCATGCAAATTTCTACTAAAATTTGTTCACGAGCCATATTTGCTTCAACGCACGCTCGCGCCGGTTTTTCATGAGGCCCAATCCATTCATTCCAAACCTCATTCATTGAGGCAAAATCGCCCATAGTACGAATGTATATTGATGTGGATAAGATGTTATCACGATCTGAACCTGCTTCTAAAAGTAATTCGTCAATTTTTTTAAGGCAGTCTTTTGTTTGTTCTTTAATTCCAACTGTTACATCATTAGCAACCTGACCAGAAAAGTATATTGTTCCATTATGGATGTTAATTTTACTCATTCGTTCACTTGAATGTTTACGTATAATACTCATTTATATCTCCAATTTATGTTCAATTATTTTCTTTATGTTTTAGAAAATAAAAAGGCCTCAAAGTTTTGAGGCCTAAATATTAAGATTATTTATATAAGGTAACTTGAAATTTTAGCTATCTTTTTCAGTGACAATTTCTGTACCAGTTTCTTGATCAATTACTTTCATTGATAGGCGCACTTTGCCTCGATCATCAAAGCCCATTAATTTAACTTTAACTTTTTGACCTTCTTTAACTAAATCACTTGGATGGTTAACACGTTCATTAGCCATTTGTGATACATGAACAAGTCCATCTCTTTTACCAAAGAAGTTTACAAATGCTCCAAAATCCATGACTTTTACAACTGTACCAGTGTAAACAACACCTACTTCAGGTTCTGCCGCAATTTCCATAATCATTTCTTTAGCTTTTTCGATTTGTTCACCATTGCTTGATGCAATTTTTATAACACCTTCATCATCGATATTAACTTTTGCACCAGAAACTTCACAAATTTCACGGATAACTTTACCACCTGAGCCAATTACTTCGCGAATTTTTTCTGGGTTTATTTTAATTGTTTCAATACGTGGAGCATGTTCGCTAAATGAACCAGCTTCAGTTAAAGCATTGGCCATTTCACCTAGGATGTGTAATCGTCCGTCTTTGGCTTGTGCCATAGCTTTTTCCATAATTTCTGGAGTGATACCGGCTACTTTAATATCCATTTGTAATGAAGTTATACCGTTTTCAGTACCAGCTACTTTAAAGTCCATATCACCCAAATGGTCTTCATCACCAAGTATATCTGTTAAAACAGCGTATTCACCACTATCTTGTAATATTAAACCCATAGCAACGCCGGCAACAGGTGCGCGAAGTGGCACACCAGCATCCATCATAGATAATGATCCACCACATACAGAAGCCATAGAAGACGATCCGTTTGATTCTGTTATTTCTGATACCACTCTTATTGTATATGGAAATTCAGTTGCTGGAGGTAATACTGCTTGAAGTGCACGCCATGCAAGTTTTCCGTGCCCAATTTCCCTACGACCTGGCCCCATGCTTCGACCGCATTCTCCTACTGAATATGGAGGGAAATTATAATGTAACAAGAAATTTGAACGATATGTTCCGCTTAATGCATCAATCATTTGCTCATCATCACCAGTACCTAATGTTGTTACTGCTAACGCTTGAGTTTCTCCACGGGTAAATAGTGCAGATCCATGTGTTCGAGGAAGAACTGCAGTTTCAGAGACAATTGGACGAACAGTTGATAAATCTCTACCGTCAATTCTCTTACCAGTTTTTACGATATCTCCACGAACAACTTCTGATTCTAGTTTTTTCAAACAAGTTCCAAAGTTTGCGTCAGATACTTGTTCCTCTGATAATGCACCAATAATTAAATCTTTTGCTGCTGAGACTGCACTTGTCCGTTCTTGTTTGTCCGTAAGTGCGTACGCCGCTCGGATGCCATCTTCGCCAACAGTTTTAACTGCAGAATAAAGTTCAGAATAATCTGGTGATTGATAATCAAAAGGTTCATTTGCCGCATCTTCTGCCATATCAATTATCATATCAATAACAGGTTGAATTTGCTTATGAGCGAAATTGATTGCACCCAGCATTTCCTCTTCAGTTAATTCATAGGCCTCAGATTCAACCATCATTACTGCATCTTTTGTGCCCGCAACTACCAAATCAAGACGTTGATCAGGATTATTTTTCAATTCATGCATGTCATCACAAGTTGGGTTCAATACATATTGACCACCTTCAAAACCAACACGACAATTACCAATTGGGCCCATAAATGGTGCACCTGATAATGTTAATGCAGCTGAAGCAGCGATCATTGCTACCATATCTGGATCATTTACTAAATCATGTGATAGTACAGTTAATGTAATTTGAACCTCATGTTTGAATCCTGGGATGAATAAAGGACGTATTGGGCGGTCAATTAAACGTGCCGTTAGTGTCTCTTTTTCAGTTGGTCGAGCTTCTCTTTTAAAGAAACCACCAGGAATCTTACCAGCAGCATAATATTTTTCTTGATAATTTACAGTAAGTGGAAAAAAGGACTGTCCGTCCTTTTCTTTTTTTGCAAAACAAACTGCTGCAAGAACAGATGTTTCGCCATATGTTGCGATTACTGTGCTATCTGCTTGTCGCGCAATCTTACCAGTTTCCAACGTAAGCGTTTCTTCGCCCCATTGAATGGATTTTTTTACTTCATTAAACATTTATTTTCCTATCGTTGGAGCTGTCTTCGGCCCTCCGAAGTCTCCTTTTAAAAGGTGGCCCCATTGCCACCGACCCGAACCCTTGTGGTATATGCATAGGTCAATGCATAACGTTTCAGATACGCGGGCGTATATACATTAAATTTGAATATGTGAAGGGGGTAAGGAACTATTGGCTTCTATTAAAAAGCCTGCACACATATGAGCAGGCTTTTTAATGAATTTAAAATCAATCTTATCGACGTATTTCTAATCGTTTTATTATATCTTGGTAACGAGCTTCGTCCTTGCCACGGGTATAATCTAATAGCTTACGACGTAGAGCAACCATTTTTAAAAGGCCACGGCGTGAGTGGTTATCTTTTTTATTAGTTTTAAAATGCTCTGTAAGAGTTTTGATCCGAGATGTTAGGATTGCAACTTGTACTTCTGGTGAACCAGTATCACCCTCTTTAATCGCATATTCTTTGATCAAACGGGCTTTTTCTTCGGCAGTTATCGACATCGGGGTCTCCTTGGTTAAGGTTGATGGCACATGCCGGGATATCGTCCAGCAAGGCCCATGGAGTATCTGTTTTGCAGATAATGAACCCTATAAAGTTGATTCTAATAAAAATAAAGTGAAAAATTATTTTGATTTTTGATGCATTAGAGCAATTAGGTTAGATATGAATAATGTCATCAGTACAATAAATCCTCCTGTTAATGTCCAGGTTCCTGGGTATTCACCTATTATTAGCCAAATTAATATTGGTGCAAGAATAGATTCACCTAATATTAGGAGGGTAACCTCTGCGCTAGGAATATATCTAGGGCCAACAACAATTAAACATGTTGATGCAGCGATCAAGAGGTTATGAAATAATGCATATTGAGCGTCTAAATTATTAAAAACAAATGGACTTGCCCAAGGTAAAAATACAACTCCACTCATAAATAAAGCAAATGGTGTAATTGGAATCATAGATTTAGCTTTTGATTTGCGCGCATATGTTAAAGCTACTCCATAACTTGCAGCGCAGCCAACTGCACATAAATCTCCATAAATTGACGTAGATTGATTTTGAGAAGAACCATAAGAAATTAATAGCACCCCAGATAATGAAAATAAAATAGTCCACAGCATACGTTTTGATATTTTTTCATTTAGTATAAACCAACTAGAAATAGCAGAAAATATTGGCATTGATGCAAGTATAAATACAGTATTTGAAACTGCCGTCATGCTGACTGATAAAGCAAACATAGGACCACTAATAGCTAGCAAGCATGCAAAAATAATAGAATTTTTTCCAATATTGCGATATATATTAAAAATATTTGAGCCATGATAAATACATAATCCGAGCAATATAAAAAACCCAGAGATAAAGCTACGCCAAACAATAATTGTATAGATGTCTGCGCTAAGTAATCGAATAAAAAGGCTATCTGGAATAATAAATAAAACAGCAAAAATAGTTATTATTATCCCTTTAGAATGATCTGTCATGCTTCAGGCCATAATAAAGGGTTTATTTTGTAACTTATATATAGCGGATGCTTTGGGTGACCATCTTTAGATAAACCAAGGTGTGTTAAGATAAAGTTTTTTGCTCTCAAAAGTTCTTCAATTTTTTTACCACGATTAAGATGAATACCATTGGTACCCCATGCACAAACAATATCGTTACTCCAATTTGCACTTTTAATAATGATTTTATCATTCTCTGGACCAATAGGGTCTTTTTGTAATCGCATAACCTTAGGATCCGTAGATCTGTAAGCAAAGATATTGCATACTTTAAATGCACCATATCCTAACGACTTAGCCCGCCTTTCGCATCGCTCAACTGTTGGATCATTTTGAATCTCTGTCGCAGTTGATGGATTTAGCATAATAAATAAAACTTTTTTTTTGCTGTTACTCCATGAGCGGGTCAATGAATATCTATATAACTCACAATCAGAATAAACAGCAGTTGATTTTGTAAGTTCTTTTTTGTGACTGCGAGTTATCATTTTAAGATTGCCAAGTTAAATATTCAAAAGTTTATAAATAGTTTTCAGATTTGGAAGTTATTTTGCAGATATCATTTTTCAACGAATACGCGACTAGGATGAATGCTACCTGATTTATAAATGCCTATTGCCAAGGGTTCCCCATTGCAAGAGACCCATGCTTCATCACCATAATTTAAATCTGATGCTAAAACCATAGCGGGATTTCCATTCCTTAATTTTGTTATTTCTTCAGGCCTACATTTAAGCTCAGGTAATTCAGAGAGACCTAGTTCAATTGGGTGTAAGTAATCTTCCAATTCTGGGTTCTTGGCTAGCTGTTCAACTAGTTTAAAATCAATTGCATCATTTACATTTAGTGAACATGACCAAATACGACGTAGGGATTTTACATATGCAAAGCACTCTAATAATTCACCTAAGTCACGAGCAATAGACCTAACATATCCTCCCTTACCGCAAATTAACTTTAACTCTACATGATCGATGTCTATTCGTTTTTCAAACTGTAAGTTTTGTACAAATAAATCTCTGGGTGCTAAATCTAAGTCTTCTCCATCCCGAGCTAATTTGTACGCACGTTGGCCATCAACTTTTACAGCTGAAAATTGTGGAGGAATTTGTTTAATATTTCCAATAAAGGCTTTTAAGCCCTCTTTGATTTTATGATCGCTAGGCCTGTTGGTGCTTTGAGCTATGACTTTGCCTTCACTATCGTCTGTATTTGTAGCTTCGCCCAGTTTAATTATAAATGTATATGCTTTTATTCCAGAAGTTATATATGGTACGGTTTTTGTTGCCTCGCCTAATGCTATGGCTAATAATCCAGTAGCTTCAGGATCAAGAGTTCCTGCATGGCCTGCTTTTTTTGCATTTAAAGCCCACTTAACTTTGTTAACGACAGCACTAGAAGTTATCCCGGCTGGTTTATCTATTAATAGCCAACCATCGATGCGACGTTTACTTGATGTTTTCCCCATCTTATTATTCCTCGTAAAGTCGTTGTTAACATGTAAATTTGACTTGATTTATAGATCATCACTAGATTCTACATCTTTTTTGACAATTTCTTGGCCAAGCAATCTGCGAGTTTCATCTAGTTGGTCAAAGGTTCTATCCAAAACAAACTTTAGGTCAGGAGAATATTTTAGTGAGACTAATTTATTAACTGATCTTCTTATTTCATATTTATTTCTATTGAGAGCGTTTATTACAATATCAGCATTCTCACCACCTAAAGGAAGTACATATACAAGCGCTAACTTTAGGTCAGGTGTTGACCTTACTTCACCAACGGTTACGGAGACATGTGCTAAATCAGCATCATGTATATCGCCTCTTAAGAGAACGTCTGATACCGCACGCCTAAGCATCTCGCCAACTCTAAGTTGTCGTTGTGTTGGCCCTTTGGCGGAGAGATCATTTTGTTTTACCATTTAATTGCACTTAATCGTTTTTCAATCTAGTCGCAAGCGGGGGTTTGCAAGCGAGAGAATGCGCTGTAAATGGGTATAGTATAAAAAGGAAATAATTATGAAAAATCTTCCAAAAATTGCTATTGTTGGCGCATCAGGACGTATGGGGCAAATGTTAGTTCAATCAGTTTTAGCATCTAATAAAGTAAAATTAGTTGGTGTAACTGAACGTGAAGGCCATGATTGGCTTGGTCTTGATTTGGGAGTTTGTATGGGCGGTGCAGAAATTGGAATCAATGTTAGTGATAATCCTTTGGAAGTTTTTAAAAATGCCCATGCCGTAATAGACTTTACTTCTCCTAAAGCAACTATTGAGCATGCTAAATTAGCTGTAAAAGCGGGAATTGTTCATGTAATTGGCACAACAGGAATGGATGCTGGTCATTTGGATGAATTAAAAAAACTTTCAAAAGACATTGTAATTATTCGTGCTGGAAACATGAGTTTAGGTTTAAACTTATTAACATTACTGACAAAAAAAATATCAGCTGTACTTGATGAAGATTTTGATATCGAGATTGTTGAAAGTCATCACAAGCATAAAGTTGATGCTCCCTCTGGTACTGCCTTGATGTTAGGAAAAGCCGCTGCAGAAGGTCGTGGTGTTGATTTATCCAGTATAGAGGATCGTGGTCGTGATGGAATCACAGGAGTGCGTAAAAGAGGTGATATCGGATTCCATGCTATAAGAGGTGGAGATGTTGTTGGTGAACATGACGTTATATTTGCTGCAGATGGCGAGAGAATAGTTTTGCGCCATTTAGCTACTGACCGCCAAATATTTGTAAGAGGTGCATTACGCGCTGCTATTTGGGGGCAAGGTAAAGATGCTGGAGAATATGATATGGTTGATGTTTTAGGACTTTAATTTAGTCCTCATTTTTAAAAGTCTGAAGCGATACCTTTGCGCTCCCAGTCTCCAAATCGAGTAGGCTCTAAACCTTTTGGGCCACCTAATTCTAAATCTAGTTTAGGTTCTTCTATTTCTTTTTTGCGATTGCGCGCTTCTTCAAGTGCACGTAATGCAGCTGCTTTAATTCGGTCTGATTTAGAATTTTTCATATTCTTTTACTCTGTTGTTGTACGTAACCATGTAGTAGTAGTTTTCTAAACTACAATAGAAAGAGACGCAAATGGCCAAACCTGGATTATTTGCCCGTGAAGCTGCTGTACGATTATTACATGCCGTTTTACTAGAGCGCCGATTATTAATTGATATAGTAAATGGCGAAGATAGCCTGCTAATTGATTTAGAGCCCAGTGAAAGGGCTAGAGCACAATCGTTGGCAATGACAACTTTACGGAATTTGGGTCCAATTGATTTCGTACTCCAAAAATATTTAACTAAACAAACTCCGTTTGCTTTATTAAATATTTTGAGAGTTTCTGCGGCAGAAATGTTAGTTGATGGTATAGCTGCTCATGCTGCAGTTGATAGTGCAGTAACTATGGCTAAACGAAGACATAAAACGGCACATTTAAAAGATTTAGCAAATGCAGTTTTACGTAAAGTTTCTACTGAAGGAAAAGAAATATTTGCTCAACTACCCCCTCAGGAATTGCCAAAGCCATTTCGATCTCAAATGGCTAAAATTGTTACAAAAAATGAAATAATTGAAATTGAGAGATCTCATCAATTAGGAGCACCTGTTGATTTAAGTTTTAAAGATAAAGAAAAAGCCAGCGCCTTTTTAAAACATACTAACGGCATTATGATGTCCAATGGATCTGTTAGGTTAAAACGTGCAGGGCAAATTACTGAAATGAATGGTTTTTCAGAAGGTGATTGGTGGGTGCAAGATTTAGCTGCTTCTATACCAGCAAAGTGCTTTGATAATATAAATGGTAAAAAAGTATTGGATCTTTGCGCGGCTCCAGGTGGCAAAACTATGCAGCTAGCTTCAATGGGTGCGGATGTAACAGCATTAGATATTTCTTCAAAGAGATTAGAACGTGTGAAGCAGAATTTAGAGCGTACTAAGTTGAAAGCAAATTGTATTACAGCTGATGCATTACAATGGGAGCCAAAACAATTTTTTGATGCAATTTTACTTGATGCACCTTGTTCTGCATCAGGGACGATTCGCCGTCATCCAGATTTGCCTTTTGCAAAAGAAAATTTTGATTTAGGCGATTTATTAAAATTACAACGTGCTTTGCTTCTAAAGGCATCAAAGTGGTTAGCGCCTGGAGGTGTACTTATATACTCCACTTGCTCAATATTTTCGGCTGAAGGCGAAGGACAAATACAATGGCTCTCTAAAAATAATAATATATTATCACCGCAAAAAATTGATCCAATCCCGCTAGGGTTAAATGATTACATGGCTAACGCTGACGGGCAAATTAGATTACGTCCAGATTATTTTTCTGATGAAGGTGGAATGGATGGATTTTTTGTGGCAAAATTTACACTAAAAAACTGAATTCTCTAAAGGATTAACTTTTATTTATGAGTGTTTTTGGCTATAAATTTAGAAACTCTATTGCGATTTTACGCAGTAAAATTTCTTTTCCAACAAAATCTTTTGTTTATCTCCCTGATCCATTTACTATTGGTTCTCATAAACGTGGTGAACAATTAAAGAATGGATACTTTTTATTTGCTGGGCATTTAATTGAAAGCCCTAACACATCAATTTGGGATATTAGTTTTCCAAGTGCTGAATTTGAGAATGAATTACATGGATTTGGATGGTTAGATGACTTAGTTGCTGACGGAAGTAATCAGGCTCGAAATTTAGCAAGACAATGGCTTTGGGAGTGGGTTGATAGATATGGAAGTAGTAATGGCTGGTTGCCACATTTAACTGGTCGACGCATAATTCGCCTAATTAATCACTCACAAATGATATTAGCACGTGAAACTATAAACCATAAAAAATTATATTTTAAGCTATTAGGCCATCAAACGAATTTTTTATATTCTAGATATAAATCTGAAACTACAAGTTTAAAAAGATTAGAGGCTTTAACAGGATTGGTTTATTGCAGTTCAATTCTTAAAGGAAAAAAATATTTTTTGAAATCAGCAATGAGAAAAATAAATCGTGAAGCTTTACGGTGCGTTGATGTAAATGGAAGTGTTAAGTCAAGAAATCCAGAAGAACTATTATACATTTTAACTATGTTGATATGGAGTGCGTCTGCGGCTGCAAAAGCAAAAAGGTATCCACTTAAAAAACATCAAAAAGCAATAGAAAAGATAGCTCCTAATATACGATCACTGCGACTTGGAAATGGTGGAATGGTTCATTTCCATAAAGGTGGCCGGGGAAATGTTAGAAGTATTGACCAGATATTATCTGAGATTAAGCTTTCTAATGTAAAACCCCAAACTAATGCTATGGATTATTATAGAATTTTCAAAAATAGAACTGTCTTAATTCTAGATGGAGGTGAGCAGTTTATGAATTCTAATTCAAGCTTTAGTGCTTTATCTTTTGAATTATCCACAGGTTACGAAGAATTGATTGTAAATATGGGCCCTGGCAACATATTTGGAAATGATTGGAATAGTGCAAGCCGGAAATTAATTGCGCATAGTGGAGTTTCTGTTGCAAATACTTCACCATCTGACAAGCGAATTAGTATTATTCCTGAGGTAATTTGTACAAACGATCTTGATAATGAAATAATCGAATGTACCCATGACGGATATTCTGAAACTTATGGAGTAGTTCACCACCGTAAAATAAAAATGTCTTCAAATGGTAATATCGTTTCAGGTGTGGATACAATTTTAGCAGAAAGTAACATCCAGCGTAAAATTTTTGACCAATGGATGAGCAAAACAAATACAATGCCATTTTCAGCACAATTTCACATCGCACCAGATGTTGCTGTTGAATTAAATGAAGATAAAACAAAAGTTATTCTAAAAACATTAAAAGGAATTATTTGGGTTTTTGAAGTATTAAATGGTGAAATAAGTATCCAAGACAGTGCATTTATTGAGTTTAGTAATTTAAACCCACGTGCGGCAAAACAGATTGTGGTAACTAGTAGTGCTATTGATTATCAGGGTTGCATTGAATGGATCCTCTCAAAATAAAGAATATCAAATAGTAATTAAAAATTTAAAGGAAAATAAATGTCTCATGATTGTGTAAAAATTCGTCGCGCTCTTTTATCCGTTTCTGATAAAACTGGTTTGATTGAATTAGCAACTGCTTTGAACTCTAGGGGGATAGAATTACTTTCTACTGGAGGAACTGCTAAATCAATTCGTGAGGTAGGATTGCCAGTTCGTGATGTTTCTGAAATAACAGGATTTCCTGAAATGATGGACGGTAGAGTCAAAACTTTACATCCAATGGTTCATGGTGGTTTGTTAGCCTTAAGAGATAATAAAGATCATGTTGATGCTATGAATTCACATGGCATTATTGAAATTGATCTACTTGTTGTAAATTTATATCCCTTTGAAGAGACAGTAGAAAAAGGTGAGGACTATGCAAGTTGTATTGAAAATATAGATATAGGTGGACCAGCAATGATACGGGCGGCTGCCAAAAATCATGGGTTTGTTTCAGTAGTTGTAGATGTAGAAGATTATAATTTTCTGATTGAAGAATTAAATTCAAATGATGGATCAACAACTTTAAAATTTCGCCAAAAACTAGCACAAAATGCTTATGCATTAACTGGAGCATATGACGCTGCAGTATCAACTTGGATGGCAGGTGCTATCAATGAGAGTACTCCTCGACGTAAAGTAATATCAGGAAAATTTTCGCAAGAAATGAGATATGGGGAAAACCCGCATCAATCTGCATCCTTTTATTTAAGTGGTAATGTGCGGCCTGGAGTTGCATCAGCAAAGCAACATCAAGGCAAAGAGTTATCATATAATAATATAAATGATACGGACGCAGCATTTGAGTTAGTATCAGAGTTTAGCCCTAAAGATGGGCCTGCAGTTGCTATTATCAAACATGCCAATCCTTGTGGTGTAGCCAAAGGTGTTTCTTTAGTTGATGCATATAATAAAGCTTTAAATTGTGATCAAACTTCTGCATTTGGAGGAATTATAGCTTTAAATGATACTCTCGATGGTGAAACTGCTGAACAAATTTGCCAGATTTTCACAGAAGTGGTGATTGCGCCAAGCGCAACTGACGAAGCCAAGGCAATTTTTGCTAATAAAAAAAACCTACGTTTACTGACAACTGAAGATTTACCAAACGTTAAGGACGAAGGCCAAATTTGGCGCCAGGTTTCTGGTGGGTATTTGATACAAGATCGTGATAATGGTTTGATTAAACAAAAAGACCTCAAGGTAGTAACAAGGCGTATGCCAACAGATATTGAAATACGCGATATGCTGTTTGCATGGAAGGTCGCAAAACATGTAAAATCTAATGCTATCGTTTATGCAAAAGACAATGTAACAGTTGGAATTGGAGCGGGGCAGATGAATCGACTTGACAGTACACGTATTGCGGCACGAAAATCTAAAGATATGGCAAATAATATTGGTATAAATAATCCCTTAACGATTGGTTCAGTTGTTGCGTCAGACGCATTTTTCCCATTTTCAGATGGTTTGTTGGCTGCAGCAGAAGCTGGTGCTACTGCAATAATACAACCTGGCGGATCTATGCGTGATGATGAAGTAATTGCAGCAGCAAATGAAGCTGGATTGGCAATGGTATTTACAAATATGCGCCATTTTAAACATTAAGATGTTTAAGTCTTTATCATATAGCATTATTTTTACGTTGATTGATCAGACTAGCAAATGGTTTATTTTAGAAAAATTACATCTAGATGTAATTGGTTATTATGATGTTTATAGTCCATTTTTATCTTTTAAAATAGGTTGGAATACAGGGATAAATTTTGGTTTGTTTGCGGAAAGCCATGAATTAATGCGTTGGGTTTTAATAATAATTTCTATAGGTATTTGTCTGTTTTTATTACGCTGGTCTCGTAAGCTTACAGGAAACTTTTCTCCAATCTTAGTTGGGCTTGTTATTGGAGGCGCAATTGGAAATGTTATAGATCGTATAAGATTTGGCGCGGTTATTGATTTTTTAAATTTGTCGTGTTGCGGTATTCAAAATCCTTATATCTTTAACATAGCAGATATATTTGTTTTCATAGGGCTTTTACCTTTGATTTTGTTTTCAGAAAGATTCCAGAAAGATACGTGACGAGATCAAATTATTAAGCTAAATAGAAATAGAATTATATGAGTGCTTAGATAGATGATTAAGAATATAAAAATTTATTTTATTTTAATTGGAATTTTATTAACTGCTTGTAGTGGTAACCAAAAGGGACCTGACGAATTTGGTGTTTTACCAACAACGCCATTACAGTATCCAAAAAATTTGAAAGAACTTCCTGAGCCCAATTTATTAGGTCAAAATTTAGCAGATAAACGACCAATTGATGATGTAATAAATGCATTAGGCGGTAATGCAAACTTGCAAAAAGAATCTAAAATACAAAAAAGTGAAAAACCTTTGCTAAAAGCGATAAGTCGGTTTGGGATAACTCCAGACATTCGAATAATTACAGCAATGGAAGATAATGATTTTAGAGAAAAAAATAAGGCTAAAGTTTTAGAAAGGCTTGTTGGAGTAAATACATATAAAATTCGTTACAGGAGCCAACGATTAGATGCTCAGAAAGAATTATCAAGGTTAAATAAATTGGGGATTATAACTCCATCTGCCTCACCTAATTAATTAATATTTAAATCGCCTTATAGTAGAATCAAGATATTGTATGCTATTTAATAACGTATGGAACTAATAAACCAGAGAATCAAAAATAGTCAGCCAATTATAAAACAATTGAGTGAAGCTGCAGCTAATCGAATTGCTGCAGGCGAGGTCGTTGAAAGACCAAGTTCGGCAATAAAAGAACTTGTTGAAAATTCTGTTGATGCTGGAGCATCAAGAATTGATATATCATACAGTGATGGTGGAAAAACTCTCATAGTTGTGAAAGACGATGGACATGGAATTGCTGAAAACCAATTGCAACTTGCATTATCACGTCATGCAACAAGTAAGATTGATGGGTCTGATTTATTAAATATAAATACATTTGGTTTTCGAGGAGAGGCTTTACCTTCTATGGGTGCAGTTGGTCGCCTTACTATTACAAGTCGAATTAAAAATGTCACCATGGGTTCAAAAATTACAGTTAATGGTGGACTAATAAACAAAATTCGCCCTGCACCTTCTACTATAGGAACAGTTGTCGAGTTAAGGGATTTATTTCATGCCACTCCGGCTCGGTTGAAGTTTTTGCGTACTGATCGTTCTGAATCTGGAGCAATATCTGATGTAGTAAAACGTTTAGCAATGGCCGAGCCTTTTATTGGCTTCACACTTAGAGATGTAACTTCTGGAGGTGAAGGGCGAATAATTTTTCGTGCTGACCCAGAAACTGGAGATTTGTTTGACGCAATGCATGGGCGCTTAACAAAAATATTAGGTGTTGATTTTTCTAAGAATTGTTTTCGGATAGAAGCTGAACGAGAAGGAATATCTTTAACTGGGTATGCGAGTTTACCAACATATTCTCGGGGCTCGTCTATTTTCCAATATGTTTTTGTTAACGGCCGGCCTGTTAAAGATAAAAATTTACTATCCGCATTACGCGCAGCTTACTCTGATTTTTTACCAAATGGTCGCTACCCTGTTGTAGCACTGTTTGTTGAATGCGATTTTGAACGTGTTGATGTAAATGTCCACCCTGCAAAAGCTGAGGTCCGTTTTAGAGAACCTGGTATTGTAAGGGGTTTGGTAGTTTCAGGATTGCGACATGCGCTAGCTGAAGAAGGCCATCGCTCTTCTTCAACTATAGCTGATGCAACTTTAGGTTCATTCAAAAAGTTTGAGTCATCACATGATAAAGAAAACTATCAAATGAATTACTCTCGATCTGGATCAATATCAAAACCTAATATTGATCAAGTAGGATTTTTAGAATTACAAAATGATTTTTCGGCTCGCAATCAATCTGAAGAAGTTTTTGATGAACTAATAAGTAATAAACTTGGGGCAGCTAGGGCGCAAGTTCATGAGAATTATATACTTTCCCAAACATCTGATGGAATTATAATAGTTGACCAACATGCAGCACATGAGCGTTTAGTTTATGAAAGATTAAAAAAACAAATGTCTCTTAATGGGGTATCATCTCAAACACTTTTAATTCCTGAAATTATTGAGTTATCAGAGCAAGACTCAGCTTTATTAATGGAAATTTCAGTTGAATTAGATCGATTTGGGCTTGGCATAGAAAATTTTGGAGGTAGTAGTATCATAGTGCGTGAAACGCCTGCAATATTAGGTGAAGTTAATTCAAAAAACTTGATTTTAGATATATTAGATGAGTTGAAAGAAACTTCACATACTAATTTAGTAAAAGAAAAACTTGATGCAATTTTAAGTCGAATTGCTTGTCATGGATCAATTCGCTCTGGACGAATTATGAGAGCAGAAGAAATGAATGCATTATTGCGTGAGATGGAAGTCACACCGCATTCAGGGCAATGCAATCATGGTAGACCAACCTATGTAGAATTAAAATTAAGTGATATTGAGAAATTATTTGGTCGAACATAATTTCATATTATTTGAATTTCTGCGAGACAAATTCTTATCTATGGTCGTATAGTAAAAATAATTAAATATATTATACGAAAAGAAGGTATTATAGTGTTAAATCTTAAAAACCATCCCTTACGTGAAAATTTATCTAAAGAATTACACGCTCGACCGTTCCCCGTACTTGATGCCCCATGCCAAGTTATATTTTTAGCACTTACTTCTAATGATGATGATGAAAAATATATCCAAAGCTTAGCTGAAAAATTAGGTGGTTTAGATTACATATCTGGTTCAGGACATTATTATCAAGATTTGGGAGGATATTCCTTAAAGTGGGAGCGTCATAGTGAATTTGTTACTTATACAATTTTTCTTGATGGTGAGGAAGAAACACCATTTTCTGATATTGCAGTAAATCATTTCCCTTCGTCTTGGTTAGATTCATTAACATGCCAAATTATAACTGCAGTAAAATTACGGGTTGTTGCTCCAGCATCCACAAAGCAAGTAGAGCATGATATTTTGACAAACTTTCATACAGCTTTTCAATCAGAAAGTTTAGCAATTTCTTATGTTTTAGACAAAAATGCCATAGTTGCTAGTGATTTTAAGGTAGATGAAAATGGTTATATTAGATTTGGTGTCTTACCTATTGGCCAGGTTGGGCGGCATAGATTAGGCCGAATTGTTCAAAGGCTACTTGAAATTGAAACATATCGTGCAATGTCGATGTTGACTTTACCAATTGCAAAAAAAGTTTTTGGAAGGCTAACAGAATTAGAAAAAGATTTGGCAATAACAGTTCAAGAAATTTCTGGAAGAGCAGGAACACATAAAGAAAACCTTGATACTTTAATGACAATAGCATCAGAAATTGAGTATTTAAACGCTGAAAATGCATTTCGTTTTGGCGCTGGGGATGCTTATTCAGCTTTAGTAGATCAACGAATTTTTGTTTTGCGAGAGGAAAGATTCTTAGGTCGCCAAACATTCTCAGAGTTTATGATGCGAAGATTCAGCCCTACAGTTCGTACATGTAAAGCTGCACAAACTCGTCTTCAGGATATTTCTGATAGAGCCGCAAGAGCATCAGATTTGTTAAGCACAAGAGTGAATGTGCGAACAGCTGCTCAGAATAGAACCCTTCTAGAACAAATGGACAAACGATCAGAACTTCAATTAAGGCTTCAACAAACAGTAGAAGGATTATCTGTAGTTGCTATTAGTTATTATGGGGTAAATTTATTATCATACTTGTTATTCCCACTAGCTGTAGCACAGGGATGGGAGAAGTATAATCTTACTTCGTCTTTAGTTATTCCAGTAGCTTTTTTTGTATTTTACATGGTACGGAGAGTTAGGCGCCATTTAACTAAATCTTAAAAAACGGCTGCAATATTCTTGGTAAAATTGATTTAAACTTTAACGGTGCATCTGAAGCTATCAAACAAATACAAGGACCTTCATCACTAGCTGTTGGTTTATGATGTAATTCCTGATCACCAATTTCAATATCACCGCGCTTGAAATATCCGTCTTTATCATAGAAAGATCCCTCTAAAACTAATGTCATTTCAAGCCCATTATGGCTATGATTAGGCATAGCTGTTCCAGCGGGAATATATAATAATCTTGCACTTGCATTTTTATCTGTTTTTAAAATAGATTGCTTTACCCCACGGCCAATATTTTTCCATTTAATAGAATTTAATTCGTCACCTGTATATTTTTTTAATGGTTCGGGAAATATACCTTCAACCATTTCAGGAGCTTTAGTTTTGACTGTTGATTTTGATTTTTCTATTTTTTTGAATACTGAATCCAAGGCATTTGGGCTCATTTCTTCTGTATCTGAGTCCTCTAACATTCCACCACCAATAGCTTCATAACTTTCTAACCGTGCTCTTGCTTCGTCACTTATTGATACCTGAGTAGCAATAACGAGGCTAAATGCTTCTGGTAAAATTCCAGCTGCATAGCCCATTAAAAGTTGTTCGTTTAAGTGATGTTTAATTGTCATATGTGTGTTCATTTCATGTTATGGCGTAATCGCTGTAGCGCTAATCTAATTCGGGATTTGATTGTGCCAAGGGGTAATCCTGTTTCGTTTGCAATTTCTTGGTGTGACAAATCGTTATAAAATGCGCGTTCAACTATAATTCTTTGCTTTTCAGGTAATTCTTTTACTGCTTGAGCTAATAGTGTTGTCTCTTCTTGAATTGATATTATCTCAGATGCGTCTGGCTCTGTTTCATTTCCCCAGGGTAATACATCTGGTTCTGGACGATTATTTCGTCGAGCGGTATCAATTCTTTTATTTCTTGCTATTGTAAATATCCAAGTTGAAGCTGCTGCCCTTGTTGGATCAAATAAATGTGCTTTGTTCCAAACTGCAACCATTGTTTCTTGAACGCATTCTTCTGCAATTATAGCGTCTGCCCCACCCTTCATTAGAAAAGATTTAATTCTGGGTGCAAAATGAGTGAACAGATTTGAAAATGCTTCTTTATCACTTTTTCCTGCGACAGCCACGATACATCGAGCCCAGTAATCTTTAGATTTATTATTGTTATTTTCCAACACTTGGCTCAGCATCCTATTAGAGATTGCTGACAGCTTAAAGGATCGTTCTAATACTTCAACGTCTGGATTGATATTATCTAATAAATCTAACATATAACTAATACGCAGTTGTTTGTGTTTTGGATCATTTTTTTTATTTCATTTTTGATCTATTAGATGACTAAGTTCGTAATAATAATAACCAATAATTGGATACTTTTCTATGCCGTTTGAATTTCCACATACACAATCCAAAAACATTGCAGTGATTGGAGCTGGAATATCAGGAATGGGTGCGGCCCATCTTTTAGCTAAATCTCATTCTGTAACATTGTTCGAGTCTGAAAAGCGATTAGGTGGACATGCGCGAACTGTAATGGCAGGAAAAAATATGGATAAACCAGTTGATACTGGTTTTATTGTATTTAATTACGCAAATTACCCAAGAATGGCACAATTATTTGATACATTAGATGTTCCTGTCATTAAAAGTGATATGAGCTTTGGAGTGTCGGTTCATTCTGGAAAATTCGAATATGCTCTGAGAACACTAAACTCTTTATATGGCCAAAGATTAAATTTAATTCGTCCAAAATATCATAGAATGATATTAGACATTATCAAATTTAATAAGAGTGCTGAGAATTCTCTGGAAGGACCAGATATGAGTCTTAGGGACTTGTTAGATAAAATTGGAACTGGTGAATGGTTTCGAGATTATTACATTCTTCCTTTCAGTGGAGCTATTTGGTCTTCTTCTATGGGCCAAATGTTAGATTTTCCTGCGGAGGCATTAATTAGGTTTTTTAAAAATCATAATTTGTTAGCAACGTCAGGACATCACCAATGGTATACAGTCAAAGGCGGCTCGATAGAGTACGTAAAACTTTTAGAGCAGGATATGTTGAAGCGCGGGGTAAAAATTTGTAAGGGTTCTATTGTTAAAGGGGTTAAACGAACACCTTCAGGAGTTGAAATTCGTGTAAATGGAGATGAGTGGCAAAGATTTGACAGTGTAGTTATGGCTAGTCATTCTGACCAGTCATTGCGAATGTTAGAGGACCCAACGGAAGATGAAACAAATTTACTGTCAGCAATCAAGTATCAAAAAAACCATGCATTTTTACACTCAGATGAAGTTGTGATGCCAAAACGTAAAAGATGTTGGTCTTCTTGGGTTTATGCATCAGATGAAATTAATGACGTTAAACCTCTTGGGGTAAGTTATTGGATGAATCGATTGCAACCGATTTCTGGAAGCCAAAACTTCTTTCAATCTCTTAACCCAACCAGAGAGATAAAACAGGAACTAATATATGATCAAAAAGTGTTTATGCATCCAGTATTCGACCGTAAAGCAATAGATGCACAAAAAAAATTCAATACGATACAAGGAAGAAACAATACTTGGTATTGTGGTGCTTGGCTTCGTAACGGTTTTCATGAAGATGGCTATTCTAGCGCAGTTGATATTTTAGAAAATATTGGAATGGTGCCTGCGTGAGTTCTGTTTTAGATCATATACATGGGAAAACTTTTCATGGTCGGCATGGAAATATAAAGAATAATTTTTCATATGGTGTTGATTATATACTAACTGATTTAACAAATACAAATGGCCCACTATTTTATTCCAGAAATAACAAAAACTTAATATCTATATATGATAATGATTATGGAGGTTTATCTCATAAAGAAACTGGATTGGACTGGGTTCGTAAAATTTTATTAATGTATGGGTTTAAGAATTTGTTAAATGGCAAGATATTTCTTTTAGCTCAGCCTAGAGTGTTTAATCATGTATTTAATCCAGTAAGTTTTTGGATGATTTATGATGAATTTTCATCACTAAGATTAGTTGTAGCAGAAGTTAGTAATACATTTGGAGATAGACATAGTTATTTATGCCACCATGATAATATGTCTGAGATTAAAAAAAATCATACTTTAACAGCTAGAAAAGTGTTTCATGTTTCTCCTTTTCAAGAAATATCTGGAGAATATAAATTTCGATTTGATATAACTGATCAATTTGTGGATATATGGATTGATTTTAGAAATAATGATAAAGGTGTCCTGGCTACTTTTTCTGGTGTTCGTCAAAAATTAACTAATCGATCTATTCTATCAACAATCATATTTCGACCTTTTGGCTCATTTAGGGTTTTAGCCCTTATACATTGGCAGGCTATTAAACTTAAATATAAAGGGGCAACTTTTAGAAAACGTCCTGTCCCAAATTCTAAGGACGTTTCGTGATGGTGAAATATACAATACTAATATTTTTTATTCTTGTAGTTGGTTCACCGGAGGTATCGTACTCAAAAAATACATCAGAGATACCCGAAAAATGGCTAAAAAAAGGTGAAACTGTTACAAAAATTTTGGGAATATCATTATATAATGGTGTGCTATATACACCCAATGCTGATGCATTTGATATTGAAGGTCAATATGCATTGAGTTTATCATATTTGAGAAGTTTTAAATCAAGTACTTTGATAAAATCTACAATTAAAGAGATTGATCGAATTGAAGGATTAATTTCTCAAGATAAAAAAACTTTAAGAAAACTATTATCAAATTGTTTTGTTGATGTATTGGCTGGTGACAGAATTACAGCCTTATCGCTTAGTAAAGATAAGGTTAGATTTTTCTACAATGGTTCAAAACAGTGTGATTTAGAAATACTTGATATTAGGCGTAAGTTTTTTAGTATTTGGCTTGGTAATGATACACGTGATATCGAAGGATCACTTCGATTGCAGGGCCTAAAATAATGCATTTTGGATTAGTTAGGTATAGCTTTTTTTCTGGGATGTTAGCATTTGCTGGTTTGCCTATTTATTTGCATGCTCCTAAATTCTTTTTAGACAACTATGATATATCACTGACATTAATAGGGCTTACTCTATTGGCTCTTAGGTGTTTAGACTTTATCCAAGATCCACTTATTGGCCGTGCACTAGATAGTATGAGGAAGTGGCACTCATTATTAGTTTTAATAATGGGGATGATAATTACATTTTCAATGATGGCTTTATTTGCTGTAAGTGCAATTGGAGATCCTTTAATTTGGTTTATTGTATGGATGATATTATTGTTTTCTAGTTTTTCAGTTTTATCAATTTTATTTTATTCGCAAGGTGTGCAGAAAGCAAAAACTCTTGGTGAAAAGGGTCATATTAGGCTTGCTGTATGGAGAGAATCTGGTGGATTAATAGGAGTTTGTTTAGCCTCTGCTCTTCCTGCAGTTTTTAAATATTTTGAAATAATAAATGATATGACTTGGTTTTCAATATCATTTACAATAATTGTATTTATTTCAATTTTTCTGATGAAGAAAGAATGGCATGTAAGTTTGTTGCCAAATAGTAATTTAAAGGTAATATTTAAGGACCCAGTCTTAAGAAGGTTAATAATTATTGCCTTATTGAATGCTGCGCCTCTTGCTGTAACAACAACTTTATTTTTGTTTTATGTTGAATATTGTCTTGGACCTAAATTTTCAGCGGGTTTATTTCTTGTGATATTTTTCATCGCAGCAGCATTATCTGTTCCTATATGGGGTATTTTAGGAAGATATTTTTCACCAAGGAAAATATTAATATTTGCAATGTTATCCTCGATTAGTATTTTTGCTTTTGTTCTTAGTTTAGGAGCGGGAGATTATATTTCTTTTGCAATTGTTTGTTGTCTTTCTGGGTTTACTTTGGGTGCTGATATGACAATTCTTCCTGCAGTTTTTGCTCGTAGAATTGATCATATTGGTATGAATGCTGGGCAAGCTTTTGGAGTCTGGAGTTTTTGCGCTAAGTTCACACTAGCTGTTTCCGCAGCTTTCGTTTTGCCCGCATTAGATTGGGTTGGATTTTCAACAATTGAAACAAATACAGCAAAAGCACTTTGGGCACTAACATTACTTTATGCAGGGCTTCCTTGTATTTTAAAACTTGGAGCTGTGATGATGCTTTCATCTAATTATTTAAAGGAGATATAAATGACCTTGTATTTTTCAACTATATTGTTTGGTACAATATTTGCAGTTTTTATAACCTGGTTATGTAGTATAAAATTTGGGTTTCTTTCACAGAAACCTGGTCATTATAGTAATCAGGGTACTGAATTTGATATTCGTGAAAGACTATGTGGAGACATGATTTGTGAGGGTGTAATCTATGGCCCTTTTGGAAAAGTAAACACAAGGTTTGTTGCTTATATGCATGCAAAGTGGGAGGGTGATGTTGGCCATATGACTGAATCTTTCACTTATGATAACGGAGATAAATTAGAACGTATTTGGGACCTGAAGGTAATGGGTAGTAATGGAATAATTGAAGCTACGGCCCCAGATATTATTGGTATCGGTGCAGGCAAGCAATCTGGAAGTGGAGTTCGGTTATGTTATAAAATTAAACTACCAAAATCTGCAGGAGGTTTTGTATTAAATACCGTTGATTGGCTTTACCTAATGGAAAATGGAACAATAATAAATAGATCACAATTTCGTAAGTTTGGAATAAAAGTTGGTGAATTAGTGGCTAATATGCGCAAAATTGATACATGAAATTTTATAAAAAAAAATATTGGATTATTGGGGCTTCTGAAGGTTTGGGGCGTGCACTAGCATTCCAATTATCAGAAATGGGAGCTGATCTTATAGTTAGTGCAAGGAATGAAGTTAGATTAAAAGAATTATCTGACTTAACAAAAGCAAAAGTCTTAGCGTTTGATGTTCTTGATATGGACGGGGTTAAGCAGGCATGTAAATCAGTCGGCAAAATAGATGGAATTATTTATGCAGCAGGCGATTATACACCAATGAATTCTGCTACTTGGAATATTGATGAAGTTGAGAAGATGATTGCTATTAATTTTACTGGAGCCGCAAGGGTTTTAGGCTTAGTAATTCCAAAATTTTTAAATCAAGATTATGGTCATATTGTTTTGATAGGAAGCCTTTCAGGATTTCGAGGACTTCCAAATGCAATTGGATATGGTGCTTCAAAAGCAGGAATGATGCATTTGGCTGAAAATATTAAAGCTGATTTATATAAATCCACAATAAAAGTTCAGTTAATAAATCCTGGTTTTATTACTACTCGCCTGACAGAAAAAAATAGTTTTAAAATGCCATTTATAATGTCAGCTGATGAGGCGGCAAATTATGTTATAAGTGCGATGAAAAAAAACCACTTCCAAACAAATTTTCCATATTTGTTTTCATTACTATTTAGGGCAACAAATTTCTTACCAGCTTTTTTATACTTTTGGTTATTTTCATCAAAAAATAAAAAATAATATTTGAATGCTACAAGGCGTAAAATTTACCTTTGATGTCGGTTCTTTCTTTGGATTTGAAGTGCATTTATGATAAAAATATATTAATTTTCTATTAGGATTTCAAATGGCTGATAAAATTAAATTTAATTTAGATGGTAACTCTGTTGAAGCGGAGCCCGGTGAGACAATCTGGGAAGTAGCAAAAAAACATGGTACAACTATTCCTCATTTATGCCATTCTGGAAAAAAAGGTTACCGTTCAGATGGTAACTGTAGAGCATGTATGGTTGAAGTTGATGGTGAGAGAACACTAGCAGCGTCATGTATTAGAACACCAGTACCAGATATGGTTGTAAAAACTGAAAGCCATCGCGCTAAATCAGCTCGCAAGATGGTTATGGAATTATTACTAACAGATCAGCCTTCAAATGATAAAGCACATGATAAGTCATCTCATCTGTGGGATATGGCAAAATTAGAAGATGTTTCTGAAAGCAGATTTCCTGAGCTAGAAATAAATAGAATTCCTTTATTAGATGACAGTCATGTTGCAATGAGCGTGAATCTAGATGCATGCATACAATGTAACTTGTGTGTACGAGCATGTAGAGAAGTACAAGTTAACGATGTTATTGGTTTAGCGGGACGTGGGCATGATGCAAAAATTGTGTTTGATATGGATGATCCAATGGGAGAATCGTCATGCGTTGCTTGTGGTGAATGCGTTCAGGCTTGTCCAACTGGTGCGCTAATGCCTTCAACTGGTGTGGATGAAGCACAGGTTGGTGACAGCATGGATTTTGATCGAGAGGTCAAATCTGTATGCCCTTTCTGTGGTGTTGGCTGCCAAATAAGTTTGAAAATAAAAGATGATAAAGTAAAATGGGTAGACGGTATTGATGGCCCTGCTAATGAAAATCGATTGTGTGTTAAAGGACGATTTGGTTTTGATTACATTGATCATAGTCACCGCTTAAAAAAGCCATTAATCAGAATAGATGGTGCGCCAAAAGGGCTTAATGTAAACCCTGAAGACCCTTCCACGCATTTCCGAGAGGCATCGTGGGAAGAGGCGCTAACTTTTGCTGCTAATGGTCTGCGTGGCCGTGGCCGTGAAGTCGCAGGTTTTGGTTCTGCTAAATGTACAAATGAAGAGGCATATTTATTTCAAAAATTTATTAGACAAGGTTTTGGACATAATAATGTTGATCACTGTACGAGGCTTTGTCATGCTTCATCTGTCGCAGCATTGATGGAAAATGTTGGATCTGCTGCGGTAACAGCAACATTCAATGAAATTGAAAATGCAGATGTAGCTATTGTTATAGGAGCTAATCCTTCCGAAAATCATCCAGTAGCAGCCACATATTTTAAACAGTTTAGTAAACGTGGTGGAAAGTTGATTGTAATGGATCCGCGTGGTCAGGCCTTAAAACGTCATTCGTCACATATGTTACAGTTTAGACCTGGTGCAGATGTTTCAATGTTAAATGCTATTATGCACGTTATTGTTGAGGAGGGTTTATATGATGATGATTATGTTGCTAAATACACTGAAAATTGGGAAGCACAAAAAGAACATTTAAAAGCTTTCAGTCCAGAAAAAATGGCACCGATATGCGGTATTGATGCTGAAATGCTTCGTGATGTAGCACGTACATTTGCAAATGCAAAAGCAGGTATGATTTTTTGGGGTATGGGTGTGTCACAACACATACATGGTACAGATAACTCACGTTGTTTGATTTCACTTGCGTTTATGACCGGTAATGTAGGGAAGCCTGGAGCAGGATTGCATCCTCTTAGGGGGCAAAATAATGTTCAGGGGGCATCTGACGCAGGAATGATTCCTATGTTCTTACCTGATTATCAGCCTGTATCGGATGATGGTGTCAGATCAGCCTTTACGGAAGTTTGGAAATCTGAGGACTTCAGTTCTGAAGCTGGCTTAACTGTGGTTGAAATTATTGAAGCAATTCATAATGATAATATTAAAGCCATGTATATCCTTGGGGAAAACCCCGCTATGTCTGATCCAGATGTTGAACATGCTCGTGATGCATTGGCAAAATTAGATCATCTGGTCGTTCAGGATATATTCTTAACAGAAACAGCTAATTATGCAGATGTTATATTTCCTGCATCAGCGTTTGCAGAAAAAAATGGAACTGTTACAAATACAAACCGACAAGTTCAAATGGGCCGCTCAGCTGTAAAAGCACCAGGTGAAGCACGAGAAGATTGGGAAATTACAGTAGAGCTTGCTAAGCGATGTGGCTTAGATTGGAATTATACGCATCCAAGACAAGTGTTTGATGAAATGAAACTAAACATGGAATCATTAAACAATATTACTTGGGATCGCTTGGAAGAAGAAAGTGTAGTTACTTACCCTAGTTTATCCCCTACTGATCCTGGACAATCAATTGTATTCGGGGATGGCTTCCCTCGCTTAGATGGCAGGGGAAAATTTACTCCTGCATCAATCATTGCGCCTGATGATGTTCCAGATGCTGAATATCCCATGATATTGACTACTGGGAGACAATTAGAACATTGGCATACAGGTTCAATGACAAGAAGAGCTAAAGTACTTGATGCAGTTGAGCCAGAAGCAAATTGTTCTCTACATCCCAAAACTTTGAGAAAGTTAGGTGTTTTGGCTGGAGAAATGTTAACTTTAACGACAAAGCGTGGTTCAATTGATGTAATGGCGCGAGCGGATAGAGCTATATCAGAAGATATGGTGTTTTTACCTTTTGCATATGTTGAAGCAGCAGCAAATATTTTGACTAATTCTGCTTTAGACCCTTATGGGAAGATACCAGAATTTAAATTTTCTGCAGTTAAAGTAGAAAAAACAACTCAGGTGGCAGCAGAGTAAATTTTATCATGTTAATTTCACATTATAATTTGTTGTTAAACTACCTTTTAATTTTTTAAAAGGCTACTATTGGATGCAATAGTTGCAGCCAATAGTATAAAAAAATAATTTAATTTTTAATTGATTATACCATCTTTTATATGAAATTAATCAGAAATTGAAAATTGACATAAGAGGCTTTAGAATATCTTTATTACAATAAGGTTAGTTATTTTTCATATGAAAATTTAAATAATAAACATTTTTAAATGTTTTGATTTAACTAATTACATAATAATATAGATCTTATCATTGAATTAAAACGAAAAAAGCCGCTGAAAAGCGGCTTTGAGATCTCGTATTCTTATATGTTACCCTTGGCGTGCTTTAAAGCGAGGCTGAGTTTTATTGATAACATATACACGGCCCTTGCGGCGCACAACACGACAGTCGCGGTGGCGCGCTTTTAGCGAGCGAAGTGAGCTTTTGACCTTCATGGGCCTTCTCCTTTTTCGCACATCACAAAAGCGATGCGCCAGTTTAAATTAGCCCATATGGGCTGGTTGGTGGGCGTAACTGGGATTGAACCAGTGACCCCTTCGATGTCAACGAAGTGCTCTCCCGCTGAGCTATACGCCCCCAAAAGATCAAGAGACACAAAAAAAATGTCTCCTGCGAGTTGTTTCTATAGAAGGTTAATCAAATGTATTCAAGACCCTTGTTAAAAGGGTTTTATTTTTTATTTTTTTACATGTAACTTACTTAAATGATTAATGAATCTTATATTTTGAAAAAGCCTAAAATCCAAACAACATCTGTGGTATTTAGTTCTCCGCACAGTGGGCGAAATTATTCAGAATCATTTTTGGCGGACACCTTATTAGAAAAGCCGGAAATACGTGCTTCTGAAGATGCGTATATAGATGACCTTTTTTCTTGTGCTATAGAATATGGTGCGCCTCTATTAGCTGCAGTTACTCCTCGAGCATACGTGGATTTAAATCGCCAGTCTGATGAGTTAGATAGTGCTATAATAAAAGGGGTAAATAAGAACTCATTAAACCCAAGGGTTATATCAGGACTTGGTGTTATACCAAGAATTGTTTCTCGGGGCCGTAATATACAATCAGGTAAAATTACACTTGAACAGGCAAATTCGAGATTAAAAAAATCATATTTTCCTTATCATAATAAATTAAAAGAAATTTTAGAACAAACAAAATCAAAGTTTGGGCAAGTAATTTTAATTGACTGCCATTCAATGCCAAAAGGGTCTGCGTATAGTGCTAAGGAATCAGATGGTAAAATTCCAGATGTGGTATTGGGGGATAGATTTGGTTCATCATGTTCAGCAAAAATAATGAATGAAATTAGGTCTGTATTTCAAGATTATGGTTTTACTGTTTCATACAACATTCCATTTTCTGGTGCTTATATATTAAAAAATTATGGACACCCATCAATGAACCAACACGCTATCCAGATTGAAATAGATCGCAGCCTATATCTAGATGAGAGAATAGTAGAAAAATCTGAAAGTTTTAAAGGCCTACAAAATAAACTAACTAAAGTTATCAAAGACATTATCTTGGTAGGTAAATAAATCGCTACCTCAAGCTACGTCCTTTTAAAATTGCATTTTTACCAAAGCGTTCTTTTATCAAATCTGTTGCTCTTTCTGCGTCAGCTTTCTTTGATTCATCTAATTTTAAAAAATCATTTAAATGATCAATACTATCTGCGTTTATAAGTTGACTAATTCCTACTCCAATTAATCTGAAAGGGCCTTCGTTCGCTAACTGCTCTAACATTCTGCGCACTTCAGTATAAATACTCTCTGCAATTTGTGTGGGTTCTCTTTGTGTCTTACGTCTTGATATTGTTTTAAAGTTTCTTGTTTTAACTTTTAAAGTAATTACATGGCCAAGAAGGTTTTTCTTTTTTGCACGTTGCGATACTTTTTCTGAAAGCCGCCATATATGGCCATCTAGTTTTTTAATATCATTTGTATCAATAGAAAATGTAGTTTCGTTGGAAATACTTTTTACTACATTTTTTGAGATTACATTTCTATTGTCTATTCCTCTACATAGATGCCAAAGATGATCACCCATATTTTGATATTTATCAATTAATTCTTGATGTTCACGACGTTGTAAGTCTGCAAATGTTCTAATCCCATCGTGCTCTAATTTTGCTTGAGCAACTTTACCAACACCCCAAATTAAACCTATATTTTTTGGAGCTAAAAATTCTTCAATCTTTGCCTTACCAATAATAGAATAACCACGTGGTTTATCGAGATCAGAAGCAAGCTTTGCTAAATATTTATTATACGAAAGGCCTATTGATGCTGATATTTTCAGCTTTTGTTCTATTTGTTGAACCAACCGTGCCATTGAAAGTGCAGGGGGTTCTCCATGTAACTTTTCTGTACCTTTTAGATCTATAAAAGCTTCATCTAAAGATAGTGGTTCAATTGAGGGTGAAAGATTATTCATTAAATCGTGAATTTCTTTTGAAGCTTTTGCATATGCATCCATTCTAGGTGCAACGACTACAGCTTCAGGGCAGAGTTTTAGTGCCTTAAACATTGGCATAGCTGATCGAACGCCTTTTATTCTTGCAATATAACAAGCTGTAGAAACCACACCTCTTTTACCACCTCCAATAATCAAAGGTTTGTTTTTAAGGTCAGGATTATCTCGCTTTTCTACACTTGCATAAAATGCATCACAATCAATATGGGCAGTACTTAAAGTAAATAGCTCTGGGTGCGATAAAACACGAGGGCTAGAGCAATTTGGACACCTTAATACTTTTTCATTTATTTTTCTTAAACAGTCTCTACAGATGGATTTCATTAATAAAGTTTATCATTATTTTTATGAAAGCAAATGATTACTTTAGTATTTATTGATGTCATATATTTTTTAGTTCGTTTAATATTTCTTTAGTTGCGCTTAATGGATCTTTGGATGCCCAAATTGGACGACCAATTACTATATGATCTGCACCATTTTTAATAGCCTCACTTGGAGTTGTAATTCTTTTTTGATCACCTACTTTTGAACCATCAGGGCGCACACCTGGTGTAATAATTAATTTTCCTTGAGATTCAGGCAGTGCACGAATTAATGCTGCTTCTTGAGGGCTGGCTATTACCCCATCCGCTCCAGCTTTAAATGCATTTTTTGCACGCTCTGTAACAAGATCAGTTATTCGGCCACTTTTTATTAAAGATTCATCAAGATCATTACGATCTAATGATGTTAAAATTGTGACTGCTAAGATTTTTGTGGAACTATCACCTCTGCCTTTCACAGCAGCTCTGACTACATGAGGGTCTCCGTGCACTGTTAAAAAGTCAAAATTATATTGAGAAATTCCTAATACAGCTTTCTCAACAGTTGCACCTATATCAAAAAATTTCATGTCTAAAAAAACTTTATAGCCATTATCTTTGAGTTCGTTTGCAAGGGCTAAACCGCCCCCAGTAAGCATTCCTAAGCCTATTTTATAAAATGATACACTATCACCTAAAATATCAATAATTTTCCCTCCATCCAAAAGGTTTGGTACGTCGAGGGCAACGATTAAGCGATCATCGGCATTCATTTTTAAAGCTCCAAAAACTTTTTATGTTATTTGGGCAATATGATAGGATGTGTCAATCATAGTTGTGTAATTTCAATGCATTTAGATGAACATTAATTTTATATTTTACTTTTAATGTTGTTATAAAAAGCTTAGATATACTACATGGGTTTTTTAATGCGTACAGTACTTTTAGGATTGATAAGGCGCTTCCTGGGTGTCCCAGGAATTATTTTAATTAGCATACTTTTGTATTTTTATATTAAATCTAATGGCTAAAAAATATTTTTTTAATTATATTTGATATTTTTTTATTTTAAGACAGATACAAATAAAACGGGATTTGAAATATGTCACCATACAATAATAATTTAAAATATTCTGATATCACTTCAAAAGTAGATTTCTTAAACCGTAGACAATTAATTGCGGGTGCTTCTGCTGTTGGTATTTTTTCTAGCCTTTCAAAAAGTGTCCAAGCTGATATTTTAAAATATAAAAAGACAGAATATAAAGTCGATGCTGAAGTTACTTCAAAATCAGATGCCACGAGTTTTAATAATTTCTACGAATTTGGCACTGGAAAGAACGATCCAAAAAATAATTCTAGCATGATGAAAATAAAGCCATGGAGTGTTGAGATTGATGGGTTAGTTGATAAGCCAGGTAATTATAATTTAGATGATTTACTTTCTGGAATATCATTAGAAGAACGAATTTATCGCTTTCGATGTGTTGAGGCGTGGTCAATGGTTGTGCCTTGGATTGGTTTTTCACTCAGTGAAATATTTAAAAAAGTAGGGATACGATCTAATGCAAAATATGTAGCATTTCAAACTTTATATAGACCTTCTGAAATGGTTGGCATTGGTTCAAACCCAAGATTTCCATGGCCATATGTTGAAGGTCTACGATTAGATGAAGCGATTAACCCCCTAACAATGATTGCAACGGGAATGTATGGAGAATCTCTACCTAATCAAAATGGTGCGCCTTTGCGTTTAGTAGTTCCATGGAAATATGGGTTTAAATCAATAAAATCTATTGTTAAAATTACCCTAACAGACACTCAACCTGAAACTACCTGGAATAAATTAGCCCCCAAAGAATATGGATTTTATTCAAATGTTAACCCTAATGTTGATCATCCTCGATGGAGCCAAGCTAGGGAGCGCGTAATTGGTGGGAGTATTTTTAAACTAGGAACACCATTGTTTAACGGCTCCAAGAGAGACACACCTATGTTTAATGGATATGGTAAAGAAGTGGCGAATTTATATTCAGGAATGGATCTTAGAAAATATTATTAAATATAAGTTCTAAAATAAATTAAATATCATAATTTTGATATATTAGTTAAATTTATTTGATATTATTAATTTATGATTAAAAATATACCATATTGGTCTTCAAATGTAGAACGGCTCAGATATAAAAGTATTCCAGTCAAATCAGACTGTGATGCGGTAATAATAGGCGCTGGATACACAGGTTTGAGTACTGCTATTAAGTTGGCAAAGGCTGGGAAGTTTGTTCAGGTATTTGATGTAGCTCAAGTCGGTTCCGGTGCATCTAGTTTAAACGCTGGTATTTTAAGTGGTAATTTAAGATTTTCTTTGAAGAGCTTAATTGAATCGAAGGGTATGAAAGCAGGTACTGAGTATTATATTGAAGGAATAAATGCTCGTAAGGAATTGCAGGAGTTTATCAAACAAGAGTGCATTGAGTGCGATTTGAAATATAACGGTCATTTTACAGGTGCAATGACAATAAAAGATTTTGATCAGATGAAATATCTTGCTGATTTTGAAAGAAAAATACTTAGCAATGATATTCAGATATTAAATCGCTATGATCAACATAAAGTAATTCAGTCAGAGATCTATCACGGTGGCACATTAAGAAATGATATTGGAAATATTAACCCAGTAAAATTCCTAGATGGATTATTACGAGTAGCAATTTCATATGGCGCAGTAATTCACGAAAATACAGCTATACATAACATAATTGACCATAGAAATGTAAATACAGCTGCAGGACATGTTAAGTGTGATAAGATTGTTGTTGCTACAAACGCTTATGATAAAACAAATAACAAATGGTTTCGTAAAATAATTATACCTATAACCAGTAGGATAATTGCAACTGAACCAATATCACCTGAAATTATGGTAAAATTAATGCCAAGAATGGGATCATTTGGGGAAGGTAAATATATGGGAAAATATTATAGACCTAGTCCAGATGGAAAGCGTATATTACTAGGCGGTCGGGATGTTTTAGTTGGAAAAAATCCTTATGGTGCTGCAAAAAGTTTATCCAATAGTTTAGTAAAAATCTTCCCTGAACTTAGTAACGTGAAAGTTGAATATCATTGGGCAGGAAAAGTAGGGTTCACAAGAAAGCAAATGCCAAGTATTTTTGAAAAAGATGGTATATTATATGCTTGTGGATATTGTGGTTCTGGTACAGTTTGGGCCCCCTGGATAGGGACAAAAGTAGCGCAAAAAGTTTTAAAGAAGCACACACAAAAAACTATTTTTTATTCAGAACCTCCACAAAAAATTCCACTTTTTAATGGTCGACCCTGGTTTTTACCATTTGTTATAATTTGGTATAGTACATTAGATTGGATTAAGGGGCGATAATTATAAACTTGTTATATTTAAATCCAAGATAGACATCTAACTTTAATAGCTTTTATAAAGACCAAAAGCTTCTAGGTTAATTTAAACAATATTATGAAAAATGTAAAAAAACTAAATGGTTTATTAATGAAGCTACCAATTTGGGTTTTATACATTCTATTAGCACTTCCGGCCTTTTATATTACTTATTTATTATTAACTAATCAATTAGGACCAGATCCAATACGAACTTATGAACGTAAAGTAGGCGAAATCGGTTTTAAGTTATTAATACTTGTATTGTTGATAACCCCAATTCGAGATTTGACAAAAATTAATTTAATCAAATTTCGCAGAGCTTTTGGCCTAATGGTTTTTTTCTATATTTGTTTACATTTTTCATCATATGTAATCTTAGACCAAGGTCTTAATATGAATGAGTTGTGGGTGGATCTCGTGAAAAGGCCATATATTACTTTAGGTATGATTTCCGCTATTTTGATGTTTTTCTTAGCTATTACTTCAAATAATTTATCCATTAGAAAATTAGGACTTCGCAAATGGAATCATCTGCATAAGTTAATTTACTTAATTGGAGTAGGTGGTGCTTTGCACTATTTACTTCTAACGAAAACCTGGCAAATTGAACCAATTGTTTACTGTATAGTAATAATTATTTTACTTTTATATAGAATCACAAAAGTTCGTAGAGATTAAGTATATAATTCTATTAAATATTGATCATATCGATACATATTATCCATTGAAATACGTTTTTAAATCGCTTTTTTAAGATAAAAGTGAATATATTGCTATGAATTGGATTATATATTGGGATGTAAACGAATAAAAAGAGTATATAAATCAGTATGTTGAGTATGAATTGATAAAAAGTTGTATTTTTTGCAAAAAAGAG
>CAJJAY010000022.1 GCA_905182285.1 uncultured Amylibacter sp. | reverse complement strand
CTTGAACATAATTTTCTACAGGATTATTTATGCCAAGATCTTTTACTTCAAAACCGGCACCCTCCATCATCATTGTGACTAGGTTTTTGCCAATATCATGAATGTCTCCTTTTACAGTCCCAATAAGCATATTTCCAAGACGAGGAGCGCCAGTCTCAGCTAATAATGGTTTTAATATTGCCATACCGCCTTTCATAGCATTTGCTGCTAGTAAAACTTCAGGCACAAAAAGTATACCATCGCGAAAATCAATCCCAACAATACGCATTCCCTCAACCAAGGCTTTTGTAAGTACATCGTAAGGCATCCAACCTCGATTAAGAAGAATATTTACAGATTCTGCTATTTCTTCTTTCATCCCATCATACAAGTCATCATGCATTTGCAATGTTAATTCTTCATCACTTAAATCTGCTAATATAATTTCTTGCTCATCTAACATGATATTCACTTCCATATTTACAAAACTAAAGTTATTTATAATCTGGTAATTTTCTATAATTTATTCTCTACAGTTTGCGACAAAACCAGTTCTTACACCGACCAAAATGTATTTTATTTACGCTGACCACGGCGGACTCTAACGGGCTTTGGACCATCGCCTGTACCGTCTGTTTCTGAAGAAAAAGGGCCTAAAGATTTTGATATTTGATCTAAACTTGGTACATCTCCCACTGGATTATTATCAAGTGCGTATCTCATTGCTTTTAAATGTATTGGCATCGTTCCACAGCAACCACCAATAATAGAAGCACCACAAGCTCGTGCCAAAAGAGCATAATCTGACATTACTTCAGGAGTTCCATCATAGTGAATGTGGCCTTCAATATATTTTGGTATCCCAGCATTTCCTTTAGCTATAATTGGTCTATCAGATTTTTCAGAAAGACCTAAAACTGTTCGTAATAAATCAGATGCTCCAACCCCACAATTTGCGCCATATGCTATGGGTCCATATTGCATATTTCTTACTAGATTTGACATATCATGACTTGTAACACCCATCATAGTTCTTCCAGCAGTATCAAAACTCATAGTTCCTACCCATGGTGCATTTATGCTTTCAATAGCTTCTGATGCAGCAATATATTCTTCCGGGCTTGAAATTGTTTCAAGCCAAAGAACATCCGCACCACCGTCTATTAATCCTTGCGCTGTAACTTGAAACACTTTTACTGCATCGTTATGACTCAACCAGCCAGCATCGCCCATTATATCTCCAGTTGGACCAATAGATCCAGCCACCAGAACATTTCGACCTGATTTATCTGCAACTTCTCTACCTAATTTAGATGCGGCAAAAGACAATTCATATGCTTGATCTTCTGAATTATGCAATTTTAATCTTGAGGCATTTCCTCCAAAAGAGTTTGTAAGAAATAAGTCGCTACCTGCATCAACAGAACCTTGATATAGCGATCTTATTTTGTCAGGTTCATTTAAATTCCAAAACTCTGGTGGTTCACCAGCCTCAAGGCCTAAATTGAAAAGATTTGTTCCAGTTGCACCATCTGCCAACAAGAAGCCTTTTTCTGAAATCATATCAGCAATGATATTTGACATATAATGCCCTTAAATTAACAAATGAATATTATTTAAGGATATATACTAAATTAATAAAAAATATAGATTATGAAATTGGAAAAAAACACATAATGATTATGAAACAGATGAAAGATATGATTGAATACTTTTGATCATAGAATTTAAGCCATTTGACCTTTGTGTTGACAAATTTGCTCCTAATCCAAGATCATTAAATTCTTTCAGAGCATTGATTTCTTTTGCTTTTTCTACAGTGTTACCATTGTAAAGTACAGACAATATCGAAACTAACCCGCTTACTATAATAGCGTCAGATGCACCATCAAATCGAAACTTACCCTCTTGCACATGTGGCAATAACCATACTTGTGAAGCACAACCATCAATTTTCAAAGCATCAGTCCTTAGTTTTTCATCTAATGCTTCATAATCCCTTCCAAGTTCTATTACATATCGGTATTTTTCTTCCCAATCATCTAATAATTCAAAAGTTTCGGAAATTTCAGTAAAAGTAATAGCCATTAGGATCCAACATTATTTTGATTTAATTATATATATATCTTTAATCTAAATATCGACAACAAGGACATTCTTGCCACTTGCAGATAATGCAACTTTACCCTCGCGTAGACGCATTGCATCATGGCCAAAAACTTCATTACGCCATCCCTTAAAGACATTTAACTCCATTTCACCTCCAGCTATTCGATCTAAGTCAGCTGAGGTTGCTATCAACTTTGTTGCTACACCAAATTGTTCAGCCTTTGCTTTCAAAAGAACTCTTAACAGCTCTGATAAACCTTCTTTACCTTGCGTTTTTTCCTTTTGAGGAGCTTGTCGTTCCACATCATTTGAGGTGTATTTATCTGAAAGATTTATTGCACTTAGTATTCCTTCAGCAATCTGCCCTTTTCGTGCATCACGTAATAATAACCTTGATTTATTAAGATCATCTAAATTTTTTGGTCGAGTAGCTGCTAATTCCATCATACAATCATCTTTATATACTCTATTACGTGGAATATTTTTTATTTGTGCGTACTTCTCTCTAAATTCTGCTAGTTCAGAAATAGCTGCTAACATTTTCCACGAGCTAGTGCGAGTTTTCACTCTTCGCCAAGCAAATTTAGGATCAACAATATACGTCTCTGGATCCATTAGTATACTTAGTTCCTCCTCAACCCATGCTTGTCTGCCATTCTTATTAATTTTATTTGATAAAAATTCATATATTTCTCTTAGATATGTTACATCACCTATTGCATACTGCATTTGCTGCGAAGACAAAGGCCTAGCCGACCAGTCGGTAAAGCGAGATGATTTATCAAGACCTTCATTACAAATTGATCTAACTAATTTTTCATATCCCACCTGCTCTCCAAATCCACATACCATCGCAGCGACTTGTGTATCAAAAAATGGAAACGGGATTATCTTTTTATCTACAAAAAATATTTCTAAATCTTGCCTTGCAGCATGAAAAACTTTTACTACATTAGGATCTTTAAATAGCTCATATAATGGATCTAGAGATAAATCTGGTGATAATGGATCTATCAAAACTGCTGAGTCTTTAGAATTTCCAGGATGCGCCATTTGCACAAGGCAAAGTTTTGAATAATAAGTTCGTTCTCGTAAAAACTCTGTATCCAAAGTTACATATTCATATGCTGAACACTTCTTACAAAAATCTTTTAGTTCTTGTGTTTTTTTTATAATAATCATTTTTAAACTAATATGGATTATGATATTATTTAACAAGACTATACCTAGAAAATATTTTTTAAAAATATTTTCTAGGTAAAATTAAATATAATTGATAATTTTATTAGCTCTTGATAATCTAATGAAATGAAACACAGCTTTCCACTTGAACCACAATTCTATGTTACGGCACCACAACCTTGTCCATATTTAGATAATCGTACCGAACGTAAACTTTTTACAGGTTTAAACAATAATAATGGCAAGGCATTGAATAACACATTATCTTGCCAAGGTTTCAGACGTTCTCAAAATGTTTTATACCGTCCTGCATGTGTTGATTGTTCCGCATGCATATCAGCAAGAATTCGTATTAAAGATTTTAAATTGACAAAATCTCAAAAAAGAATTTTGAATAAAAATAGTCATTTATCAAGAAACTATCATTCAGCTTTGGCAACAGATGAGCAATACGAGCTTTTTAATAAATATTTAAATGCCAGACACTCAGATGGTGGAATGTCAGAGATGTCAATATTTGAATATTCATCAATGCTAGAAGAAACGCCAGTAAATACAAAAATTATTGAATATAACTCAAAAACTAAAAATGGTCGACAAAAGTTAGAATGTGTAAGTTTGGCTGATGTTTTAGATGATGGGTTGTCAATGGTATATTCTTTTTTTGATCCAGAATTAAATAAATTTAGCCTAGGAAAATTTATGATACTTGATCATATAAATATAGCTTTGAATATGGACTTGAAGTATCTTTATTTAGGCTACTGGGTTCCTGGTAGCAAAAAAATGGATTATAAATCCAAATTTACAGCTCTTGAATTATTCATAGACGGTAAGTGGATTAATTTTAATGAAACCTCAAAGATAGACACCAATATATTTAATGGCTCTGATAAAACTATATTAGATCAAGTTTCACAATTACAACTACCTCTAACTGCTAAATATACGTAATATAAATTCTTTTATTTAGATATTTATGAATTTTAATTACGTTTAAGTATAATTATTGTAATAAAATTACAATAATTATACTATTTTATGTTTTTCCGCTTGACCAAACTACACATACCAATAATGTGCAAAATTGACTGTATAAAAACTTAAGATGACAAAAGCGTTTAATGTTAAAACTTATTCTTCCTAATGAATAGCTTTTACGCTTGATATGGAGCAAATTTTATAATGACTAAAACTATGACTGGTGCACAAATGGTAATTCAAGCACTCAAGGATCAGGGTGTAGATACAATATTTGGCTACCCTGGTGGCGCTGTATTGCCGATATATGATGAAATATTTCAACAAAATGATATAAAACACATTCTAGTTAGACATGAACAAGGTGCAACACATGCGGCTGAAGGATATGCTCGATCGACGGGAAAGCCCGGTGTAGTTTTAGTGACTTCGGGACCTGGTGCAACAAATGCAGTAACTGGCATGACTGATGCACTAATGGATTCTATTCCAATGGTAGTATTAACAGGTCAAGTACCTACATTCATGATAGGATCTGATGCATTTCAAGAAGCAGACACTGTAGGCATTACACGCCCTTGTACAAAGCATAATTGGTTAGTGAAAGAAACAGATAAGCTATCAGAAACGATACACCAAGCATTTCATATAGCAACTTCTGGACGACCTGGGCCAGTTTTGATTGATATTCCAAAAGATGTACAATTTGCTACTGGAGCATATACAGAAAAAACAAAAGCAAAAATAAGTCACTACAATCCACAAACAAGAGGTGATATAAATGCAATAACTGAGCTTGTTGAAATGATAGAAAAAGCAGAAAGACCTGTTTTCTATACTGGTGGTGGAGTTATAAATTCAGGCAATAAAGCAAGTCAGTTACTTAGAGAACTAGTTAAAGAAACTAATTTTCCAATTACATCCACACTAATGGGATTAGGATCTTATCCAGCGTCTGGAAAAAACTGGCTCGGTATGCTTGGAATGCATGGAACGTACGAGGCAAATTTATCTATGCATGGATGCGATTTACTTATAAATATTGGTGCACGCTTTGATGATCGCATTACTGGTGTATTAGACAAGTTTAGCCCTCATTCAAAAAAAGCTCATATCGATATAGATGCTTCTTCTATTAATAAGGTGATAACGGTAGACATTCCAATTTTAGGAGATGTTGCTTGTGTTTTAGAAGATCTACTAAATGTTTGGAAATCTCGTGGCAATAAAACAAATTCATCAAAAATTAAGGAATGGTGGTCACAAATAAATCAATGGCAAGCCAGAAACTGTTTATCTTATAAAAACTCAGATATTGTTATCAAACCACAATATGCTCTTGAGAGGCTTGAATACCACACAAAAGATCATCCAAACCGCTTTATTACAACTGAAGTTGGCCAACATCAAATGTGGGCTGCACAATATTTAGGTTTTGAAGATCCTCATCGCTGGATGACTTCAGGCGGATTGGGAACTATGGGCTACGGTGTACCTGCTTCTGTAGGAGTGCAAGTTGCGCACAAAGATGGTTTAGTAATTAATGTTGCGGGTGAAGCATCCTGGCTGATGAATATGCAAGAAATGGGTACATGCACTCAGTATAACTTACCGGCAAAACAGTTCATATTGAATAATGAACGTTTAGGAATGGTTCGACAATGGCAAGAACTACTCCATGGTGAAAGATACTCCAGTTCGTGGTCTGAAAGTTTACCTGATTTTGTAAAACTGGCTGAAGCATTTGGTGCAAAAGGTATTCAATGCTCGGACCCAAATAAACTGGATGATGCTATAATTGAAATGTTAGAATATAATGGCCCAGTAATTTTTGATTGTTTAGTAGAGAAACATGAGAATTGTTTTCCAATGATTCCATCAGGAAAAGCACATAACGAGATGTTAATGGGGGATGATACTACTGAAGGTGCGATAGACTCCAGTGGCGCTGTAATGGTTTAAAAAATCAAAAAATAGGCTTACATTAACTTTATTAAAATGTGTAAAAGGAAAAAATATGAATGCTTTAATATTAAAAAAAGGTTCTTCAAAAAAAAGTGCTTATAACCTAAAAAATACATCTAGCGATATATTAGAAACACATACTTTAGCAGTACTTGTAGACAACGAAGCTGGTGTTTTAGCTCGAGTAATTGGCCTTTTCTCTGGAAGAGGATATAATATAGAAAGCCTTACTGTTGCAGAAACTAATCATGCAGATAACTTATCAAGAATTACTATAGTAACTACTGGTACACCTTCAGTCATTATACAGATTAAAGCACAATTAGCTAGAATGGTTCCAGTTCATGATGTTCACGATTTAACGGTTGAAGGGCCATCAGTGGAACGCGAATTAGCAATGGTAAAAGTGGTGTCCAGTGGTGAAAGTAGAGTTGAAGCTCTTAGAACTTCTGAAATATTCCGTGCTTCAGTCGTTGATACAACACTGGAAAGTTTTGTTTTTGAATTAACGGGTACTCCTGAAAAAATAGACGCTTTTGTAGAGCTGATGACACCACTTGGATTGGTTGATGTTGCTCGAACTGGAATTGCTGCTATATCTCGTGGTCTGTAGTTATAATAAAAGTTTTTTAATATTAATTTGCATTTGACCAAATAGATGCAAGTGATATTGATGATAATCTTGCTGCAGAACTGTCTGCGCGGCTTGTCAAAAGTATAGGAACCTTGCCACCCACAACAATTCCACCTGCACAAGCACCAGTCATATAAACCATAGATTTAAATAGCGTATTTCCTGAAACAATCTCAGGAACAATAATGCCATCAGCAAAACCTGCAACAGGGTCATCTACTATACCTTTAATTTTACATGATTTTTCAGATATTATTAGATCTAACGCAAGTGGCCCCGAGAAGTGAGCGTTAGATATTTCATTTTTTGCCCAATCAGATAGTTCCGCACCTTCAACAGAGCTTATCACAGATGGAATTACTGACTCGGTTGCACTTAAAAAAGCTATTCTTGGACATTCAACACCTAGCGCAATAAGTAATTTAACAACAGATCGTGTTGCATCTTTTCTTGTTTCAATATCTGGATTAACATTTACAGCAGCATCAGAAATTACAATTGGAGAACCTCCATCAGGATGACTCATAGCGAATAAATGGACAAACTTTGAACCCACTCTTAATCCAGCATCCCTATTAAGCGCAGCTTTCATAAAGACATCAGTGTGCAATTGCCCCTTCATAAGAACATCTGCTTCATTTTTACCACATAAATTTGCAGCAACAGTAGCAGCTTCAATCTCACCATTCGTATCAATTATTTTATAATTTGAGATATCCCATGATAATTCATTAGCTTCTAATAGTATATCATCAACTTCACCCACAAAAATTGGTACCATTATACCTTCATTTGTGGCTTCAAGAGCTGCTCGCATTGGTAATGGAGCCCCTGCTCTAGCAATTGCTACTCTAGGAGAATTTCCTAATCGAGCTCGTTCTAAAAAATCAACGGGACAGATTGGATCTGCCCCGCTAATAAATTTATTTTTGATATTCACAGATTATGCACCTTTTTGAGGGATCATATCATTTTTTGAAATTCCAGCAACCGACACAGGGGCTTTCATTGCATCACGACGAAATGGCTCACCTAGCTCTTTGTTAAGAATTATTTCAATAAATGTGGTTTTTCCTTCATTCATTTGAGCTTTAACAGCAGCATCCAGTTTGTCAGTTAAATCATCCATTGATGATGCTTGAACTCCAACTAAACCGCATGCATTTGCTATAGCAGCATATGATACATCTTCATCTAGCTCAGTTCCAACAAAGTTATCTGCAAACCATAGTGTTGTATTGCGCTTTTCTGCACCCCATTGGTAATTTCTAAAAATAACCATTGTTATAGCAGGCCATTCACCTCTTCCAACAGCAGTCATTTCATTCATAGAAATCCCGAATGCTCCATCCCCTGCAAAACCAATTACTGGTACATTCGGTTGTGCAATTTTAGCACCCGCAATCGCTGGGAACCCATACCCACATGGTCCAAACAAGCCAGGCGCTAGATACTTTCTGCCTTCTTCAAAGGAAGGATATGCATTGCCGATAGCGCAGTTATTACCAATATCAGATGAAATTATTGCATTATTTGGCATAGCTGCCTGAATAGCTCTCCAAGCCATTCTAGGTGACATATGATCTGGTTTATCTGAACGAGCACGCTCATTCCAAGTGGTGCCTGGATCATCATCTTCATGATCCATTGATGTAAGCTCTTGAGCCCAAGCTGATTTTGTTTTAGCTATCATAGCTTTTCGGTCTGCTCTGTTAGCTTCGCCCGCATGATCCGATAAACTAGACAACAGCTCTTCTGCTACTTTTTTAGCATCTCCAACAATTCCAACTGTTACATCTTTTGTTAATCCAATACGATCAGCATTAATATCAACTTGGATAATTTTTGCATCTTTTGGCCAGTAGTCAATTCCATATCCTGGTAGTGTTGAAAATGGATTTAACCTTGTTCCAAGAGCTAAGACAACATCAGCTTTAGATATCAACTCCATACCCGCTTTTGAACCGTTATATCCTAGTGGGCCAGCAAATAAGGGATGGCTTCCAGGAAACGCATCATTGTGTTGATACCCACAGCAAACTGGCGCATCTAATCTTTCCGCAAGTGCAGCAGAAGCTGGAATACCAGTAGAAAGCACAACACCAGCACCATTTAATATAACAGGGAATTTTGCCTCTGAAAGAAGATCAGCTGCATGTTGCAAAGCGTCTTTTCCACCTGATGGTCGCTCAAACTCAACAATCTTAGGTAATTCAATATCTATAACCTGAGTCCAAAAATCACGAGGTATATTTATTTGTGCCGGCCCTGAAGCTCGTTTTGCTTGTAAAATAACACGATTTAATGTCTCAGCAATGCGTGACGGATCACGAACTTCTTCTTGATATGCAACACAGTCAGCAAATAAATTCATTTGCTCCATCTCTTGGAACCCACCTTGGCCTATAGTTTTGTTCGCAGCTTGAGGAGTAACCAATAATAACGGTGTGTGGTTCCAATAAGCAGTTTTCACTGGTGTTACAAAATTTGTTATACCAGGGCCATTTTGTGCAACCATCATAGACATCTTGCCTGATGCACGCGTGTAACCATCAGCCATCATTCCAGCATTACATTCATGAGCTGCATCCCAGAAATTAATGCCTGCTGCTGGGAATAGATCTGAAATTGGCATCATTGCTGATCCAATAATGCCAAATGCATGTTCAATTCCGTGCATTTGTAATACTTTTACAAATGCTTCTTCTGTTGTCATTTTCATGTTTGATATCCTTTAAAGAACAGCACGATGGCTGAAATGATTATTCTTATGAGCTTATATTATTTCATTAAGGATAATTGCAAACACTTTCAGTCGAATTTGCATACTTTTGCGACAGAGTCGTAAAAGTACCATATAAAATATAAATATTTGCAAAGTTTTGATATATCTAAATTAAATTCATATATAAAAATCTATATAAATCAATATTCTATAAAAAAGCCTTAATTAGAAATTATTTTTTTTGAAGCTTATAAATTTGCCTCAATAAGGGTTGAGTAGCCACATGAAGGTCAGATATTAATCCATCACCCTCAATAACTTTACCTATATCAACTGCAGCAACTTTTCCTAATTCAACCCCCCATTGATCAAAGGAGTTTATTCCCCAAATAACTCCTTGTACAAATACTTTATGTTCATAGAGAGCTATAAGTCTTCCTAAAGAGAATGGATTCATTTTCTCATATATAATTGAAGTACTTGGTCTATTTCCTTTAAAAGATCTATGAGGAGATAATTTTAGTGCATCAGAGTAATTAAAACCTTGTTCAAGCATTTCATTTATAACAGTATCTTTAGACTTTCCAAAAGCTAAAGCTTCAGATTGTGCTAGAAAATTAGATATTAATTTCTCATGATGCCCTAATAAATTATGATTGGCTTTTGCAGAAATTATAAAATCAACTGGGACTATATCTGTTCCTTGATGAAGCAATTGAAAAAATGAATGTTGAGCATTTGTGCCAGATTCACCCCAAATAACAGGTGCAGTTTGCATATCAACTAGGTTACCATCACTTGTAGTAGACTTACCATTACTTTCCATATCCATTTGCTGGACATAAGCTGGAAAGCGATTTAGTCTTTGATCATATGGCATTATAGCCAATGTTGTTGCGTTCATTATATTTCTTCGCCAAATACCAATTAGAGCTAATAATATTGGTAAATTCTTATTTAGCGGTGCTTCTTTAAAATGAATATCCATATCTCTAAAGCCAGCTAAAAGATCTCGGAAATTTCGTGCGCCTATTGCCAATGCTATAGGCAGTCCAATTGCAGCGCACATAGAATATCTGCCACCGACCCAGTCCCAAAAACCAAAAACATAATCATCTTTAATGCCAAATTCTTTTGTAGCATATAAGTTTGTCGACAAAGCAACCATATTCAGAGAAAGCTCATCCTGACTTAAAGAGCTTAACAGCCATTGTTTAGCAGATTCTGCATTTGTCATTGTTTCAATTGTTGTAAATGTTTTTGAAGCAATAAGAATTAATGTCCGTGCTGGATCTAGCATAGCTGTTGTATCATGGAAGTCATTTCCATCAATATTAGCAATAAAATGTAAATTAGGACCATTATTTGAAAATGCTTTCAATGCATTAACAGACATGACTGGTCCTAAGTCAGATCCACCAATCCCAATATTTATGACATCAGTAAAAGTTTCACCTCGAGCATTTCTAATGTTTCCAGATCGTATATTATCCGCAAAATCTAAGAAACTGTCCAAAACGTCATGTACAATAGTTGATGTTAATATCCCATCAATAGAGTAGTTATCTTCTGCATTTGCCCTCAAAGCAACATGCATAACAGCTCGGTTTTCAGTATTGTTAATATGTTCACCGCTAAACATTGCTGTTCTTGCTTTTTCAATATCAGACGATTTTGCTAATTCTATAAGATTTTTTAGGATATCTTCGTCAATACGTTCTTTTGAAAAATCTAAAGTTAAATCATCTTTAGAAAATGAAAACTTTTCAAACCTATTTGGGCTTTCAGTAAACATATCTTTTAAATGTTTTTCTTTTATTCTGTCCCAGTTCTTAAAAAGATTACCCCATTGAAAATTTTTGTCATTATTCATGATAAAACCTTGACTGATTCACTTGCTAATTGTTCAATTAAATCCCAATCTTTCTTAAGAATAGCTTCATTTGGTGCAACCCAAGATCCACCAACACATTTAACATTTGAGCAAGCTAAATAATCTTTTGCATTTAACAATGAGACACCACCAGTTGGGCAAAATGTAATCTGAGGTAATGGAGAAGACAGCGATTTTAAGAACGTTGCACCACCAGCAGCTTCTGCTGGAAAAAACTTTTGAACAGTGTATCCTTTTTCTAATAATCGCATCGCTTCACTCGCAGAAGATGAACCGGCCAAAAGAGGTAAGCCAGCATCTTGGCATGCATCAATTAATTGATCTGTAGCACCAGGGGAAACACCAAAAGTTGCACCAGCATTGACTGCATTAACAACATCATTAGGTGTAATTAATGTTCCTGCACCAACAATTCCACCTTTAATTTTTGCCATTTCTGCAATTGCTTCTAATGCATATGGCGTTCTTAATGTAACTTCTAAAACAGGCAATCCACCAGCAACTAAAGCTTCACCCAAACTTCTTACATTATCAATTTCATTTATTATTAAGACAGGTATGACAGGTGCAATCATACATATTTCTAAATTTTTATCACTCGTTTCTTTAGCAGATATTTTAGGCATATTACTTTCTTTCTAAAAGTTAAATACAGAAGCACCTGACTTAGCTGGGCCTGAATTTTTTCGGAATATATCAAAAAGTTCTCGACCTACACCAAAATCATTATCAGATAAATCAGGATGTGTAACTTTTCGATCAAATATCTTTTCATTATCAACACTTATAATCCCCTCAACTGCATCAACAGTTATAATATCGCCATCTTTAAGATATGAGATTGGCCCACCATCTAAAGCCTCAGGTGACATGTGAATAGCTGCAGGAACTTTTCCTGATGCACCAGACATTCTACCATCAGTGATTAATGCAACTTTTAATCCACGGTTCTGAAGTACAGACAAACTTGGGGTTAAATTGTGTAATTCAGGCATCCCATTAGCGCGCGGCCCTTGATAACGCACAGCAATTATAACATCATTTGTAAATTCACCGTTTCGAAATGCATCGATGACAGATTTTTGGTTATTGAAAACTCTAACTGGTGCTGTAATTTTGCGCCTTTCTTCAGCAACAGCTGAAATTTTCATAACAGCACTTCCCAAATTACCATTTAAGTCTGCCAAACCACCACTATTTTGAAATGGTTTTGAAATATTGGATATGATTTTTGAATTAAGACTATTAGTTACACCAGAATACCAATCTAATTTTCCATCTATAAGTTTTGGATCTTTAGTATATTTTTCTAAACCTTTTCCCATTATAGTCTGTGTATCATTGTGTAAAAGGTTTGCACTTAATAACTCTGATATAACAAGACCTAGACCTCCTGCAGCATGGAAGTGGTTAACATCAGCTAATCCATTTGGATAAACTCTTGCCAAGAGGGGTATAACTTTTGATATTTCTGCAAAATCTGACCAATCTAAAAGTACGCCTGAAGCACGTGCCATTGCAATCAGATGTATCAAGAGATTTGTTGAACCACCTGTTGCCATCAACCCAATAATTCCATTTACATAAGCTTTTTCATCTAAGATATTAAAAACAGGTATATAATTTGAACTCAAATCAGAAATTGAAAGTGCATGGCTTGTTCCAAATTCTGTTAAAGCATTGCGAAGAGGTGTATCTGGATTAACAAAACTTGATCCTGGTAAATGAAGCCCCATAAATTCCATGAGCATTTGATTTGTGTTTGCAGTTCCATAAAACGTACACGTACCTGGACCATGATAACTCGCCATTTCAGATGCCATTAGATCTGATCTATCAGCTTTTCCTTCTGCAAAATCTTGGCGTATTTTAGCTTTCTCGTCATTACTTTGCCCTGTAGGCATTGGTCCTGCTGGCAAAAAAATAGCTGGCAAGTGACCAAAAGTAGCTGCCGAAATTACCATTCCTGGTACAATTTTATCACAAACACCAAGATATATAGTAGTATCAAAAACATTATGAGATAAACCAATTGCAGCTGACATTGCTATTGCGTCTCTACTAAATAATGACAACTCCATGCCAGTTTGACCTTGGGTAATTCCATCACACATTGATGGAACCCCTGCAGCAACTTGTGCTGTACCGCCAGATAATCTAGCCACTTTCTTTATGATATCGGGATACTTTTGAAATGGCTGATGAGCAGAAAGCATATCGTTATAGGCATTAATAATACCAATATTGCCTCCAATACCTTCAATCAACCTTTCTTGATCTTCTACGACTGGCGCATAAGCATGAGCTTGATTGCCGCAAGTAAGGTGTGCTCGCTTGGGACCATCTTTCCTGGCAGCATTCATTCTATTAATGTAAGATTCTCGCGAAACTTCAGATCTTTTTTGGATCTTATCAGTCACATTCTGTATAATTGGATTGAGTTTCATTTAATATCCTACAATGCTTACTTTATAATTATTCCCAATTGCGACCATCACGAGATAACAATTCTTCAGCTTGATTAGGGCCATTACTTCCAACCTCATAATCGTATGGTAATTTTTTTGACAGATCCCAATCATTCATGATGTTATCAATCCAGCTCCATGCAGCCTCTAGTTCATCACCTCGCATAAATAGCGTTTGATCTCCACGACATGTATCCATTATTAATCTTTCATACGCTTCGATAGCCTCAACTTGACCCGCTAATTCAGCAAATGTCATATCAAGAGGTGCATTAACCAAGCGCATGCCTCCTGGACCTGGTTCTTTTACGCCCATATGTAGAGTAATGCCTTCTTCAGGCTGAAGTCTTATAACTAACTTATTTTTATAGTCTCTTCCTAGATCAGGAAAAATAGAATGTGCTAAAGGTTTAAATTCAATAACAATTTCTGAAACTTTTTTGGACATTGCTTTACCTGTTCTTAAATAGAATGGAACACCAGCCCATCTCCAATTAGAAATATGAGCTTTTAAAGCAACAAAACTTTCTGTTTTACTATCCTTGTTATTTACATGATTTCTAAAAGATTTTTCACCATTTATATACTGTCCTCTAACAGTATCTTTTATATCCACTGGTTGAATAGACCTAATAATCTTTAGTTTTTCATTACGGATATCATCAGCATTAAAATGTGCAGGTGGTTCCATAGCGATTAAGCATAATAATTGCATCAAATGATTTTGGACCATATCGCGCATAGCGCCAACATCATCATAATACTCCCCTCGCCCATCAACATCGCCAGTTTCAGCAACTGTAATTTGTACATGATCTATATAATTGTTGTTCCATAGTGGCTCTAATAGTACATTTGCAAAACGAAGAGCCATTAAATTTTGAACTGTTTCTTTTCCAAGATAGTGATCAATTCTAAATATTTGATTTTCGTCAAAAACACTCCGTAATGTTTTATTAAGCATTCTCGCTGATGATAGATTTGTTCCTAATGGTTTTTCTACAACCACTCGTGTCTTTTTTGTAATTAAATCAAAGTTTTTTAACTTCTGTGAACAGCTCTCTATTAATGATGGGCTAATAGATAAATAAAATGTTCTAATATCGTGTGAATTAATTTCAAAGAATTTACTTAAGTCTAACCAACCTTTATCAGATTTTAAATCAGTACTGGTAAAAAATACCATTTTACAAAAAGCAATTAAGTCTTTTTTTTCATATACATCAGGTGGTACAAATTCATTAATAAATCCAGAAATCAAAGTGCTAAATTGTTCATTTGATAATTGTTGCCGTGAAACACCTATTATTCGTGATACGGGAGGTATCTGTCCAGCAATAAACCTTCTAAATAATGCTGGTATAATTTTTCTTTTGGCTAGATCACCAGTTGCACCAAAAATCACTAAATCAAATGGCTTAACTGGAATAGTTTTTGAAACCATAATTTAATCCCTTTATAAACCAGCCATTACTCTTGCTGTATCAATCATTCTATTAGAAAAGCCCCACTCGTTATCATACCAAGAAACTACTCTTATTAACCCACCCTCTGTAACTGTAGTCTGTGGTTGCGCATAATTACTTGAAGTCGTTGTATGATTATAATCTATAGAGACTTTTGCTTCAGTTTCAAAGCTAAGAATGCCTTTCATTCTTCCCTCTGAAGCTAATTTTAAAGCTTCATTAATTTCATCAATTGTCACATCCCTTTCAGGCAAATATGTCAAATCCACCAGAGATACGTTTGGAGTTGGAACGCGTATTGCACTTCCTTCTAATTTTCCAGAAAGCTCAGGTAAAACAAGAGAAATAGCACGTGCAGCACCCGTTGATGTTGGTATCATTGATAATGAAGCCGCTCTTGCTCGATATAAATCTTTATGATCTCCATCATGCAAAGCTTGATCGCCTGTATATGCATGAATTGTCGTCATATATCCAGATCTAATACCAGCTAAATCATTTAAAACTTTAGCAATTGGTGCTAAACAATTAGTTGTGCATGAACCATTTGAAACTATTAAATCATTTGAAGTTAATAGTTCATCATTTACACCAAATACAATTGTTTTATCAACATCTGTTCCAGGCGCTGATATTAGTACTTTTTTTGCACCAGCAGAAATTAATTTTTTTGCATCTGCTTTTTTTGTGAAAAACCCTGTACACTCCATCGCAACATCTATGTCGTCCCATGGTAAATTTTCAGGCTCTCTAATTGCAGTTATACGAATGAACTTATTATTTACTTTTATACCACCATCTACTGGTTCAACTGAGCCATTGAACCTACCATGAACTGAATCATATTTTAGCAAATGAACTATTGTATTTAATTCAGTTAAATCATTAATGGCTACAATTTCCATATCATTATGATTATATTCAAAAATAGATCGCAATACTGATCTACCTATTCTTCCAAAACCATTTATTGCAACTTTTAAAGTCATAAAAAATACCTCAACAATTAATTCATTTTATCACCGTTAGCGCTAACGGAAATATACATTTTAGTCAATCTTTAAATATATTAATTCTTACGTGACTTCTCTTCTCTATAGGTTAAAAGTATAATCATGAGCTCAAATTTAACATTAAAAGATGTAGCACTTGCTGCTGGTGTAAGTGAAATGACTGCTTCACGAGCACTTAGGAATGCAAGTGATGTATCTAATACAACTAGACAAAAAGTAATGGATACAGCCGCAGCACTGGGCTATGTGCCAAATAGAATTGCTGGTAGCCTTGCATCAAAAAAAGTTAATTTGGTTGGAGTTGTTATACCATCAGTAAAAAGTTACGTCTTTTCAGAAGTTTTAGATGGAATTTCTGCGTCATTAAACCCTTCAAAATTACGTCCAGTATTTGGATTAACTGATTACAGTCTAGACACTGAAGCTGATGTTATAGGCGAAATGTTAGAGTGGCGCCCAAGCGGACTAATAGTAGCTGGATTAGAACATTCAGAAAAAGCTAAAAAGATACTACAAAATACAAATACTCCAATAATAGAGATAATGGATACTGATGGTGATATTATAGATTCATGCGTGGGCATTTCCCATTATACAGCAGGATATGAGATGGCTTTAGCCATTATCAAAAAAGGACACCGCAATATTGGTTTTTTAGGTACTAAAATGTCATTAGATTTTCGTGCATCAAAAAGATTTAATGGTTTTGTAGATGGTTTAAATACGCAAGGTATAAAATTAATTGATCAAGAAAACTATACTTCTGGCTCAACTGTGGAAAAAGGGAAAAACTCCACAAAAGAAATGTTAAGCAGAAATCAAGGCCTAGAATGTATTTATTGCTCAACCGATGTAATTGCCATGGGTGCTGTAATGCATTGTATTTCAGCAGGAATATCAATTCCTAATGAGTTAGCAATTGCAGGGTTCAATAATCTTAGCATGACATCAGGCTTACCCATTAAGTTAGCTACAACAGATTCACTAAGATTTGATATAGGCAAAAAAGCAGCAGATTTGATACTTAATCGTAACTTGCCTGGAGCGTCCGAAGCTAAAAACGTAATAGAACTTAAAACTAAAGTTAATATTGGAACTAGTATTTAAACTTCATTTAAAAATGGTGGATTTGCACCCTTTCGAGAAACCGTAATAGACGCAACCTTTACTCCATAATTAAGAGCTTTAGTCATCTGTTCAGGATTTAAATTATTTATTTTTTCTTTTGATAACAAATCTAGCTGACTTAATTTCGCTAAAAATCCAGCATTAAATGTATCTCCAGCACCTACAGTATCAATTATATCGACACTTTCTGCAGGAACTTTAATTTCATATTCATTTTCAAAAAATGCACTTGCTCCTTTTGCACCTTTTGTGACAATAATTATTTTAGCTCCTAATTTAATAAGCTGATTAACTTTAGATTTGATATCTATATCTAGAGGAATTATCCAATTTAAGTCTTCATCTGAGACTTTTAATATATCACAAGAAGATATCATTTTTTCTAATCTATAACGATACGAGGCCTCATCAATTACAAACCCTTTTCTTATATTAGGATCTAAAAATGTAATCTTTTTGTTTACTTCTTGGTGGAATAATTTTTCATAAGCATTTGCGGCTGGCTCAACACATAAGCTTATACCGCCAAAATATAAAGTAGATATGGATTCTGGTATATCTAAAATATCAGAAATATTTACACTTCTACCTGCTGAATTTTCATCATAAAATGTATAATTTGCATGACCATTTTTAAGTGAAACAAATGCTAATGTTGTTGGATTATCTTTTCTTATAAGATATTCAGTATTAACGTTTGAATTTGACAACTCATTTACTAGTTTTTGGCCCAAAAAGTCAGATGAAACACCTGATATGAGTCCTACTGGAACGTTCAACCGACCTAGAGCAATGCTGGTATTAAATATAGCTCCACCAGCTAGAGGAGTAAATGATACTTCATTAGAAGTATTTTCTATTGGAATCATATCAATTAGAGACTCACCACAACAAAGTATCATTTAAACCTCCTAAAACTGAATTCCTAAGGCACTTTTACCAGTTTCATTATCAAAATAATGAGCCAATTCTTTGCTAACAGTAAAATGCAAAAAATCACCTTTTTTCTCCTTTGGCGAATTGTTCGACTTTACAATAAACTCCATACCATTTTCAGAAGTAAGATGAATAAGAGCATATTCGCCAAGATTTTCAACCAAATCTAACTTACCTGATATCATAGCATCTTCGATATTGCATTGTTCAAAATGCTCAGGCCTAATTCCAAGGTCTAGATTATGTTTTTTTAGGTTTGGTAATTTTTTCTTAGCATTTTTGGAAATTTCAGAATTAGAAAAAATATTCATTTTTGGACTACCAATAAATTGGGCAACAAAGGCATTATTTGGTCTCTCATACAAATCAATCGGCGTACCAACTTGTTCAATATATCCATCTTTTAGAACAACAATTTTATCAGCAAGTGTCATTGCTTCAACTTGATCATGGGTAACATATATCATTGTGGCACCCAGTCGTTCATGTAATCTAGCTATTTCCAAACGCGTCTGGACTCTAAGCGCAGCATCAAGATTTGATAGCGGTTCGTCAAATAAAAAGACTTCTGGATCACGAACTATAGCTCGACCAATAGCCACGCGTTGACGTTGTCCACCAGATAAATTTTTTGGGCTTCTATCCAGATAATCTGTAATTTGTAAAATTTCCGCTGCTTCTTTTACACGCATATCTATTTCTTTTGGATCTGTTTTGGCTTGTTTTAATCCAAACGACATATTTTGATATACAGTCATATGAGGATATAAAGCATAAGTTTGGAAAACCATCGACACACCACGCTTCGAAGCAGCTATATCATTTACTATTCTATCTCCAATTTGAGCTGTTCCACTGCTTATATCTTCTAAGCCCGCAATCATTCTTAATAATGTGGATTTACCACATCCTGAAGGGCCTACAAAAACTACAAATTCTCCATCATCAATATCTAAATCAACACCATGTATTACTTCCAGAGATTCATATTTTTTTCGCAAACCACGAAGTGTTAAACTGGCCATTTCTTCTCCATTTCAATAATTTCTTTACGCAGACTTTGAATAAAATCTGGATAATTAGTTGGTATGTCACCCCATAATTGGCGACATGTAATAAAATCATCTGTTCCTATAATAGATTTTAAATATTCCCAATTAGGTTCTACATATTTAAAATCAATATTTCCTGCTGCGACATGTAAACAAAACTGATGCCAGCTTGCTATACTCTTCAAAGCAAAATTTGGTATAATTCCTTGTTCAAAACATCCTTCTAATGTTGGTCTTATAAATATTGGAAATTTTGCCATACCATCCGAACATATTCGCGATACGGTATCACCAATAGCTTCATTGCAAAATCGTTGCTCTATCTTTTCCAAATATTCATCCTTGGAAAAAGGTAAGTCTAATTTCAGAGCTGGTAATACTTCATTTATTTCAAAAGATCTAAAATGTTCCAGCAAATGAGGAATTCTCATAGCAGCATCAAATGTTGGAATTTTTTCTAGTGCAGCTAGATATGTTAATGCTGTATGGCCACCATTAAGTACTCTAATTTTTGTTTCTTCATAAGGATCTATGTTACCAGTTACTGTCACTCCAACATTTTCTAATTTAGGCATTATACCTTTTGAAATATCTTGTAGAACCCATTGAGAAAAATCTTCTGCCATAATAGGAGAATATACTTCACTTCCCAATAATTCTGACAATTCTTGCTTCAATTTGTTTGATGTTTGTGGAGTAATTCGATCAACCATTGAGCATGGGAAAAAAACATTTTTATTAACCCAGCTTATTAACTCCTGATCATTACAAGCACTCAGATATGTAATTAAATTATCTTTAAGCATTAATCCATTTTGTCGGATATTATCACAGCAAGCTATTGTTATAGGTGCGCCACCTGAGATAGCACGCTTGTTTAATGAATTTCTCAAGTATCCATAAACTGTTTTGAGATTTGAATTATTTATCTCATCAAAAATAATTGAGTCATTTAAATCTAGCTTTCCATTTGCATCTGTATAATATCCACTCTCAGTAACTGTAATTGTCACTAAGTGTACTGTTTCTAATGCTAATAAATCTTGTGAAATATCTTGATCTTTAATCCAGTCATAAAAATCAATGTGGGAACGTACTAATCGTAAAGAATCATGCCCATTAGAAGAATAAGATTTTATTAAATAACCATTGTTCGTTTTTATTTCCTTGGCTGTATTTTCAAAATGTTTTGATTCACTTTCTCGAAGATTAACAGCTGCTATACCCCAACGAAAATCGTTAGTTACTGACATGTAATCATCAATATAAACCGCCTGATGAGCCCTATGAAATGCTCCAAAACCTAAGTGAACAACGCCTATTGTACAAGAAGTATTATCATAACTTGTTGCATGAATATGTGGCAAGGAAATATTATTCATAGAACTGGGCCCATCTTATCTGAAAGTTGTTTTCGAGCAGTTTCCCTGTAAACAGATGGGGTCATACCTTTAATTTTTAGGAAATGTCGATTAAAATTTGCTACATTTTTAAAACCTACATCAAAACATATTGATGTTACTTGATCATCAGATGCGTAAAGCATACCGCATGCTTGACCAATTCTTACACGGTTTACAAAATCAACAAAACTGTGCCCAGTAACAGACGAAAAATTTCTTCCAAAAGTTGTTAAAGACATTGCCGCCATTTCAGCAGCATCAACCGAATTTAATTCATCATCAAAGTTTTCTAAAATATGGTCAATTATATTGCCAATGCGCGCATATTTACTGTTACCGTCAGCATTTACTAATTTAGTTTCTGATAATGTAACTTTTTCAGCATGTTCATTAAGGCGTACTAAAAATCTAATAAATGCTAAGATACGTTCAGGACCAATATTATCTCTTACTGCTTCCATGTGGCCACGAGCAAATGTTGCATTGAATCCTTCAAATAATATCCCTGATGCAGCAAGGTCTAGCATTTTACGAATACCTCCAAATTCTGGAAATCCTTCCGCCAACTTTTCAAAGCTCTTTTGGCTAAATTGAACCAACATATCACGTATTTCTATTTTTTCTGTAGAAACACTATCTGTAACCCAATTATGTGGAAGGTTTGGTCCAGTTAAGAACAGACTTCCAGGCTCAAAAGTACCTATAAAATTTCCAACAAACGCCTTTCCTCTAGTTTCAACTATTAGATGCAATTCATACTCTTCATGTGCATGCCATCTGCATAAATCTGTCGGCCATCCATGCTCAAGATATCGAATTGATCTATTAGATCGGTCAACTACTTCAAATTGTGGGTGCATAATTGACATCAGATCACCTCAAAACATTTCCACCATCCACACAGATAGTCTGTGCGGTGATATACTCTGATTGATTGCTAGCAAGAAATACGGCAACTCGTGCTACATCTTTAGGATCGCCCATGTGACCTAAAGGAACTGCATTTGCTACTTCACGTTTTTTTTGACCGATTTCTTTATTTTCAAATTTAGCAAAAAGGCTATCAACTTGCTCCCACATTGGTGTATCAATTACTCCAGGACTAATTGCATTAACTCTTATTTCATATGGGGCTAAAGCAAGAGCTGCAGATTGAGTATAACTAATGACAGCAGCTTTTGTAGCACAATAATGTGCTACTAAAGCTTCTCCACGGTGACCTGCCTGGCTTGCTACATTTATAATAGATCCAAGCTTTTTCTCTGCAATCATAGATTTTGATGCAGCTTGCATAATTGCATAAAAAGCACGTACATTTATTCCAAAAAGACGGTCAAAAGAAACAAGGCTTGCATCTATAACAGATCCCATATCAAAAATTGCTGCGTTATTAAATAAAACATCTGGTTTAATCTCAGCTATCCAATCTAAACACGAAGATAATTTTTTCTCATCCAATAAATCAAATTCTTTATACACTGCAGACCCAGAAAAACTCTTTTGTTTGTCAGTTGCATAAACAACTGCCCCCAATTTCTCAAAATGTTCAATTGTACTAAGACCAATACCTCCAGCAGCGCCAGTGACCAAGCACACTTTTCCAGTTAAATCAGTAGATGCTGGAATCAACATTATTTAACAGCTCCAAAAGTCAGACCCTGAACTAATTGCTTTTGGCAAAACCATCCTAAAATAATTATTGGTCCTACTGCTGCAGTAGAAACTGCGGATAATCGTCCAAAAAACAACCCTTCAGGAGCCCTATTTCCTTCAATTAATTTAGAAAGTGTAGCAGCATCTATAGTTGTTAAGCGGACTGTCCAGTATGCTTCATTCCAACAAAAAATAAAACATAACAATGCAGTAGAAGCAACACCTCCCCAAGCAAGTGGAATTAAAATATCTTTAATTTCACCCCAGGTATTCACACCATCCATTTTTCCGGCTTCAATAATTTCTTTTGGTATTTCTTTGAAATAAGTAAACAACATCCAGATAACTATTGGTAAATTAATTAAACATAAAACTATTATGACCAAAAAATGTGTATCAAAGATATTAAGAAAATTCTTTGTTAAAAAAGTCATAGGATAAAGTACGGCTGCTGCAGGCAACATTTTAGTTGAAAGCATCCAAACAAGAACATCTTTTGTTCTGCGAGTAGGATTAAATGCCATCGAATATGCAGCTGGAACACCTACGAATAAAGCCAGAGATGTTGCAAATGTGGACGTAATAATTGAATTAGCAGCAAAGCGCCAATAATCATAATTTTCTGTCATATTTAAATAGTTATCTAAAGTCGGTTTAAAAAATATTAAAAACTCAGGCTTAACTGCATCAGCATCAGTCTTAAAACTTGTAAAAATCATCCAAAAAATTGGAAAGAAAAATAATAAAGCTACTATCCATGCAATTATTGGACGGTAAACTCTTCCAAAATTAGACTTTTCAGTTACAATAGACATCTAAAAAATTCCTTAATTAACTAAATTTTTACCAACCATACGCAATAAAAAAATTGCTATGATGTTGGCCAATATAACTGCAAAAATACCAGTTGCACTTGCTGCGCCAATATTATTATTGGCGAACTCACCAATTAAATATGGTAAGTTTTTATTTCCGTTGCCCCTGCTCACGATTTCAATTTCAGCATACAATGACAAATGGAAAATTGACTGTATCATTACAACTATCGCAATTGGCCTCGCTAGATGAGGTAATGTCATGTATCTAAATTGTGCCCAAGAAGTTGCACCATCTAGTATAGCTGCTTCTTTTTGCTGTTGATCTTCAGACTGTAAAGAAGTCATAAATATTAATACTGCAAAAGGAGTCCATTGCCATGTTACCATAATTATAACGGCATACGCAGATGTTTGTGTTGCTCTAAATGACATAGGAGTTAATTCTGGCGACAATGAAAAAAAGCTACCTATTATTGGAAGATTTTTGAGATCTTTTATTAAGTTATTTATTGCTTCAACAGTAATTCCATTAAGACCAAGCACAGGATCAAGTATCATATTAATCCATAAAACACCACTTACGGCAGGCATCACAAAGAAAGGTGATATTAAAAGAACACGAACAATTCCTCTACCAGGAAAAGTTTTATTAATTAAAACTGCAATTGATAGACCTAATATAACTGTAAAAAATAATATGCCACCTACAATGAAAACACTGTTTTGAACAGCAAACCAGAAGTCTTTAGCATCTAATACATAATTATAATTTCCAAAACCACGCCAATTACTTAAACTTGGCGATGTCCATTCAGGTCTATTTAAACTATTTAATACATAACGAATAAATGAAAAATATAACGTCATTGATAGTGGAACAAGCATCCAAACTAAAAGTAACAATACTGCAGGAGCTTGGAGTAAGCGCGGTAGAGTTCTGTTAGACATTATTCATTAATCCTTTTTAGATTTAATCATTAAATATTATATTTTTATCTGGATTTAAAATCATAAGTGACTTTAAAAATATAATATTTTAACGATATTTAGATAATCTTAAAAAGAAGGGCCCAGATTAATCTAGGCCCTTCTAAAATTGACTTAGTTATTAGTAACCAGCTTCATTCATGATTGACACAGCAGCGGCTTGTGCAGCAGCTAATGCATCTTCTACTGACTTGGCACCAGATAAAGCAGCAGCCATTTCTTGTGCAACAGCTGATCCAACTTCTGGGAACTCAGGGATAGCAGCAAATTGAACTCCAACATATGGTTTTATATCTGTTGCTGCAGGTGCTGCAGATTCGATGGCTGCCATTTCAGCTGCAGCGAAGCCAGCAACTGCTTGGAATTCAGGATATGCATATGTAGATGCACGTGTACCTGTTGGAACTGATCCCCAACCGAAATCTGGGTGGTTTGCTACAGCTTGGATATAAGCTTTTGAAGTTGCCCATTCGATGAATGCGTGTGCAGCTTCTGAGTTTGGTGAACCTGTTGGAACAGCCATTGCCCATGCCCACAACCAATTAGCACCTACTGGGTTACCAGCATTTGGTGATTGCGCATAAGCTACGCCATCAACTGTCAAGAAAGAGGCCGCAATAGTTGCGTCAATCCACATCCCACATTTGCCTTCGTTATACAAAGCCAAGATTTCGTTGAATGAGTTACCTTCTGAACCTGGAGGTCCATAGTTACCTAATAGATCAACATAGAAGTTGATTGCTTCATTCCATGCTGCTGAATCCAAAGTAGGCTTCATGTCAGCGTCAAACCAAGCACCACCAAAAGAATTAACTACAGTTGTGATGAACGCCATATTGTCACCCCAACCTGGCTTACCGCGTAAACATGCAC
>CAJJAY010000021.1 GCA_905182285.1 uncultured Amylibacter sp. | reverse complement strand
TTGCAGCGAATGGAGCTGATGGTAATGCTGATGTCGAAGCAAGTGTTAGAGCAAAAGTTCAAAAACTTTGTGACCAATTCCCAATTTATGACCAATTATAAAAATTAAAATATATCTCTTAAAAAAGCCATTATGAAATATTGCGTACCAAAGCTCTTAAGCCTAGAGTGATGGTACGCATTAAAGAGGTTGATTTGTATCGTTTTATTATACTTTTTTTTATAATATTTTTATCTGCCTGCACTGCTGGAAGAGAAAACTCAAGATTTTCAATTTCAGAATTATTTAATTCTGAGCAAGAAGAATGGCTTAGTTTATTGCCAACTGAAGAATTGACGTCAATAAACGGAAAAAATAAACCTCAATCAGAAAACCAAGAAATTGATAATAATGATCGAGTAATGAAATTACGAAAAAAAGCGCAAGAATTATCTTCATATGAGTTCTAAGGCGTTGTCCTGCAGCTAACTTTTTAGTAATTAAAAAATAACTTACTCTAGGGAAACGAACAAAATGTCTAATCCAATCAGAATTGGAATTGCTGGTCTAGGCACCGTAGGTGCCGGACTAATTAAAATAATTCAAAAAAATTCTAATATCCTAGAAGCTCGGGCTGGAAAACCTATAAAAATAATAGCTGTATCAGCATTATCAAAATCAAAGGATAGAGGGGTAGATCTCACTGCATATGAATGGGAAGATGATCCGATCGCTTTAGCTAAGAGGGATGATATCGATGTTTTTGTAGAACTAATTGGAGGCGAGTCAGGGCAAGCAAAAAAAGCAACTGAGGAAGCTATCAAACATGGAAAGCATGTAGTTACAGCCAATAAAGCAATGTTAGCAATTCATGGACAAGAATTAGCTAGTGCTGCTGAAAATAGTGGCGTGAATTTAAGATTTGAAGCGGCAGTAGCCGGCGGAATTCCCGTTATAAAAACACTTACAGAAAGTCTAGCAGGAAACAATATAACAAGAATTATGGGTGTAATGAATGGAACATGCAATTACATCTTAACTCGAATGGAAGACACAGGTTTAGCTTACGAAGAAATTTTTGAAGAAGCTAATCAGCTTGGATTCTTAGAAGCTGATCCAAATTTAGACGTAGGCGGAATTGATGCAGCACATAAATTAGTTTTATTATCCTCGATAGCTTATGGAACCCAAGTTGATTTTAATGGAGCAATTCTTGAAGGTATTGGTCGTATAACAATAGAAGATATTAAAGCGGCATCTGAAATGGGATATCGTATAAAGCTATTAGGTGTATCATCATTGAGCGATTCAGGATTATCGCAAACTATGAGACCATGTTTAGTACCATTAACTTCACCACTAGCTCAGTTAAATGGTGGCACAAATATGATTATTATTGAGGGTGATGCAGTTGGACAAATTGTATTACGAGGTGCTGGTGCTGGTGAAGGCCCAACAGCAAGCGCAGTTATTGCAGACATTTTAGATATTGCACGAGGTATTAATATTCCAGTATTTGGACAACCAGCTAATAGCTTAATTAAAGTGCCTGCTATTAGTACTTCAGTTGAAAATTCATTTTACCTGCGACTGAATTTGAAAGATGAAGCAGGCATTTTAGCAAAGGTTTCAGCAGCGTTGGCGAATGCCGGTATTTCAATTGATAGAATTAGGCAAGAAGGTCATGAAAAAGACGCTGCTCCAGTAATTATTGTTACACATCCCACAGATCGTGATACATTAAATAAAGCAATATCTGAAATTGAAGAAACTAGCGCTGCCATTGATCCACCCGTGGTTTTAAGGATTGAGTCTGTTTAACTTAATTCACTCAGGCTATATAAATTTTAAATTATAAATATTAAGGAAAAACACAATATTTAAAGTTGAATATAATAATAGCTAAACAAATCATTATGTGTAGATGAATTATGACAAATGTATTTCTAGGTGTAGAAGATTCAATATCTGGTCGCTGCTGGACAGGGCCCAGTATTACGATAGATCGTCAATCAGAAATGATCGTTCAAGAAACTAACTTCCCAGGTGCTATGGCAAATGTTTTAGCTCGAATGGGAGTTGAAGCTAATCAAGCAGAAAACTTTATAAATCCTTCTATAAGAGACTCAATGCCAAATCCTTTTAAAATACTGGATATGGATAAAGCTGCCTCAAGAATAAATATTTCTGTTAAAAATAATGATAAAATAGCTATTTTTGCCGATTATGATGTTGACGGCGCAACATCTGGAGCTCTTTTACACGATTGGCTTACACAATTAGGAAGTATTCCAACACTATATATTCCAGACCGCATTGAGGAAGGTTACGGCCCTAATATTGATGCTATGGAAACATTGGCAAAAACTCATGATTTAATTATATGCGTTGATTGTGGAACCTTATCTCATGACCCAATAAATAAAATTACAGATACAGATATTATAGTTCTTGATCACCACCTTGGAGGAGAAACACTTCCTAATGCATATGCAGTCGTCAATCCAAATCGACAAGATGAAGAAGGTAACTTATTTTACCTTTGCGCAGCTGGAGTTGTATTTTTAACTCTTGTGGCGATCAATTCTATTCGACGAAATGAAAAAGAATCAACGCCCGATTTATTAAATATGTTGGATTTGGTGGCATTAGGAACAGTTGCAGACGTTGCACCATTGGTGGGATTTAACCGAGCATTAGTAAGACAAGGTTTGAAAGTTATGGCACGTCGCAACCGTATTGGTTTAACAGCACTTTCTGATATAGCAAAAATAAATAATACTCCAACTGCATATCATTTAGGATATTTGCTAGGACCTAGAATTAATGCTGGTGGGCGCGTAGGAAAAGCTGACTTAGGCATAAGACTCTTAACTTGTAAAAATCGCAATGAGGCAGAATCTTTAGCTGAAAAACTTAATCAACTTAATGATGAACGAAGGTCAATTGAAGCTACAGTTCAGCTCCAAGCAATGGAACAAGTTGAGCAAAGAGGTTCAGATGATGCTTTAGTTTGGGCCGCTGGAAAAGGTTGGCACCCAGGAGTGGTTGGTATTGTAGCTTCAAGGATTAAAGATATTACTAATCGACCCACTGTAATTATAGGATTAGATAAAAGTGAAGGAAAAGGATCTGGAAGATCTATTAATGGGGTAGACTTAGGCACATGCATAGCAACCCTACAGAGGGAAAACCTAATTACAAAAGGTGGGGGCCATAAAATGGCAGCAGGGTTATCACTTGAAATAAAAAATTTAGAATCATCAATGTCACGCTTAAATGAACTTCTTAGCAATCAAGGCGCAGGTAAATTTAAAACAAAAAATTTAAAATTAGATGGTGCTTTGGCGTTACCCTCAATTACAGTTGAGTTTTTAGAACAGCTAGAAAATGTAGGCCCTTTTGGAGCAGGAGCGCCTGGACCAAGGTTTGCGATTCCATTCATGCGAATTACTTTTGCAAAAAGAGCAGGTGACACACATTTAAGGTTAAGATTTATTGATGATAATGGGTCATCCATTGACGCAATTGCATTTGGTGCATTCAAGAGCAAATTAGGTGAAACTTTAGAAAATCATAAAGGTCAAATTTTTCATATTGCTGGAAGATTAGAAATTGATACTTGGAATGGTCGAATGCGACCAAAACTTAATTTAGAAGATGCAGCATTAGTAAATTAATACACATTAATGAACTGTTTTTAACACATCAAAATATTGGTAAATATTTTTCTTTTTTGCAAAATATATCTTGCAAGAGGATCGCCCTTGGCCTAAACACCGGCTCATCACAGTGTGGTCCCTTCGTCTATCGGTTAGGACGCCAGGTTTTCAACCTGGAAAGAGGGGTTCAATTCCCCTAGGGACTGCCAGTGATAATTTCATTTTTAATTAGGAAACTTTGTCTACTGGCACCTGTCCAGAGAAGAATTCATCAAGATTTTTGATTACACGAAAACCCATAGCTTCACGTGTTTCATTCGTTGCACTACCCAAATGCGGCAAAAGTGTTGCATTAGGACAGTCTAGATATTCTTTATTTAAATTAGGTTCTCCATTGTAAACATCTAAGCCTGCAGCATAAATTATTTTATTTTTTAATGCATATATTAGCGCACTATCGTTAACTACCTCTCCACGTGCTGTATTAATTAAGATTGCTTCTTGTTTCATTAATTTTAATTCTGCTAAGCTGATTAAATCACGGTTTTCTTCTCCTCCTGGGCAATGCAAAGACAAAAAATCTATATCAGGCAATAAGTCGTCTATTTTATCAATTTGAACAGCTTTAGTTTGGTTAAGAATACTTCGGTCGATTGATGATCTGTTTTGAACCAAAATTTTCATGCCAAATCCATGATGAGCACGTTTTGCAACTTCTTGGCCAATTCTACCAAAGCCAATTATTCCAAGTGTTTTGCCAGTTAATTTAGTTCCAACTAAATGTGTAGGCTTCCATCCCTCCCATTGACTGGCTCGAACTTCACGCTCTCCTTCACCAGCGCGCCTTGCCGCCATCAACATCAAAGTTAGAGTTATATCAGCAGTACAATCAGATAAAACATCTGGTGTATTAGTTACAGTAATTCCCAAAGATTGTGCTACTGATATGTCTATATGAGCATACCCCACACCATAGTTGCCCAATATTCGAGTTCGTATGTTTGTAGTCTCAAAAATCTTCTTAGGCATTATGTCAGTAACGGTTGGCAATATTGCATCGTATTTCTTCAATGCTTCGCAGAAATCAATAGTGGTAAGTGCTATATCAGTTTCATTAAATGTTACATCATAAGTTTCTGAAAGTTTTATTTCCACTTTCTCTGGCCATCGTCTTGTTACCAATATTTTAGGTTTTTTCATTGAAATCTCCCACACAATAGCACTAAAAATACTTTATATCAAAAGTCTTTTATTATGTATTCGCAAGCATTAAATATAAATATTATAATGAATTAACTAATAATCAAATAATATAGATATAGCTAAATCTTCATTCAAGATTTGAACGTGTATTGATTTGATCATGTTGAAGTTGGATATAGGTTGGCCAAGTACTTTTAATGTATGATAAAACAGCAATAATTTCGTCATCACTAAGCATATTTTCATATGCAGGCATGTTATTTGGATATTTTTTACCTATAATTTTTTCTATACCATATTTTGTCATCATGAAGAGACTGTTGTCAGAGTGATGCCATGTATGTCCATTTTTATTATGAGGAGGTGCAGGCATATAGCCTTTACCATCTCGCTGTCGCCAGTTAGCCTGACCAGCAAGATTTTCTCCATGACAAGAAGCGCATTCTTGTAAATATATATCTTTACCAATAGTTATAGTTTCCGAATTATCAGGCATCAAAGATATATTAGCATGCGTTTGATTGCTCACTGAAAAAATTAAGTAAAGGCCAATAGCAAATAAATTCAATTTGCAAACATAAAGAAATTTTTGTTTCAGCTTTATAGAATATTTCAATAATGCTTTCTCCCTTAGTGACATGCCTTACCCAAGACTTTTAAGCGCCAGTAATTATATGGAAGCGGAGTTATAAAACCAGCAAGTAGCATAAAAGGTATTACAGACCATTCTAAGATTGCTCCACCTGTCAATATGACATCTGTAATATTCATTGCAGCCTCCATTGCAACCATAGATATTAATGACATACCAATTGCTGTTTTGAATGCTAAATTTAAAAACATCTGTTTCGACAGGATTATTGTTTCAAGAATAATAGAAGTAATTAATCCATTAAAAATTGCAAGACACATGATTAGCCAAACTGGCCAACTAATCTCCATGAATTGAAAGTAAGCAATCGTTCCAAAATCACCTATACTACATCCAAGTAAACACCATGAGGTATTAAAAGATGCAGTTTTCCAAGTGTGCCTACAAAACCAATCTATTCTTAAATTCATTATAATTAATTGCCATGTTGATATCTTATAAATACAAATATAAACTCTCCTCTTACAGGAGAGGCAAGAAGAAAATGAACATTGGAAAAGCCGCATCGCTCTCAGGACTAACTATTAAAACTGTCCGCTATTACAGCGATATTGGAATTATTAAACCAGATACACACTCTAAAACTGGCTATAGGTACTTTACCGACGATGACGTAGCCAAGCTTCAATTTGTTGGGAAAGCTCGAAAATTTAATTTTGGAATAGATGAATGTCGAGAATTATTGGCACTTTATGAAAATAAAGAGAGGCCTAGTAAAGATGTTAAAAAAATAACTTTAGAAAAAATTTCTGAAATCGATATAAAATTAAGCGAACTAAAAAGCCTAAAAAATCAACTATCTAAATTAGCTTTAATTTGTGAGGGAAACGAAAAATCTCAATGCCCAATTTTAGATGCTTTGTCTGATAGATAAAAAATAATTACCCATAAAAGATTCAAAAGGACCAATACATCTAAGATTAGAATAATGGTAGCGGGACAGGGACTTGAACCCCGGACACGCGGATTATGATTCCGCTGCTCTAACCACCTGAGCTACCCCGCCACAGGGTGCTCGTTGAATATTGTAAACGTAATGATGCGTCAAGCTGCTTTTATTCTAAATTACTACTAAATCGATAGTATATTTATTTAAGGTGAAACCATTAAGTAAAACTTGAACCATTGCATACAATTTATGAAACTCTATAAGACGTAATATGTCACAAAATCCTCCAGAACTCCGTCCAGATCTTGCACCTAAAATGCAAATTGATTCAACATCTAGAAAAGGTCAGCCACAAATCGGTATGGTTAGCCTTGGCTGCCCTAAAGCGTTAGTTGATAGTGAGCGAATTTTAACAAGACTTCGGGCTGAAGGATATGCGATCAGTCCTGAATATGGTGGTGCAGATGCTGTAATTGTAAACACCTGCGGCTTCTTAGATAGTGCAAAACTTGAAAGTTTAGAAGCAATTGGTGAAGCATTATCCGAAAATGGAAGGGTCATAGTTACCGGATGCTTGGGCGCTGAAGAAGATTACATACGTAAAAATCACCCTTCAGTTTTAGCAGTGACGGGCCCACATCAATATGAGCAAGTATTAGATGCAGTCCATAAAGCTGTTCCTCCAAGTCCTGATCCCTTTATTGATCTATTACCTGCTAGTGGTGTTTCACTTACACCTCGCCATTATAGTTATCTAAAAATATCCGAAGGATGTAATCATAAATGTAAATTTTGCATCATACCAGATATGCGTGGAAAACTTATGTCCCGGCCAGCCCATGCAATAATCCGAGAAGCGGAAAAATTAGTTAATTCCGGAGTAAAGGAACTCCTAGTAATCTCGCAAGACACTTCTGCCTATGGAGTCGATATAAAACATCAAATATCAAATAGTCATCGGGCACATATTACAGATTTAACAAAAGATTTGGGTTCTTTAGGCGCATGGATACGTTTGCATTATGTCTACCCATATCCTCATGTAAGAAATTTGATTCCTTTAATGGCCAACCAATCAAATAATATTTTGCCATATCTAGATATACCCTTTCAACATAGCCACCCAGATGTATTAAAACGAATGGCAAGACCTGCAAAATCATCAAATACTTTATCTGAAATATCTGCATGGCGAAACGATTGCCCCGATATTACCTTACGCTCTACTTTTATTGTTGGTTACCCAGGTGAAACAGAAACAGAATTTCAACATCTTTTAGATTGGCTAGATGAAGCACAATTAGATCGAGTTGGATGCTTCAAATATGAAAATGTAGATGGAGCAAGATCAAATTCATTAACAAATCATATTGACGCTGATACCAAACAAGATCGATGGGAAAGATTTATGGAAAAATCACAAGCCATATCAGAAGCCAAATTAAGCAAGAAAGTAGGATCTACTTTAGATGTAATAGTAGATAACATTGATGAAGATGGCGTAGCAATCTGCAGAACAAAAGCAGATGCACCTGAAATTGATGGTAATTTGTTTATAGATGAAAATACTGACAAAGTTAAAATTGGTGACATAATTACTGTGAAAGTTGATGAAGCTTCAGAATATGATTTATGGGGTCAAATTATATAGAAAACTTATCATATAATTAAGTTTTACTGATCTCTCAAATATATTTGAGCACACGTTTTTACATGCCTGAATCTATCTCCACCTAAATGCACACCACCATACCAGCGGGAAACAACAATTATATGATCATACAATTTAGCCGTACTTAATATACGTAATATAATGCTTCCTGCACCACCTTCACGATCATCATCTTTAATTTGAGTACCATCAGATAAAATTAGTCCCCAAGTATTATGTGTAGCTTTTAAAAATTTTTTATTCCGTTTTAAATCTTTAATAAAAAGTTGAGCATTAGATTTTGATGAAACTGGTCCACCACTAACAGCATATTTTGAGCTTTTATCATTTAAAACATTTAATATAATTTTCATAATATTTATATGTAAGTAAATCTTATGCAGTTAGACCTTCAGGCTCGTTAAGATTATTTGATCTACAACATGCTGTTAAGGTATTAGCTAATAAACATGCAATAGTCATCGGTCCAACTCCACCAGGAACAGGCGTTATTGCACCAGCTTTTGTTGAAGCACTTTTGAAATCCACATCACCAACTAGTTTGAATTTACCATCTTTTTCTGGATGAGGTATGCGATTTATTCCAACATCTATAACTGTAGCACCCTTAGCAATCCAATCCGCAGTGATCATTTCGGGGCGGCCTACGGCAGCTATCACTATATCTGCAGTTTTGCATATAGCTTCTATATTTTTTGTTCTACTGTGAGCAATTGTTACAGTGCAGCTATCACGGAGTAATAGATTTGCCATCGGTTTACCAACAATATTGGACCGACCTACAACTACTGCATTTAAGCCAGATAAAGACCCATGATGATCACGTAACATCATCAAACAGCCTAGTGGTGTACATGGAACCATTGACTTTTGCCCTGTAGAAAGCATCCCAACATTAGATATATGGAAACCATCAACATCTTTTTCTGGAATTATTGAATTTATAACTAATTCTTCATCTAAATGTTTTGGAAGAGGTAATTGGCATAAAATACCATGTACTTTGGGATCTTTGTTTAACTGATCAATTAGATTTAATAAATCAACCTCAGAAGTATCGGCAGACAAACGATGTTCATAGCTATTCATGCCTACTTCAACTGTAGAAGCATGTTTATTTCTTACGTATACTTGGCTTGCAGGATCTTCACCCACAAGAACAACAGCTAATCCTGGAATAATGTTATGTTCATTTTTTAAATTCAAAACTTGCTTTGCAACTTGTGCGCGTACGTCCGCTGCAAATTCTTTTCCATCAATAATTTTTGCAGTCATGCCAATTCCTTTACAATTTAAGCGCGCTTACATTTAAGCGCGCTTATTATCTTATTTAAAATAAGCCATCAATTTGACCGTCGTCATTTAACATAATCGCTTCGGCTGATGGAACACGAGGTAAACCAGGCATAGTCATGATTTCACCACAAATCGCAACAATAAATCCTGCACCCGCTGATAACCTAACTTCTCTTACTGGGACAGAATGGCCTGTTGGTGCACCACGAAGATTTGGATCTGTACTAAAGCTATATTGAGTTTTTGCCATACAAATTGGCAAATGGCCGTAGCCTTGATCTTCCCATTGACGCAATTGATCACGAATTTTTTTATCGGCAAGAACTTCATCTGCACGGTAAATACGTTTCGCTATAGTATCTATTTTTTCAAACAACGGCATTTCATCAGGATAGATTGGAGCAAAGTTTGCAATGTTAGAATCTGCTATTTCAGAAACTTTCTTTGCAAGTTCTGCTGAACCTTCTGATCCAAACTCCCAATGCTTTGATAAAATTGCTTCCGAACCTTGGCTGGAAACATAATCTTTAACTGCTTGCACTTCAGCATCGGTATCAGTCACAAAATGATTTATTGCAACAACCACAGGGACGCCAAATGATTTCAAGTTCTCAATATGTCTACCTAAATTTGAGCAACCATCATTTACTGCTGAAACATTTTCAGCACCCAAATCAGCTTTTGCAACGCCACCATTCATTTTCATAGCTCGCACAGTTGCAACAAGAACAACTACGCTTGGTGCAATACCAGCTTTTCGGCACTTAATATTTAAAAACTTCTCAGCACCTAAGTCAGCACCAAAGCCAGCTTCTGTAACCACATAGTCTGCAAGTTTCAATGCTGTGGTAGTTGCAATAACAGAATTACAACCATGAGCAATATTAGCAAATGGCCCACCATGAACAAATGCTGGATTATTTTCTAAAGTTTGAACAAGATTTGGTTGCATTGCTTGCTGTAATAATACTGCCATCGCTCCATCTGCCTTAATGTCACGAGCATATATTGGGCTACGGTCACGCTTGTAAGCAACTATAATATCACCCAAGCGCTTTTGTAAGTCTTCCATATCTAAAGCTAGGCATAAAATAGCCATAACTTCTGATGCAACTGTGATATCAAAACCAGATTGTCTTGGGAAACCATTTGACACTCCACCAAGTGATGTCACTATATCACGTAATGCACGATCATTCATATCTAATACACGACGCCAAACAACTCTTCGTTGGTCTATTTCTAATTCATTACCCCAATAAATGTGATTATCAATCATTGCAGATAATAAATTATGTGCTGAGGTAATTGCGTGGAAATCGCCTGTAAAATGTAAATTCATTTCTTCCATAGGTACGACCTGAGCATAGCCACCACCAGCAGCACCACCCTTCATTCCAAAACAAGGACCCAAAGATGCTTCACGAATACAAACAGCAGCTTTTTTACCTATCTTGTTTAGTCCATCCCCCAAACCGACAGTTGTAGTTGTTTTTCCTTCACCTGCTGGAGTTGGGTTGATTGCAGTAACTAAAATAAGTTTACCATCTTTTTTTCCACGTTGAGCTTTAATAAACTCTGCACTTACTTTGGCTTTGTCATGGCCGAATGGTAAAAGGTCAGCGTCCGGTATCCCTAGCTTTGCACCAATCTCTTGAATTGGCTTTTTATTTGCTTCTCGAGCAATTTCAATATCTGTTTTATATGCCATTTTGAGTCCCATCAAAAAGAATTTCTTTGTTTGTTCTGACCTATTTTAGCATTTAGTGGACATTAAGTTTCCGACCTTATTAAATGTTTTATCGTCTTTATTGATGATTAGTTAGTTTCAATACTTCTTAAGGCAGAAAAAAGCCCGCTAGAGCGGGCTTTATCTTAGTTATCAGATTTTTTATCTGAATCAGTTTTTTTACGCGGTTTTTTTGAAGTCTTAGGAACAGCAGCTAAACTTGGCTTTGTTTCAAGCATAACATCTTCATCATCAGAAGTTAATTTTTGACCTTTAATGATTTTGTTAATCTCATCACCTGTCAAAGTTTCATATTCTAATAAACCTTGTGCTAAACGTTCAAATTCTTTTTTCTTTTTCTTGAGAATTGATAATGCAAGAGTATAGCCATCATCAATTAAACTTTTAACCTCTTGCTCAATCAATTCTTTTGTTTTTGTAGAAATAGAAAACCCACCAATATTACCACCAGCATATCCTTCATGTGCAGCCTGATAGTCGATGTCACCTACTTTGTCAGACATTCCCCATCTCATAACCATTGCACGTGCCAAAGAAGACGCCTGTTGAATATCACCTGATGGGCCATTTGAAACATCACCCTCGCCCCATTTTAAAATCTCAGCAGCTTTACCAGCCATTGTCATAGCAAGTTTTTGCTTGCACTCATTTTTATGCCAACTAAGGCGCTCAATTTCTGGCAAAGATACAACCATACCTAAAGCTCCACCTCTTGGTATAATTGTAGCTTTATAAACAGGGTCACATTTTTCTAAATTTAATCCAACTATCGCATGACCAGCCTCATGGTAAGCAGTGTGCTCTTTTTGATCATCCGTCAAAACCATCGACCTACGCTCAGCGCCCATCATTACTTTATCTTTTGCAAATTCAAAATCTTCCATAGTAACAAAACGCTTACCAGTTCTCGCCGCTGTCAAAGCAGCCTCATTAACTAAATTGGCAAGATCAGCACCAGAAAAACCAGGTGTTCCTCTAGCTATTATTCGAAGATCAACATCAGGACCCAAAGGAGATTTTTTTGCATGGACAATAAGTATCTTTTCTCTTCCTTTAATATCAGGGTTTGGTACCTGAACTTGTCTATCAAATCGTCCAGGACGCTTTAAGGCTGGGTCTAGAACATCTGGACGGTTTGTAGCAGCCAAGAGAATAACCCCTTCATTTGCAGAAAATCCATCCATTTCAACCAGTAACTGGTTTAAGGTTTGTTCACGCTCGTCGTTACCACCACCGTGGCCTGCACCACGGTGGCGCCCAACTGCGTCAATTTCATCAATAAAAACAATACAAGGCGCGTTTTTCTTCGCTTGTTCAAACATATCTCTTACTCTTGAAGCACCAACGCCAACAAACATTTCCACAAAATCTGATCCAGAAATTGTAAAGAAAGGCACACCAGCTTCACCCGCAATTGCTCTTGCAAGAAGTGTCTTACCAGTACCTGGTGGTCCAATTAATAGTGCACCTTTTGGGATCTGACCACCAAGTCGACTAAATTTTTGAGGATCTCTTAAAAATTCGACTATTTCTTCTAACTCTTCTTTGGCTTCATCAATACCCGCTACATCATCAAATGTTTTTCGATCTTCGTTCTGATTTAATAATTTTGCTTTAGATTTACCAAAACCCATCGCTCCACCACGTCCACCACCCTGCATGCGGTTCATAAAGAAAATCCAAACACCAACAATTAAAACGAATGGCAACAAATATTGAAGAAATGATGCAATCCCTGATTCTTGTTGTTTCACCGCTTCAATTTCAACGTTATTATCCAATAGTGTATTTGTTATACCTTCATTAAATGGTGAATTTGGTATAATTGATCGAAATTTGCTATTATTTGCTCCAATAACAATTGTTAAGTTTTCACCATCAATTTTAGCTGATTTAACATCACCTTTTTCAATCATTTCAATAGCTTGTGAGTATGGTATCTCATCTGAAGCTTTTGATGAAGAATTTCCACCAATTACCTGAAAAACTGCAATTAATAAAAGAAAAAGAACCACCCAAAAGGCGATATTCCGGTTATTTCCCAAAGTTATAGCTCCTTAATTAAGCAGAGAAAGACCTGCATTATTTTGAACATACATGTATAGCATTACTGAGAAGTTTCAATGCGTCACTATCGTTGAATAGAAGTTTTGACTATCTTTTTTTAAAACGCACCGCCATCCATTATCCATACCCATCATAGGAGCTGCTATCAAAAAATCATCTTTCCAAATTGCAGGGCTTCCTAATATACTAATTCTAGAAATATTGAGCTGTCGCCATTCTGGAAACTGGCCCAACCCTTTTTCACCCAGAGGCCCAATATTTAATTGATCTTTTGACATTTCACTGTGTAAAATCCATCGCCCATCAAATTCATCAGAAAAGTTATTGGACAAAGTTATCTTTGAGACTTCGCGACATATTTCAGCAGATGTTCCATTAGTAATTACATGACAGCCAGAAATTGTATGAGCTTTACCTTTTAGTAAGTTTTTTAAACTTTCTAAAAGAGACCTAAATCTTGGACGATAAATAGATCCAGAAATCCATTTTAATATATGAGAATAAATACGATTTTGTAACTCAGCAGGCAAAAGCTTAAACAATTCCAAATCTAACTTTACTGTACCCATTTTAGTAACTTCAGTAATATTTTTTATTTTTTCTTCAGTTAGCAACTCAAGTGCATTTCTCGCAACACTCATTCTATTAGCAGTTTCAGTCAAACAGCTGGTTGTAAGTCCAATACTATCTAATAGATCTTGGGCTTTGCGCATTCTTACTCGATCAAACCGCATATTCTGATTGCTAGGGTCATCGAACCATGAAACTTTGTTTGTAATTAGAAAGTCTCGCAAATCTTCACGTCTGCATTCAAGTAATGGGCGAAACCAGAGCATTCCATTTTTGTAAATTGAAGTTGCCATACCAGAAAGTCCATCGACACCAGAGCCTCTAGCTAATCTCATTAAAAATGTTTCAGCCTGATCATCAGAAGTGTGCCCAGTAGCAACTGCATTTAGATCCAAAGATAATGCCCAATTTCCAATTAATTCACTGCGGGCAAGTCGTGCTGCATCTTGTAAATTTCCATTCTCATTCCAATTATTCCATTTTAAAATTTCACACTCAATATTTAATTTGATACAAATATTCTTTACTGCTTTTACTTCATTAGCAGATTCTTCTCGCAAACAGTGATCAACTGTAGCTACAAAGATTTTCTTTTTATTCTTATTAGCCCACTTATGCATCAAATATAAAAGTGCAATTGAGTCTCCACCGCCTGAAACAGACAATCCAATTTTATCACCTGAAATTTCTGTTTCAAAGATTTTCATTTTTTCATTAAAGTATTTTGATAGATTTTGTGAGCTAATATTTGTCACGAGCAGCCTAAAATTTGCATTTCATTTTGAGCTTCTTCTACAATCTGGTTGTTTGGAAATCTTAGTTCTACTTTGCTTAGGATATTACATGCTTCATTTATTTTTTGCATTTTACCAAGGCTAATCCCAACATTCATTAATGCCTTTGCTGCAAATTTACCGTTTGGCTCTAATTTAAAACTTTCCAAGTAACTTTTGCCAGCGAATTTCCACTTTTCCATCTCAATAAAGGTATCACCTTTAGAATAATGCGCAGCTGCTAATAAAGGTCCATCTGGAATAGCATTTATTAATTTATCAAATTGTATAATTGCTAATTTGAAATCACTTTCATTTAATGACTTTAATGCTGTTTGATAACCAGACTGCAATGCTTTTGTTGCATACTTTCCATCTGGTTCTAACTCAAAACTCTTAAGATAGCTTTTCAATGCTGCCTCATAATCATTCAAACCAGAATATGCATTACCTTTAGAATAATGCACTGCTGCTATTAAAGGCTCGTCTGAAGACAAATTTAATAATTTATCAAATTGCAAAAGTGCTATCTCGTATTCATTTTTGTTCAACAATTTTAAAATTGTTTCATAACTAACCTTTAAGGCATTCACACTATATTTACCATCTGGGTCTAACCTTAAACTTTCAAAATAACTTTTGACAGCTAACTCCCAATCACTCAAACCAGAATATGCATCGCCCATGTTATAATATGCTGAAGCTATTAAAGGACTGTTTGGAAATGCTGTTATTAATTTATTAAATTCTAATAGAGCCGATTGAAAATCATTATCTTTTAATAATTTTTGTGCTGTTTCATAACTAGACTTTTCAGTAACTGCTAACTCTGCATTATTAAGTGTATTTAAATTTCCACCGATCTCACGTGGTTTTCCAAGTAGCAATAAATCTCCACCTTCTAATTCTGTTAAACGAAACTCTAAGTCACCAATGCGATTTGTTGCATCTATAGCAATATTTCTCGTGTAAAATTGTAATTCTTCAATTATTCCAGTCAAATTTCGCATTTCTTCTTCAATGGCATTGATTCTAAATAATACATTACCAGCAGATTTTTTTATACCTGAAGCAACAATGCCCTCAGCAGCATTAATAGCTTCTGTCACCGCAAAATCTTTATTTTCTGATAGTTCCAACCGAATTTCAGAAATTTGTTTTGATAATTTATTTAAATCAGTCTGTACATCAGCAAGTTCTTTTGAGTTGGTTTCAAATATACCATCAAGATTCTGAAATACTTCAGATTGAATATTAGAAAGTTCCTGGGATTTTTCTTCAAAAATAACATCGAGATTATCAGATAATTTTTTTTGAATAACATCTAATTCTTGAGAATTTTTTTCAAAAATCAAATTAAGACTATCAAACACATCTTGTTGAATATTAATAAACTCTTTTGGCACACTTTCAGAAGTATTTTCAGAATCCTGAGCATAAGCAACTGAAGCTAACGTTGCCAAAAAAATTAATAATAGTACTTTGATGAAATCTTTTAGCATATGTTAATAGCCTAAACCTCCTGCAACAAGTGTAACAGATCGACGATTTTTGGACCAACACGCTTCATCAGAACAAATTGCTAATGGGCGTTCTTTGCCAAATGTTACTGTATTAATTCGAGAGTCTGTTAACCCCCTACTAACTAAATAATTTTGAACAGATGCAGCACGTCGCGCTCCAAGAGCTAAATTATATTCACGTGTACCTGTTTCGTCTGCATGTCCTTCAATCGTGATTGATTTACTCGGATTATTTAATAGCCATTCTGCTTGCTTGTTCAACAAATCAGTAGCGTCTTCTGTTAATGATGATTGATCGACAAGAAATAAAACTGTGTCACCTATTTCCTGATTAAAATATTCAACACCTGCTGGATCAAGTGATGATTGTAAAATACCACCATTTCCACCAATTCCACCAATGGTTCCATCTGTATCACATGCAGTAAGTCCCAGTAATGCTAAAGCTGTTACTGTAATTTTTATTGAGGTCATTTTGCTCTTCCTCTTATAGGGCTTCAAGCCACTTTTTGTTAATTTATTATTTCTTCATAATGTATAATAGTAGTAAATAATTACTATTTCAATAAGCCTGACCATGCAGGGTCAGAACCATGGTTAACTGTGTTAACACGCTTTAAATTTCTACCTGTAACATCAACTGAAAAAATTTCTGGAACCCCGTTTGTTCCAGCCGTTTCCCTGAAAAACATAATCACACGACCGTTTGGAGACCAAGTAGGTCCTTCATCTAAAAACGATGCTGTCAATAAACGTTCGTTACTACCGTCCGTTCGCATTACACCAATGTGAAAACGTCCTTGGCTGATTTTTGTAAATGCGATCATATCTCCCCTTGGCGACCAAACAGGTGTGCCATAACTTCCTTTGCCAAAACTTATTCGCTTTGGATTTCCACCTGATGCAGACATTATATATATTTGTTGCCTACCACCTCTGTCTGATTCAAATACTATTTGACGCCCATCTGGAGAATAGCTTGGTGCGGTATCAATTGAAGCACCTGATGTTAATCTTGTTTTTCGCCCAGTATCTAATACAATAGAATAAATATCTGTATTACCACGATTGGTTAAAGACATAACTATATTTCGTCCATCAGGTGAAAACCTAGGAGCAAATGTCATGCCGGGTTGATCATCTAAAAGGCGTTTATTTAATGTATCAACGTTCATTAAATAAACTTTTGGAACACCAGTTTCATAACTTGTGTAAACTATTTCTTCATTATTTGGAGAGAACCTTGGAGCTAAGACAATATCATTATCGTCAGTTAGAAATCTGCTGTTAGCCCCATCATAATCCATAATAGTTAATCGTTTCTTCCGGGCATTTTTTGGGCCCTGTTCAGAGATATATACAACTTTACTATCAAAATAAGCAGTCTCACCTGTTAAACGTGAGTAAACTGCATCAGATATTTTATGAGCCATTCTCCGCCAATTTCCAGTAGAAGCCTGGAATTGCAAGCCTTCACCTAAAGGTTTCTGAGCAAATACATCAAACAAACGAAATTGAAGAATTAATTTATCACCCTGAATGTTAACAGAGCCCGTAATTAATGCGTCTGCATTAATCACTCTCCAATCAGCGAATTTCACAGGCATGTTAAAATCAGTATTGGCCGAAACATGTGCAGATTTAGGAATTTCTCTAAATAAACCAGACCCAACTAAATCAGCCATTATCACACTTGTTATTTGATCAACATACGCAGGAGATGAATCTCCTAGAGCGGAAAATTGTGCTAAAGCAATAGGCATAGGTTTAATTACACCTTGTGTAATTTTTATCCTTAAAGGCTTTGTCTCAGCCATTAGGGGTGCATTTAGAGACAGAAAAAATGTTAATCCAACAATGCATATTTTAAATAAATAATTCATCTTAACACCATTTCTGAAGGATCTAATTCAATTTCCATTTCTCGCCAAGTTTCATATTTATCAGCAGGCAGCTTATAAGGCTGACAACGCAATACAGCTCTTCTTGCGGCTTCATAGGCTTGTATCATTCCAACTCCAGAATTTGGCGATAAATTTACAGGATCTTCTTCTAAATTTCCATCGATGCTTAACTTTATTCCCATAATGATAACGTTACTTGAATCATTTTCCAACCCCACAGGAACATTCCAACATTGTCTAATATTAAGAACTAAATTTTGTTCTTCTTCTTTTGTTAATGGTTGACTAATAGGTTTCTTTGGCTCTTCTAAATCCTTAATTTCTTTTTCAGCAATTTCTGCAGCAATTGCATCTTTAATAAGATCAGATTCTTTTTGCTTTTTAATTTTTGGCTTTGTTTTAATCTCTTTTATAACTTTTAAGTTTTTAGGCCTACTTTTTGGCTTTGATGTACTACTAGGCACAAGTTCACTTTTTTGCTCTTCAGCTTCAGTTACAATTTTTGTTGAACTTTCTTCTGCAGCAGCAGATGGTTTAATTTCAAGCTCTTTTACCTGCTCATCTTTTTTCTCAACCTCTACAACTGAAGGCTCTGGTTTCATTTCTGGCTTTATAGTTTCTTTTGGTGCTTCAACAGCAATATTCGATATTACTTTAGCTGGTTTTGGTGGTGCAGACTCATTCGTTTCCTGATTTAATTCACCAATATTATCTTCGGTTGAAATCGGCGCAATTGGGTTTTCTTCTGAATCACTAATAATTTCTTCAACCACTGGCTCAGGTTCTTCAACTACAGGCTCAGGTTCTTCAATCACGGGCTCAGGTTCTTCAACTACGGGCTCAGGTTCTTCAACTACGGGCTCAGGTTCTTCAACTACAGGCTCAGGTTCTTCAACTACAGGCTCAGGTTCTTCAACTACAGGCTCAGGTTCTTCAACCACTGGCTCAGGTTGTTTTAATATTGGGATATTACTCGATGTTAGTGCCGCAAAATCTTCAGAACTTATTAAGGAAACTTCAGATATTTGAATTGGATTTTCTTTATCTGAACTAAATATAGGTGCACCAAAAATTGCAATTCCAATTAGTATTGCATGAGTAGTTCCTGATATTTTGACACCAATATCCACGATAAATACCTAAGGATCGGAGCCATCTAATTTTGGCCCACCCGCATCTGTAACCAATCCAATATTATTAAATCCACCAGCATTCAAAGCCCCCATAACTTCCATAACAGCAGAGTAATTTACAGAAGCATCTGCACGTAAAAAAACTTTGTTATTATTTCTTTCTGCTGAAACAGCAATTAACTTGTTAATCAAGTTTCTTCTGTCTACTTCAACATTTTGCAACAGGATTTTTCCCTCTGAGGATAATGCTATCGTTAGTGGCTCTTCTTGTTCTGTTGCTAATGGCTGTGCCGCTGTTTTTGGCAATTCTATTGGAACACCAACAGTTAACATAGGTGCAGCAACCATAAATATTATTAAGAGCACCAACATTACATCAACAAATGGAGTTACATTTATCTCTGCCATAGGTCGGCTTTTGGAATGTCCACGGCGTCGCTTACCGCCTCCTCCACCTCTTGGTGTTACTGATGCACCCATAATTAGCTCCTATGAATCAAGCTGACGAGATAAAATTGTTGAAAATTCATCAGCAAAGCTTTCATATCCACCAATTAAACGGTCAGCATCAGCTGATAGTTTATTATAGAAAATTACCGCAGGTATAGCAGCCAGTAGGCCAAGAGCTGTTGCGACCAGAGCTTCAGCAATACCAGGAGCAACAACTGCTAAATTAGTATTTTGTTGAATTGCAATTTCTTCAAAGGCATTTTTTATACCCCAAACAGTTCCAAATAATCCGATGAACGGTGCAGTTGATCCAACTGTTGCTAAGAATGTAAGACCATTATTTAAAATCTCAGCTTCACGAGCGATAGCTACGTCCATCGATCTATCTATGCGTTGCTGTGCCCCACCAATAAGATCCTCACCACGATGTGATCTTTCCCATTCTCCCATTGCTGCTACGAAAATCTTTTCATTTGCACCAGACGGCTCTGACCCAACTCGTTCATATAGCTGGTCTAAAGGCGCTCCTGACCAGAAAGCCTTATCAAATAAATAAGAATTTTTACGCGCTTTTCTATAGTTGATAAATTTCTGAATTATAATGGACCAGGACCAAATCGATGAAAAAATTAACATCAACATCACTATTTTTACAGTGAATGTTGCACGTACGAATAATGCTAGGACAGAAAAATCAATCTCTGACGCTGCGGTTAGTGCTTCAGTTTCCATAATACTGCTCGTTCTACTTAGGGCTGTTATTTATTAACAACGCATTTGTTATAAATATAACATAACGAGGTAGCATATAAAAACTATATTTTTGTTATTTAGATGCGCCTTAAGCGGCAAATTGCTTTAACTTTTCAGCAATTTCAATTGGCATGCGAACTGGGCGCCCTTTTTCAGAAATAAATACAACTGTAACAAGAGATGAAAACAATAAAATTGTGCCCTTATAAACAGATTGATCAAATAAAATTTTTGCTCCTGAAAGCTCACTTAATTTAGTTTCAACCTTTAATTCATCATCAAGTTTTGCTGATGCGTGATATTCAGCACTAATTTTTTTAACGACAAACATAAAACCTAAATCTTTGAGTGTACCTTGATCAATTTTCAACTCTCGGATTAAAGAAGATCGACCTCGCTCTATAAATTTTAAATAATTAGCGTAGTAAACAATTCCTGCTAAATCTGTATCTTCATAATATATACGCAAATTAAAATTATGTATCATTCATTTATGCCTGCAATTAATAGGTTTGATCTAGCATGTAACCTAAGTGAATGACTTTTTTCTTGAGTTGCTACTGGCAATACTTGATCATAAGCAGCTCGTACTAATGCTGCATATTTTGGCTTTGGTACACATAGGTTATTTTTAGATATTTGAGCTATGGGACTTTCATCAATAAAAGCATTTCTAGAAAATAATAAAAGGCATTGAAAAGTTTCTCCAGTTGCAAGCGCTTGAATCGACATTTCAGCCGTTTCTTCAACGACTTTTATTAATTGAACACACATTTTAATACCACCCATAGAATCAAAGGCAAAAATTCTATAGCTTTTGCTAGATGAAGACTCAAGTTTTCCAACAATGTCTCTAATATTTGGAATTAATTTTTTAAGGTCAGGAATTGATAAAATTTCATCCCAATCCTGACAAAAAAACCACATAAAATTTGCACCAAGCTCAGGATCAGTCTCTTCAATTTTATTTCCTGTAACGCCAACCGTGGTTACAATAGCAGTTTTCAAATGAACTAATGTTTCATCATCAACTCCAAAAACTATAGGTACTATTGGACGATTCCAGCGTGAAAATTTAAAAACTCCCTCATTATCTGTAAAAAGAGTTTCTATTTCTTTAAGCTCCAAACCAACAGACATTATTTACCGCCAACAAATAAATCTGATTGGTTTATTGATTTAGGCGCTCGTAAGCCTAAATGGCCCCAAGCTTTTTGGCCCAGCATTCTACCCCTTGGTGTCCGTTGAATTAAGCCCTGCTGCAAAAGAAATGGCTCAATAACTTCCTCTATAGCATCACGTGATTCAGAAAGTGCCGCAGCTATAGTTTCAATGCCAACAGGGCCTCCAGCATAGTTTTCAGCAACCATTTTCAAATAACGTCTATCAGCTCCATCTAATCCCAAATCATCAACACCTAGTCGGGTTAAAGAATTGTCTGCTAGTTCTTTAGAAATAGTTCCATTACCTTCAACTGTTGCAAAATCTACTACGCGACGTAACAAACGACCAGCAATTCTTGGTGTACCACGTGCGCGCCTTGCAATCTCACGGGCTCCTTCTGATGAAGCTTGAATACCCATTAAACGGGCACCTCGCTCAACAATTAAACATAATTCATCAACAGTATAAAATTCAAGCCGAGTAGGTATTCCAAAACGATCACGTAATGGAGTGGTCAATAAGCCCAGACGGGTGGTTGCTCCAACTAATGTAAATGGCTGCAAATCAATACGAACAGAACGAGCTGCAGGACCTTCCCCTATCATCAAATCAAGTTCAAAATCTTCTAATGCAGGATATAAAACTTCTTCAACAACTGGATTTAATCTATGGATTTCATCAATAAAAAGGACATCTCTCTCCTCTAAATTAGTTAAAATAGCAGCTAAGTCACCTGCTTTCGCCAAAACTGGACCAGACGTCATACGAAAGTTAACACCAAGTTCTTTTGATATTATTTGCGCTAACGTTGTTTTTCCTAAGCCTGGAGGGCCATAAAACAATGTATGGTCCATCGCTTGCCCACGCTTTTTTGCACTTTCAATAAAAACCTTTAAATTAGCTCGAGCTTCAGCTTGACCAGTAAAATCGCTTAAATTTTGTGGCCGAAGAGCACGATCAGCATCTTCTATTAATGGTTCTGGGCGTAAATTTGGATCTGGATCTGTCATGTCTTTTTGTACCCTATCGCCCCTTTGGAGCCAATAGCTTGAGCGCAGCCTTTATTAAATCTGTAGGAATTGAACTTAATGTTTCATTACTAGCTTCTGCTATCGCACCTGCTGCATCACCATGTCCATATCCTAGGTTAATCAAAGCAGATAATGCATCTGCTTGCGCACCAGCTTCTGAGTTTTTATTTTGCGCTTTGAATGGAACATCGACTGGGGTTTGCACATCAATTACCATACTAACATCTGCTTCAACTATTGCTGATCCCTCACCACCCATTGCCATTATCTTTGGTGCTTTATCTTTAAGTTCAGTTGCAATTCTTTGTGCTATTTTTGGACCTATTCCTTGGGCTGATTTGATTGCACTAACGTCACCTAAAGCAATCGCTCTTGAAATCCCCTCAGTGCCTAGAGTAGAAGCAATCGCTAAAGCAGCCTTAGCACCAACTCCTTGAACTGTTGTTAAGAGCTTATGCCATTCTTTATCAGCTAATGAAGTGAAGCCAAACAACTGTAAGTTATCTTCACGAACTAATAAATCAGTATACAAAGCGACTACACCTCCACGAGAAGGCAATCCCGTTAGGGTTCTCTCAGAACAATAAACCATGTAACCAACACCTTGTACGTCAACCAAAACATGATCAGTTCCACGGTAATCAACTCGACCTGTTATTTTCCCAATCATATTACCCCCTTTGCGCGAGCAATAGCTGCATCTAGTTTTCCAGAAAATTGCGCATGATGTGCGTGACATAAAGCTACAGCAAGAGCATCAACCGAATCTGGCCCAACAAAGTTTACACCAGGAAATTGCATCTGAACCATATGTTCAACTTGTTTTTTGTCTGCATGACCCACGCCAACAACTACTTTTTTAACCGTATTTGGTGCATATTCTGCAACATCTAATCCAGCTTGTGCAGGGGCAAGTAAGCAAATGCCGCGAGCTTGTCCTAGTTTTAATGTCCCTGCACCGTCTTTGTTTACAAAAGTTTTCTCTACTGCAGATGTAGTAGGTTTATAATTTTCTAGCACACTGCTTAATTGATTATGCAATTGCAGCAAACGCTCTGCTAATGTTCCAGTTGATGATTTACACACTCCATTACCTATATGAGTAATTTTTGGTCCAAGTACGTCGACAACACCCCAACCTAAATTTCTTAATCCAGGATCAATACCAATAACACGCATATTAATATTCCATTTTTTTTATTTATAGCACGAAACAAGAACATTCGCCAAGTGTTGAATTTATTTAATTAGAAAACAGTGGTTTATATGAATAAGTAAGCTATGCATAAAATGCACAGCGGGAATGTTTAATTATCATTGGTAAATATAGATACTTAAGACTAAATGAGAAAAATACAGACATTCACTGATAAAAGGATTTTATCATGGCATACTTCACAAATACATCTTCACACCCATTTGGTTCAATAATAATTTTTCGTATTGCTAATTTTATTGAAGTTAATGCAGAAAAAGCAATTAAATTGTATCAATCTCGTCAAACAAAAATTGTTTTATCAAAACTAACAGATCGCGAGCTGAACGACATTGGCCTATCAAGAAGTGACATAAACAATATAAAATAAAATTATTTGGATTCTTAGCTTAAAGCTTTGACTTAAAATTATGGCTAGACACATATATGTTTCTAGCCTTTTTATCATATAAAGATTTAAATTTTACGAAGAGTTAAAATTGACCATTCAGTTATTTTAATATGATCAACCAATTCAAATGACTCATCGCTATAAGCATCTATAACTGCATCTGCTTGAGTGTTTAATAGTCCAGATAAAATTATATACCCCCCCAAAATGGAATTTTTTGACATATCTGGTGCTAACGCCACTAATGGTCCTTTTAGTATATTTGCCAATATCAGATCATATGGTGCCGAAGCATTTAAATCCGGATGATCAAAGCCTGCACAAGTTATTATTTTAATACGATCCCCCAGCCCGTTTGCATGAGCGTTTGCTTTAGAGGTTTCTGTTGCTATTTCATCTATATCACTAGCTAAGACTTTACCTGGCCAGCATAGAGCAGCTCCCATTGCCAGAACTGCAGTTCCACAACCAATATCAACTACGTTTGTTCCTATAAAACCTGACTTAAACAGATTATCTAAAGCAGTTAAACATCCTTTAGTTGTGCCATGATGCCCAGTCCCAAAGGCCATAGCTGCCTCAATAAGCAATGGCTTGCAATTAGCTGGAACTTTGTCTGAATCATGTGATCCATAAACAAAGAAATCACCCGCCTCTACTGGAGCTAATTCTCTTCGAACCTCTGCAACCCAGTCTTTATCTGGAACTTCAGATACTACAAATGGTTTTGCACTATAAGCAGTCGATAGAATTAAAAGTTCAATTTCATTTGGTGCATCTATAAAATAGGCACCAACCTCATATAACCCAGATCCATCCTCAATTTCAAAAACACCAATACCGTATGGTGGGCTATCAAGATTTTCTAGAGCTACGCCCAAATCATTTGCAGCATCTTTTCCTTCAAGCGTTGTTAGTGATGTATATGTTGGCATTTTAAACCTATTTTTATATCCCGATATGATAGATGATATTTAAGGTCAAGCATCTACGCCAATGGGGCAAGTAACTCCAGTTCCACCAATACCACAATATCCATCTGGATTTTTTGCTAGATACTGTTGATGATAAGTTTCAGCATAAAAAAACTTTGGAACATCTAAAATCTCTGATGTTATTTTTCCATGGTTATTTAAATCTAATCTTTGCTGATATAAATTTTTACTCGCGAAAGATGCCATTCGCTGATCAACATCATAACAATATATACCTGAACGATATTGAGTTCCCTGATCATTACCCTGTCGCATTCCTTGAGTTGGGTTATGTCCTTCCCAAAACAACTTTAATAAACTTTCAAATGAAACAATCGATTTATCATAAACAACGTAGACAACTTCATTATGCCCTGTCATTCCAGAACATACCTCTTCGTAAGTAGCATTCGGGGTATGGCCGCCAGCATAACCAACCGCAGTAGTCCAAACACCTTCAATTTGCCAAAATATTCTCTCCACTCCCCAAAAGCAGCCCATACCAAACATTGCCTCTGCAAATCCATCTGGGATTGGTCCTTTTAAAGGTGTGTTAAGAACAAAATGGTTTAAAGCAGTATCAATTTCATGGTTTCTTCCTGGTAAAGCATTTTCTAAACTTGGTAGTTCTATCGGGCGTTTGGTAAAAAACATTAATATATCCTTAATTCTAATATAATCTCAGCTGATATTTTATATGGCTTTTTTATGTAATTTTTCAATTCTATTTATAAACCACCACCCAAAAAATACACTTAGTGTACCAGCAAAAATATAAGCTAGCCCTTGCCCATATACTACACCAGAAGCACCGTATAAAGATGCACCTATAATACAAAAAGGCAACATAATTGCACCATCTTTTATCCAATTAAATAATGTAGAATATAATGGTTTGCCTAAATTATTAAAGGAAGAGTTTGATACGTAAAGTGCACCAGCAAATATATAACTCCCTGCAGCAATATAATTGAATGCCTTAACAACATCAGCCGCTCCTTCACTTAAATTAAATATATTCAATATAAATGGCGTTAAAATTGCTAATATTCCCCAGATAATAAATACATAAAAAGTAGAGAAAATTAAAGCATCCCGATATGCACTTTTTACTCGAGCAAATTTTTCTGCACCAAAATTTTGCCCAATAATGCCACCAATGGCTCCCGATAAGGCAAAAACACCACCAAAGGCCACAACTGTTATACGCCCAAGAACAGCCCAACCAGCCATAGCAGATTCACCAAATTCTGAAATAACGCTTGTTGCAAACATGTTACCAGTTGGTGATGCCAATTGAGTAAGGATTGTTGGGACAGCAATAATTGTAAATGGTAGGTACCATTTTTTTATATCTTGGAAAGATATAGATCCTGCGAGATCTTTTACTTTTATAATAAAATAGATTGCTAATATTGCAGAAACTATTCTGGCCACAGATACACCAAGTGCAGCGCCTTGAATTCCCATATCCAAGCCAAAAATAAATAATGGATCAACAATAGCAGCTACAATACCAGATGATATTGTTACCATCATTGAGCGAACTCCATCACCTTCCGCACGCAGAACAGCGGAACCAATCATTCCCAAAGCCATTATTGGTAGTGAAGGAACAGAAATAAGCAGAAAAGTAGATGCAGTGTCTAGTGTGATGCCAGTAGCTCCAATGGACATCAAAATTTCGCGCCTAAAGATTAATAAAAAGAATACAGTTATTGATAATATAATAAATGTTAAAAGTGCAAAAACAGTTGTCTGCTTTCGAGCATCCTCCCAATTTTCTGCCCCAAGAGATCTGGATACAAGTGCTGTAGTTGCTATCATAAATGCTATCCCAAAAGAGATAGTAAAAAATTGAACTGTCCAAGCAAAACCCATCGCAGCCATAAAGTTTTCATTTTCGAGCTTTGAAACCCAAAATAATGTTATGGCATCTATTAAAAACATAAATGTCAGACCAATCATTCCCGTTGTAGTCATTACGGCCACGTGTCGCATTGTTGACCCTGTGGTAAATTTAGCTTTTCGCTTCATCTTCATGCCTTAATTTTTGAAAAAATAGTCTCATTATTGATACTTGGTATTCTTGGAATACAAAGTGACAAAATAAGTGATATTGCTGCAATTCCTGAAGCAACCACAAACACATATGCCGGTGAATATAGCCAAATATATCCAAGTAATGCAGGCAGAACCACAGCACCAATGTGGTTAATAGTAAAAGCTACTGCTGCTGTTGATGAAATATCAGCCGGATCTGCAATTTTTTGAAAATATGTTTTTTGAGCAATGGATAACCCAAAAAATAAATGATCAAGAACATATAATACAGCAGCGAAAACAACGCTCCACTCAAAAATATAAATACCACCATATGCAGCAAATATTACAATTAACCCAAAGTATTCAAATACAAGAGCATTTCTTTCACCAAATTTATAGATAACTTTTCCAATAATTGGTCCAAATATCATATTTGCAAGATAATTTATCAAAAATAAAACAGTTACTTGATGTACTTGGAAGCCAAAACGTTCAACCATCATAAAAGCGGCAAAAACAATAAATATTTGTCGCCTAGCTCCTGCCATAAACTGAAGTGCATAGAACAACCAATAACGTTTTCTTAAAATTAATGTGGAATTTTGAATTGTAGGCCCATGAAATCTTGGGTACGCTAGAAAACAAAATACAGCAATTAGCACAGTAATACTTCCACTTACTAAGTAGAGGTTATTATAGTCCCATCCAAAATACTTCCACGATATTGCTACACCACCATAAGCAATGAGAGAACCAGCTGAGCCTATTGCCAAGAGCCATCCTAATGTTTGAGGTGCCCTATCTTTTGGTATCCATTGTAATTCTAAGCTTTGTTTTACTGTTTCGTAGTAATGAAATCCAAGGCTAGATATAAATGTAGTTATCAAAAGCCCCCCAAATGTGGGAAACCAAGCTGTTACAGCAACAGCTGCACCAAGCATTACCAATGAAACAACAGCTAAAATTTGTTCGCGCATAAACCAAAGGACAACAATTACAGCAACAGCAAAAAAACCAGGTATTTCTCTTACACTTTGAAGCCATCCTAGATCTGAACCATCAAAATTTGCACGCTCATGAACAAAATTATTTAACAGTGCTCCCCATGTAGCAAAACCCATATGCATTCCAAAAACCATTAAAGCCAATAATGAAACTGGCTGTCTCCAAAACGGAAGAGTATGTGCGTTTTGTGTGAGTATGCTTTTTGTATTCATAAAAATACTACCATTTATAATTATCGATTAAATCATTAGGTGATGTTTAATTCTATAGCTTAAAAAAATAAAAGCCGCACAAAATTGTACGGCTTTATAAAATTCTATGGTTTAAAATTTAGTTTTTAGCGTAATATTCAACAACTAAGTTTGGTTCCATTATTACAGGGTATGGAATATCTGCAAGTACAGGTGTTCGAACAAACTCTGCTTTCATTTTTGATGCATCTACATTGATATATTCGGCAAAATCACGTTCTGCAGAAGCCAAAGCTTCAATGATTAAAGCCATTTGACGTGATTTTTCACGAACTTCAATGACATCACCTTCTTTAACTCTGTATGATGGAATATTTACTTTTTTTCCATTCACGGTAACGTGACCATGATTAACAAATTGACGCGCAGCAAATACTGTAGGCACAAATTTTGACCGGTATACAACCGCATCTAATCGACGCTCAAGCAATCCTACTAAATTTTCACCAGTATCACCGTTTACTCTTACTGCTTCTGCATAAATACGACGGAACTGTTTCTCAGTTAAATCACCATAATAGCCTTTAAGTTTTTGCTTAGCTCGCAACTGAATACCAAAATCAGATAGCTTTTGTTTACGGCGCTGACCATGTTGACCTGGTCCGTATTCACGACGATTGACTGGTGATTTTGGTCGACCCCAAATGTTTTCACCCATGCGGCGGTCTAGTTTATGTTTGGCAGCTGTACGTTTAGTCATACGCTGGACTCCTTATGTTTAAGATAAGAGCGCTTTCCTTTCCCTCAGCAGATATGCTTTGGGCGACAGGCAACTTCTTGCGAAGGCCACAAACACCAATATGGTCACCTATAAAAGGCGATGAGCGGCTTATATAGGTACAGATAGCAGAGTCAACGCTTAGTATATAAGTTTTTTGCATTGACCCAGGCGCAATGCGCTATCAAGATTAATGTATGATTTTCAAAGAACCTATATTACACTTCCCTATACCATTCGATCCAACTGTTGGAGAGAGTATTGCTAATATTTATAGTAAGCTCCCCAATAAAACGCAAAGTTTTTTAAAAGGTATTGCAGGTAGTAGTTCTTACTTAAGAAAATTATTAGAACAACATAGTGAATGGCTGTTAAATCATTGGGAGTTAAACCCTGATGAAGCTTTAATTGCAGCATGCAAATTAGAGGGTGAAATATATACTAGTTTAAGGGTGGCTAAAGCAAGGACTGCGCTAATATTAGCTTTAGTTGATTTATCACATTTACGAGAATTAGAGTGGATAACAGAAAAATTAACAAATTTTGCTGATTTCGCTGTGCAATCTGCTTTAGATAACGAATTAGAACTTTGTTTAAAACAAGGTAAAATTAATAAATTACTCCTTGAACAAAATAACTCGGCTGGGATGTTTGTCTTAGCTATGGGTAAAATGGGTGCACATGAACTTAATTATTCTTCTGATATAGATCTGATTTTTCTTTTTGATGGCTCACAATTTCCAATAGACGAAGTTCCTGAATATCGCTCTAAGTTCATAAAAATTACTCAAAAAGTTTTTTCTATCATATCAAAAAATAGTGCACATGGTTATGTCTTTAGAACAGACTTACGACTGAGACCAAATCCTTCAGTAACTTCAGTATGCCCGTCAATGCAAAATGCAGAAGCATATTATATTCGTGAGGGAAGAACCTGGGAGCGCGCAGCATTTATAAAAGCTCGAGTATGTGCAGGAAATAAAAAAATTGGGAATGATTTCTTGTTGCGAATGCAGAAGTTTATTTGGAGGCAAGAATTAGATTTCGCCGCAATTGGAGAGATTGAACAACTATTAATTCAATCTCGTCAGCATAAAGAAATATCAGGCCCAATAACTGTCGAGGGACATAATCTTAAGTTAGGACAAGGTGGTATTAGAGAAATTGAATTTTTTGCTCAAGCACATCAATTAATTTATGGCGGCAGGCATCAAGGGCTAAGAGAAATTTCAACTCAAGGGGCTCTTAAAGCACTCGCTAAACAAGGTCGTATAGCCGCTGAAATAGCCGAAACATTAATATCAGCATTACGTCACCATAGAAAAATTGAACATCGCATTCAAATGTTACGCGACACTCAAACCCATTCGATACCCAGTAATTCTGAAGAATTGAGGCGTCTTTCTGCATTAACAGGCTACGAGAGGTTGGAAGATTTTGAAAATGATATCATAAGTCATTTGCGTAAAGCATATTCTGCGACAGAGACTGCATCCAGAATTTATGACAAAAATATAGCTCCAACTAATCAACAAAAAATACTGTTTAATAAGTGGAGCAAACTTCAAGCTTTTCGATCTGAAAGAGCAGTTGAAGTATTTGAAACACAATTACAATATATTTGGGACTATGCGCAAGAAACTAAAGACCCAGACGAAGTGTTGGACTATTTTGGATATTTTTTGTCAGGCTTAACTTCAGGAGTTCAATTATTTTCACTCTTTGAACGCAGGCCAGATATTTTGAAGAAAGTAATTTATGTAACAAGTCTTTCAAAACAATTAGCCGATGCTTTAGCAAAGCAAGTAAGTGTTTTAGATGGACTTGCCGATTCTGGCCCTGATGCAATTCCATCTAATTTAGATGGCTTTAAAAAAAGTTTAAAAGCTAGGTTATTAAATACTAAAGATTTTGAAACCATTTTAACCAATACTCGAGCTTGGAAATCTGAAGAACACTTTAAAATTATATTTGCTCAATTAACTCAAATCATAACATCTCGACGTGCTGAACAGGCTTATTCAGATTTAGCAGAAACATGCTTAAGCTTATGCTTAGATCAAGCGTTATCTGAAACAAAAAGGAGATTTGGTGAAATTGCCGGAAGTTCTGTAGCAATATTAGCTATGGGCAAAATGGGCTCTCAAGAAATGAGTTGTACTTCTGATCTAGATATAATTGTGATTTATGATGGCAATACAGACTCAGTTTCTAGTTTTAAAGACTTAGATATAAGAACTTACTTTCAAAAAGTTACCCGTACTTTAATCAGCGGCTTATCCTCATCAATGTCTTATGGTCGATTGTACGAGGTCGATATGAGGCTTCGCCCATCTGGTAGAGCTGGTACTGTGGCTACCAGTTTAGAAGGTTTTATAAATTATCAAAAAACAAAAGCGTGGCTATGGGAAAGGCTCGCTTTAACAAGGGCACGAGTTGTAGTCGGAGATCAAAAGCTTTGTAATAAAATCGATAGAGCATTGATTGATATACTAAATCAGAAAAATAACTCAAAAGAAATCTCTATAGAAGTAAATGAAATGAGACAAAGGATTTCCAAGTTAGAGATTGATAAGAAACAAAAATGGCAAATCAAAAAACCACTTGGTGGTATCTTAGATCTAGAACTTCTTGCACAAAGTTTAACGTTATTAACCAATGGAAGAGATCATAAGCCAGCAGACCAACTCAAGAATGCTTTTAGCAATGCAATTATATCGCAAATTGACTTTGATATTTTATTCACCTCATTGGAACTATTCAGTACCATTGAACATTTGAAAAGATTATTGGGCATGAAAGAATTTAATACAGATAATTTAAGTATATCAGCCATTGAATTATTTCAAAAAACTACAGGTATAAAATCCCTAAATTTTATTGATAAAAAAATTGAAGACAGTTTAAATAATAATAGTAAATTAATAGAAAAATTAATGCATGATTTTTGATAAATTTCTAAGGTAAATATTATTTAAATAAATACCCATCACAGTTTTCTAATAATCCTCCATTGGATAGTTGGCCCATGTGCCAAGTTAATACCTGATTACTAGATAAAACAGGTTTTCCGATACTTTGTTCAATATTCTTTATAATCGGAAGTGTATTTAAATTTGTGCATGATAGGAAAAGAGCATCAATATCTTGCCTCCCTAATTCAACGGCCGCATCAAAAATAGATTGTGTACTTATTTTAACAACTTTTTCTTCTATTTCTTCATTAAAGCTTCCAAACGTTGGCGTCTCAATACCCGTCTCAAGTAAAGTTTGACGAAGCCCAGCACTTACTGCCTCTATATACGGAGATAAAAACCCAATTCGTTTTATTTTAAGATATTTACATGCAGCAATTAATGCACTCACAGGCTCTGTAACATTTTTAGTTTTACAACTAGCTTTTACAATTTTTGCAATATTTTCAGCACCAATAACAGAAGTGCCAGAAGTACAGCCATAACCAACAACATCAAACTCTACTGCTCGTGGCAACAAGGACACTGCCAAAGGAAGATCCTTTTCCATTTGTTTTAAAGTGTCAGTTGTTACTGTTGCTGCTGATGGAATTCGAGATATGTGAAGATTTACTTTTGGCTCAAATTGTTGACGTGCATCTAACTCAATTCTTTGATCAGCTTGCAATACAATTAACCCCATCGACGGACTATAGCTTTCTTCCAATTTATAAGAAAAATTGTTCATTAAATAATTACCATTTCTTTATAAAATGTAGAAAGTTTTTCCGCACCATCTTTTCGAATTACAATATTTTCCTCATGGACCATAATACGCCCATCTATCGTTTCAATTGATGGTTCCAACGTTAAGACCATACCCTCTAAAATCTCAGTATGATCATCAGGTATAAAAGATGGCCATTCAGTCAATTGCATCCCCAAACCATGACCAAAACGTCCTGCTTCTAAGGCTTTTCCAGCTCCTGTAATTTTTGCCATTGCATGAAAAATATCCGCAGCAGTTGATCCAATTTTTGCAACTTCTAATCCCGCCATTACAGCATCCACCAAATAATTATGACAGGATACAACACGAGGGTCAGGCTTACCCATAGAGAAATTTCTATCAAAATCACAAAAGTAACCATCCCACATTAAACCAGTATCCAGCATAAGAATATCACCACTCTCAATTTGAATGTCTGCAGCTGGAGAAATAACATCATAGTAACCCCCAGCGCCAAGCCCCATGGAGACATAAGGAACACTGTCAGCACCAGCATCTAAACATGTTGATTGAAATTTACGATTAACAATTGATTGTGTCATTCCAACTTCAGCAAATTTTTTAACAGAATTAAATGCATTATCCGCAATATTACATGCATGCCTAATTTTGTTTATTTCAGCTTCTGATTTTACCATTCGAAGTTGACGCACAATCCCATTATCAGATGACATTATTACTTTTTCAGATAATTTTTTCATATCAGCATGAGGCATGCGAACATGAGATTCTAACCCATCTGGAATTCCAATTCTTCCACCTTGGGCCACTTCATTTAAAGTATCTATTAAGAGGCTTATTCCATCATCAAGCATGTTTGGAGCAACCCAAGTTCTGATATCATCGATCCATGTTGAATTCATCAAAGAGAACCCAATACTTGGTATCACTGCAATTGGTTTTCCACTAGCTGGAACAATCAAAAACCATGGTCTTGCAGGACTTTGCCAGAATTGTGTAAGAAATCCAGTGAAATAGCGGACATCAGGTTCTGTAGTTAGCAACAATGCTGCTAAATTATTTTTAGCCATTAAATTTTGCGCTAAACTCACGCGTTTTTGAAATTCACGATCTAAAAATCCTCTTTGCATTACTCATCTGGTCCTTCTGATAATATGCATAAAACTCGTGCATCCGTTGGAAGATCTGACATCATCATGGCTGCAATTCCAGCGCCACCAGATGAAGATGTATCTAAGTTATATTTTGGTAATACTTTTATTGCATCCAAACATTCTCTTTCAGTCAATGTAACAAAACTATTAGCATCTCGAGATAAACCAGCTAATGCAATTAATGAAGCTTCCTTACAATCAAGTCGACCCATATCAGAAACTGGCCCTGAAGTAGAAGCAAACTTCCCCTCAATAATTGAATTTGTTAGCGCCGGTGCAAATGCAGGTTCAACAACAGTAATAATCGGCACATCTCCCCAGGCATTTCGAAAACACGCAGCCATGGCACCAGCCATACCTCCAACACCTGCTTGTAAATATATATGAGTAGGAACATGCTCTATTTGCTGAATGATTTCAGCAGCCATCACTGTATAGCCTTCCATCAATCTCCAAGGCCTATCAAAATATCCATCCCATGAACTATCTGAAAGTAAAACCCAATCATTATCTGCAGCAGTTTTTTGCGCAGCAACCATTGAAGCTTCGTAATTTTCCCCTGCCCTTACAACAGTGGCTCCAATTTTGGATAATCGCGTTGCGAAATCTTCGGGTACAGTGTGTGAAAGATAAACTACAGCTTTGGCACCAAAAGCTGATGCTCCAGCAGCAACTGACAATCCATGGTTTCCTGCAGATGCAGTTATATAAGTTGTGTTTGAAACATCACCCTCGGCTGCATCACTTGCTATTACATATGCGGCTCCAAGAGCCTTGAAGCTTCCAAGCTTCATTCTATCTCTTTCGTCTTTTACATGAATTGACGATATACCCAAATTTTCAGCGAGTTTATCAACAGACATTAAAGGTGTTTGAAAATGTGCAGGACAATTTTTTAACATTCCAACTGGTCTTGCACTATTTGTGCTTGGCAATGGCACTCCTGCCATTTGGATCCCAGTTTTAAAATATTGATTAGTAATATGTTGCATGAAAATAACCTTAAAGCGTTTTTAAGAAAGATTAGAAGAAATGCATTTATCTTACTAGCCTAATTAAGCCTATGATTAGTCAAAAAAAATAATTTATTTCAATATTATTTCTGGTACTAGTATAATCAGATATATTGATTAGTTTTTGCGATTAAATATTTCAATTAAATCTGGGATAATAAGTTAAGTTTAATTTCTCTGGGGAGTTTGGAATGTTTGAAGGTTTTGTACAGGAGCGTATCAAAGGAGACGGTGCGACTTTATTTGTGCGCCGCGCTGGACCTGAAGGTGCTCCACCTATTGTACTTCTTCACGGTTATCCGCAAACATCTGCTATGTGGCACAGTGTTGCACCAATTCTGGCACGTTCCTATCAGGTCATCTGCCCAGATTTACGTGGATACGGTGCATCAGAAAAACCACCTTCCAACGCATCACACTTCCCATACTCTAAACGCGCTATGGCGCAGGATATAATAAGCATGATGCGGAATTTAGGGCATGATAGATTCTTGGTTGGTGCTCACGATCGGGGGGCCCGAGTTGCACACCGCCTCGGCCTTGACCATTCGGATAAAATTGAGGCCATGGTACTACTCGATATAGCTCCTACACGTGAAATGTATGCTGGTACTAGCGCTGATTTTGCACAAATATATTGGCATTGGTTTTTTCTTACACAACCTCACCCACTACCCGAGCAAATGATCTTGGCAGATCCAGAAGAGTTCTGGAAATTAAAGTGTATAAATCAAGCACATGGAAAAAACCCATTTTCTCCTGATGCATTGGCGGAGTATCTGGCTGCTTTTAAAGATCCAGATACCGTTCACTCTAGTTGTGAAGATTATCGCGCAGCAGCGACTATTGACATTTATCACGACGATTCTGACGAGGGAAAAAAGCTTACAATGCCAGTCCTCGCCTTGTGGGCTAAATTTGGTGTTATCGAGACTTGCTTTAATGCATTAGAACTATGGCGTCAGCGTGCGCATCAAATTGAAGGTAAAGCACTAAATGCAACGCATTACATGGCTGAAGAGATACCCCAAGAAGTCGCAGCACACATGTTAGACTTTTTTTCTCGCAATCCAATCCTGAATAAGGAAACTACTCAATGACAAAAACCCTTTATGACAAACTAGTAGATGCACATAAGGTTTGCGATTTACCAGATGGCGATATGCTGATCTACGTCGATTTCCATATAATGAACGAATACACCAGCCCACAGGCATTCTCCGGTATGGAAAGCAAAGGATTAAAAGTATGGCGGCCTGAGGCGCATTTGACTGTGGTTGACCATGTTAATGCCACTCGTAGTGTCGAAGCACCAGATGCACAATCCAAATTATTAATAGATAATCTAGAAAATAACAGCATTAAACACGGGATTGCCTTTTATGGACTTGGTGATCCTCGCCAAGGTATCGAACACGTTATTGTTCCTGAACAAGGGCTGGTTGTACCGGGCATGTTAATTGCTTGTGGAGACAGCCATACAACTACTTATGGGGCCTTTGGAGCATTGGGCTTTGGTATTGGCACATCTGAAGTTGAGCATGTTCTAGCAACCCAAACGCTGCGTTATAAGCGGATGAAGGCCATGCGCGTCACTATCCAAGGAAGCACCACTCTCGGTGTTACAGCAAAGGACATTATCATGAAGGTTGTGCAAGTGGTAGGAGCAGGTGGAGCCAATGGATTTGCTGTGGAGTTTGCTGGCTCTGCAATTCGAGATCTGGATATGGCTGGTCGTATGACCATTTGTAATATGGCGGTTGAACTAGGCGCCCGTGCAGCTTTAATAGCAGTGGATGAAATAACCCAAGCCGCTTTGAAAGGGCACTCTCATAGTGATCAATTTGCTTTTAAAGGTGAAAGCTGGGTTAGTGATCCTAAAGCAGTATTTGATAAAGAGTTTACCATTTCAGGGGCCGCTATTGAACCCTTGATCACTTGGGGCACCAGCCCAGATCAGTCGATATCAATTACTGCTAATGTACCATCTGCGCTCGACTATGTTTCTCCTAAAGCTAAAATGGCATTGGAGCGATCATTGCAATATATGGGATTAACCGAAGGGCAACCAGCCCAGTCAATAAAAATCGATACTGCATTTATTGGATCTTGTACAAATAGTCGTATCGAAGATCTTCGAGAGGCAGCCAAAATTCTTGAAGGTCGGCAAGTGGCTGAAGGAGTGGAAGCCATCGTTGTGCCGGGTTCTGCCTTGACGCGTATCAGGGCAGAAGCAGAAGGCCTTCGTGGAATTTTTGAGACCGCTGGATTTGAATGGCGTCCTGAGGCAGGCTGTTCTATGTGCCTGGCCATGAACGATGATATTGCTATGGATGGTGAGCGTGTCGCCTCATCAACCAACCGAAATTTTGAAGGCCGTCAGGGACGCGGTGCACGTACGCATTTGATGTCACCAGCAATGGTTGCTGCAGCTGCTGTCACTGGACACTTAGTAGACGTACGTGATTTTAGATGAAAGAAAAGCATATGAAGAAAACAATTAAAGGGATCGCTGCTCCATTATCGCTGGCCAATGTCGATACTGATGTGATCATGCCAAAGCGATTTTTGATCACGATAACTCGCGAAGGTTTAGCCGATGGGACTTTTGCTGACTTACGCTTTAACAATTCCGGGCAAAAGCGCCCAGAATTCATTTTGAACAAATCCCCTTGGGCGAATGCCAAAATTTTGATCGTTGGCGACAATTTTGGATGTGGCTCAAGCAGAGAACATGCCGTCTGGGGTATGCGCCAACTTGGGATTAAGGCATGCATTGGGACAGGTTTTGCAGGTATATTTTACGACAATGCACGTAAAAATGGGCTTGCATTACCAATTGTTTCCCATGAAATACGAGACAAGCTTTTACAGTTTGCCAAGAATGCCAACAGCCCTGAGGTATCGATTGAGATTGATACCCAAACAATAACAGCAGGTGAGATTTCGGCACCTTTTGAAATGGACGAGGCTACACGAACGTCACTGATCCAAGGCCGCGATGACACTTTAGATACGCTGAAATATGCAAGTGCAATACATGATTTTGAGTCTAGTTTGAGCGACCAAATGCGGGTAAGTGTGATTAAATAAAAATAATAAAGGGTATCTGATTGGACATTAGACAACTGGAATGCTTCGTCGCTGTCGCTGAAGAACTTCACTTCAGAAAAGCTGGTGAACGCTTGGGGCTGAGCCAACCCGCTCTCTCTGAACGTGTGTCAGCATTGGAACATGAACTCGGTGCAAAGCTACTTTTTAGAACGACAAGGCAAGTCAGTCTCACACAAGCCGGGTCAGAGTTTTTTCAGGATGCAAAAAGGATCCTTACTGATATTGAAAGATCAGTATCTAATGTTATTCATACCGCGGAATCCGATCTTCATCACGTTCGTGTGAGCGGTGTCGATGAGGCCATGTCCATCTTTCTTCCCAAAACTCTACTTGCATTTCGCCAAACTGATCCTAATGCACACGTGCAAATACTGGAAATCTCTTCATCAGGTCAGCATTCTCAAGAATTAATTGCTCATCGCACAGATGTGGCATTCGTAAGAACAGCTCAAGAAGACGAATTTATTACCAGCGAGCTTCTCCATAGACAGCCTATCGTAGTGGTTATTGCCGATACTAATCCGCTTTCACGTTCTCCATCCCTTTCCATATCTGATATCGCAGAACAACCAATCATCGGATATCCAAAACATGCAAGACCAATTCTGCACAAAGCATTATTAAATGCTTTTCAGCAAATTGACTCCCAACCAAATATTGTTTGTGAGATCATCGACAAGTGCACTTTGCTACAGTTTGTGGCCCATGGCATTGGGATTGCGCTAGCGCCAGAATGGGTCAAGAATATCACCCCTCCTGGCGTTTCCATAGTTCCATTCGAACCATGCGAAAATCTAATCGACCTATATTTAGCTTTTCGAAAATCAGGAAATTCTGAGACTGTAAAAAGATTTATCAGAACTGTAAGAAAAACCACCGTCTAGCAGTTGTGCTTTATAAGATAATATTCATACAATTCTGATACGCTAACATTAAATATATATTTGTTTAAATGTAGTGCCCCAAGCTGTATATTTTCCAGCTTAGGGATAAGAATTTATTTTAAGAGATTTGATTATTTCATTATTATTTCTGGCCCCATTACAGAGTTTGGTAAAATTGTAGATATCCATGGAACGTATGTAATCAAAATTAAGAATACAAACATTATAGCCAAGAATGGTAAAGCAGCTCGCACCACTCCCATCATAGACATATTTGCCACGCCCGCAGTTACAAACAAATTCAAACCAACAGGAGGAGTAATCATCCCAATCTCCATATTTACCACCATAATTATACCAAGGTGGATTGGATCAATCCCTAGTTCCATTGCTATAGGGAAAACTAACGGAGCCACAATTACTAACAGGCCTGATGGTTCCATAAACTGACCACCAATCAATAAGATAATATTAACAATAATCAAAAACATTATTGGCCCAAAGCCATATGAAATCATAACAGATGTGATCTTTTGAGGTAATTGCTCATCAGTTATCACATGTTTTAATAACAATGCATTTGCTATCACGAACATTAAAGTAACAACAAGCTTTGCGGCACTAAGTAATGTATTTCGAGTATCTTCATGCCAAAAAGCAGTTATCAATGCGTGTGGATTTTTTAATAGGCTTTTTCTTTGCCCACCTTCTTTAGCTGCAAGTGGCCCCATATCTCGATAAATAAAGCTCGCAACTATGAAAGCATAAATGGATGCAACAGCCGCAGCTTCTGTTGGTGTAAATATTGCTCCAGTAAGTCCAGGAATACCATAAATACCTATCATTATAATGACGATTAAAAGTAAGCCCCAGGCAGCATCACTAAAACTTTCATATATTTCGCGCCACCCTAACCATTTACCAGATGGCATATTTTTCACACGAGCCATTATGTATATTCCAACCATTAACATAGTTCCTGCTAATAATCCTGGAATAACACCTGCTAAAAACATTCGCCCAACAGACACCTCTACTGCTGCAGCATATACAACCATTACAATAGAGGGAGGAATTAATATTCCTAGGGTTCCAGCATTACAAATTACTCCTGCAGCAAATTCTTTAGTGTACCCAACTTGCCTCATCGCAGCGATAACAATTGAACCAATTGCGACCACCGTTGCTGGTGATGAGCCCGATAATGCAGCAAAAATCATACAAGCTAAAACGCCTGCGATTGCTAATCCACCTCGCAAGTGACCCACGAGTGCAATTGAAAATCTTATAATTCTTTTTGCAACGCCACCTGTCGACATAAATGATGAAGCCAAAATGAAAAATGGTATAGCAAGAAGTGTTGAATGCCCTTCGAACGCTTCAAAAATTGTTTGAGCAACGGATGCTAAAGAGCTATCCGAGAATATTAATAGGAAAAGAATGGAGGAAAAGCCGAGCGACACAGCAATTGGTACACCAATCAGCATTAAACATATAACCATTGCAAAAAGTAAGAAGAGTTCCATTATTTTATCTCCTCAGCAGCCATGGCTTTATTTGCTTCTTCAACATCTTCTTCAGCCTCATGGCTAACAATCATCATATCGATTTTACCTTTCCAAACTAATATTCCAGCTTGGATAAACCGAAAAAGTAATAAAGCCATTGATAGAGGCATTACAATATATGGAACAACTTTCGGCATTTTCTCGTATTCCATTCCATCATTAAACACACCTTCAAGCCACCTCATGAAAAATGGTACTGGAATATCTTGCGTTTCATACCAACCTCGGCCTCGGATAGTGTAATCAAATCCTGTTGGAAACCATCGGCCTTCTGTTGATGGCAAATTTGCATATGGAGCCCAATAATCCCAAGAACCCTTGAGCATCAGAAATGCATAAAAAATACAAACAAATGCTACTACTAAAGCTAAAATTCGACGTTTTTTGTTGCCAAGCATGTTTATAATTGCATCAACGCCAAGGTGTGAAGTTTTCTTTACTGCGTAAGTAGCGCCTAATAAAACCAACCATGCAAATAAAAATACTGTTAATTCTAAAGCCCAAAAAATATTAGAATTAAATACATATCGAGCCACAACATTTGCAAATGTTAGAAGAGTCATAATACCTAATATTATTGCGATTAAGTTTTCCTCAATATGATCGACCCATGAATTTTTTTCTTCCATGATAGCCCCTAAAATCTCTAATATAAATAAAATAGGCGCGTTGATTACTCAACGCGCCTAGTGTTTTAGTTTGCCATATTAATCTTTTGGGCAGCAGCGATATTTTCAACTCCAACATCGCTTTCAAATTTTGACCAAACTGGTTTCATAGCGTCAACCCATACTTGACGTTGCTCAGCTGTCAAAGTACGCACTTCACCACCAGCATCAATAATTGCTTGTCGATTTGCTTGGTTGACTGCATAGGACTCTGCATTTCGAAGTTCAGTAACCTCATTAAAAATGGTCAAAAACTGATCCCGAATATCTGCATCTAAACCATTTAACCAATCAATATTAGTAACCACTAAATAATCTAAAATCCCATGGTCAGTTTCTGTTGTCCCATCTTGGACTTCAAAAAATTTCTTTCCATAAATATTTGACCAGGTGTTTTCTTGACCATCAACAACACCCTGCTGTAATCCACCATAAACTTCAGAGAAGGCCATCTTTTGTGGGCTTGCTCCCATTGCTTCCATTTGTGCCACTAACACATCAGAAGACATCACTCGGAATTTTAATCCGTTTGCATCTGATGGTGCAGTTAATGGAACACTTGCAGACATTTGCTTCATTCCATTATGCCAGTAACCTAATCCTTGTAAGCCACGGTTCTGCATAGAATCCAACATTGCTTGACCTGTATCAGATGCCTGGAATGCTTCAACAGCACTAATATTTTTGAACATGAAAGGTAGATCAAAAATACGGAACTGTTTAGTAAATTTTTCAAATTTTGATAAAGAAGGTGCCGCTAACTGAACATCACCTTGGAGCATCGCTTCCAAAACTTTATTATCATTATATAGTGTAGAATTTGGAAAAACTTCCATACAAGCTTTACCATTCATTTCATCATTGATACGCTGCTCTAACAAAGTTGCAGCAATACCTTTTGGATGTTTGTCAGTATTTGTAACATGACTAAATTTAATAACTATTTCACCACTATCACACGCTGCTGTAGCTATAGATGGCACTACTGCAACCGCTGCAACACATGCAGCTTTTAAAAATATTTTCATTATTTCCTCCCAATTGAAATAAGGGGGATCTCCCCCATGTTTGTTTGTTGCTTCTAAAGACTTTTTATAGCAAATTATTTTTGAATAAAATATTTTATTGTTATTAATCATATGCTTAAGAATATGAATATAAACATTTCATCCACTTGTGCGAAAAATCACACAAAATATGTATGATAAAATTCAAATGGTCTTTAAGATAAGATTAAATACAAGCGAATCAAAATGTACAAAAAATCAGTTCAAAATATTTATGCTATATTATATGTAATATTATCATCTATAATTGTAACAGGGGTATATTTTTATTCGTTGCAATTAGGTTTGGATAGATTAAGTGAAACTGCAAAAGTACGAATTGACCAGTCTAGTGACCGACTACTAGAGCAATTGGCTAGTTTCAAACAACTGCCAAACCTTTTATCTAACCATCCAAAAGTTATAGAAGCCTTTGAAGGAAATTCTGATATTAAATCAATTAATGAATTACTGCAAAGTACTGTATTTTTATCAGGCTCTGAACAAATATTAATAATAAATAAATCTGGTAAAGTTATTGCATCATCAAAACTAGTTTTAGGAGAACCTACTGAAAAAACCATCAACCCTGATGAACCATATGTTCAAGCAGCACTGAATGGTCGTTTGGGATATTTTTATGCAGTAGATAAACAATCACTAGCTAGAACTATTTTTATAGCTAGGGGAATATACTCTAGTTCTTTATCACCCCAAGGAGTGGTCATAATAAAAGTAGATGTACCAACACTTGAATACCAGTGGGATGTTGATGATGTATCATTAGCCTTTTTTGATGCTAACAATGTTGCATTTATTACAAATAGACCAAGCATAGCATTACGAAGAATTGGCTCTTTAGATGAACCATTTTTGGAAACAAAGCATTATAAGAAAAACCAGATATCAAAATTCTTTGACTATAAAAAATCAACAGTATTAAATCATACTATTTTAAAGTTTTTAAATACTGAAGAACTCCCAAAAGAATCTCTGATCCTTTCAAAATATATACCTCGTTTAGAGATGACCACTCAAGTTTTTATGTCAACTCAGGTAACTAAATTTTCTGCTAGAGTTCAAGCAGGCCTTACGGCAGCAATTCTTTTTGCACTTGGTTCTGGACTTTGGTCACTTTGGCTTCGCAGACAAAGATTAGCAGACAAATTAGCAATTGAAGAAGCAGCAAATACTAGATTAGAAGCAAGAGTAGAAAAGAGAACTGAGCAACTAAAAAAAGCACAATTTCAATTAGTTCAAGCGGGTAAATTAAAAGCACTTGGGGAAATTTCAGCTGGCATAAGTCACGAATTAAATCAGCCATTAGCAGCTATGCAGAATTTTTCTGAAAATGGCGCAAAAATGTTAGACCTAAATAAAATTGAAGATGCTAGAATTAACTTTGATTTAATAGGCACACAAATCAATAGAATAACACGCATTATAAAATCTTTACGCGCCTTTGCACGAAAAGAGAAGGAAACAATTGAAGCTATTGATCTGCAAGCAGTAGTAAAAGAATCCCTGAGTTTATCTAAATCACGGATTGATTTTGAAAAAGTTAAAATTGAATGGCACCCTGAAAATAAACAAATAATGGTAATGGGAGGACACGTACGTTTACAACAAGTTGTTATTAATCTTTTAACCAATGCATTAGATTCAATGAAAAATAAAAAAAATAAAAAAATCTTTATTAAAATATCTAAATCTAAATCTAATGTAATAATGTCAGTCAAAGATACGGGTGAAGGCTTAATTGATCCTGGGCGTGTTTTTGAACCATTTTACAGTACAAAAGAAATTGGTGCGAGCAAAGGTATGGGCTTAGGTCTTTCAATTTCATATGGAATTGTGGGAAGTTTTGGTGGAGAAATGAATTGTAAAAATCGCAAATCTGGTGGTGCAGAGTTCATAATTAAACTTCGTAAATTTGATGGTAAAATGTTGTCATGAACAAACAAGTCATTTTAATTGAAGACGATGATGCAATGCGAGTATCCTTAGCTCAAACCTTAGACCTTGAAGATATTATAGTTATTGCAGCAAATAGTCTGATGCAGGCTAAACGAAACATTCGTGCAAATTTTCCAGGGATCATTATATCTGATATCCGAATGCCCATAAACGATGGCTTTGACGTTTTATCTCATGTGCAATCTGTAGATAATGAGTTGCCAACAATAATGCTTACAGGAGAAGCAGATGTTCCAATGGCATTAAAGGCACTTAAAAGTGGCGCCTATGATTTCTTAGAAAAACCTTGCCCAAGAGATAAGCTTATGGAAACAATTCATCGTGCTTTTGAATATAGAAATATCATACTGCAAAAACGAAAGTTAGAACGAGAAATTCAACGAAACGATCCAGCTGTATTAAATTTTCCTGGCCAATCAAAACCAAGTAAAACTTTACAAAATTTATTAAGAAAACTTGGGCCAATATCATCACACATCCTAATTTCTGGTGAAGAAGGTGTAGGTAAAAAACTTGCAGCATTTACACTTCATACATTAGGTAGAGAAAATACAATATTTAGATCTCATAATTTTGCCTCATCAACAAATTCTCTAGATAAAATACTTAAATCAAAAAATGTAATGAACCTGTCTATACAATCACTTCATTTAGCTAAAGAAAGTGATTATGAAGTATTAAAAAGTATTATAATCCACAACCAGGATATACGAATACTTATCTCAAGCAGACTACCATTTTTGAGATTAACTGAAGATATAAAAATCAAAAAATTATTTGAAGCTTTAGAACCAGTAGAAATATCAATACCAAACTTACGTACAAGACGTAAAGATTTACCAATATTATTTGAGCAGGTTCTTAGAGAAGAGGTTAGAAACTTAAATTTAGATATGCCAAATATTCCTCAAAAAATATACGCAGAAATTATGTCAAAAAGTTGGGAGGGGAATATTCCACAACTTCGTACCTTTGCACGAAAATTTTTACTTAAGATTGGCCTTTCCTATCCAAAAGAAGAGGAAACTCTAGCAGATCAACTTTATAATTTTGAAGCTTTAGTATTATGTGAAACGCTCAGAAAAACAAAAGGTAAAGCAGCATTAGCATCAACCAAATTAGGCTTGCCTCGTAAAACTTTTTATGACCGTTTGGCTCGCTACAATATCAAACCAAAAGATTTTCGCTAACTTAAAAAATGATTTCTATAGTCACTAGGAGTTTTATCAAAACGCGTTTTGAAAGCACGAGAGAAAGCACTGACATTTTCATAACCAGACCTTAAGGCAACTTCATTGATAGGTTTTTGTGTTGCTTGCAATAGATGCCGACCAAATGACAATCTTGTATTCAAATAAACTTGCTTTGGTGACTGGGCTAGGTCTTTTAGAAAAAATCTATGCAATTGTTTGGAACTAATACCAATTTTGTTTGCAATATTCGGTATTGTTAAGATGTCTTCAATGTTTTCGTGCATTATTTCCAAAGCTTTTTGTACTTCTTGAATCTTAGAAACAGTATTTGCTCTATATTCTTGAGGTAAATCAGTTCCACTTAAAAATATAGAAGCAACATCCAATGCAACTGTGACACCATTAATTTCTCTTATAATTGATAGACTTAAGTCGAAAGCAGCCATTCCTCCTCCACAAGTCCCTATATGCCCATCAAAAATATATTTTTGACGTTCAACATTAACCTCTACAAATTCTTCAGAAAATTCATCAATGATATCCCAATGCGTTGTTGCACGATGATTATCTAGTATACCAGCCCCAGCCATCATCCATGGACCCGAATCTAATCCTAAAATATTTTTATATCGCTTCATTGCTGCTCGAAGTGCTCGCCTTGAAGCCACACTATCATGTCTGCGAAAATCATATGAAGCTATAATAAATAAAAAATCTGCTCGTTTAGTTTCACCAAACTTTTGATCTGGCATTAGTGTCAATTCACTAGAGCTTTGAACAGATAATCCATCAAGTGTTACAAAGTTCCATTCATAAACATTATTTGCGCTTAGGGTGTTTGCTGCTCTGAAAGGCTCCAAACAGTTTGCCATACAATGATTTGAAAACCGATCATAAACTAAAAAATCGATAGTAATGGGAAAAGATTTGTGCGTTGGTAAATTGTGCATATATTATGTCTAATAGTGCATACATACTTAATGCAAGAGGATTACGATAATTTATAATAATCAAAGGATATTATTATGCCCCTATCAATGAACTCAAAAGTATTCATCACTTGCGCAATTACTGGCTCTGGAAGCTCACAGGACCGAAGCCCTCATGTGCCAAGAAGCCCAAAAGAAATCGCTGAAAGTGCTATAGCAGCTGCAAAAGCTGGCGCTGCAATTGTTCATTGCCATGTCAGGGATCCTGAAACAGGTGTGCCATCACGAGACTTAAAGCTTTATCGGGAAGTCACTGACCGAATTAGAGATTCTGAGGTTGATATGATTCTAAATCTTACAGCAGGTATGGGTGGTGATATGGTTTTTGGAACTCCAGACAGTCCATTACCACTTTCGAATTCAACAGATATGGCGAGTGCAGAAGATCGCGTAGCACATATAGCCGAATGTTTGCCCGAAATTTGTACCCTAGATTGTGGAACAATGAACTTTGCAGAAGCAGACTATGTGATGACAAATACTCCTGGAATGTTGGAAGCCATGGGGTCGATGATGGAAAGCTTTGGGGTAAAGCCAGAAATTGAAGCATTTGATACTGGGCATTTATGGCTAGCCAAAAATTTAGTAGAAAAAGGAATACTAAAATCTCCAGCACTTGTTCAATTATGCATGGGTATACCTTGGGGTGCTCCGGATGATTTAAATACATTCATGGCTATGGTGAACAATGTACCAAATGATTGGAACTGGTCTGCATTTTCCATTGGCCGCAATGAATTACCATATGTAGCAGCATCAATTTTAGCAGGTGGAAATGTGCGTGTTGGTTTAGAAGATAACCTATGGTTGGCGAAGGGCCAATTAGCTACCAATGAGGCATTAGTGGAACGCGCTGTAACAATAATAGAAGCTATGGGTAGTTCTATCATGAACCCTGAAGAAACTCGTAAAAAACTAAATTTAGTAAAACGGTTACCAAAATGAATGAAAAGCGAGTAGTCATAACTGCAGGAGCTGCAGGGATTGGTTTAGTTATAGCAAAAAATTACCTTGCAGCGGGCGCAAAAGTAGCAATTTGCGATATTGATCCAAATGCGATCCAAGAATTTAAGAATAATTACCCCAATTCATTGGCTATTTGTGCAAATGTAACTGATGAAAAAGAAATGGATAATTTTTTTAACGCATGTGATGAATTTTTAAATGGTGTAGATGTAGTAATCGCTGGTGCAGGCATAGGTGGTCCTGCATCTTTAATTGAAAATTTAAATTATTCAGATTGGAAAACTACACTCGCCACAACATTGGACGGTACTTTTTTATTAGTTCGATGGGCCGCAAAACATATGCGCAAAAACAAATCTGGTTTAGTAATTCTTTTGTCATCAACTGCAGGATTGTTCGGGTACCCATATCGTAGTCCATATGCAGTAGCAAAATGGGGAATTGTAGGATTAACAAAAACATTAGCGATGGAAATGGGGAGCGATGGCATTCGAGTAAATTGCATATGTCCTGGTGCTGTAGAAGGTAATCGCATGGACCAAGTAGTACAAAATGAAGCCAATGCTAGAGGTGTTGATGAACAAAAGGTCCGCGATGATTATGTCTCTGCCGTATCCTTGAAGACTTGGGTAACTGCAGATGATATCGCTAATATGATACACTTTTTAGACAGTCCTTCTGGAATAAAAATATCTGGCCAAGCTTTAGCCGTTGATGGGCACACAGAGTCTATTACTTAGAATTAAAGAAATCTGAATTTAAAAAATGAGAATAAGATGAAAAAATTAGCAGCAATAATTGGTGGTGGTGTCATAGGTGGAGGCTGGCTTGCAAGGTTTTTGCTTAATGGATGGGATGTAAATTTATATGATCCAGATCCTGAATCTGAGCGCAAAATAAAAGCAGTTCTGGAAAATGCACGGCATGCTTTGCCAATGTTATACGATATAAATTTACCACCAGAAGGATCACTTAAGTTTTGTGAAAATATAAAAGATGCAGTTGATGGTGCTACATGGATCCAAGAAAGTGTGCCCGAGAGATTGGATCTCAAACATAAAGTATTTAATGAAATAATAAGTCATGCATCCTCTGATGCAGTTATTGGCTCCTCAACATCAGGGTTCAAACCATCAGAACTTCAAGAAGAATCCGTAAGACCTGATTCAATTATTGTCACACACCCTTTTAATCCAGTTTATTTATTACCATTAATTGAGTTAGTTCCGTCCCCTGCAAATTCAGAAGCTATTATAAATAAAGCAAAAGAAATATTAACTTCCTTAGGAATGTTCCCATTACACGTTAGAAAAGAAATTGATGCACATATCGCAGATAGATTTTTAGAAGCTGTTTGGCGCGAAGGTTTATGGCTCATAAAAGATGGAATTGCCACAACCCAAGAAATAGATGATGCCATTCGATATGGCTTTGGTTTGCGATGGGCTCAAATGGGATTATTCGAAACCTACAGGATAGCCGGTGGAGAAGAAGGAATGGCACATTTCATCTCTCAATTTGGTCCATGTTTACAATGGCCTTGGACAAAACTTATGGACGTTCCTGAACTTACTGATGAGTTAATTGAGCAGATTGCTAACCAATCTGATACACAATCAGGGCACAAATCTATTCGGGAACTAGAGAGATTACGTGATAACAATTTGATTGCAATTCTTCGTTCATTAAAAAATGAAAATACTGCTGCAGGTGCTTTAATTAATAAACACGAACAAACAATAAAACCAGAATTGCCTTCAGAATATAAGGAGCCCATTACCACCATCAGTAGAGTTATTCCAAACGATTGGACAGACTATAATGGACATATGAATGAAAGCAGATACGGACAAATTTTTTCTGATGCTGCTGATATAGTTATGAAAACGGTGGGGGCAAATGAAGCTTACATTGCATCTGGATTAAGCTATTTTACCGTAGACATTGCAATTAAGTTTTTAGCTGAGACTCATGCAGGATCACACATTCATGTGAAATCATATATTCTACTGGGAGAAGGAAAAAAAATGCGCTTATTCCACCAAATGTTTGGTGATGATGGCACTTTGATGGCGACTGGGGAACAAATGCTAATTCATGTTAGTCTAGAAACAAGGCGTGCATGTGAACCACGAAAAGATGTTCTTGCCAATTTAGAAAGAATTGCAACTGCTCATAGCAAATTTGAAGATCCAAGGGGGAAAAGACAATGAATTTTGGATTATCGCAAGAGCAAGAAATGATTGTTGATACTGTACGTAATTTTGTTGAAAAAGAAATTTACCCGCATGAAGCTGAAGTAGAGCGAACTGGAAATGTTCCTCTAGAGTTAGGCCAATCAATAAAACAAAAAGTTTTAGATTTAGGTTTTTATGCCTGTAACTTTCCTGAAAGTGTAGGTGGTGCAGGTTTAAATCATCTTGATTTTACACTTGTTGAAAGAGAACTTGGAAGAGGCTCTATGGCGTTAACTCATTTTTTTGGAAGACCTCAAAATATACTTATGGCGTGTCGTGATGAACAAATAGAGCGCTATCTTCTACCAGCTGTAAAAGGTGAGATCACAGATGCATTGGCCATGACTGAACCAGATGCAGGAAGTGATGTTCGTGGAATGAAATGCAACGCTGTATCTGATGGTTCAGATTGGATACTTAATGGATCAAAACACTTTATATCTGGTGCTGAACATGCTGATTTCTTCATAGTATTTGTAGCAACTGGTGTTGATGAAACGCCGCGAGGTCCAAAAAAACGGATTACTACATTTCTTGTAGATCGCGGAACAAAAGGCTTTGAAGTTCGAAACGGATACAATTCAGTTAGCCATAAGGGATATAAAAATTGCATATTAGACTTTGATAATTGTCGTTTACCTAAAGAGGCTGTTTTAGGCGAAATTGATGGGGGCTTTGCCGTTATGAATGAATGGCTTTATGCAACAAGAATAACAGTTGCAGCATTTTCAGTTGGCCGAGCTAGAAGATGCTTTGATTATGCACTTAATTATGCTGCAGAACGAAAACAATTTGGGCAAGCAATTGGAAAATTCCAGGGAGTAGGCTTTCAAATTGCTGACATGATAACAGATATAGATGCTGCAGATTTATTGACATTAAAATCTGCTTGGATGCTTGATCAAGGACAACCGTCAAATCGAGAAATAGCAAGTGCAAAAGTATTTGCTTCAGAGACTTTAGCAAGTGTAACTGATAAAACATTGCAAATATTTGGTGGGATGGGTTTAATGGATGATTTCCCTATTGAACGGTTTTGGAGAGATGCTCGAGTAGAACGTATCTGGGATGGGACATCTGAAATTCAGCGTCATATAATCAGTCGTGAATTACTACGCCCATTGGGTGCGTAAATGAATAACCTTGGAAGCCTATTACATCCCAAATCTATTGCCGTAATAGGCGGTGGATCATGGTGCGAAAATGTTATTGAACAATGCAAAAAAATGGATTTTCAAGGATCAATATGGGCAGTTCATCCAAAACGTAATGAGATCAATGGAATTTCCTGTTTCAAAACGGTGGAAGATCTTCCATACGGACCAGATGCAAGTTTCGTGGGCGTGAATAGATTTACAACAATTGAAGTAATAAAATCATTAAATTCCATAAAAGCCAAAGGTGCTGTTTGTTTTGCTAGTGGGTTTTCAGAGTCAGTATCTGAAGATGCAAAAAGTGCTGATTTGGAACATCAATTATTATTGGCTGCAGGTGAAATGGCTATCTTGGGTCCGAATTGTTATGGATTTATAAATTACCTTGATGGGTCACTATTGTGGCCAGATCAACATGGTGGCGAGCGAGTAGAAACTGGCGTAGCCATTATTACTCAATCTTCTAATATTGCTATCAATTTAACAATGCAAACACGAGGGCTACCAATTGCTTTTATTTCCTCTGTTGGAAATCAAGCTCAGGTCAGCTTAGCAGAAATGGCTGCTGAATTCTTGAAAGATCCACGTGTAACAGCTTTAGGGCTTCACATTGAAGGGATTAAAGATGTTGTTGAATTTGAAAGAATGGTACAGATTGCCAATAATCTAGGAAAACCCATAATTATATTAAAAGTTGGAAGCTCTGATCAGGCTCGAGCTGCAACAATTTCCCATACTGCATCGATCGCTGGAAGTAACGCTGGCGCAACTGCTTTATTCAGTCGTTTGGGTGTGGTTCAAATACAAAATCTAACTACATTTTTAGAAACATTAAAATTAGCTCATGTAGTTGGGGAGCAACCAAATAATAACGTCTTATCAATGTCATGTTCTGGAGGTGAAGCAAGCTTGATGGCTGACATAGGTCAGGCAGTTGGAATTAATTTCCCACCACTAAGCGAAAATCAATCTTCAAGGTTGCGAAATACTTTGGGAAAAATGGTAAAATTAGCAAATCCATTAGATTACCATACTTATATTTGGGGTAATTGGGAGGCAATGACTCAAACTTTTATTGCTGCACTAAAAGACTCAAACTGCATTGGTTTATTAGTTTTAGACTTTCCACGCACTGATCGATGTAATCCACAAATGTGGGTTGATGTCATCCCTTCTCTTGTTGAAGCCAAAAACAAAACAGGATGCCAGATTGGAGTTGTTGGTTCCATTTCAGATACTTTACCAGAAACGATTGCAAAAGAACTATTAGAAAAAGGTATTATTCCATTTGGGGGTATCGAAAGTGCTTTAGATTCCATTGCCAAATTCGCAACATATTCAAAAATGAAATCTAAGAACATTTTGCCGCCAATCATTCCATTAAATGCAAAAGTATTAACTGAAGCCACAGCAAAGAAAATGCTTGGGGAATTTGATATCCAACTACCAATTTTACAGACTGTATCTAATTATGAAGATATCAAAAATACTGCAAATGAAATTGGGTATCCAGTTGTATTAAAAGGCGAAGGTAGCGCCCATAAGACCGAAGCAGGACTTGTTGCATTAAATTTACAAAATCAAACAGATATTCTTAATGCTGCAAAAATTATGCCAAGCGAAACATTTTTAATAGAAAAGATGATTAATGATAGTTTATTAGAATTGTTAATTGGAGTAGTTTTAGATGAAGCTCATGGTTATGTTTTAACCATTGCTTCAGGAGGAAAGCTTACCGAAATATTTGATGATAAAGTTTCTTTATTAATACCAGCAAATAATGAAGACATTTTAAAATCACTAAAAACACTCAAAATGTGGCCATTGTTTTTAGGATATAGAGGAGCACCATCTCCCAACATAGATAGCATATTAAAAACAATTCAGAATGTTCAAAATTTTGTTATTTCAAATCATGGGAAAATATCAGAAGTTGAAATTAACCCACTCATGTGTAGAGAATTAGATGCCATTGTAGCTGATGCATTAATAAAAATAGGAGAAAAAAATGACTGAAAGTCCAATCAAAACAATACAAGATGGTCATGTTTTAGAAGTCATTTTAGATCGGCCAAAAGCTAATGCCATAGACCTAAAAACAAGTAGAATTATGGGAGATGTTTTTGCAAGTTTTAGAGATAATCCGGAACTCCGTGTAGCTATTATTACAGGTGCTGGTCCAAAATTTTTCTGCCCAGGATGGGATTTGAAAGCTGCTGCAGATGGTGACGAAGTAGACGGTGATTATGGCCAAGGTGGTTTTGGTGGACTTCAAGAATTAAAAAATCTAAACAAACCCGTTATTGCTGCAGTAAATGGCATTTGTTGTGGAGGCGGATTAGAGCTGGCATTATCTGCAGACATTATTCTTTCTGCAGAGCATGCCCAATTTGCTTTACCAGAAATAAACTCAGGAACAGTTGCGGATGCAGCTTCAATAAAGTTACCAAAGCGTATTCCTTATCATATTGCAATGGAAATGCTATTTACAGGAAGGTGGATAGATGCAGAAGAAGCTGCACGTTGGGGATTAATAAATCAAATTCATCCTGCAGAAACATTAATGGAAGAAGCCCGAAATATGGCTAAAATATTGGCCGCTGGTCCACCTTTAGTTTACGCTGCAATTAAAGAAGTTGTTCGTGAAGCCGAGAACATGAAGTTTCAGGATGCATTAAACACTATAACATCAAGTGAGCTTCCCACTGTGAAAACTCTTTATACATCAGAGGATCAACTTGAAGGTGCAAAAGCATTTTCAGAAAAGCGCAAACCAGTTTGGAAAGGCAAATAACTGAAATAAAATTTCAGGACCAGTCTTGGAGGTTAAATCAAATATTGTTTCTTAATTCATATTTCTGAATCTTACCTGTTGCAGTTTTTGGGAGCACTCCAAATATAACCCTTTTAGGGCGTTTAAAACCAGCAAGATGATCACGGCAAAAAGATATAATTTCATTTTCAGTTACAGATTTTCCATCTTTTAATTCAATGAAAGCACAAGGCACTTCACCCCACTTTTCATCTTTCATTGCGACAACAGCAGCTAAAGCCACAGCCTCATGTCGATGTAAAATTCCTTCGACTTCAACAGATGAAATATTCTCACCACCTGATATAATTATGTCTTTTAATCTATCCTTAACTTCAACATAACCATTTGAATGCATTACGGCTAAATCTTCAGATCTAAACCAGCCATCTGCAAAAGCTTCAGATGTTGCTTTTGGGTTTTTCAAATATCCCTTCATGACAGTATTGCCACGGATTAATATTTCTCCAAATGTTTCACCATCTGCTGGTACATCTATTCCGTTGGTATCAACTACACGCAAGCCATCAGTATGAACCATTCCTGCGCCTTGTCGTGATTTCATTATTGCACGTTGATCTTGCGGCAAATCATCCCAATCACTATTCCAAGTAGACATAACTGTGTGTCCATAAGTTTCAGTTAACCCATAAACTTGCGTAACATTAAAGCCAAGATTTTCAATGCCTTCTAAAACTGCGGCTGGAGGTGGTGCACCTGCAGTCATTACATTTACTGTATAAGCGAAATTTTTTCGATCATTATCATTTGCATTTAAAATCATTCCTAAAACTATTGGTGCACCTCCAAAATGCGTGATGCCGTATTCACTAATTGCGTTATAAATGACTGCAGGTGTAATAGCGCGCGTACATACAATAGTTCCAGCCAAAGCAGCCATAGCCCATCCATGGCACCATCCATTACAGTGAAATAACGGAACTGTATAAAGGTATTTTGGATGCCTTGGTAATCCCCAATCAGCAATTACTCCCATAGACATCAAATAAGCACCCCGGTGGTGATAAACAACGCCTTTAGGGCGGCCTGTCGAGCCTGAGGTATAGTTTAGTGCAATTGCATCCCATTCATCCGTGGGCATTTCCCATTTTGCACTTTCATCACCTAATTTAATAAAATCAGAATAATCAATTGTGCCAATCCGGTTTGGATTTGGATTGTCTTGCAAATCAGCAATATCAACTACAAGTATATCTCGACCTTTAATGGCATCTGCTGCCTGAGGGGCAAGTTCACCGTCAACAATAAAAACCTTAGCTTCTCCATGACCAAGGATATATGAAATAGTATCAGTGTCTAACCGGGTATTTATAGTATTTAAAATAGCCCCCGACATAGGAATGCCAAAATGCGCTTCAATCATTTCAGGAGTATTAGCGGCGAGTATTGCAACTGTGTCACCTTTCCCAACACCATTCTTATTCAACGCAGATGCTAATTGAATTGACCGTTTGTATAATTGCGACCAGCTATAATTACGATTTCCATAGATTACGGCATCACGATCTGGAAACATTAATGCAGTGCGTTTTATAAACGAAAGCGGCGATAATGCAGCGTAGTTTGCAGAGTTTTTTTCAAAATCGTCATAAATGCTCATTATAGCCCCCTAATTTCTTATAGCTTCACCAGTATCCAATAGACTGGAAATGCGAGCAATAGTCTCTGGTGTTTTTGCCAAATTTAAAAATGCACGTCGCTCTCGATTATACATATCTTGTTCAGATACAGTAATAGTATTTTCGTCAGCGCTGTTAACTACAATTTCAGCAACTTGCATTGCTACTGTTTTATCATGAGGAAAAAATAAACCTTTATTTATTCCATCTTGCATAAAGTCAGACATTTTTTTAATCATAGCAGATCCAGGAAGTTCGAAAACTGGTTCAATTGGTGGTAAATATTCTTTTTGTAATTTTGTCATCTCAGTAATAGCTATATGCATTAATTTATCACGGTTAAGAACTTCAATATCTCTATCTTTTAGATAATATTGCATCCGAGCTGAAAGATCAGGACTTGTACCAATTTGCCCATAACCAATTTGCATCCATGTATTCCAAGAAGCTTTTCCCCAATCTCCTGTTGCTTGATGCCAACGTAATAAAGTTTCTTTAACTCCACCCCCACCAGGCACAACACCAACCCCAGTCTCAACCAATCCAAAAACTGTATTTGTATGTGCAATAAGTTTATCACAATGCGCTAAAACTTCAAAACCACCACCAATAGATAATCCAGAAGGTGCACCAATAACTGGTACAGGCGAATACTTAAGAGCTTTAACAGATTGTTGAAAACTATTTAGAAATTCATCAATTCCTTTCCAGTCAGAAGCCTCAATAAATGAGCGAAAACGATTTAAATCAACTCCTGCGGAGAAATGCTGTGCATCATTGTGAACTATAATACCATCACCATGGTTTTTAGCTGCTGCAAGAACTATTTCCATAGATTTAGCCGTGAGTGCATTCGCCTTAGAATGGAATTCAAGTAATCGCAAATTTCCTTTTAACTCGTACAAGCTAGCAGCGGAATTAGTTAATAATGGTATCATAGTTTGTTTAGTCATATGAAAACGAATTGTATTTTCAGGTAAAACAACAGGTGAATAAAATGTATTATCTTCAAAATTTAATACATTTAAACTAGATTTATTCACAGAATAAAACGGTCCTGTTTCTTCACTTAAAGATATAGCTTTTGGTACAGTTAAACCTACCTCTTCAATTAATTTTGAAACTACATCAGCCCCTAAAGCATCAATCAATTCGAATGGGCCACGGACCCAATTAAAACCTAACTTCATTGCATCATCAATATCTTGAGGGCTAGATGTTACTGCTGGAATTAGATCTGCAGCATAAGCTAAAGTACGAGCTAGAAAACGTTTACAAAAGGTTGCATGGTTATCAGAGCCACTTATCATAATTGTTAGAGTTTCGCCCCCAGCAGCTTGTGCATCAGCAGCTTTCTGAGCGCTTATTGGCAAAGTCTTCTGCCGAAGGCGTATTTTACCATTGTTCAAATCAACCGCACAATTTGTATTGCTTTCTATTCGATAAAACCCACCTGCACCTTTATCACCTGTAAATCCATTTTTAATCATATCTCTAATTAGGGGCATTACAGGATTATTTAATGTGCCAACTTCATGAAACAAATCATCTTCTGGAAGGATATCGCCTAGAGTGTTTACTACATCAGACATCAAATCGATACCAATCAGATCGTATAATCCAAAAACACCAGTTTTAGGTATGCCCATTGGCCTACCCATTAAAGCATCAGCTTCTTCAACAGTAAGTTTATTTCTTGAAGCTTCATCCATTCCAACTTGAAGGGCAAATACACCTACTCTATTTCCTAAAAACCCAGGAGTATCATTGCACCTAACAACACCTTTACCCATGACCCGGTCATTATAATCTGCCAGTTGGTCCATTATTTTTTCATCAGTATTTGCACCGCGAACGAGCTCTAGTAAACGCATGTATCGAACTGGGTTAAAATAATGCGTAATAGCAAATCGTTTCTGAAAATCTTTAGGCATATCTTCAACCAACAAAGAAATTGGTATTGTCGATGTATTAGAGGTTACAACACAATTAGGATTTATAACTTCATTAAGTCGTTTATATAAATCTTTTTTAATATCTAAGCGCTCTACAACTGCTTCAACAATCCAATCACAGTTTGCCAATTTGTTAAAGTCATCTCGAATATTACCAACTTCAATTAGATCAATACGAGATTTATGAACCAGCGCAGGAGGGTCAGACTTTAAAAGTCGTACTTTTGCATCTTTCAATACTCCAAGTGGATCATCATCTCGGGGCAAATCCATCAATAGAACTTTGTGTCCAGCATTTGCAATTTGGGCTGCAATACCACTCCCCATAGTGCCTGCACCAATTACTGCAATTCGTTTAAATTCTGACATATTTCAACTCTTAATAAAAAATGAGCGCAATGCCCGGTTAACATCTTCAGGGTGCTCTGAGGGCAACATATGGCCAGCATTTTCAACTATGGTAATGTTATCTGTCCTTAACGCTTCAGCTGCCTTGAGCCCAGATTTCATAGGTGTCATCTTATCTTTTTGGGCAAGAATAAGTTGCACAGGTAATTTAATTTCATTTGCTGCAAGATTACCATTAGTATAATCAACACAAGCCTTAAGATCTGCATATAAAGCTCCTACTTTATTCGCAGCCATTAGCTGCACTCCAAAATTTAGATGGTTTTGGCCTGGCATAGTGTTATCGTGATTGTGCCCTTCAGGGCCATGGCCCCAATCAATCATAGCATCAATTGCAGACTGCTCTTTATTTTTTGCCATTTCAATTAATCCAGCATTAACAGGAATTGATAAAGCAGTCGCAACCAATGATAATTGTGAAACACGATTAGGATAACGATGCGCCATATCCAAACCAATTAGACCACCTTGAGAATGTCCAACGATTTGAACTTTCTCTACATCTAATTGATCCATCAAAGCTATTTGCCAATCAGACATAGCTTCAATAGACATTAAAGCTATTCCATTTGACAAACCATGAGATGGCATATCTGCTGCAATAACAGGCCAACCACGGTTTGCAAAAAACCGTCCTTGAAGAATAAAAGAAAGGTGGCTTTGTCCTGAACCATGTATGAACCATAAAGGATCCATTTTTGGTTCAAAAACCCTACCACCCGTTGAAGCAAAAATTATTTCATTGTTTAAATTAATTTTCATGAATTAACCCCTGGCTTTAGACGCGCGACTTAATGCCTGTTCAAAGTCTGATTTCAAATCATCAAAATCTTCTAATCCAACAGAAATTCTTAACATATCATCAGTTAATCCAGCTGCCTTCATTGCCTCGGGGCTCAAATGACTTTGAGTAGTAGAACCTGGATGAATAACTAAAGTTTTTGCATCACCTACATTCGCTAAATGGGATGCAACTTGAACGCTTTCAATAAAAGTTTGGCCTGCTTGTCGCCCACCTTTTAAGCCACATGCAATAACAGAACCAGAACCTTTTGGCATAAGACGCTTGGCAACTTCATAATCAGGATGGTTAGGCAAAGTTGGATGTTTTACCCAAGAAATAGCTTCATGTTCAGATAAAAAATTTAACATTTTTTCAGTATTTTTCATGTGACGATCCATACGTAACCCTAGAGTTTCTATCCCTTGAATTAAGTGGAAAGCGTTTGTTGGAGACAAGCATGGTCCTACATTATACATACCTTCAGTTCGTACACGATTAATGAAAGCAGCTGGTCCAAACTCTTCATACAAATTTACTCCTTGGAAGCCAAAATGTGATTCAGTTAAAGTTGGAAATCGGTCATTCTGACCCCAATCAAAATTACCACCATCAACAACTATTCCTCCTAGCGCTACACCATGGCCACCCATCCACTTAGTTAGAGAATGTATAACAATATTAGCTCCGTTTTTTAATGGTTTTAGTAAATATGGCGTATTAAATGTTGCATCAATAACCAACGGCACACCCGCATCATTAGCAATTTTACCAACACGCGTAATATCCATGATATCAAGACCTGGATTGCCTATTACTTCTCCAAAAACCATTTTTGTGTTTTCTTGAATAGCCTCGGCAAAAGCTTCAGGCTTATTTGGAGCAACAAATGTTGTCGTAATTCCATATCTTGATAACGTGTGCTGAAATAAGTTTATATTAGCACCATACATTTGAGATGATGATACTATATGGTCACCGGCAGAACATAGTGCCAGTACAGTTACAAATAACGCCGACATACCAGATGATGTTGCAACAGCACCTATACCTTCATCTAAGGCTGCAACACGTTGTTCAAGTACCGCAACTGTAGGATTTGATATGCGCGAATATAAATGACCACCTATTTCTAGATTATATAGTGCTGCAGCGTGTTCTGTATTTTTAAAAACATATGAGGTTGTTTGATGAATTGGAACTGCAGCAGATCCATGGCGATCATCTGGGGTAAAACCAGCATGCAAACTGAGGGTATCAAATTTATAATCACCTGTCATAGTATACTCCTATTAACTCATTTATCATACGAATTCCGACTATAAGCACATTATGTCAAGAGACCTAGCATTTTTGTTTATAAAGTGACCTAACGTTACAATTGATCGAAGCTTTTAATTGGATAAATGGAAATAATACAGGCCATTGTTAAGTCGAAGGCGACCCTAAAAAAGTCGCAAAAAGAAATACTGGTTTGATTTATACATATTAAAACAAAAATATATTCAAATGCATTTTGTGAGGTTCATTAATGTCTGGTTCATTGCTTTTTCCTTCGCGACGTTTGCGAGCAACGCCTTTCACTTCACGCGTGTCAGCATTAGGCGTCGCTGGGTATACAGTTTACAACCACATGTTACTGGCAACAGTCTTTGAAAGTTTACAAGAGGACTATAAACATTTAAAAGAATACGTCCAAATTTGGGATGTATCTGTTGAGCGTCAAGTCCAGTTGCTAGGACCAGATGCTCATAAGTTAGCTTGTATGATATCCGCAAGAGATTTGACTAATGCTAAAGTTGGACGTTGTTATTATGCTCCAATTTGCGACCAAAATGGGGCCATTATCAATGATCCTATTGCATTAAGATTAGCAGAAAATAAATATTGGTTTTCTATATCTGATAGTGACCTACTATTATGGGTGCAAGGAATAGCTATAGGATTAGGTTTAAACGTAGATATATGTGAACCTGATGTTTCGCCACTGGCAATTCAAGGACCATTTGCAGATGATTTAATGGCGGATGTTTTTGGCGAAGAAATACGAGAAGTAAAGTTCTTTCATTTTAAAGCATTTTCATTCAGAGGTCATATGTTGAATATTGCCCGGTCCGGATGGTCAAAACAGGGTGGATTTGAAATTTATTTAGACGATACGAACCTTGGTGAAGAATTATGGGATGCAATATGGGCAAAAGGTAAAAAATATAACATCCGAGCCGGTTGCCCAAACTTAATTGAAAGAGTTGAAGCTGGCCTTCTTTCATACGGAAATGATATGAATAGAGAGGACACACCATTAGAAATTGGTTTAGAAAAATATGTCTCTTTAGACTCAGAAGTTGATTTTATTGGTAAAGCGGCGTTGCAAAAACAGCGTAAAGTTGGGATAAAAAAACGTTTAATGGGTATTGAGATTGATGGTTCAAAAATGCCACCACTAACAATGCCGAAAAAAGTATCAATAGAAGGTAAAAATGTAGGAATGATTACTTCTGCTGTTTTTTCACCTGATTATGGCGGCAATATAGGATTTGCTATGATTAAGGCATCGAATGCTTATGTTGGTGCTGAAGTTATGGTAGATAGTGAAGAAGGACCTCAAAGAGGGATACTTTGTGAGATTGGAGATTTATGGGCTCAGGTTCAATCTAACAGATAATTTCTTCTAAATTTATATTTCATCAAGACAAATGTTTATTATATTTTATATAAAAATTCATATCTTAGCATATTTAATTTTAACATTAACAATAGACATATTTAAAAGTTTGATTACACTTTTAATAATTAATCTCAATTTTTTAAAGAGGTTTTAAATGTCAAAAGATCCATTACTTCAGCCTTTTAAGCTTAAAAACTTAATATTAAAGAATCGTATCATGACAACAAGTCATGAACCGGCATACCCGGAAGATGGTATGCCAAAGGAACGCTATAGAGCTTATCATGAAGAGCGTGCAAAAGCTGGAGTTGCGTTAGCAATGACCGCAGGCTCTGCAGCAGTTTCCAAAGATAGTCCACCAGTTTTTAACAATGTGTTGGCATATAAAGACGAAGTCGTCCCCTGGATCCAAAATTTAACAGATGGATGCCATCAACATGGTTGTGCAGTCATGATCCAATTAACACATTTAGGACGACGGACAAGCTGGAATAAACATGATTGGCTACCAGTAGTCTCATCATCAAAGCATCGGGAACCTGCACACAGAGCATTTCCAAAGCTAATTGAAGATTGGGATATTGATCGTATCATTAATGACTTTGCAGATGCTGCTGAGAGGATGAAAGCAGGTGGAATGGATGGTATAGAATTACAAGTTTATGGCCATTTGTTAGATCAATTTTGGTCACCACTGACTAACGATCTTGTTGGTCCTTATGGAGCTGATACATTAGAAAACCGGATGCAATTTCCTTTGGATGTTTTAAATGCTGTTAGAAATCGCGTTGGTAAAGAGTTTATTATAGGATTTAGATATACAGCTGATGAAGCAAAAAAGGGTGGACTAACAGCAAAAGATGGTTTGGATATTTCAAAGAGACTATCTGAAACTGGTCAATTAGATTTTTTAAATATTATACGTGGCCGAATTCACACAGATGCAGACCTTACTGATGTAATACCAGTTCAAGGAATGCCTAGCGCTCCACATTTAGATTTTGCTGGTGAAGTTAAGAAATTAACAGGTATGCCAACTTTCCACGCTTCACGAATTCCAGATGTTTCGACTGCACGCCATGCTATTGAAAATAACTTACTTGATATGGTTGGAATGACACGAGCACATATGGCCGACCCTCATATTGTGAAAAAAATTATTGAAGGCCGTGAAGGTGATATCAGGCCGTGTGTTGGTGCAACTTATTGTTTAGATCGTATATATCAAGCTGGAGACGCATTATGTATTCATAATCCTGCGACTGGCCGTGAGCTTACAATGCCACATGAGATTACTCCCGCTATAGAATTAAAAAAAATTGTAATTGTTGGAGCAGGCCCAGCAGGTTTAGAAGCAGCGCGAGTCGCAGCAGAACGTGGTCATGAAGTTGTTGTTTTCGAAGCCCAATCAGATCCAGGTGGGCAAATTCGCCTAACCGCAAAAAGTCCACGCAGGCGAGAAATGATATCAATCATTGACTGGCGCATGGCACAGTGTGCAGCTCGAAGTGTTGAATTTAAATTCAATAATTGGGCAGAGGCTGACGACATTATTTCTTTAAACCCAGACATTGTTATTATAGCAACAGGTGGATTGCCAAATTTAGAACTGTTTGAAAGTAAGAAAGACGCAAATTATGTTATAAGTACATGGGATATAATTTCAGGTGATATAAAGCCCGCAGAGAATATACTAATTTACGATGAAAGTGGCGATCACCCAGCACTCCAAGCGGCAGAAATTGCTGCAAATTCAGGTTCAAAAGTTGAAGTTATGACACCAGACCGAACTTTTTCCCCCGAAATTATGGCAATGAACCTCACTCCATATATGCGATCACTTCAAAAGAAAGATGTAACTTTTACAGTTACCCACCGGCTGTTAGATGTAATGCTTACAGGTAACAAACTAACAGCTAAAATTGGTACTGATTATAGTGAATATGTAGAAGAAAAAAAATATGATCAAATAATAGTTAATTATGGAACAATGCCATTGGATGATCTGTATTTTGAATTGAAACCTAAGAGTAAGAATTATGGTGCTGTCGATTATGATGCATTAATTAATGGCGATGTGCAAAAAATAACAAAGAATAAGAGTGGTAAATTTCAATTATTTAGAATTGGAGACGCTGTATCTTCACGCAATACTCACGCAGCAATTTATGATGCGTTAAGATTGGTAAAAGACTTATAAAAATCTGGCAGAACATAAATATTCTGCCAGATTAATAATTTTATAGACCCCATTTAGCTTTGTTTGCTTCAAAAAAACCTTTTGCTTCTTTAACTTTTACCCAATTATTAACATAATTGATCCAGACTTGATCTGTTTGTGGCAAAAGCATTGCTATTGGTGTTGGAGAGCGAGCTTCAGCGTTACTTACGCGGGCTACTCCAAATTTCTCTTCAAGTGTTGAGCCTTCAATATTTGATGTGATAAACACATCAGCTCTACCAGCTAGCACTTCTTGATATCCACGCGCCGGCGCTTCAACAACTTTAATATCAGCGTTAGGATACCACGTTCTTACAAGTTTCTCAAATGTAGTACCAAGTGTTGTGGCTACTTTTACTCCTGTTTGGTTAATTGCTTCATGCCCATCAAATTTTCCTGCATTTTCTTTCGCAGTAAATGGTACTATTTCAACAGAAATATAGCTTTCAGAAAATCCTGCTGCTTTCATCCTTGCTGGTGAAATTGAAGCTGAACCAGTAATATGATACTGTCCTGCAACAACACCATTGACTAGTGTTTTCCAATCTGTTGGTACGAATTCGACTTCGACACCTAAATCTTTGGCCAGCTCTTCCATAATATCAATATCAAAACCTTTGTAACTGTTCGTTGCTGGATCACGAACTGTCATAGGATTCCAATCACCAGTCGTCCCAACTTTTAAGACGCCAGAACTAAGTATTTCATTTAAGGCAGATTGCGCATTTGCTGCGCCAGTCAATGCCATTCCAAGAATAGCTATTGCTGCTGCTTTAAAATATTTATTCATCTTATTCTCCTGATTATTCGTTTATATGCTTGTTGAAGCATTGGATTAATTTAAAGTAGCTCTATATCCATATAAGTAAAATATAATCTACAGGTAAATGATGCAAACTACTGCAATAGAATTAATTAATGTAAATAAATGGTTCGATAAATTTCATGTACTTAAAGATATTAATTTAAAAGTAGAAACCGGGGAGAAAGTAGTAATTTGTGGACCATCTGGTTCAGGGAAGTCTACTGTGGTTCGTTGCATTAATAAACTTGAGAAACACCAAAGCGGTTTTATATCTTTATACGGAAAAGAATTAACTAATAGTGAAAAATCGGCTAATTCTATCCAAGGAAATATAGGAATGGTATTTCAACAATTTAATCTTTTTCCCCATATAAATGTATTGGAGAATTTAATATTAGGGCCCATGAAAACACGGCATAAAAATCGTGATGAAGCTGTCAAAATAGCAATGCATTATTTAGAAAGAGTTGATATTCCAGACCAAGCAAATAAAATGCCTGCTCAGCTTTCAGGTGGACAACAACAACGTGTCGCAATAGCAAGATCTCTCTGCATGGAACCTAAGGTTATGTTATTTGATGAACCAACATCTTCTTTAGATCCAGAAATGATATCTGAAGTACTTGATGTAATGGTTGAGCTTGCAAACGACGGAATGACTATGATTGTCGTGACCCATGAAATGGGCTTTGCACGGAAAGTAGCAGATAAAGTTCTTTTTATGGATAAAGGAAAAATTGTAGAACAAAATACTACTGAAGAATTCTTTAGATCTCCTAAGACAGAGCGTTGTAAAACTTTTTTAAATCAAATTTTAAAACATTAAGTTCAAAATGAAAAAAATTCTTATTTTATGTTTTACTTGCCTAGCATTAGCTGGATGTTCTTCAGACATATGGGGTTGGTATGTTATAAATCCAACTACACCATCAGGATGGATTAATATAAAATTTTTAGTCTCAGGGATTGGGAATACTATTCTTATCTCTATTGTAGCTGCCTTTATATCAATTAACCTCGGTCTCATAATTGCTTTGCCAGGACAATCTTCAAAAAAAGGATGGCGAATAGTAAATAGGATTTATGTTGAATTAATTAGATCTATTCCATTATTGCCAATGTTATTTTGGGTTTTCTATGGCCTTCCAATAATATTTAGATCTATGGGAATAAATATACCTATTGATCCCTTTTGGGGGGCAGTAATTACTTTAGCAATTTCTGACAGTGCATTTACAGCTGAAATTTATCGCTCAGGCATTCAATCAATTGCAAAAGGTCAAAAAGAAGCAGCCCATTCAATTGGTCTCAATTATATTCAAACGATGCGTTATGTAATTTTACCACAAGCTATTCGCCGCATTCTTCCACCCTTAGCAAATCAATTTATATATATTGTAAAAATGAGCGCATTTGCATCAGTAATTGGGATGCAAGAGTTAACACGTCGGGCAAATGAAATTGTTGTGACTGAATATAGACCTTTAGAAATATATTCTCTTCTTATTTTAGAATATTTAGTTCTTGTTTTAATTATAAGTGCCGGTGTGCGATGGCTTGAACGCCGTATGGGTGCAAATGAAAATCAATAGGATGATAGAATGAATTGGAAAGAATTTATGGATGAAACTGAAGAAAATTTAGTTTCTTTTTCAAAAGAAATACCCGAAACGGCAAAAGGTTTTGCAAGTATGGGGAAAGCAGCAAAAGCTGGTGGTGTGCTAGATGAGAAGACTAAGGAATTTATCGCATTAGGAATTGCAGTTGCAACTCGATGTGATAGCTGCATCGGATTTCATATACGCTCACTTATTAATCTAAAAGCAACTCGTAAAGAAGTTTGTGAAGCATTAGAGATGGCAACATATATGGGTGGTGGGCCATCTTTTGCTTTTAGTGCTAAAGCATTAAAAGCATACGATCAATTTATTGATTTGGATAAATAAGTTTTAATTTAAAATCAGAAAAGCAGTAAAATTCCAAAATTTAAATACAATAGCTTTGGCAGGGGCTGAGGGACTCGAACCCACGACCCTCGGTTTTGGAGACCGATGCTCTACCAACTGAGCTAAACCCCTATACCAAAGTACGTTTCAATTAGAAGGAATTGCGAATAGATGCAAGCCTTTGCTCTAAAACAATTCACTTTTTAGATATAAAAAAAGGGCAACAATGTTTTGATGCCCTTTTTAAGAATATAATTGTATTTAATTAAGCTATAACTTTAGAAACCACACCAGAACCTACAGTACGGCCACCTTCACGGATAGCAAAACGTAAACCTTGTTCCATAGCGATAGGATTGATTAGCTCTACGTCGAACTTCAAGT
>CAJJAY010000020.1 GCA_905182285.1 uncultured Amylibacter sp. | reverse complement strand
TTCACGTAATTCTTCTTTCGTTTTTTCAGGCATATTCCAATAACCCACAAAAACATTTGGGCCCCTAACTTCTAAATTACCAATCTCACCTCTTGATAGTTCATTGCCTGTTTTAGGGTCAATTATTTTTAGTTCAACTCCAGGCAATGGAAAACCTACAGTTCCAGCACGTCTTTCGCCATTATATGGATTTGACGTACTCATATTTGTCTCAGTCATGCCGTATCGTTCCAATATTTTAAAACCAGTACGTTCTTCAAAATCTACATGTGTTTCAGCCAATAGAGGCGCACTGCCAGAGATAAATAACCGCATCTTCTCACATAATTTCTTGTTAAATGTATCTTTTGATAAAAGCCGTGTATAAAATGTTGGTACACCCATTAAAACAGTAGCCTTTGGAATATTATTAATCAGCTCATCAACATTAAACCGAGGCATCATAATCATTTTAGATCCAGAAATTAAACTAACGTTAATTGCAACAAAGAGACCATGTGTATGAAAAATTGGTAAAGCATGCAAAAGAGTATCTTTATTATCAAACTGCCAATAATCAACGAGCGTTTTTGCATTCGATAATAAATTATTCTGTGTAAGCATTGCACCTTTAGATCTTCCTGTAGTTCCAGAGGTGTAGAGAAAGGCAGCTAGATCATTTTTAGTTGTTTTAACTGTTTCAAATTTATTTTTTTGTTCTTTTGCTAGCTCAACTATACTACCTGTTTCATCCTCATTAAGAGTAAGTAACTCAATTTCAGTATCTTGCAGTGTTATCTTTATTTCAGATAACTTCTCATCATCACATACTAATAATTTGGAACCACTATCTTTAATGAAATATTTTATTTCATTTGAAGTATATCCTGTGTTTAGCGGAAGGAAAATTATACCTGATTGTACACAGGCCGCATAAATACATAGCGCTGTCACAGACTTCTCAACCTGAATAGCTAATCTATCACCTTTTTTTAATCCCAAAGATTTAAATACATTAGCAAGGCGCGCCGCGATTACAACAAAGCCACCGTGGGTAATTACTTTGTCATCAGTTGTTTCTATAAATACAGTTTCTGCATCTAGGTACTTTCCAAACAAATTATCATATAAAGGATTACTCATATTTCATTCCTATAAACCTGCTTTTACAGCTAATTTACTTAAATTTATTATTTCATTTGAAGCTGGTATAATATTATCTGAGGCATATTTTTCATGATTTATTGCTATAAGAGATGGATCATACAAATAATTAACCATTGTTCCTAATGACTGACTTACACCTTTTTTCGATGTATCAGCACTTTCATGAACTGCATGAACAAGAGCGCCATTTCCTAAGTGAAAGCGTGCTACTGGATCAATTGGAGTATTATCATCCCTTTTCCCATTTAATAAATAATATGCTGCTAATTTTGAAAGATTATTAGCATCAAGCTCATCTATTTTTCGTTTTGTATTTTCAAGCCAACTTTTAAATAGTGGTATTGGGGAAAGTGTTACAAAAGTTTTTAAATTCCCAAATTCATTAGACAAATCCTCGACAACTTGCTTTATCAAAAAATTACCAAAGGAAATTCCAGCTAGTCCAGATTGACAGTTTGAAATAGAATAAAAAACTGCTGTATTTGCAAGATTTTTTTCTTCTATTATTTGGTTATAATTTAAAAGTGATTGTATGGAATTTGGTATGCCATAAGTCAAAGCCACTTCAACAAATATTAGGGGTTCATCTGGCATTGATGGATGGAAAAATGCAAAGCATCGTCTATTATCTGGTTCCAACCGACTTTGTAAATCTTTCCAACTTTTAATTTCATGGACAGCTTCGTATTGAATTATTTTTTCTAATATATTGGCAGGGCTCTGCCAACTTATTCTTTGGAGAACTAAAAATCCACGATTAAACCATGACGTAAACAAATGTTGGAAATCTAAATCTACTGGAGCAAGATTTGGGTATTCTTTTAAAAATCCTAAGAGATCACGCCGCATTGCAACAAGTCTTTGTGTTGCCGCAGGAACTTGATTTAATTTCCTTATAAGTTCTTGGCGTTTAGGTTCTGCCGCTGACATATAAGCGCTGTAATTTATTTTACTTCTATCAGCTTCATAAGCATTTAACTTTTCTCTTATATCATCAGGAATAACATCTAATTCGGAAACTAAATAATTAAAAAATGACACTTTTTCTTCAGTTGAAAAATCAAAATAACAATTGAGTATTTCTCTAGCTAGACTGACACCTTTTACTTCACCACTTGCTCCTAAGAGCTCATCTATAAGTTCAAATATATTTTGTGTATTTTTTTCTTTCGTCCATATCCAATTTTGTTGTTTTTCAAATACAGCAGAAAGTATATTTACAAATTTACTCATCTATTAATATCCTCCTATTAGCTAAAAACATATAACACTTTCTAACCAGAAATTTATTAGAACGTTGGGTCAAAAGCACTATATTTTTTCACCTTGCAGTACCCATCATGTAGTCTGGCAACCACGTAGCGAGGTCAGGGAAGATGCAGAGTAGAATTATTGCAACTATCATACAGGCCACAAAAGGGAGAGATCCTGAGAGGATGGTTTTTAGCGGAATATCTGGCGCAATGCCGTTTATGACGTAGAGGTTCAATCCAACGGGGGGCGAGATCAAACCAATCTCCATATTAATTGTTAAAACAACAGCAAACCAAATTGGGTCAAAGCCAGCTGTTGTAATGATCGGCAGCAAGATTGGTGCAGCCATTAAGATCACTGCCACCGGTGGTAAGAAGAATCCAGCAATCAGAAGAAAGATGTTGATAGCAATCATTAAGATCCATCTGTTTACATCTAAAGTCCCAATCCATTCAGCTATTGATTGTGTGATGTACAAACTTGAAAGCATATAAGAGAACACACCTGCAGCCGCGATGATAAACAAAATCATGACGCTTTCTTTAGTACTGTCACGTAACACCTGCCATAAAAGGCTTGGGTGCCAGAGCTTATAAATAATCATAGCTATTAATAAGCATAGTAAAGCGCCAACTGCGGCTGTTTCTGATGGCGTCGCAATGCCACCGTACATCGCATACAGTACGCCAAGAATAATCAGTATAAATGGTATCACACGTGGTAAGATCTCAAAGCGTTCTTTCCAAGTGTATGAGCGTGGTGACAAGAGTGCAGCGTCACCCGACTTCCATGTAGAATATAATGACCATGCCATAAAAAGAGTAACCAAGAGCAAACCTGGGAAAACCCCTGCTAAGAATAAGCGACCAATAGATGTCTCAGTGGCAATACCATAAACGATCATAGTAACTGATGGTGGAATAAGAATACCGAGCGTTCCACCTGCAGCAATAGAGCCAGCTGCAACACCGTCAGGGTAACCGCGTTTGCGCATCTCTGGAATGCCCATCTTACCAATAGCTGCACAAGTTGCAGGACTAGAGCCAGACATAGCCGCAAACAAAGCACAGGCTCCAAGGTTAGAGATAACCAATCCCCCTGGAACACGTGTCAGCCATCTTTCTAATGCTTCATAAAGATCTGCTCCAGCTCGCGTAGAGGCAATCGATGAACCCATTATGATAAACATAGGAATTGAAAGAAGCGCAAAACTATCAAGTTTTCCAAAAAGAATCTCTGGCATCAACTCAAGTGAGCGCAAACCATCAAAAGTAATAAGGAAACCGGCCGATACAATTAACAATCCAATTGCAACAGAAACGCCAGAGAAAAGAACAACGATTGTTATAATCGCAACAAGCGCACCAAGGAATAATGGATCCATTATTTATCCTCCAATCCGAAAGGGGCATCGATCTTCAAAATAACCGCAACCAAGTCAGCAATAAGTTGTAAAAGCAAAAGAGAAAAACCGATTGGTAAAGCTGAGTATGGTATCCATAGACGAACAGCCCATATTGTATCTGAAGTCCAGCCTTTCGACCAGGCAATGTGCCAATAGTCATAACCATAATAAAGCATGATAACCACGATGGCGGATGAAAGGCTTAAAGTAAAAAGACTAAGGTAATATCGTAAACGCGGTGGACACATTAATGGTACTAAATCTACATTTACGTGTCCTCGCATGCGCTGAACATATGGTAATCCAATTAGTGTTGCTGTAATCATAAGATACACAACCATCTCAGTTTGCCAAACAGTTGAACCGTTCAAAACAAACCGAATAAAAATCATCTGACAAGTAATAAGAACTGACAGCATTATCATTCCAGCTGAAAGCCAGCCTGAAAGTGTAGAGATAGCAGCCACTATGCGCAGAAACTGGTTATTGCCTGTTTTAGATTCTACTGTGGAGCTAACAGTGGCCATCAAACTTTCCTTAAATAAAAATTGGGCAGCAATAGAAACCACTGCTGCCCAAAAAAATTAATCTACAGATAACGCTAGATCAAGTAGCTCTTGTCCACCTGGAACATCTGCAACAAACTTTTTGTATGATGTTTCTTGAGCAATAGCGCGCCATGCTTCGAAGTCTGATGGAGACATGTTTGCAATCTCAACACCTGCGTCTGCAAAGACTTTAACAGATGCAGCATCTTGCTTCTTAGCTTCTTCTAGATAGTAAGCTTGAGCTTTAGCAGCCCCTGCTCTTAAAGCAGCTTGCTGTGCATCTGATAAGCTTTCAAACTTTGACTTGTTCATCAGCATTGGCTGATACATGAACCAAAGTGCGATATCACCAGCTGGTGTATAGCATTTTACTTGCTCATAAATACGGTAAGACACAAATGATGATGATGAAGTATTTGCAGCGTTTAGAACGCCAGTTTGCATAGCATTATAAATTTCTGAAGACGCCATTGAAGCAATAGATGCCCCCGCGCCAACCAACATTTGTTCAAACGCTTTACCAGCTGCACGTGTTTGCAAGCCTTTTACATCATCAGGGTGTTTGATGCATTTGTCTTTACCAACAAAGCCACCTGCAAGGTAGCCATGTACAAGAACCATAACATCATCTTCTGCCATCTTAGCTTCAAGCTTAGCCATAAACTCTGATTCATTTAAACGTGCTGCGTGATCATGGTTCTTAACCAAGCCAGGCATTAACGTTAGGTTGAAGGATGGTTGTTGTCCCCCTGCATAACTAAGCGGGAAAACAGTCATATCTAATTGGCCACGGCTTAGCGGCTTATACTGCTCGCGTGGTTTGAATAGTGATTTTGATCCAAAGATCTTGATCTCTAGATCAACATTTGCTGCTGCAACTTCGTTTGCAACAATCTCCGCCACTTTGTGACGTACATCTTTATTTGACCATTGGTGAGATAGGCGAAGCTCTTCCGCTTGTGCGATGCCACTTGCAGCAAGTGACAGGGCCGCTGTCGCAGCCATTATTGTTGTTCTCATTCGTTCCTCCCAAAACAAACATACCAGGCGATTCCTGATAAGTTTCAATATCCTGACTGTTTTGTTTTTATTGTCAATACTATTGTATACAATATTTGGCCTATTGCATTTCTTTTTATCTCAAGATAAATATTATTTATGTACTTAAATAGAGCAGATCAGATAGCAGAAGAGATCCAAGAATTAATATTTGCAGGATCTTTTGAAGACGGTGAGCGATTAGATGAGAATCGGTTATCTGAAAAATTTGGAGTTTCGAGAACACCACTTAGAGAAGCACTCAAGAAAGTTGCTCTATTAGGGATTGTTGAAAAAATACCAAATAGAGGGGTTTTTGTACATCAGCCTGGCCCAATTGAATTGTTAGAAATGTTTGAAGTTATGTCAGAACTTGAAAGTATCTGTGGGAAGCTAGCAGCCAAACGAATATCAGAATCTGCGCTTAAGAAACTTCAAAAAGCCAATGCAAAGTGTAAGAAAGCAATAAAAAATAACAATCCTGATGCATATTATATAGAAAACGAATTATTTCATAAGATTATTTACAATCAATCAGGAAATAGTTTTTTAGAAAAAGAAGCTATAAAACTTCAAAAAAGGCTCCAGCCATTCAGACGTGTTCAATTAAGATTTAGAGGTCGAATTGAACAGTCTATGGCAGAGCATGAAGACATAGTAAAAGCTTTATCTTTTGGCAATTCAACCGATGCAGAAAATGCTTTAAGAAACCATGTTGCAGTGCAAGGTGATAAATTTCATCAACTAGTTGCGAGTTTTGGTAAAAAAGAAGAATATACTTAAAATATAAAATAAATGAATTGAAAAAATATTCTTTTTATTCATAAATATATTAAGGCCAGAAACCTTAGTATCAAATTGATAAATATTAATCAAAATAGGAGTAATCATGAAAACCTTTATTTCAATATTAGCACTACTTGCATTAACCGCTTGTGGAATTGATATTCCATTCATTCCAGGAATTTAATGTCTCAAGAACTTACAGAAGCAGAGATCAGTGATGTCATTCAAATGGCATTGTCTGATCATGTTTCTTTTACAGACATAAAAAATCAATATGGGCTAGCTGAAAAAAATGTGAAAGCTTTAATGAAATCGAATTTAAAAACAGGCTCTTACAAAGCATGGAGGAAAAGAGTCCGAAATTTTGGGTCTCGTCGTGAATATTATAAGTAAATTAATTAGTATCATTTTTAGATGCTAAATTCTTACAAGGAAAATTTATATGTCAACGATTTCAAAACTAAAAAATATCAAAGATATTGATCCAATAACTGACAATCTTGAGGGATGGACTGTAACTGCAGGATCTCCAAGTATGAAAACTTGGATATTACATACAAGTAATGACGATTCCATGATTTCAGGTTATTGGGAAGCAACTCCCGGGACATATCATGCAGTCTATAATGAGTATGAATTTGTGCATCTACTTGAGGGCCATATCATTATAACTCCAGATAACGGTGACCCTGTTGAAGTAAAATCTGGTGATACATTTGTAGTTGAAAACAACTTTTCTGGAACTTGGCAAATATTAGAATCAGTTCGTAAGTATTTTGATATTAAACTGAAATAAATCACCTTTTAATAAAATGACACATTGAGAATAGAGACATCAGCATCATAATCTTTGCCATATGCAACCAGTCCTATGGATCTGATAGTTTCTATTTTCATTTTTTTCTTAATAAAACGAGAAGATCTAGAAAATTCTGAAAATGGTAGTTTTATTTCTTGCCACTCATTTTTTGCTTTGAAGTTGTGCGCATAATATTGCCATGGTAATTTAGAGCTAGAGTTTCTTATATGAACAAAATATTCATCACCATTACCCTTAACATTTAATTTTATACCTGTGAATTCTGAAGCAACTCCTCTAGGCATATTTACCCTAACCTGAATGAACCCACCATTGTTTTGAGTTGAAACTTTACCAGATAATTTTATGGCTTTTCCTTTTGGTGTATCAATCAAGCTTGCAGACCCTTCAGAAACGCCACCCATCACAGTATCTGCTATATAAACCCAGCGTTCAGATTTTATTAAATTTTGTGCCATTGATATTTCAATCCAATTAAAAAAAATAAATAAAGCTAGAGTTGTTATCTTAAAGTGATTCATTAATTTCATGACCTTACCAATTCTATTTTTTATATGGTATATAACACAAATAGAGCAGAATTTCAGAATATCAATCACTCCAATATTTATAAAATTACAAACCATTACTTTCATTCAGTTTAATGAATTTATATTTATTGTTTAAATTTATTCTTTAGCTACAGTAATTCCAGAATCAGGAGATTAAAATGAATAGAACAGTTATTATTAATGAATTTGGTGGATCTAATAAATTAAAAGTTGTTGATTACCCAATCAATGAGCCTGGCATTGGTGAAATTAGAATTTCACATAAAGCATGTGGTCTGAATTTTATTGACGTATATCAAAGAACTGGGCTTTACCCTCTAGATTTACCTCATGCATTGGGCATGGAAGGTTCAGGCATAATAGAAGCAATTGGAGATAATGTTTCACATTTAAAGGTTGGTGACAGAGTTGCTTATGCATCAATGCCACCCGGATCATACTGTGATAAGCGAGTAATGCCTGCAGCACAAGTTTGTCCCTTACCTGATGAAATAAGCTTTGAGCAAGGAGCAGCTATGATGCTCCAAGGCATGACTGTTGAATATTTATTTGGTAGAACAACTCCAATAAAAGCTGGTGATACTGTTTTATTCCATGCTGCAGCTGGTGGCGTTGGTTTAATAGCATGCCAATGGGCAAAATCTGAAAACATAACTCTTATTGGTACAGCTGGGTCTGATGAAAAATGCAAACTTGCTTTAGAAAATGGAGCAACTCATTGCATAAATTACAACAAAAATAATTTTGAGGAAAAAGTTAAAGATTTAACTAATGGCGTGGGCGTTGATGTAGTTATGGATTCTGTTGGGCAATCTACATTTGAAGGATCATTAAATTGTCTCAAGCCACTGGGAATGATGATTACGTTTGGTAATGCATCTGGTCCAATTCCACCATTTAATTTAGGGCAATTAGGCGCTAAGGGTTCATTGAAAATAACTCGTCCAACATTATTTACTCATATTGGAAACCACGATGTCTGCCAAGAAATGGCAAATAATCTATTCACAAAAGTAATATCTGGACAAATAAAAATTATTATAGGGCAAAAATTTCCATTATCAGATATTGCCCTAGCCCATGATAGCTTGGAGAGCCGAATGACGACAGGATCTACAATATTAACTATTTAGATTAAGTTTTTTACTTCTTGATAATATAAATAAACCAGAGGTAACTATTAAAATAGAGCCCAGTAGAGTTGAAGAAGTTAATGTTTCATTAAAATAAATTACACCCAAAGTTACACCAAAAATTAACCGCGTATATCTGAATGGTGTAACGGCCGCTACCTCTCCCGTGCGCATAGCTTTCATTAAGCAAGAGTAACCAACTACACCAGATAAGATTGCAGTGAATAGAAAAAGTGAAGTTTTTGTATTTGGAAAAATAAAACTTGCTCCATCCCAAATCGAAAATATTAAACCTGAAAAAGCCAATGCTAGAAACCCATGTAATCCTAATACTAAAACGCTTAGGCTTGCTGGAGCGGCACGACTAGCTAGATCACGCCCTGCAAATCCTAACATTCCTAAAATTGCAAATATTGAAAGAAATGAGAAACTATCCGTTGTTGGTTTTAAAATAACAATCACGCCCAATAAGCCCAATAAAATTGCAAACCAACGACGCCACCCTACTTTTTCACCAAAAACAATTGCTGCGCCACCAACAACAACAAGTGGCGTGGCTTGAATAATAACGGTAACTGTTGAGAGAGGCATCAAAAAAATAGCTAGTACGTAAAATAAACGTCCTATTATTTCAAATATTACACGCATATACATTGGAAAAGAAAAAATATCTTTAGTAATTATTTTTTCATTATTTATAAGTGCTAAGCAAAAAAATATGCTTGCACCACCTATCCCAAAGATGATTAAAATTTGCCCTATAGGGAGTAAAGATGTCACATGTTTTATGAGTGAATCTTCAATAGCAAAAAAAGCCATTGAAATAATCATCCAAATGCTTCCATAAGTGTTGTTGTTTAAATTAAATCGAATTTCATTACTCAATTCTTTAACTCAGTGTTTTGCATTTTGTAAAATGAAACAGCTATTCTGATGATTGTTAGAATGTTAATCTTTATATTTAGATAAGACTATAGTAGTTCTGATATTATCATAAATAACGTCAAATATAGCTAATTTAAAAAGATAATTATTGGAGCATTTATGGATATCAAATATTTAATTACTCATTCTGGTGGTTTCCATGCTGACGAACTATTATCATCAGCTGTACTCAAATTTCTCTATCCTAAAGCTAAAATAATTCGTAGCCGTGAGCAAAAATGGATAACACCAAGTTCTGATAAAATTATTTACGATGTTGGTGCTGATTATAACTCTGGAATAAAAATTTTTGACCACCATCAACGTCCAAGTCCATTACGAAAAGATGGTCAGCCTTTTAGTTCTTTTGGCCTAATATGGAAACATTATGGTAAGGCATTCTTAGAAAAAAATAAAATTTTAGCTGAAGATATAGACGATATACATTTGGAATTTGATACCAAGTTCGTATTACCAATTGATCTATTAGATAATGGTGCAATAAACCTATCTTCAGGAGGCACTCTTTCAAATCTTTCATTACCAGTGCTTTTAGAAAATTTCAAACCAGCATTTGACGACACATCTCCAACAGCAAATGATGATGCGTTTCATCAATTATTGCCTATTATAGAAACTTTTATTCTATCAATAATTCGTAATTTTGCTTCAAAATTGCGTGCAGAAAAAATAATAAAAGCATTAATTAATAGTTTAGGATCTTCAGAAATACTGGAACTCCCAAAGGCTATGCCATTTCAGTCAGCATTCGAGCGCTCTAATGCTAATCATATACTTTTTATAGTGTACCCACGTGGCTCAGAATGGACACTTAACACGATAAAACTTTCAGAAAATACTTTTGAACAGCGCGCTAGTTTACCTGCCTCATGGGCTGGACTGACTAATAAAGATCTTGAAACTGCAAGTGGTGTAATTGGAGCTAAGTTTTGCCATAATGCTCGCTTTATAGCCATTGCAGAAACACGTGATGCAATTTTGAAAATGGCAGAAAAAGCTGTTAAAGAATTTAAACGTAATATTTAAAAATATTATTGTGATGGTTTATTGATTAACGATACGAAAGTACCCATTGCTACTAAGATAGCTGCAAAAACTAACTCCATAGTCAGTTCTTCAGAGAAAAACAAAACCCCTACTATAGCTGCAATAATGGGAACAGTAAGTTGCAATACAGCCGCAATTGTAGTTTTTAGAGAGGGTAAAACTGTGTACCAGAGCACATATCCAAGACCAGAAGTGATCGCTCCAGATATTATAGCTAGAACAAAGCCTTTAATACTCATTTCATCAAACGAGAAAACAAAAACAAACCCTAAAAAAAGTGATGCCCACACAAGATTTTGAGTAGTTTCGAGTAGAGGATTTTTTGCATTTTTTCCTAAAAAACTATAAACTCCCCAACCTATTGCAGAGAAAATCATAATCAACATTGCACTTATATTTAAATCAAGTCTCTCATTAGTTAAGAATAATACACAAAGCCCAGAAAACGATATGGTTGCCCCCACTATTCGCCACAATGTTATTTTTTCACCAAAAAATGCAGCAAGCCCAAACATGGTAAATTGCACACCCCCAAATAAGATAACTGCACCAATCCCAATCCCTAAATTTAGATAAGCAATAGAAAAACAGAGCATATATATTGAAATTGAAATTGATGGGAGAATTTGAAATTTAGGACGCCAATTAATATTTTTTGATGCGACTATAATCCATAATAAAACTGCTCCAGATGATACACGTACAAAAGAGAATGTTAATGGCCCTGTTGTACCATCAAGTAAAGCCCAACGATTTAAAATCGAATTAGATGCGAATGCTAATAGTGCTAAAAATGTGAGTATGATTAATCGCATCTTTTACAAGTATAGTATATTTATAACAATTATTAGTAAAAAATTTTAACCTAATTCATCATACTTATTACTAATATCAACACTAATGAATATATTGCAATCCCACCACCAATTAAGAAAAGTGGCCAGTTTTTAGAAACTGTTGCTGTTGCTATTGATTTCATTTGATACATTAAATCTGGCCATGTGTATGATACAAAGTCTCCTTGTGTGAAAACTGCTTTTATTCTGTTTTGATCATCTACTACAGGCAAACGGCGGAAACGCTCATTAGACATTATTCTAAGCCACTCTAACATATCGTCAGTTTCTTTGGCTAATTTTGGATTTTCCGTCATGATCGATGATAATAAAGTCTCTCTAGGATTAAGCTCTTTTCCAACAACTTTATTCATGACATCTCTTTCAGTCACAACTCCAATAACTTTCTCATCTGAGTCTATGACAATTACTGATCCATAGTTTTTTTTGGACATTGCAATAACTGCATCAAAGACATTTGTATCAGGAGATTTTGTTAATGGCATTTGCTTTGTTCTATATTCAGGTCGATCCATCAGACGACTTCCTGGACGAATGGCATTTTGTGACATTATAATTTCTCCTTTTTTATCCACATACTTTGGATATAGTTTTATTTAATCTCGTAACCAGCTATGATTTTATTAATAATCTATCATGTTTAAAAATTTAATAATATTTAAGAACTAGTCTAAAAATAACAATGTAAGTTATATATAATGAATACAAGACCATAATATTATAATTCTTTTTATTACTACAATGCTAACAACAAATTTATCGCTACCTAAATAATGTAATTGCAATTTTTTATTTGAAAATACACACAATCAATAATTGTGTTTGTAGTAAAAGTAGATACTATATTTTATATTTAAGCATTAAGGCGAGATTATTATGGGTGCACTTGAACTTGGCCTAATGGCAGCCATGTGTTGGGGATTTCATGATGTATGTGTTCGTTTTATAAGTCAAAAAACACCCATAAGTGCATGTATTTTTGTAGTCTTAATTGTAGGATTAATATTTCATATTTGCTTAATGATACCTGAAAACAATTTTTCATTAATAACGAAAACTGCATTTGTCTATTCATCCATCGCTGGTATCTTCTTTGTTATTGCTAGTTTTAGTTTATACTATTCATTCAAGCGCGGGCCTGTCAGGTTGGTTGCTCCCCTTATCGCATCCTACCCAATTCTTTCAATCACTTGGGCAATTTGGATTGGAACCCCTGTATCAATTTTACAGGTTTTGGCTGTTATTGCCATAATATTTGGTGTGAGTATTGTGGCTATAATGTCTGATAACTCAGAAGATAAAATGCCTCCAATTAGTAAAACTATACTCACATCATTAATAGCAGCAGCTGCATTTGCGGTTACGTTTGCATCTGGCCAAGCAGCCGCAGAACTATCACCTCATATGTCTGTCACACTTATAACAAGAATAATAAGTATTTTATTATGCTTTTGCATAATTTTTGTTGCAGGTCTTTCCTACTGGCCTAATAGAACTGCAATACCATGGTTAATTGCAATGGGTTGTGCTGATGGTTTTGCTCTTTGGTGTGTCTTTTCAGCAGGATCTCTTGAAAATCCACAATATGCTTCTGTAACTTCCTCAATTTTTGGCCTTATAACAATACTACTGGCATGGGTTTTCTTGAAAGAACGAATGACTATTATGCAATGGACAGGTTGTATAATTACATTTTTAGGTGTTGGTTATTTAGCACTTTAATTTTTTATTAATTATAAAATAAGTTTGGAGGATTTAAGGATGTCAGACGATTTAAGATTTCAAAAAGCTCAAGATATTGCAAAAGAAGCAGGTACTTTTGCTTTAAATTTCTTTAATAATTTGTCTGATTTAAATGTTGAAGATAAAGGTCCTCAGGACTTTGTAACTGAGGCAGATAAAGCAGTTGAGCTATTAATCCGGGAAGCAATTACAAAATACTTTCCTGAAGATGGAATTGTTGGAGAAGAACATTCTATAAAAGCATCTTCGTCTTCATATACGTGGGTAATTGATCCAATTGATGGAACAACTAATTTTATAAACGCTATTCCAGCCTGGACTGTTGTAATTGCCATAGTCAAGGATGGTGTTACCCAAATTGGTATCACACATGATCCCGTACATAATGAAACTTTTAGCGCAATGCTTGGGGCTGGCGCGTTTTTGAATAAGACACAGATTTTTTGCAATCCAAATACAAATCTAAACAGGGGAACAATAGGAACTGGCTTTTCCAATCGTGTAAGCACAAAGGGGATAAAAAAATTAATTAATCTAATTTTTGAAGAAGGGGGAATGTACCATCGCAATGCATCATGTGCTCTATCTCTAGCTTATGTGGCTTCAGGAAGATTGCTTGGTTATATTGAAGAACACCTGAATGCTTGGGACTGTTTAGCAGGCCAACTACTTATTTCAGAAGCAGGGGGCCAAATTGAAAAGCAAGACACAAACAAAATGATTCAAAGAGGTGGTCGCGTAGTTGTTGGAAGTTCAGGTGTCTTTGATCAATTGGTCCAAATGGCTAATAAAGCATTCAAAGATTAACCGTTACTAAGAAGAACTGGGCCTATAGGATCAAGTCCTACTATAATTTCTTGGCCAATATCTAGAGGCGTGTCAACGTTCTGCGAAACTGCAAACAATTTACCAAATTCAGCATTTAATGTGTATTCCATTCTGCTACCAACGTAAGTAGATTTTTCAACTGTCATATTCATTCCATTTTTAGCATTTAAAATTAAACGAGTTGGTCTGACTGCTAATTGAGCTGCACCTACTGATAAACCTCGCGAAGGTAGTTCATGGATAAAGCCAGAAATATCAATCTTAGCAACTTCTTTTTTAACTGAAACTATTTCACAGGGAATAATATTAGCTTCCCCAATAAAGTCCGCGACAAAATGATTAGCAGGAGTATCGTATAGATCTCGAGGTGAGCCAATTTGGGCAACACCAGCATTATGCATAACTACTATTTCATCTGAAACAGCCAATGCTTCTTCTTGATCATGTGTTACATAGACAACTGTTAAACCAAGGTTTTGTTGTATTTCACGTATTTCTTCACGTACTTGCCGTCTTAACTTTGCATCTAAATTTGAAAGTGGCTCATCAAATAACAAGACTTGTGGTTCTAAAACCAAAGCTCTTGCAACCGCAACTCTTTGTTGTTGCCCACCTGATAATTCAGAGGGCAATCGATCACCATATTTTTTTAATCCAACTAAATCTAAGCCTTGGTATGCCCGATCTTTTATTTCCCCTTTGTCAAAATTAGAAAAATTTAGGCCATACGAAACATTTTCTATAACACTCATATGAGGGAATAACGCATATGATTGGAATACCATAGAAACATCCCTATCAGTTGCTGGAAGCAAAGTTACATCTTGATCACCAATATATATCGAACCAGATGTTGCCATTTCCAAACCAGCAATCATTCTTAAAGTCGTAGTTTTTCCACAACCAGATGGCCCTAATAATGTTACTAATTTTCCTGCTTCAATTTTAAGGTTAATGTCATCTACAGCTAAAACATCCTTCCCATAGATTTTCGTAACATTTTTAAACCTCACTGGCGCCGCTTTAGAATTTACACTCATTTTATTTCCTTATTTATTATTAGGAGATTGGTTTGTACGTCGCCCTATTTCTGTTCGACCAACTATTAATCGCATCAATCCCACAACAGAAAGCATTACAAAAATTAAGGTTGTCGAGTATGCTATAGCAAGACCATAATCATTATTTTCAACTCGCCCAATTATATAACTTGTTGCCATGTCATATTCTGCAGATACTAAGAATATAACTGCTGATATTGCTGTCATAGCTCTTACAAAACTATAAACTAACGCTGCTAAAATTGCAGGACGCAATAAAGGCAATATTATTCGTCTAAATGTTTGCCAAGAGTTGGCCCCTAAAGTCAAAGAGCTTTCGTCTAATGATTTATCAAGTTGAGACATAGAAGCGATACCTGCGCGAACACCAACAGGCATATTTCTAAAAATAAAACTCACTACGAGTATTACTCCTGTACCAGTGATCTCAATAGGTGGCACATTAAAAGCTAAGATATAGCTCACCCCAATAACAGTTCCAGGAATTGCAAAGGAGAGCATCGTTCCAAATTCAAAAGCATTTTTTCCTACAAAATTTTGTCTCGTAAGAAGATATGCAGTAATTAGCCCAACAATTGCAGTTAATGGAGCAGCAATTCCAGCAATTTTTAATGTAGTCCAAAAACTATCCCACGCAGAGCCTGACCAGCGGATCCCTGTATCTTCCAAACGGAATGAGAAAGCAGTGATATAATGTTTAAACGTAAGGGTATTATTTACACCCCAAAGTTCTACTACTGACCCATAAAGTATCATCATATATACAACGATTGTAAAAGCTGCCCAAATCAGAGCAAGCGCAAGTACTGGGAATGAGAGAGCCCGTGGCATGTGAGGGTGAACACCACTATCACCTTTGCCTGATACTGTAGTATAGCTTTTTTTGCCAAGCCAGAATCTTTGTGCATAAAATGCTCCTAGAGTGAAACACAAAAGCACCATGGCTAATACAGCAGCTTTGCCCTGATCATACTGAGCACCAACTATAGCAAAGAAAATTTCAGTGGATAGTACATCAAAATTACCACCCAAAACTAATGGATTTCCAAAGTCTGCCATACTTTCAATAAAACCTAATAAAAATGCATTAGCTAATCCAGGCCTCATGAGCGGTAATGATACGGTTTTGAAAACTTGCCATTTGGATGCTCTTAATGTTTGTGCAGCTTCTTCCATTGATGGAGATACACCTTCCACAACCCCTATAAGAACCAGAAACGCTATTGGTGTGAAAGCCAATGTTTGAGCAATTAATATTCCAGGCATGCCATAAAGCCATCTAGTTGGTTGTGTCCCAAAAATATCAGAAATAAATGTTGTAACAGACCCTGATAAACCAAAAAGTAATATTAAAGCTAAGCCAATAACAAACGGCGGAGTAATGATTGGCAATACAGTCAAAGTCCGGAGCAATCGTTTATACCTGAACCCAGATCGGGTTACGACTAATGCAAAAACAAGGCCTAATATTGTTGTGATAAAACCAACTAAGACAGCAAGAAATAATGAGTTCCAAGCAACTCCACATCGCCCTCCCCATAAACAACCAAGACCCCACAATCGATCATCAAAAAATTTTGATGCAAAAACCAAGACAGAATAGTTACCACTTTCTGTTATGAATGCTGCAGTTAACATTTTGGAAATGGGAAAAAATACAAAAATAGTAACTATTGCAACTACCCCTAAAATAGAGCTTACAACAAATACATCTCCATTAATTGCACCTCGTGCTGCTATTCCTTGTGTGAATATAAATAAGAAAGATGATGCAACAATCAATCCACCATAACCCATTCCATATTGCCTGTCTTCAAGATCACCAAATAATAATTTGGCCCACTCGAAATTCCAGCCCCTAATACCAATTGAAAAGCCCTGAATCATCAGCCAACTAAATCCAATAGCACCAGCTAAAATAAGCACTTTACCGTATAGAGGATCAGTTTTTAAGTTTTTAAGTACTAACAATGGAGCGAATAATGGGAAAATAAGAGGTGAAAGCCATATCTTTTCTTTCTGTAGAAGAAGAAAACCTGCAGGCGCATAGTCTGTATCAAATGGATAACCCTCTGTGAGCCATTCAAATAGGAAAAAGTCCTCTACCCCATACCAAGGTAGAATAAAAAATCCGGCCAACCCCATAACTATCCAGAAGATTAATACAGGGTTGGCCGCTTTGTTGTTTATTTCAGTGTTCATACTTATTGTGCTAAAACTGAAACCTCATCATCCCACTTCTTTAGTAATCTCTTACGAGTAGCTGATGAACCATAGGTTTTAAAATCATAGTCAATTAACTTAATAGTACTCATGTCAGGTGCACTTGCAGATGTTTTTGCACCAGTATTTGATGGAACCTGAAATGCATTTACTTCTAATGCAAGATTTTGTGCATCAGCGCTAAGCGCCCAGTCATAAAAAGCTTTTGCTTCTTTCATGTTTCGTGCACCGTCAATAATTGACATAGAGCCAATTTCATAACCAGTTCCTTCAGCTGGAGCTACTACCTTCACAGGAAAACCATTAACTGCCTGCTTTACTGCATCATGCATGAAAACAATACCTATAGTAGTCTCACCTCGGCCCGCAGCTTTAATTGGAGCAGATCCTGATTTAGTGTATTGATTTATATTTGAGTGCAAACCTTTCATGAAGTCAAACCCACCATCTTCTCCAAATAACTGCATCATTGTAGCTAATGTCGTATATGCTGTACCTGATGAATTTGGATTAGCCATTTGTACATGCCCTTTATACTCAGGCTTTGTTAAATCTGCCCAAGATGAAGGAGCCGGTAAATTATTAGCAGCTAAAAGATCTGTATTATATCCGTATCCTAATGCACCTGAATATATCCCAATAGTTTTATTATCAGCACTTTCTGCTTGTGATATTGCCCATGGGTGCAATTGATCACGCATTGGTGAGACATATGAAGCAGTTAATCCTTCTTCAGCAGCTTGAAGATGTGGATCCCCAGTACCACCCCACCATACATCACCTTTTGGATTGGAACTTTCAGCTTTAATTTGAGCAAAAGTCTCTCCAGATGATTTACGTGTCATGGCTACTTTTATTCCTGTAGCATCTTGAAAATTATTTGCCATTAATTGGCACCAATCTTCTTGAGCACTACAATATAATGTAAGTTTATCTGCTTGAGCAGCACCTATAGTTGTCATTGCAACCAAGGACGCACTAAGCATTATTTTAAATGATTTCATTATAATTCCCTCCCAGTTTATGTTTTTTTGTTATATCAGGTTAGGAGAGCTTTGGTCAGATAGCAATCTTTTTTAATTTACTTATTTTTTAAAATAGAAGTGATTGGTTCTAACATACTCGCACTTGAAATAAGTATAATTCCTATAACTTCTCGAGATCCAAATGCTTCACCAGCCAAAAGCGCTACAGAAATAGAGCCAACAACTATTTCAGTCATAAATAGTAATCCTACTAACCCTGGATTTAAAAATTTTGGTCCCCAGAGAGACGCTAAAGTTCCTGGTAAAATTAATAATAATACAAAAATTAACAACAAAGGCATGGCTGGTGATATCTGTACTATCGAAGGTATATGAAATGGAGCCAAAACTACAGCAATCAAAATTGAGAATATTGTTGCCCACAAAAAGAAGCTAACAGTCATATCAATCGCTGACGCATTTTGATTTAACCTTATTCTTAGAGAAGTAATTGCCCAAAGTAACCCAGAAGCAACACCCATCCAATCTCCAGCATTTTGAGGTATTGGAAATTTAACTCCTAATCCAAAGATTGTTAACATTCCTATGATAGCTAAAATCATGGAAAATATTCTTAGTGGAGTAACAACTTCACTAAGGAAAAAACGTCCTAAAATCGTTCCCCAAACTGGCGTTAAATAAAATAATAACATGGCACGTACGACATCTGTATAGACAATGGAGGTTGCATATAGCATCAGCGCAGCACCAGATATCATTCCAGTGATTTGAAGATTTAAACCACCTAATTTCAAATATTTTACCCTCAAAATTCCTACAGGTATGAGAAAAATCGTTGGTACAAGAAAATAAATTACAGTCACCCAAAGTCCATGCAACCCAGCTTCTTCAAGTGCACGTAAAGGTATCCAAAATAACCCCCAAACACCACCTGCATATAAGCATGCGAGCTTTGCACGATTTTCTAATCTGCTACTCATTATAAAGCCTTAAAGTGGTGAGAATTGTTGATAAAGTAAATGATATAATTGCACTTAATTAATGCAAGTACATTCTACGTTTTTATAAAAAATATAAATGTCATTATTGTTCCAATGATCACTATTATTATTCGAATTATGCTTTTAGATAACTTTCTTGCTACTATAACTCCAAAATAGCCCCCTATAGTTGCAGCAATCATCATAATAATTGCGTACTTCCAAAAAACAATACCCGCAATTGCAAAAGTCACCACAGAAGCTGCTGATAATGCAAATGACATAATATTTTTTAATCCATTCATTAAATGAATGTCACGCATCCCTAATGTCGAAAATAAAGCAAGCAATACTATGCCTAAACCACCATTAAAATATCCACCATAAATGCAAACTAATAATGTAGCTATATTGCTTTTAAAACCATTTGTATCTGAAGTTTTCTCCGCCAATTTTGACACATAATTGCCAAATGCAAATAGAAGTGTGGCAAATCCAAGCAACCAAGGAATAATAAATGAAAATACAACTTCAGGAGTTATAAGCAGTAAAATAGACCCTAAAACACCCCCCGAAATTGATAGAAATATTAATAAAAGAAATTTAGATTTTGGAAATGCCTTTAATTCTTTTGCGAAACCCAACGCCCCACTTAAATATCCAGGAAATACAGCTACTGCACTTGTTGCATTAGCAGCAATTGTTGGAACACCCGCAAAAACAAGTGCGGGAAATGTCAAAAAACTCCCTCCACCAGCGATAGAATTTATAATGCCAGCAAAAAATGATGCTGTGATAAGAAGAACGACTTCATAAATTTCCATATTCAATTACCTAGAGGATAAAATTATCTAATTTGTAGAAAAAGCCTTAATAAAATCAGATCAATTATGATAAAATTTATAAAACAAAAACTATGTTGCATACCTAAGTCAATATACTTACTTAATGAACGTCAACAACTACAAATATCAAACATAAATTTATCATAGGATCATTAAAGGTGACTAAAATATTTACTTATCTTTATAATTATAAAAGGTTTTTAATATGAGTTACCCGATTGACTATACCACTCCAGATATTTGGATTAATAATTCAGAAAATGGCGGCACTTTTGCTAATATTAATAAGCCAACGGCAGGTTCCACACATGAAAAGAAATTACCGGTAGGAAAGCATCCACTCCAATTATATTCTATGGGTACACCTAACGGTATTAAGATCACAATAATGCTTGAAGAATTGCTTGCCCTGGGACATTCAGGAGCAGAATATGATGCTTGGCTCTGTCGTATTCATAAAGGGGATCAATTTTCTTCAGGATTTGTAGAAATTAATCCAAACTCTAAGATTCCTGCATTAGTAGACTATAGTATTGAAAAACCACGGAGAGTTTTTGAGTCAGGTGCAATCTTACTTTATCTTGCAGAAAAATTTAATGAATTAATTCCAAATAATCTCGATGAACGAACAGAATGCTTATCATGGCTTTTCTGGCAAATGGGCAGTGCCCCATATTTAGGTGGAGGGTTTGGGCATTTTTACAAATATGCCCCTGAAAAAATTAAATATGCCGTTGACCGCTTTTCAATGGAGGCAAAGCGTCAGCTAGATGTATTAGATCATCGTTTAGCCAAAAATAAATACATTAGTGGGCAAAGCTATAGTATTGCAGATATTGCAATTTGGTCTTGGTATGGACAACTCGTTTTAGGCAGACTTTATGATGCAGATAAGTTTTTAAGTGTAAAAGAATATCCACATGTAATTGCATGGGCAAATGAAATTGATAACAGAGAAACCGTTCAGCGTGGGAGAATTGTCAATCAATCACCTAATGATCAATTCAATACTCTGCGTGAAAGACATAATATGTCAGATTTTGAATTTTGAGGAAAGACACTAAATCGCATAAGATACCGTTTAGTTGCTAAATAAAATATGCTAAAGCTTAAGATAATATTACTCTAATTTATTCAAGACATCCAAATGTTAGATAATTCTCAGAAAAAAGATTTGAATCTTAAAACTTTAGAACTCTTCCAAATTTGTGCAGAGAAAGGTTCACTCATTGCTGTCTCAAATGATACTGGATTATCTGTAAGTACTGTTTCACACCACCTTCGCGGTCTTGAAAAATACTTGGGTGTTGCATTATTTGATCATTCGCGACGTCCTATGATCCTAACACCAAAAGGAAAGATTTTTTTACATAATATAAATGATGCACTTCATTCTATTCGCAAAGCAAAAGCAGAAGCTTCTGCGGGCAATATAGATGAGGCGAGCTATTTAAGATTAGGAATCATCGAAGACTTTGATAGTGATATTATTCCAGAATTAGCAATATATCTTTCTAATAACATGCGCCAATGCGAATTTATGTATCACACTGATTCAAGTTATAAAATCATTGAAATGTTGCGCAACCGTCAACTAGATATAGGCATTATCAGCAATTCAGCAGAGCGTTTAGCTGAACTTCAAGACCGCCCCCTACTTCAAGATCCATTTGTATTGGCAGTGCCCTTAAATCATGAACAATCACCCATAGATTTGATAAATAGCAATACAAATCTACCGTTCTTACGTTTTCCAAAAAATATGATAATTGGCAAACAAATTGATACACAATTGAGACGTTTTGGGCTTAATCTTCAGAGTAAATTTGAATGTGGAAACAGTCAAACTCTCCTAGCAATGGTTGCTGATGGAGCCGGCTGGACAATCACAACACCACTTATTCTTTCCAGAGCCAAAAGATTTCAATCAAAATTAAAGGTACACCCTTTTCCACTAAAAACTTTTTCAAGAGATTTAGCAGTTGTTGCCTCTCCCGATTGCTCTCGCTTAATATTAGATCTAGTTGATAAAAAAATGCGTAAATTAATTACAAAACATGTAATTGAGTTAACGCTTAAAAATAATTCTTGGATGACAAATAGTTTTAAATTAATTCAATAAAAATTTATAGGATATTAAAACGCGAACGAATTTCTTTATCCTGTTTTTTAGATAAATAATTTGGGTTATGACTTGCCAAGATTTTTTTAGCATGAGTTCGCGCCCTTTGCCAAGCATCTTCAGCACCATTGTCAAACCAAGTTTTAGGTTCATCTCGATCAGCTAATTTTGGGTAAAAGTAGTCTCTTTCCATTGCTTCTAAAGTATGATGACCACCTAAAAAATGCCCATCACCTAAAACAGCATCAAAAATTGCATTATATCCTAAATTATCTTCATTAACTTCAATTCCTCTCAGCGCTCTGTAAGTATTAGAATGCATTTCATCATCAAGGACAAAAGCTTCAAAACTCACACCCAATAAAGAAGCTGTCATTCCAGAACTTTCATATATCAAATTACCACCAGCAGATGCTGCTGCAAATGATGTGATCCCCTTTTCCATACCGTATTGAGCATCTATAGCTTTTGCATCAGTCATTGAGCAGGCTACTCCAGAGGGTAAATTTAACCAATTTGATAATTGTGCAGATGCAGCATTTAAAACTGCAGTTTCCCCACTTCCACCTGAAAATGCACCAGTTCGCAAATCAATAACTAATGGCCAATTTGAAAAAACCATTGGAAACCCTGGTTTTATCGCATGCACCATAATAAGACTTGCTAGTGTTTCTGCTAATGATTGCGTCAAAAAACCAGCTAGGGTTGCGGGTGCCGTTGCGCCAGCTTGTGCTGCAGTAATACAAGAGATAGGGATGTTATGTTTTATACATTCATAAACTACATCTACTGCATCCTCACCATAGCGCATCGGTGAAATTAAAGGACTGATATGTGCTTTTAAAAATGGTCTTTTAGAGAATTCTCCAGGCCCACCAGCAGCAATATCAAGCATATTAACAATTGGCTCTACATGCTCAGCCAATGTAAATGAAGTTGCTACAGGTTTGGTTGTATTTTTTATTAAAGCATAAGCTGTATTTACATCTAAATCTAAATTATCTGGTACATCAGTTGCAACACAACAACGTGTATACCAACTTATATTAGCTAAAGTATCTTGTAGTTTAGTGAAATTATGTAGATCTTCTAATGTGGAAGGCCTGTACTTACTATTATCTAAATCTAATGTTTGTACAGCTGCACCACCTGTTCCAAAATAAACACTGTTGCCACCAACTTCTATGGATCTATTTTCATCTCTTCCATGAAGTGTAAAAGATTTTGCGGCTTTGCTTATTGCTTCTTCAATAAGAGATTTTGGGAAAAGTACTCGCCCAGACCCACTATCCTTTGCACCAATAGCTATCAAATCTTCAAAAAGACGTTTTGGCACTTCACCGATTCCCAAGTTTTCAAGAAGATTTACAGAAGTATCATAAATTTTGTTGATGTCATCTTCGCTCAGTGGTTTATAAGCGCCCCCCTTTTGTCCAGGTGGGCATGGATCTATTATAGGTTTAGCTAATCTTTTTTCTATTCGTTTACTTCGGCCAGCTCTTTTGTTTGAATTTTTTTGCATTATAAAAAACCTTATATTAGGAATTATTATTAAAAACTTTCATATCTATTGCTTTAAACGTTAGTGAATTAAATTTATTTCGAAAAAATAGTAAATAACTTATCATAATATTATAATAAGTGGCCTAATCTTGCAGATATTTCCAATATAATTAAATCATTTACAATAACTTCGGAGAACTAAATATGAAATCACGTACTAAAGTAGTTGTAATTGGTGGTGGTATTGCTGGATGTTCAACACTTTATCATCTTACTCAAGAAGGCTGGAGTGATGTGGTTCTATTGGAACGTAATGAACTGACAAGCGGAACAACATGGCATTCCGCTGCACAAGTTACTAATTTTGGAATGAACCAAACTATGGTTGGTTTAAAATCTCACTCAATAAATTTGTACAAAGAATTAGCTAATGATCCAGAATATCCAATTAATTATCATTATGGAGATGGTGGCATACGATTAGCTAATACAGAAGCACAAATGGATGGTTATCGACATTTTGCCAGCATGGCCAAAGGTATGGATGTAAATTTTGAAGTTATTGATGCAAATGAATGCGCCAAACGCCATCCACTTATATCCACTAATAATTTACTTGGAGGGCTCTGGGATCCATCAGATGGTGACATTGATCCAGCTCAACTTTGCCAAGCTTTGGCAAGGCGTGCACGTAATGCCGGTGCAAAAGTATATAGAAACACTCCTGTAACAGCTTTAACACAAAGATTGGATGACACCTGGACTGTGCATACTGAACATGGAGATATTGATTGTGATATTGTTGTTAATGCATGTGGATACAGAGTAAACGAAGTTGGCTCAATGATGGGCGTGCACCATCCAGTTATTTCTATGGAACATCAATATTTTTTAACTGAAGATATTCCAGAAATAAAAGAAGCCCAACATCGCATGCCTTTACTTCGCTGCCCAATCTCAGACTATTATTGTCGCCAAGAAAAAAACGGTCTGCTTTTAGGTTTTTATGAACAAAATTGTAAAACTTGGGGAATGGATGGCATTGATCCAAATTTTGTGAATGCCCTTTGTCCAGATGATTTAGACCGCGTCACAGATGTATTAGAAGGCGCATTTGATCGAATGCCTGCGCTCATGGAAGTAGGCATACATACTATTGTTAATGGCCCCATTACCTACACAATAGATGGGGCACCTTTAGTTGGCGCAATACCTGGCAAGCGTAATGCATTTTGTATTATCGGGTTACGTGCCGGCTTAGGTGAAGGAGGCGGTCATGGTTGGCTTTTAGCTCAACAAATTGTTCATGGTGAAGCTTGCTATGATACTTGGTGCATTGATCCTCGACGCTTTGCTGGACATACGAACGTTGAATTAACCGCGCTTAAAGCAATTGAAGACTATCAGAACGAATTTCGATTTCATTTTCCACATGAACATAGGCCGGCAGGACGAAATGCAAAAACCACACCGCTGACACCAATCTTTGCTGAACAAGGTGCTGAATTTACAGTTGTGAATGGGTGGGAACGTGTAGAATACATAAAGCCTACAAAAGATTTCAAAACTACGCTTGGATTCAAATTTGATGAAACTTTTGATCTAATCGCAAGCGAAGTCAAAAATGTGCAAGAAAACGTTGGGCTATGTGAAGTTAATGGCTTTAACCGTATTGAAATAACTGGTTCAGATCGACATAATTTTTTAGATAGAATTTTTTGTGGCAATATTAAAAAACAAACTGGTAAAGTTGGCTTAGGATACTTTCTTAATCATCATGGCATGTTAAAAGGTGAAGCGACTATTGCAAATCTTCCACAAAGTGACCGAGGACCTGCGAGAGTTTGGTATGGGTCAGCTGCCGCAAGTGAATATCACGACATGGATTGGCTAAGACAGCACTTAAGCCCAAATGAAGATGTCCAATTAAAGAGCTTAACTAATGACCTTACAATACTTGTATTAGCCGGGCCAAATGCCCGTAAAGTACTTTCAGCTTGTTCCCGTGGCGATTGGTCTAAAGATGCTTTTCCTTGGCTTAGCCTTCGTGAATGCTTTATTGGCATAGCCCCAGCTACAGTAATGGGTGTAAGTTTTTCTGGTGAGCTCGCTTATGAAATACATATTCCTAACGCATCTCTTTATGCCGCATATTTAGCTATCCAGGAAGCCGGCCTTGGATTTAACATAAAACTTTTTGGTGCAAGAGCAGTTGACTCAATGAGGTTAGAAAAAGGATTTCTCCATTGGAAAACAGATATTTTAACTGAATTTGATCCATTTGAAACAGGTTTGAATAAGTTCGTAAATATAAATAAAAATGAATTCATAGGAAAAGAAGCTTTAAATTTCCGCCAATCAAAAGAATGTTTAAACAAATTAATTACTTTAGAAATCAACAAAAAAAATGCACCAGCACAAGGTGGGGCAACACTGTCGATTAAAAATAAAGTCATTGGAACCATCACATCAGGCGATTGGGGTCATAGAATAAATAAAAATATTGCATACGCCTTTATTAAATCAGAATATTCCTCGATTGGCTCTGAAGTTTTTGTAGACATGCTTGGTGAAAAAATTAGTGCGAAAATAATTGAATCCTGCCCATATGATCCAAATTTTGATATTATTAAAAGTTAAGCTAAATCAAAAATCAGAGATTATTTAATTTGGTATTCCATATCTTTATGCAAAATACCTGCATCTAAATACTCCTCGCCAAATTCAACAAAGCCAAGCCCTTTGTAAAATTCTAGCGCATGAATTTGTGAACCTAAACGAACTGAATTACGAATATCATTTTTCTCAATATGTTTAATTATAAAATTTATGATATTAGAACCAATACCCTGCCCTCTATAATTTTTCAGAACGCAAACTCTTTGAACTTTTACAAAATTATCATAATATTTAAGTCTAGCCGCTCCCACTGGATCATCAGAAATAGTTAAAAGAATATGGTCACAATTAGGATCATCTCCATCAACCTCTTCATTTTCAGGCACATTTTGTTCTTCAATAAAAACAGTTCTACGCAGGCTCAAGCATGACAGCATTTCTCTATCATTTTGAGTAAATTTTATATCTATTACCATTTTAATCCTACGATTTTATAATTGATCCTATTTTTTTATAATATAACTTCAATATTATAAAGCAGCTAAACTAAATACAGGACAAAAAAGATGGTAGATGCGTCATCAAAATTTCAAGACAGCTTGCCAGTTTCATCGGATGCACTTCTAGAAACACTCAAACGATGGTCAATATCCTATAACTTATTTGAACATGTTCCACTAAGAACCGTTGAAGACTCTAAAAAAGTAGAGGGTATCTTCATATCCACTCAAAATGGTGGGGGGCATGTCAAAAATTTATATTTACGAGATAAGAAAAAAAAGAACATTTTATTAGTCGCAGAACAAGACCAAGCTATAGACTTAAAAAGACTTAGTAAAAATTTAAACTTTAGTAATTTATCTTTTGGATCTCCTGAAAGGTTAATGCAAAATTTAGGAGTACGGCCAGGTGCCGTAACTCCATTATCAATGATCAATGGTGTAAATAATAATGTCTCATTGTTTATGGATAAAGCATTAAGGAATAAAATTGTTATATATGTACACCCACTCGTAAATGACCGAACAATAGAGATGACAATAGAAAATTTGGAAAAGTTTTTTTCAAAAATTGGCGTAAATTTTGAATGGATAGATTTATGAATTTAATTGTTAAAATCAAATTAATAACGTTTTTTATGTTTGTAGCTTTTCACGCTTTTGCCAATAATAATATAAAAACTTTACAGCTGTCAAAATCAAGTATTTTAACTGGAATTATCACACATGTACGTGATGGAGATACAATAATAATAGGTGCAATACCAATTAGGTTGGCTGCACTAAATTGTCCTGAAAAAAATACTGACAAAGGTAAATATGCAACAGAAATAGCAGTACAATTTGTCGGTGAGATCGCAAATTGTGAATTAACAGGTGCTAAAACTTATGATAGGTTTGTTGGGTATTGTTCAATAAATGGAAATGATTTTGGACAATTCATGATGCAAAATTCCTCATGTAAAGTTTGGAAAAAATTTGATATAATGAAAAAATATTAGAGCTCTATAATATCTGATAAAAGAAATCATAATTTAGTCTATTTGGACTAGTTAATTAAAAAATTTAGTACAAATTATGATTATCTCATACTGTATAAGTTACTCGTAATTATATTATAACTAGGAAATATTTAGTTAAGTAAAGATCATCATCCTGAGATAAAAAACTTGCAAGCTAAAGAAACATATTCAAAAGTATTAAATTGAAGCCCGATTGAAGTTAGAGCTTGATTAATGTTTAAATAAAAAGAGGAATTAATAAAATGGAATGTTGCGGTCCTGGATATTCAAGCCCATCCGAAGCAATTAAAGCCCCTCGTGAAAAATTACTTTATACGATTGCAATTTATACAGGCACTGGAATTCAAAAACCAGATTATTTAGCGACCGTTGACATAGATCCTCATAGTGAAACATACAGTCAGGTCATTCATAGACTTGAAATGCCCGGAATTGGTGATGAACTCCATCATATGGGGTGGAATGCTTGTTCATCATGTTTTGATGATGGATCAATGTCGCGAAAATATTTATTACTCCCAGGTGTTCGATCTAATAATATTCACATCGTAGATACCGCAACTAATCCACGAGCTCCCTCTTTGCACAAGGTAATTAGCGGTGCAGATATTAAATCAAAAACCAACTTATCTGGACCGCACACAGTTCATTGCCTTGGTTCAGAAATAATTATTTCAATGCTTGGTGACGCTAAAGGTGAAGCACCAGGCGGCTACTTACATTTAAATAAAGATTTTGAAATTGAAGGCCGTTGGGAAAACTCAATGGGTGATATTAAATTTGGGTATGACTTCTGGTATCAGCCACGTCACAATATTATGGTTAGTTCCGAGTGGGCCGCTCCAAATACATTTATGCCAGGTTTTGATCTAGAAGAAGTTGGACATCTTAAATATGGCCGTGAAATTCACTTTTGGGATTTTGAAAAAAAAGAACCAATAGAAACCATGTACCTGGGAGAAGATGGATTACTTCCTCTTGAAGTTAAGTTTCATCATGATCCAGATAGTAGTCATGGTTTTTGTGGCGCAGCACTTAGCTCAAATGTTATTCATTGGTGGAAGGATAATGCTGGTAAATGGCAGTGGGAAAAAATTATAGATGTAGCAAATGAACCACATCCTGAATGGCCATTACCTGTTCCAGGTGTAATGTCAGCAATTCTAATTTCAATGGATGATAAGTATCTTTATCTCAACAACTGGTTGCATGGCGATATGAGGCAATATGATATTTCAGATCCACATAATCCTATTCTCACCGGCCAAGTTTGGATGGGTGGATTGTTAGGTAAGGCACCTATTGTGAATGGTGTAAAAATGGCTGGAGGCCCTCAAATGTTCCAACTTTCTTTGGATGGGAAAAGGCTATATGTCACCACATCACTATTTTCCACCTGGGATAATCAGTTTTATCCTGAAATTCGTGAACAAGGAGGCGTCATGGTTATGATTGATTGTGATCCTATAAATGGTGGGATGTCATTAAATGAAGACTTCATAGTGGATTTTGGAAAAGAGCCAAATGGGCCAAGCAGATGTCACGAAGCGCGATACCCTGGTGGTGATTGTACAAGTGACATCTGGTTATGAGAACTATTACAATTGCAAATCGTGATGGAGAGACTTTTGAAGTTAATTCTAAACGCCCAATCTTAGAGACACTACGTGATCAAGGCGTAGATCTTCCATTTGGTTGCAAATATGGGGGATGCATTACGTGTGCAGCTAAATTAATTTCTGGTAAAGTTGATCAAAATCGCCAAGTTGCTTTAAATAATCGTCAAATTAACGACGGTTATATCATCTTGTGTGTGGCTAGACCACTTACTGATATTACAATAGAAATTGGTGTTGAAAGTCATGGTAATTTATACCGTAATCCATTTCTTGACCCATTAAAACCTCATGAACTTAAAGCAGATATAGCGACACCAAAGGAAGTATAATAATGCCTGATGCAGAAGTTAACCATATCTATGACTACGATCCAAAATATCTTGCTGATATTTTAAGTTCTGTAAAAACAATTGCGTTAGTTGGTGCCAGCGCGGATAAGACTAAATTCAGCTATGGCGTATTACGCGTACTCCATGAAACTGGATATACAATGCTACCAGTAAATCCTAATCCTAATCTCCATGAAATTCGTGGGATAAAAGTATACCATTCACTTGCAGAAATTGATCAACAAGTTGATATGGTAGAAGTATTCAGACCAAAAGAAGAATTTTATGGATTTGCAGAACAGGCAATATTTATTGGAGCCAAAGTTCTTTGGGGGCAAATAGACGTCTATGATGATAAAGCAGCAAAATTAGCTGAAAATGCTGGCTTAAAAGTTGTTATGAACCGATGCCCAAAAATTGAACTTTTTAGACCTTTCTGGAAGCCTCGACTAGATCTTAAAATTTAACATGATCAATAGATCTGTTAAGTTAGCTATTTAAACAAAGTTTCTTCAAAAAATCTAGTTTCTTTACATGTAGCTATTTGTTGCCCAATGTAAGACAACTGATGAGATAAAAAATGTTTCAATTTATATTAAAGAATAGCCGGTGGCTAGCAGCTGGAACGTTGTTAACGTTTATGTCAAGTTTTGGACAAACATATTTTATTTCAATATTTTCAGGTGAAATCAGGAATACATTTAATTTATCCCATGGTGATTGGGGTTTAATATATGGATTTGGGACTTTTGCATCTGCCATTGTTATGATTTGGGCCGGCGGTCTCACAGATATTATGCGTGTTAGAAAGCTTGGGCCAATGGTTTTATGTGCACTTTCTACTTCATGTCTCTTTATGGCATTCAATCCCGTAGTTGCTTTGCTTCCAGTGGTAATATTTTGCCTGAGATTAACTGGACAGGGCATGTCTACTCACATAGCTGCAGTTGCAATGTCACGTTGGTTTGTCAACAACCGTGGAAAAGCTCTATCAATTTCAAATCTTGGATTTTCATTTGGTGAAGCTCTTATTCCTTTATTTCTTGTATCTGCTTTAATATATTTTTCTTGGCAGAAAATTTGGATAATTGCTGCTCTAGTTACTCTTTTCTCAATTCCAATTTTAATATGGCTATTACGTCAAGAACGTAGCCCACAATCTATTGATGCCGAAGACCAATCATGGGGTATGAATAAACTTCATTGGACACGAAAAAAAACTATATCACACCCTTTGTTCTGGTTTATGATGCCTGCTGTAATTGGCCAATCTGCATTTAACACAGCATTCTTTTTTCAACAGGTACACTTCTCGGAAATTAAGGGGTGGGAACATTTAAGTTTAGTTTCAATGTTTCCAATTTATACTGGGGTTGCAATTTGCATGATGATTTTATCTGGTATTTTATTAGATAAGTTTGGAACTGCAAAGTTAATTCCATATTTTCAATTGCCAATGATTATTGCATTTATATTATTTGCCTTTGGTGAGACATTGTATTCTGCATTATTAGGCTTCATATTTTTAGGAATAACATCTGGAGCTAATACTACCTTGCCAAACGCATTTTGGGCTGAGTTTTTTGGCACTAAACACCTTGGATCAATTAAAGCAGCAGCAGCAGCAGCAATGGTGCTTGGCTCTGCTATTGGTCCTGCACTTACAGGTATATTACTTGATTTTGATATTTCATTAAATCTTCAATACGTTGGTATATCAACATTTTTTATTATATCATCATTATTAATGTTGGTGGGGATCTCACGAGTGAAGAAGGATCTTTATAACTAATTTGTAATAAAGATATTTGACTGATACTGAGGGAGAAAAATTAAAGATCGCAGTATCAGTCAATAATATTTCAATACATTCATAATGATGAATAATTGAATAACTAGCAAGACAAAAATTAAAGTTCCGCCATAATTAAGAATTGGTTTCGTCTCAACAATAGCCAAAATTACTATATATGCCTTGACTCTAAATCTAAACACATCACCATGTACATAAACTGTATGGAGACATTTCATGAATAATTCTATGACCATGTTAAAAATTGGATTAGTATTTTGTACCTTTGCCACCCCTGCCTTAACGCAAGACAATTTCCAATCTATAAACCTAGCTGGAACAGTCATCGCCGAAAATGAATCAGGTTTATCATACGAAGCACAAGGCTGTATTACTGAAGTATCTCAAGACGCTGTAAATTCTGGTTTGGCAAAAAAAGATCAGGTTTTAGTAAAATTAGATGACAGAACAAGTCAGCTTGCACTTAAGTCTGCACAAGCACGTGCAGGAGATTTAAAAGCTGCCGTTGAAGAAAGTGAATTTTCAATCACAGTTGCAAAAGCAGACTTATCACGTTCAAAAGAAGAATTTGATTTTGTTCTACGTGAATTCGATCGTACAAATGTTTTATTTAAACGTGGCTTGGTTAATGAAACAATGCTTGAAACTGCTGAACGCAAAAAGCTAGATGCTACATTTTCTGTTGATCGTGCTGAGGAAGCGTTAATACGTGCAAATTCAAAAAAATCACGTGCTAAAATTGCTTATGAAATCGGACAGCTTGAAGTTCAATCAAGAGAGCTTGATCTTGATGATTTAACCATGCGAGCACCCTTTGATGGAGTACTACTTAATTTTGAACCAAATCTTGGCGATTGTGTATCTCGAGGAACTTTAGCTGCACAAATCTATGCACCTGAAGCAAAAATTGTAGAAACTTTTGTTTTTGTAGATCAGCTTGTAATAGCAGATTCTGTTGGTGTTGTTGTTAATAATCCTGTCAATGTGATCAGAGTAAATGGACAAATATGCCCAGGCGTTTTCTTAGGTGTAGAAACAGAGGCAAATCTTGAGAACCAAAATGTAAAAACAACAATTGCGTTAAATGAAAATTGTGCTCGATCTATGTTTTTAAACGAAGCCGTTGAGATCGAAACTTTACCAAAAGTAAAATAAATTTTAATTTTTCATTTGATACTTTTTGGGGGGTTGAGGATTATTTTCTGGATTTGAATCAATTAAATTTATTTCTAATAGCTCATCATCATCTAATTTATGTAAGTGATTTTTAATAGAAACTGCAAGATCATTGCTATAAATTTGATCTTCACCCAAATAAAACGCAAACGATCTTAAATGTTTTAATTTCTTTAAAGGGTCATCTATTGTAGCTTTGGTCCAGTGGTACAATCCATACCCATCGATACCATTTTGTTCTGCTTCATCACAATAAGCTTTAAATGCATCATAAGTACAAACAATGGTCATTTGATGTAGGTCTGCTATTTTTTTTATACTGATTGAAAGATTTTGCTTCTGCATTCCTCTAAGATCATCAGAAATACTTTCAGATACTTTTATCCGTATTTGATACAACCATTCTGACATTGATCTTACTCCATAATTCAAACATATTAGTATATATAGCTCCGTATATACTCAAAGCAAAGCAACGAAAATTAATTTCATCCGAACTAGCCGGACATTTAAATAGGATATTATAATATGTTTGAATCCTTTTTTCCAAAACCAAAACTTTTTTTTGGCTCATTAATAATATGGATAATATTTTTGATAACTGTTTGGTACAGTATTGGAGAGACGATTGGTAGAACTTTAGGTTTTGCATTAAATACTGAAGAACCAGTTATTGGTTTGGGCCATTTTATAACTTCAGAGTTCTTATGGTTTGATTTGTTTTATCTTTTTGGCACATTCGTTTTTTACTATGCATGGCGTAAATATGATCCTCATTTTTGGCAAAATTGGTCAATTTTAGGATCAGCTTTGTTAATTTATTTATCTTATGCCTCAGTTCAGGTTTCTGTTATTATCAATGCTTGGTACGGTCCATTTTATAATGATATTCAAACGGCACTTGGAGGTAATGGTGAGGTAACTGTTACTCAACTTTATAGTCATTTTATAATTTTTTGTACTATAGCTTTTCCATACATTGCATTTATTATAGCAAACAGATTTTTTACATCCCATTTTATATTTCGTTGGCGTTCAGCAATGAATGATTTTTACGTTTCACGATGGAAGCAAGTTCGACACATTGAAGGTGCGTCACAAAGAATACAAGAAGATACCATGCGATTTGCTGCAATTATGGAAGGGCTAGGAGTAGCCTTTGTAGATTCAATTATGACATTAATTGCATTTCTTCCTGTTCTTGCAGCATTATCAGTTCATGTTGAAACATTACCAATACTTGGGGCAATACCATATCCATTGGTTACACTCTCAATTGTATGGTCAATTTTTGGTACATTAATATTACTATTTGCTGGAATAAAGTTACCTGGGCTAGAGTTTAGAAATCAACGTGTTGAAGCTGCATTTCGTAAAGAATTAGTTTTAGGAGAGGATAATGAAGCGAATGCCCAACCAATAGCTTTACGCGATTTATTTTCTAATGTGAGAAAAAACTATTTTAGGATATATTTACATTACACATATTTTAATTTGTTTAGGTACATGTATATACAAGCAGATAATGTAATCGCTTATGTATTTTTAATTCCAACAATTGTTTCAGGTCGAATTACACTTGGAATTATGAACCAAATATTAAGAGCTTTTGGCCAAGTAGCATCTTCATTTCAATTCTTAGTTTCTTCATGGACTACTATCATAGAGCTAATTTCAATTTACAAACGACTTAAAGCTTTTGAAGCAGCTATTAATGATCAGCCATTACCAAAAATTGACCGTGATTTTGTCGAAGAGGGTTCCAAAGAAGTCTAATGCATATAAGTTTGAGAACAAGAAACTCAGCTTTAATCTTCTGTACAAAGCATAAAATCCATTACGGATGGATGATGGTTGCTTTGGCATTTTTCTCTGCTCTATTTGCTACAGCATCAGTTGGAGTTCCTAGTGTTTTAATCGTTCCAATGTCAAAGGATCTTGGCTGGTCAATTGGAGAAATAGCAGCCCCTACAGGTTTAAGATTAGCACTCTTTGGTCTCTCAGCACCATTTGCAGGAGGCTTGATGCTAAAATATGGCCCACGTCGTATGGTTGGGTTGTCAGGCTTTGTATTAATTATTGGCTTAATTATCTCAATTCTCACAACTGAAAAATGGCATCTTTGGTTAGGTATGGGTATTTTACTCGGTATAGGTCCAGGTTTGACTGCTATGCAATTATCTTCTGTAATTGCTTCAAGATGGTTCTCAGATAGGCAAGGTCTTGTTATTGGTTTGATGACAGGCGCGACAGCCACTGGAACGTTAATTTTCATGCCCCTTGCAGCTACAATAAGTGATTTATATGGCTGGAGAGCAGCTATGGCTATTCCAACGATTGGTTCAGTTATTAGTATAATATTATTTTATTTTTTTGCTTGGGATAGGCCTGAACATATTAACATTCCCCGTCTTGGTGAGACAGAAGTAGGCTTAGCACCTGAGCCCTATAATGAAAATTTCATTGTCTTATCTTTTAATGCACTTTTCATTGGCATGAGAACAAAATTGTTTTGGATTTTAGCTCTCACATTTATGATATGTGGCATATCAAGTTTTGGCCTAACACAAGCACATATAGTTCCATTCTGTGGAGACTTAGGTGTACCATTTGCAGCTGCAGCTTGGCTACTCGCAGTAATAGGGGTAGCTGACCTTATTGGAACGACAGGATCTGGATGGCTATCAGACCGTTATGATAATCGGTGGTTACTCACAATTTATTATGGTTTCAGAGGCGTAAGTTTGGTTTGGCTTGTTAGTTCAAATCCATCTTATGCTGCTCTAACAATTTTTGCGGTAATATATGGATTAGATTTTATTGCTACTGTTCCACCTACTGTCAAACTAACCATAGGCAAATTTGGGAGAGAAATAGGACCTGCAATTTTTGGTTGGATATTTGCTTCACACCATGTTGCTGCAGGACTTATGACAGTGGCCGCAGGCGTCAGCCGAGATTTTATTGGCAGTTATGTGCCATCATTCCTATTTGCTGGAATAACTTGTTTCTTAGCTGCAGCTAGTTTCTATTTTGTAAAAAGTCGCGACTTAAAACCAAATATATGATGCTTTTGTAAATATTAAATAATTATAAAATAACTAAGTTACATTTAATCTACCAACACCTGCACTTCTTGACATTACTCTAACAATTACACTGATTGTGATAATAATTAGCACAAGGGCTAATGTTACAGCACTTGAGTGTTGCGCCATGTCTTGTTCTTGGTAACTAAATATTAAACCTGTTAGCACCATATTGCCTGGTGAAATTAATAAAATTATCAGAGACAGCTCTCGCATGGCTGTAATAAAAGTCAATAACATACCGGCTACAAGTCCACTCATCGAGAGTGGAATAATTATTCGAAGCATTCTCCTGAACCAGCCGATTCCTTGAACGCGCGCAGCCTCTTCTAGTGATTGGTGAATTTGCAAAATTGCTGCAATTCCTGTTCTCGATGTAAATGGTAAATTCTTAATAACTGTTATTAAAATCAAAATTGTAAAGGTTCCATATAAAGCAGGTATTGGCCCGATACTTGTTGAGAACATACCAATATAGATCGCACCAAGAGCTATAGATGGAAATATATACGGAGCAAAAGCAATCGATTCTAACCATTTTGATAATCTATCGCCGCGACCCCGTACAACTGCGTAACCAACTAAAAGTCCAAGAATTCCATTAAATATAGCCGCAGCAAATCCTAGTTTAATTGAATTGAGCAAAGCACCAAGTATGCCCTTATTGTGAATTATTCCTGGCTCACCATACGCAAGACTTACGTCACCCTGACCTTTCCAGAAATAAGTTGTAAGATTTGATAAGCTATAATCTCCTGGGATAAGCGTCAATGACTCCCAGAGCAGCAAGATCAAAGGTAAAGCAACTGTTACACAAAGAAATAAAATAAGTATTACTGTAACTGGCCAACGCATTTTGCCAAGGTCACTTTCACTTTTTCTAAATCCTTTTCCAGTCATTGTTACGTAGCTCTTACGTACACCAATAATACGACTATTAATCCAAATAAATGATATAGCCAAAACTATTAAAACCAATGCTAATACAAATGCATCACCTTGGTTCCTAGCATTTATTGAAGCATATATCTGTGTGGAAAACGTAAAAAAACGAACAGGTAAACCAAGTAATGCAGGGGTGCCAAATGTGCCAAGAATTCTAATAAATGTTAAAACAATTGCAGACCCAATTGCTGGCATTAGCAACGGCATAGTGATTAAACGGATGCGCTTCCATTTATTCATACCACTAGTTGCACCAGCTTCTTCAAGTTCACTATCTACAGTAGCTAGGGCCCCAGAAATCAGTAAATAAGCATACGCATAGTAATGTAATGCCAAAGTTATCACTATTGGAAAGAACCCATATGCCACCCAGTCTGGAGCTTGGACACCAGTTAAATATGTCAGCAATCCTTCTGAGCCACCTATACGATCATTTTTGAACAAACTAAGCCAAGCAATTGCCATAACCCAAGACGGCATCATATAAGGTATTACAAGCATTCCACCAAAAATACCCTTAAAATACACGTTTGTTCTTACCATAAGCCAAGCCAAACAAAACCCAACCGATAATGCGATTACCGTTACAGCAAAACCCATTTTTAAACTGTTTAAAAGTGGCTTGTAGAAAAGCGCAGCAGATATTGGCTGGTTAAATACTCGATCGAAATGGAATAGAGTGAATTCACCAACCACACCATCTGGCTCATAAGCAAGATCATAGCTTTGAAATGTTAAGGCATCTTTAATAATTTGCAACAAAGGCACCAACACAACAAAGCTCAAAAAACAAAGAGCTAACAATCCAATGATTAGTTCAGGCCTATTTTTTAGTCTATATGATTGATAGAAAATATTACGAATAGACCAAATTCTAGGTTTGTTGTTCTCTGCTGAAATTGGCATAAATTTAACCCACATTATTACGCAGATTTTCCTGCGTTTCAGGATCAAAGAAACTTAATGTATCAAGCTCAAAATTAATCCAAAGTTTTGAATTTTCAGGTAGAGTTATAAATCCATTTTGAAGTAATGTTATGGAGGTTTCTCCAGCTTTTACTTCTATTATAGTATTAGCCCCTGTGGGTTGAATTATTCCTGTTGAGACTTCTTGCCACCCATTTTTTTTAGTTTCGGATACTTCAATTTTTTCTGGCCGTACGCCTAGAATTAAACTCCCCTTATTTTTTGTAAAATTATTAGGTAACGGAATTTGAATTTCGCCACACTTAATCATCCCATTATCTATTATGCCATCAAATAAATTTATGCCCGGATCGCCAATAAACTCAGCCACAAAAATATTAGCTGGGTGATGATATATATCATATGGTGACCCTTCTTGCATGATCCGCCCTTCGTTCATAATGATTACTCGATCAGACAATGTTAGGGCTTCTATTTGGTCGTGTGTCACATAAACAGTTGTTGCGTTAAGATCACGATGTAGACGTTTCAAACTTGCACGCATTTCCGTTCGTAATTTAGCATCCAAATTAGAAAGAGGCTCATCCATAAGTAGAATTTTAGGTCTTAAAGCGATCAATCTTGCAACGGCAACTCTTTGTTGTTGTCCACCTGAAAGTTCAGAAGGATAGCGTTCAGCATAACCTGTGAGCTGAACCATTTCTAATGCGTTCTTTAGTCTGTCTGCAATTTCACTTTTTGATATCTTTTGCTCTTTCAGCGCTAAAGTAATATTTTTTGCAACTGTCATGTGCGGCCACAAAGCATAACTCTGAAATATCAACCCAAGATGACGAGCCTCTGGTGGAACAACTACACCATCGTTTCGGGAAAAAACCACCTTATCATCTAACTTTATCATCCCTTGATCTGGCTCTTCTAAACCAGCTATCATTCTAAGTGTCGTAGTTTTACCACAACCCGATGGTCCAAGAATTGTTAAAAATTCTCCAGTTTCAACTGTGAGGTCGAGGTTTTTAACCACGACCTCTTTTCCATAGGACTTTACGATCCCATTGAGAAGTATTTGTCCCATATAAGCGTCCTTTATTGGCTTGAGTAAATCATCCAAAAATCACGCAATTTAGGTCCTTGTTCCCACATAAATTTAGCAGACACGTTCCAGCCCTTCATTTCATCCCAAATTTCACCACCTTGTGGTAATGGAACGTCACTACGTGGACTTACTGATCCTGCATCATGATATGGAGCTAAACCTTGAAGTAAATCAAAACTTGCACCCTCGATGTATGGTTTATCAAGTTTTGTATCAAGATTTATGTCAGTACTTCCTAATAAATAAGCAATCAATACTTTAGCAGCATTTGGATTTGGAGCATGTGCACCAATTGACATAAAATTAGGATAAACGAGTCGAGCGACTGGATCTAGATCTGATACGATTGCATTAACATTTCCCTTGGAATCATTGCGTGAAATATAAGTCATATTTCCCATTGCAATCAATGCATCATCTTGCCCAGCTTTACCCGCAGCATCGGCTAGTTTGGACCCAGATTTGTATATAACTATATCATTTTCTAACATTCTTTTCACAAATTCGAATCCAGCATCTGGTACACCATCGCTTAGTACAATATCTTCACCAGTTAATCGCTTATAAGCAGCAGCCATTTCTTCTGGCTCTTGAACTAATGTTGCAAGACCCATTAATGAAGATCCTGAAGACATTGGATTTTTAATTCCTACACGTCCACGATATTTTTCTTGTGTTAATTCCCAAACATTGCTTATTGGCGCACCATCGGGATGAACTTCTGTGTTATAGAAAAATACCATCGCCTCATTTACGCGAATTAATAATGGATCACGGTTTTCTGATGGAATTCGGTCTACATAATGCGCTGGCACATAGTTGAAAATACGATTTTTTCCCAAAAGTTCATACATAACCTGACCAGAGTTACCTGTAGTTATTACATCAGCTGTAAAAATACCTGCATCTTGCTCTCGTACAGTTTTTTCAATCGTTTTTACTGAACCTAGATCATAAACTGTAAGTTTTATACCAGGATAAAGAGCTTCAAAATGATCTACTAACTTTGCAATACGACCAGAAGCTGTATATACAGATACTTCG
>CAJJAY010000019.1 GCA_905182285.1 uncultured Amylibacter sp. | reverse complement strand
TAGTTTATCTAAAATAGATAACTTTATTTTCTTTAGGAAAATATTTACATCAACAGGTGAAATCAATGCAACATTGGACGTTGTATTGGTTGGATTCAACATATCTGAAAAAGTAGTCCAGCGGCCAGTTAACGGATCAGATGATTTCAGATTATCGTATGTATTCAAAAAAGAAGCCTGCACATTATTTGCAATTGCTGGAGCAATAAAATTAAATTGAAATAACACAAAAGTTAACAAGAACACTCTAAACATACTTTTATCCATTATTTAACTTCAAAATTAATCATAGAAATCTTTCAAATGGGCTTTTAAATTGCTAAAAAGGTTCAGTCTAGCCTTTTTATTGTAATTAAACTTAAGATCTAATTAAAACATTGATAACTAATCAAAAATAATCAGTCTTATTTTACAGTTATCTCTTCATTAATTCTGCCTGCGCAGCTGCAAGGCGTGCAATTGGAGTTCGAAAAGGTGAGCAAGACACGTAATCAAATCCAGCTTCATGGCAAAAAATTATAGATTCTGGATCACCACCATGTTCTCCACATAAGCCTAATAATATATCAGGCTTTACTGAGCGACTTCTATCTGCAGCAATTGATAATAACTCTCCAACCCCATGTATATCTAAGGTAAGGAATGGATCTTCATCATAAATCTCTTGATTTACATATTCTCTCATAAAACGACCCGCATCATCTCTTGAAAGACCATATGTCATTTGTGTCAGGTCATTCGTACCAAAGCTCATAAAATCAACCGTGCGTGCAATGTCATGAGCTCGCAACGCCGCCCTTGGAGTTTCCACCATCACTCCCAAAGAATATTCTACTGATATTCCAGTTTCTGATTGTACTGATGATGCCACAGCGTCGACTCTCGCCTTTACCAATTCAACCTCACGGTTGGCAGAGACTAAAGGTATCATAATTTCTGGTTTTATCTTTCGTCCTGTATTTTTTTTGACCAAACATGCAGCCTCAAAAATTGCTCTTGCTTGCATTACGTATATTTCTGGCACAGTTATACCCAGCCTAACACCACGTGTACCCAACATTGGATTTATTTCCTCAAGCTCTTCAACTCGATTAATTACTTTTGAAAGAGGAAGATCCATTGACTCAGCTAAAGCAACAACTTGTTCGCGCGATTTTGGTAAAAATTCATGAAGCGGTGGATCCAAAAGTCGAATACAAACAGATTGTTCACCCATCAAAGAAAAGATTTCAAAAAAATCTTCACGTTGCATTGGTAAAAGAAGATTTAATGCTTCTTGCCGGTCATCAGTTTTTTCAGCAAATATCAATTCACGCATAACATTTAATCGATGTGTATCAAAAAACATATGTTCGGTTCGCACCAAGCCAATGCCATCAACACCAAATTTCTGTGCCAATCGAACGTCCTGAGGCGTATCTGCATTTCCACGCACCCCCATAGTACGTGTTTTATCCGCCCAGTTCATAAATTGTTTAAAATTTCCACCAAGCTCTGGCTCAATCAACTTTGTTGACCCTGATAAAATTTGCCCTGTTGAACCATCTAAAGTAATCAAATCACCCTCAGATAAACTTGTTCCATTTTCAAAGTGTAATTTTTTATTTTTTTGATCAATATTTATATTATTCACGCCAACCACACATGGCAATCCAAGAGTTCTTGCTACAACTGCTGCATGGCTATTTATGCCACCACGTTCAGTTAAAATTCCGTTAGCTGAATGCATTCCACGGATATCGTCTGGAGTTGTTTCAATTCTTACCAATATTGAAGCTTCGCCACGTGATGCAAGTGCAACAGCACTAGAAGCATTAAAAACAATTTTACCAGTTGCGGCACCAGGGCTTGCACCAATCCCATCAGCTATCTGCACTCTTTTTTCTTTTGGATCTATTTGAGGATGCAAAATCTCATTGAGAATTTTTGGAGCAATCCTCATCAAGGCTTCCTCTTCAGTAATTAATTTCATAGATTGTAATCTTATTACAATCGCTATTGCAGCCCTTCCAGTTCTATGTGCAGGTGTTGCATCCAGTAGCCAAACGTCTCCATTCTTGACAGTAAATTCAAGCTGCATGTCATCACGATATAAATTAGTGACAATATTAGCGTAGCTCTTCAAGGAGCTAAAACAACTTGGGCAGATTTCCTCTAATGATGGGCCACGCTTATCTCTAGCTAAATATTGAGCAGTCTCTTCTTCTTTCATAGCTGCTCTTCCTTGAGATTGGCTCAAGTATCTTCCATAGGCTTTCTCTTCTCCTGTAACAGGTGAAACAAATTGAGCGATGCCAGATCCAAACTCTCCGTCACCAATACCCAGAACCATTTCTTGAACAATCAATCCTAATCCAGCATTTACTGGAGCACCCCGAGCAGCACGCAAAATCCTTGCACTTGCACTGTTCCATGCACTTGCCATTGATTTCAGACTTTGCTGTAATTGATCAAATGGATCTTGAGGAAACTCATTGCCAGTTTCTTCTTCAAAAAGGATCAATGCGCTTTTTAATGCTTTTTCATAATTAATATTATTTTTGTTTACTGACCCATCGATTAGAATATCAAAATCTTCTGCATCAAGCCTTGCTACTTGTGTTGCAAAATCTTGAATGAAGCGAAAATACAAAGCATCAACAGCAGCTTTTCCAAGTGCTTTTTTTAACATACCATGAATTCTCCAATTCATGCCAATGTTTAAAAGCGTTTCAGGACCACCCCATTCTCTTGAGATTGGGCTTGCCCGCAAAGATACTAAAATCCCCTGATTTAATGAATTATTTAAACCCTTAAATTTGGGGAATTCGTAATTTTGAAATTTATGAACTGAATCACAAAGGAAAGCCCATGCTTTTGGAATAGGCAAATCAGCCTTCATTAAATTAACAATTGCATTTGCCCTTGCACCATATTTTTCTGTTGGCACTTCTGAGTGCGAACCCAACTCAACACATTCAGGGTATACCTTTAATTCAGCATCCAAAACATTGCTCCTTATTTATTAATCCTATGATCAATAAATTAATAATAATAGGGCAAAGAAGACATAAATTGAATTATCTTTGAAAAAATTAAAATTTAATTAATTTTCAATAAGAGTAAAGTCTGCGACACTTTTCATAATGAGCCTAATTCTATTTAAGAGACATAAACGATTTCTTCTTACAATTTTTGAATCAGAATTGATCTGTACATTCTCAAAAAATAAATCGATTGGTGATCTAAGCTTTGAAAGACTATTCATTGCATCCTTGAAATTCTGATTATCAATAAAGTTTATTATAGCAGTTTCATTCTCATCTAATATTTCAAACAACGAGCGCTCTTCATCTAATTGAGCATATTTTAAATCTGCAATACCCTCATAAGACACACCATCTTTTTTTTCTTCAGCAATTAAAATATTATTGGCCCTCTTAAAGCCATGTAATAAATTTTTACCATCATCAGAATCACAAAATTCTTGGAGAACTTTTGCTCTCTTTGCCAAAAGTGAAAAATTAGTATTATTTGGCATGGCTAGGCAAGCATCTATAACATCATGGTTAATCTTTTGATCACGTAAGTATACTTTCAAACGGTCATGGAAAAATGACACTAAATCTTTTAGAACTTCTCTTATTTTATACGTTTGATTTAAATCAATTAAGTCACAAATTTGATCTAAATTATTTTCATCTAAATCAATATATTGCTCGTCGGCATTCATGCTCAAATTGTGAATTGATATTGAGTTTAAATAGAACCCATATGCTAGGATTTTTTCTAATGATTCATTCAAGTCATTATCAATGACTAGTCTAATAACACCCAGCGCTGCACGCCTTAATGCAAAGGGGTCCTTTGATCCTGTAGGTTTTTCATCAATTATCCAAAATCCAGTTAAAGTATCAATTTTATCTGCTAATGCCACAGCCGTTGAAACAGGTGATGATGGCACAATGTCTGTTGGCCCTAGTGGTGAGTAATGCTCCTTTGATGCTAAGCCTATCTCATTAGGCAATCCAGCTTCAGCAGCATAATAACTTCCCATAAGGCCCTGTAACTTGGCAAACTCTCCCACCATTTCAGAAGATAAATCAGCTTTGCATAATTTTGCAGCTTTATTTGCTAAATCAATATCAGCATTTGCTAAAGGAGCTATAGCAGAAGCTATAAAACTCATTCTCTTTAAACGTTCTGACTGAGAACCTAGTTTATTGTGAAAAGTTACTTTTTCTAGCTTCTGTGACCATTCAACCATTCCAGTTTTAGCAATTCTCAAATCGTTTTCCCAAAAAAACTTTGCGTCAGATAATCTAGCAAATAATACTTTTTGATTGCCCTCAATAATAGTTTCACCGTTATCAACAGTAGTACGATTTGCTACTGTTATAAATTTTTCAATTCTATTTGTTTTGGGATTCTTTACACTAAAAAACTTTTGATGCTCTTTCATTGAAGTCATTAGAACTTCTGCTGGTAAACTAAAAAATTCTTTAGAAATTTCCCCCATCAAAACAACTGGGTATTCCACAAGTCCAGAAATTTCTTTTAATAAGTTATTATCTTCAACTAATTCCAAACCCTGAGCAAAAGCTAAATTTCTTGCATCTTCTAGTATATGATTAGCTCTTTCTTGAGCATCTAATATGACAAAAGCTTTCTTTAATCCACTTTGGTATTGCTCTAAAGAATGAACAGAAAATTGTGCTGGCGCCATAAAACGATGCCCAAAAGTTACGTTAGATGATTTAATATCATCAATTTCAATATTGACTGTCTCAACGCCGTCTTCAGCACATAAAATACATAAAATTGAATGTAATGGTCGAGCCCATTTTATTGATCTTGAACCCCAACGCATTGATTTAGCCCATGGAAAATTATGGATTGTTTCATTTACAATTTCAGAGACAATTTCAGATGCCATTCGCCCTTCTTTTTCAATGACTGCAAAATACGTTTCACCTTTTTTGTCATTTCGAATTTCAAGTTGATCTTTGGTTAAGCCCGTACTTCGTAAAAACCCATTCAATGCTTGCTCTGGGGCATCAATGCGAGGTCCTTTTCTTTCTTCACGGGTATTTGGGCTTTTATTAAGCAAACTCTCAATCATCAAACATAATCGGCGAGGTGTTGAAAATGCATTTGACGATTTATAAGTTAATCCTGCATCTACCAAAGCATTCGTAACTATTTTATTCAAATCTTCACATGCTTTATTTTGCAAATCAGCAGGAATTTCTTCAGAAAATAATTCAAGTAATAAATTAGTCATTATTTCGCTTTCTGGTGCCAAGCATAAGCACGTCCATCTGCATAAATAGCAATAATTCGATCAATGCCATTAATTATATTTTTTTCACCAACAAAGCTGTATGCTAATCCAGCTTTTACATCTTCTGTTAACTGGTTGTAATTATAGCAAGGCATTTTGCCCAATGGCTTAGATGGAAGTGGGTCTTCTGAAGCTAAAAAATTTGTTAACAAATCATTAATATTTTCAGAAACTTTAAAGCAAGAGTTATAAAATTTTGCATCAGTTGAGTAAGCAGAAATTGGCTTTTCATCCATTGCTATTAAAGTTGGATTATTATCGCTTATTTGAGTTAATTTTATTTGATGTAGAATACCATTAGTATCTCGCATTATATTCTTTGAGATAGCATCCTTGGGTATAGGGCAACCAGCTGGGAGCGGATCTCCCGCAAAATGTGCTTTGCCACATTCATTAATTTGTCGCCACATAAAAGATTTTCCATTTGGATATTGTGTTATAAATTTATCAAATCCAAATGGGTTGTTAACATCAGCTAAAATAACTGAAGCATTACCAGCTTGAATATCTGACCCAATTTTTTTTGCATCAAAACAACTGAACCACTTTGGTGCTATCAAAGGCGTCGCAATTTTTTCATAATTAGTTGTAGAGTTATATTCCCAATCAACATCAAAACACGCTCGCAATTTTAATGGAGATGTATCAGCATCAATTCCATTATAATTTTCAACTTTACGATACGTACCAGCAACATTTACTTCATTTACGTTGGTTACATTTATATAATACGCTTTTTCAATCGTATACCAAAGACCAACTCCCATAGCTCCTGCAAAAACTAGAAGAATTATTATTAGATATGATCCCTTCATTCGAAAGATCCACCTGCTTCAGTTTTCAAGAATGAATCTGCACACGCTTTTGCAAGGGATCGAACACGGCCAATGTAAGATTGTCTTTCTGTGACCGAAATAACTCCACGAGCATCTAAAAGATTAAATAAATGTGATGCTTTTATGCATTGATCATAAGCTGGATGAGCCATAATAATTTTATTTCCACTTTTAGGATCAATTTCAGGTTCGCCTAGAATATGTTTACATTCAGCCTCTGCATCTTCAAAGTGTTGAAGTAGAATACTCGTATCTGCTACATCAAAGTTCCATCTTGAATACTCTTGTTCTGTTTGACGAAATACATCTCCATATTTTAATTCAATAATTGAACCAGGAGAATTAAATGGCATGTCCATTACATGATCCACACCTAAAACATACATTGCTAATCTCTCAAGCCCGTATGTAAGCTCACCAGATACAGGCTTACAGTCATGCCCACCAACTTGTTGGAAATATGTGAATTGTGATACTTCCATACCATCGCACCAGACTTCCCAGCCAAGCCCCCAGGCTCCTAATGTAGGACTTTCCCAGTCATCCTCAACAAATCGAATATCATGCAATTCCATATCAATTCCAATTGCACTCAATGAACCCAAATATAATTCCTGAAAGTTTTTTGGACTAGGTTTGATTATAACTTGATATTGATAATAATGTTGCAACCTGTTTGGATTTTCACCGTATCTTCCATCTGTTGGACGCCTTGATGGTTGGACATAAGCCGCAGCCCAAGGTTTTGGACCCAATGCTCTCAAAGTAGTTGCTGGATGAAATGTCCCTGCGCCAACCTCCATATCGTATGGCTGCAAAATAGCACACCCTTGCTGAGCCCAATAAGTTTGGAGATGCAATATAATATCTTGGAAACAAGTAGGTTTTATAATAGCCACAATTTAGCCTTTTTCAATCAGTTGCGCCTTCAATATGAAATTCAATCGATTAGGTCAATTACAGGATCATTTTAATTAATCAAAGTTTGTTAAAGAATAGTTATAAAGTCTTATTTTTTGTTAATTCTTGACCAATATCTAAAATCGCTTGAACTAGAATATCAAGGTCACTTTCCTGAGTTCGGTGATTTGTAATATTTATTCTAATAGCAAGTTGATTATTTATTTTAGTGGTTGAAGGAACTGCTATACCTCTCTCTTGGATTAGAATGACAATCTCTTCATTCAATGCATCTAGTTTAGCATCATCTAAATTGAGATTTGGGACAAATCTAAAACAGTTAATGTTTAGAGGAGTCGGGGCCAATGATACAAGTAAGTCTTCATTTTTAACTCTTTTTTCAAGATACTGAGCCAATCTAATATTACGATCAATAGAATTACCCAAAGCTTCAACACCATGTTCTTTTAAATGTGCCCAAACTTTTAAAGCCCTAAACCCCCTTGAAAGCTCTGGCCCATAATCCACAGCCCAAAAATCACCCCCAGCAAGACCACGCTCAGAACCTCGTAAATATTCAGCCCTATCAGAAAAAGACGCTCTATGTGTCATATTATCTTTAAATAAAACACAACCAGCTTCATAATTAACCTGAAACCATTTATGAAAGTCAAATGCTAAGCTATCAGCTTGAGATATTCCCGATAATCGATCATGCGCTAGTTTACCAAGCAATCCTGCTGCTCCAAAAGCACCATCAACATGAAACCATAGATTTTCAGATTTTGCTATAGAGGCAATTCCTTCAAGGTCATCAATAGCACCCATATTTACAGCACCTGCAGTTCCCACAACACAAAGAGGTGTGAAACCCATTTCACGGTCTTTAGAAATTAATTTTTTAAGAGAATCTAAATCAATTTCAAAATTATCATTACATGGAACAACTCTTAAGGCTTCAGTTCCTAACCCTAGAACGTCAAAAGCTTGCTTAATACATGAATGGGATTGTTCAGATGTGTAACCAACAAGTTGACCTTGAATTATACCTTTTTTTCGGGAATTTTTAATTTTCTGATCCCGAGCTACTTTCATGGCAATTATTGTCGCAATTGACGTACCTGAAACAATCAAACCAGACCCGTCTTTTGGCATTCCCATAATTTCTAAACACCACTTTAGAACTTGTTTTTCAACTACAGGTCCAACATGATCACGCCCACCTGCATTAACATTCATAGAAGCAGACGCAATATCTGAAATAATTCCGGAAGGTGTACCAGCACCATGAACCCACCCAAAAAATCGTGGATGTGTATTACCTACGCCATATGGTAAAATATCGCTTATAATTTCATTTGGATTAGATTCATTGATTGGAAGATTAGCTTTAAATTTATCGCGCAACGTATTTGGAACAGGAGACCAAACTCTTCCTTCATTAACACTTTTCATTTTATCTATGCTTTTATCTAACATTTTATGAGCTTCAGCTCTAAACGAATCCCAGTTTTTAGGATCTAAATCACCTTTACTCACTATTAACCCCTCCAGAAGGTTGCAGTTAATAGAACATAAACTGCCATTAATTCTAATCGTCCGATTAGCATACCTGCTGCCAATAACCACTTTGCTATATCATTCAACCCTGAATAGTTTCCATCTGGTCCAATCACAGGGCCCAAGCCAGGTCCAATGTTTGCCAATGACGCTGCAGCACCAGAAATAGAGGTAACTGCATCTAAACCAGTCATTCCTAGGGCAACTGCTAATATTGCTAGGGTAACCATGAACAATACAAAAAACGCCATAACAGAACTAATAATATCTTCAGCTACAGGCTTCTTGTTATATCTAGGTTGGAATACTCCATTTGGACTATGTATTCGTTTTATTTGTGCACTCACAGATGCAAATAAAAGTTGAAACCGAAATATTTTAATTGAGCAAGTTGTTGAGCCCGCACATCCTCCTATTAATCCTATTAAAAAGAAAAATGTTACAGGAAAACTGCCCCATGATAAATAATTGTCACTAGCAAAGCCAGTACCAGTTAGAATGGACACACCATTAAAAGCTGCTTTTCGGATAGCAAATTCATATGAATTGGTTACATAGTTTATTTGCCATACTATAAGTATAAAAGTCACCACTCCTGCAGTAATCAAAAAAGTCTTTACTTGGGGATCAGATATAAAAGATTTGACGGAACCACCAATGAGTTGGACGTATCGAACGAATGGTAAAGCTGCTAAGATCATAAATATAACTGCTACGTATTCAACTGATGCACCCATATTCTCAAAAGAAGTGTCGTAGTTTGCGAACCCACCCGTTGCAATAGTTGTCATTGAATGTACTAAAGCATCAAAAAAAGACATTCCTGCTATTGAATATGCAATTAAACATAAAATAGTTAAAAATACATATATTGATGAAATTGAACGGGAAATTTCTGCTGCTCGTGGTAATATCTTACCAAATGTATCAAAACCTTCAGTACGAAAGATTTGCATACCACCAACACGTAAAACCGGTAAAAATACCATTGCTACAATAACAACTCCAATCCCTCCAAACCATTGCATTAAACCTCGCCATAGAAGTAATCCACGGGGTAGAGTATCTAATGAGTCAAAAACAGTAGAACCTGTAGTCGTAAACCCTGACATAGCTTCGAAAAATGCATCAGTGAACCTTGCATCTGTTTCACCAATCATAAAAGGTATAGCTCCAAAGATTGGCAACACTAGCCAAACACTTGTTGTCAAAAAAAATGTTTGCTGGATGTTTAAATTTACTTTTATTGTATTTTGACAAGATAGACAAACAACAGAGCCTATTAGAACAGTTATAAATGCTGATAATGCAAAAGAGGTCCAATTTGATGCACCATCAAGCCAATCTAGCCCCATAGGTATGACCATAGTCAAACCAAGAACCATCAGTAACAAACCTATAACATAACCCGCTGGGCGAAGATCAAACATAATTGCAGATTTGTCGAATGCCTAGCAAAGTGTCAAGAAATCTCTGTAGTTTTTGATTATTAAAAGTAACCTTTTATTTAGACAGATGAACCAGGATTACCAATTATCCCCATAAAATCTCTTCTTAGTTCACGATCTTTCTGGAAATCCCCTCGCATAGCAGATGTTACCATGGATACGCCGTGCTTATGAACGCCACGCGTAGACATGCAATGGTGTTCACCTTCTAAAACTACTGCAACTCCTCTTGGACGTAAAACCTCGTCAATTGTGTTTGCTATTTGTGCTGTCATCTTTTCTTGCACTTGCAACCTTTTAGCAAAGGCATCAACTACTCTTGCCAATTTTGAGATACCCACAACTCTATCAGTTGGGACATATGCAACGTGTGCAGTTCCGATAATTGGCGCCATATGATGCTCACAGTAACTTTCGAAACGAATATTTTTTAACAATACCATCTCGTTGTAGCCTTCAACTTCTTCAAATGTACGCTGGAGCATTGCTTGGGGATCTTCTCTATAACCCCTAAACCATTGGCTATAAGCCTTAACAACTCTATTTGGAGTGTCTTGTAAGCCTTCTCTTGAAGGATTATCTCCTGCCCATCTTAACAGCGTTTGAACAGCAGCTTCCGCTTCAGCTTGTGAAGGCCGAGTAACTTCTTCTTGGGTCTCAATAGCTGGATCGTGAATATTCATCACTTTCTCCTTGGTTTAACCATCTTTATTATTTTTAAATGTTTAACATAAAGATTACCAGAGCACTCACGAATTAAACGGCAATTTTCATTATAGAAAAGACATAGTATTATTTTTTCAATAATATATTAAATTTTTTGAAGTGCTTCCATTAAATCTAAAATTAAATCTTCAGGATCTTCCAATCCAACCGAAAGTCTTATAAATCCATCACTAATACCTGCAGAATTCCTCATATCAGGATCCATGTTTTTATGGGTTGTTGTGACTGGATGAGTAACTAAGCTTTTTGCATCACCTAAATTATTTGAGATAGTAATAATTTTTAATGCATTTAAGAATCTAAATGCCGCATCTTTTCCACCATTTACTTCAAATGAAACTACAGTTCCACCTTTTGTCATTTGAGAAATAGCTAAATCATACTGCGGGTGTGATTCATCTGTTGGATATAAGATCCTATTGATTTTAATATTATTTTTTAATGCATTTACGATTTTTTTAGCATTTTCAGCCTGTGCCTCACATCTCAGAGAAATAGTCTCCAATCCCTTTAGCATGACCCATGCATTGAAGGGACTCATAGCTGGCCCAGTGTGTTTATTAAATGGAATAAAAATATCTTGAATATATTCTTTTGACCCTAAGACTATTCCGCCAAGACATCGCCCTTGCCCGTCGATGTGCTTCGTGGCCGAATAAATTACAACATCAGCACCCAATTTTAATGTTTGTTGAAATAATGGAGTTGCAAAAACATTATCAACAACAAGTTTTGCACCACCCGCATGGGCAATGTCAGCTACTCCAGCTATGTCACAAACTTCCAATGTTGGATTTGAAATAGACTCAAGAAAACAAACTTTTGTATTTGACTGCATCGCATCACGCCATTGATTGAGGTCAGTTCCTTCAACCAAAGTAACTTCAATACCCCATCTACGCAGGATATCATCAACAACAAACATACATGATCCAAATAAAGCTTTTGAGGAAATAATATGATCACCATTTTTTAGCATGCAAAACAAAGCACCTGACACTGCCGCCATCCCAGTTGCAGTAGCAAACGCATCTTCTGCACCTTCAATTGCAATCATTCTTTCTTCAAACATTCTTACAGTTGGGTTTCCATACCTTCCGTATATATATTCATCTGAAGAGTTCTGAATAAAACGAGCTTCAGCTTGTTCAGCTGTGTCGTATGCAAAGCCTTGTGTTAAAAAAAGTGCTTCTGATAATTCACCAAATTGGCTTCGTTTAATACCTGCATGCACTAATTTTGTACGTGTTTTCCAATTTTCCATCATATTACCCCGGGTTTATACCCATAAAATTTGGCCGAAGTTGGAGTTAAACGTCTCTAACTTTTTAGTGGCATATTTAAAGTGGCCCACAATCCGGTTACAAATCGCCACAATTTGTCATTACTCCTTGACCCAATAGAGGTCAACAACATCATTGATATTATAAATAGTCATTATTTATTTTCACTCGAATATCTTGATATTACTTTTGCTTGAGTAATAAAAAAAACAAACATTGCTAGTGGTAAACCAAAAGTTTTGAAATTAACCCAAATATCCGTTGATAGGCTACGCCAGATCATTTCATTTGCTACAGCTAATCCAAAAAAGAAAAACATGAATCTTTTGGTTAATATCATCCAGCCCTCAGATGTCATAGGTAATGCACCATCCATGACAACTTGCAAATAAGATTGCCCTCTAAACAGGCCATAACCCAAGATTCCACCAAATAATAAATATATCATTGTTGGCTTCATCTTAAAAAATTTCTCGTCATTAAACCAAATTCCCAAACCACCAAACACAACCACTAAAATTGCAGTAAAGATCTGCATTTTAGATAATTTTCCAGTTAATAAATATAAAATTGCAGTCGCAATTAGTAAAATAGGAATAAATAAAGCTGTTGCTACAATAAAACCTTCATAAGTTTCTCCAAGTAGTAAATATTCATTATCTTTTATCTTTGAATAAACTACAAAAAATAAAATTACTGGTCCCATTTCTAAAGCCGTTTTAGCCCAAGGTTGTATATTCTTATTATTCATCACTTACCCTCCGAATTCCACAATCACTGCACCCAGCGCTATTAGGCCCATTAACACAGCTCGAGTAGGTCCTACAGTCTCTTTCAAAAAAATCCAACCTATAATAGCTGCAAATACAGTTGATGTCTCTCTAATTACTGCTGCCTCTCCCACACTATCCAAACGAGTAGCAATCATTATTGATCCAAAACTAAAAATTGCGATAAAACCACCAGTAATTCCACGAAATATTAAAGGTATAATTTTTGGGGTTGTTTCCATTTTTTGCCACCTTGCTAATGCGATCCAAGGAAAAACCAAAATTCCATCCAAAAAGAAAAACCAGGCAAGAAATGTAAAGGGATCAGCAGTTAATCTAATACCATATGCATCATAAGTCGTATATGCAGCGACCATTATTCCCGCCAAAGCCGCCCATGATAAAGCAAAATATAATTCTTTGCGTTTAAATTTTTCTGATCCATACAAATTCACAACAGCAAGGCTCAATATAGCAAGCGATAAAATCAATACGCCAATCCACTGCTTTAATGTGAAGTTTTCTCCAAAAACAAAACCAGCTATAACTACTGTAATTAATGGCCCAATTCCACGAACCACAGGATAGACTACAGTATAAGCACCCAGACTATAGGCCATAGCCTGCGATAATTTATAAACTATGTGGATTAAAACCATTCCAAAAAAAATTAACCACATATGGGGTTCTGGCCATGGAGTAAAAAACAATGCAAACGGTGCAGCAATGATTCCATAACTTAAGTCTATAACACCCCTTGATAGCCATGGATCATATCGGCCTTTTTGAAGTGCGCCAAAAACTGCATGTAGAATTGCAGCACTTAAAGCTAAGAACATTGCAAGTTGGCTTCCAGTTGGCGTTCCTGCAATCTCAGTTATGTAATTACTCAAACATCGCTTCCAGTTAATGCTTTAGCGAAATCTTTTGGGTCGAAAGCTTGTAAATCATCAATTTGTTCACCTACACCAATTGCATGAATCGGCAGTCCAAACTTATCAGCAAGAGCAACTAATACCCCTCCTTTTGCTGTTCCATCAAGCTTTGTCATAACTAGACCAGTAACGTTTGAAACCTCTTGAAAAACTTCAACCTGCCTTATGGCATTCTGGCCAGTCGTCGCATCAAGAACTAATAAAGTATTATGAGGAGCAGTAGGATCATTCTTTTGAATAACCCTAACTATTTTATCAAGTTCTTCCATTAAATCTTTTCGATTTTGCAAACGCCCTGCTGTGTCAATCATGAGCAGATCTACTGAGTCTTCTTTACATTTATTCATTGCATCAAAGGCTAAAGAGGCCGGATCAGATCCTTCTGGAGCAGTCAAAACTGGCACTCCAGCTCTTTCACCCCAAACTTGTAGTTGCTCCACAGCAGCTGCTCGGAAAGTATCACCTGCTGCTATAACCACAGATTTTCCTGCAGCTCGAAATTGAGATGCAAGTTTACCTATAGTTGTAGTTTTTCCTGAACCATTTACACCAACTACTAATACAACTTGTGGCTTTTGAGCATAAAGTGGCATCGGTTTTGCAACAGGTTCTAAAATGCGCGCTACTTCATCTCCTAGAAGAGCTTTCACTTCATTAACCGATACTTTTTTACCAAAAATACCTTCTGCCATATTTGCAGAAACGCGCAGCGACGTATCAACACCCATATCTGCACTAATTAAAAGCTCTTCAAGACTTTCAAGCATATTGTCATCAAACAATCGCTTTTTTTCAGTTTTCTTGGTTTCCTCTTTACGCTTGAAAACTCTTCCAAAAAAACTCTTCTTAGTAGAACTGTCTTCTTCAATAGCTTGTGTGGCATTTGGCTCTGGCTCTGGCTCTGGCTCTGGCTCTGGCTCTGGCTCTGGCTCTGGCTCTGGCTCTGGCTCTGGCTCTGGCTCTGGCTCTGGCTCTGGCTCTGGCTCTGGC
>CAJJAY010000018.1 GCA_905182285.1 uncultured Amylibacter sp. | reverse complement strand
TCCTTTTTAATTATTATTTTATATTTTATATCATCATAAAGTGTTAGGATATACTTATGTTCATTTTTAAATATTACGGAGAAATTATTTGAGTGATATCTTACGATGGGGTATATTGGGTGCTTCCAAATTTGCATTTGAGCATATGCTTCCAGCAATGCAACTGGCAAAAAATAATATATGCGTTGCTCTTGCTACAAGAGATAAATCAAAAGCAATGCAATTTTTACAAATTAATCCAGAAATAAATATATACAATAATTATGATAGCTTATTAAATGATCCGAATATCGATGCTATTTATATTCCATTACCAAATCACTTGCACATTGAGTGGTCAAGGAAAGCTTTAAAGGCAGGAAAACATGTTCTTTGTGAAAAGCCAATTTCGCTGAATGCTAATGAAATAGATGAACTCATTGAACTTAGAGATGAAACAGGATTATTAGTTGCAGAAGCATATATGATCCTTCATCACCCACAATGGATATATGCTAAAAAGCTTCTTGATTCAGGTGTAATTGGAAATTTGATACAGGTTGATGGTGTTTTCTCTTACAATAATAGTGATGATCAAAATAATATACGAAATAGTGCTAAAACTGGGGGAGGAAGTTTACTCGACATCGGTGTTTACACATTTGGTTCAACTCGTTTCATGACTGGTGAAGATCCTGAAGAAATAACGCAAACTAATATTTTGTGGGAAAATAAAGTTGATGTTTGGGCAAGTGTATCTGCTAAGTTTCCTTCATTTCAATTTTTAAGTGTTACCTCTATGAGAATGCATCCACGACAAGAAATGAATTTTCATGGCTCAAAAGGAATAATATCGTTGAGCTCACCATTTAACCCTAAAGTATTTGGTGAGGCTGAAGTTCATCTTTGTTTAAATCAAGGTGACCGTAAGACTGTTAAATTTACAAGTGAAAACCATTATGTTATGCAATTAGAGGCTTTCAATGCATCTGTCAGAGATGGTAGCGAATATGCATGTTCCTTAGAGTTTGCAAAAGGAACGCAGCAGATGATTGATATGGTTTTTGAGCACCAAAGCAATAAAAAAATGCCTAAAGTTAATTTCTAAAGATTCAAACCATTGTAATGCATGCTTTTAAATCTTGATCCCAGACCGCTCCAGGAAGGCAAAAAGTATTTGGGTCTAATCCTCTGTTTGGGCAACTATTTGTGTTTTGAGCAAATAGGGGATTTGAAAAAAGAATTATCATAAATATAGCTAATATTTTCATTATAATTACCTTTGAAATATTGGGTTAATTTTTATGTAAGCTCATAAGTATTTTGATATACATCAACTTGTGACAGGACACAAATTTATACATCTTATCAATCTTATAATTCGCCCTTGCAAGCATGACCTTGCACCCTTAGAAGGGCGTCAGTTTTTCTCATGAATGTGGGCTTATCTAATTTGATATACCCCTAACTTAAAGGACAAATAAATGGCAATCACTGAAACCCTGAATGAAGGCTTGAAGCGCGGTTATACAATAAAAGTTACAGCTGCTGAACTTGATGCAACTGTAAATACTAAATTGAAAGAAGCGCAACCAAACATCGAACTAAAAGGTTTCCGTAAGGGAAAGGTTCCAATGGCTATGCTCAAAAAGCAACATGGACCAGCTCTTCTGGGTGAAGTTATGCAAGAAACTGTTGATGGTGAAATGAACTCTCATCTTGAAAAATCTGGAGATCGGCCAGCTGGGCAACCAGAAATGAAAATGACCAATGAAAATTGGAAAGAGGGTGATGATGTAGAAGTAAGCGTAGCATATGAGTGTTTGCCTATAGTTCCTGAAGTTGATTTTTCTAAAATTAAATTAAATCAAATGGTTGTTAAGGCTGGAGATGACGATATTAAAGAAGCTTTGGATAATTTAGCAGAAACATCTCAGGACTACGAAGATAAAAAGGCAGGATCAAAAGCAAAAGACGGTGATCAAGTTGTTATAAACTTTCTAGGTAAAGTTGATGGTGAAGCATTTGACGGCGGTCAAGCTGATGACTATCCTCTCGTACTTGGTTCTAATAGTTTTATTCCTGGTTTTGAGGAGCAACTTATTGGTTCAAAAGCTGGAGATGATGTTGTGGTAAATGTATCATTTCCTGGTGATTATGGCGCTGAAAATCTCGCTGGAAAAGATGCGGTTTTTTCATGTAAAATCAACACAGTAAAATCTGCTATTAAAGCAGAAATTAATGATGAACTTGCTAAAAAATTTGGTGCTGAAGATTTATCTGATCTTAAAAATAAAATTTCTGAAAGATTGGAAGAGGAATTTAAAGGTGCTTCGCGTATAGTAATGAAGCGTGACCTAATGGATAGCTTAGAAAAACTTGTTGATTTTGAATTGCCTGAAAGTTTAGTAAAAACTGAGGCAGGTCAAATTGCTCATCAACTATGGCATGAAGAAAACCCTGAAGTCGAGGGTCATGATCATCCTGAGATTGAAACTACAGACGAGCATACAAAGCTAGCTATTAGAAGGGTAAGATTAGGGCTATTGCTAGCAGAAGTTGGCAATATTAAGGAAATAACTGTTTCTGATACTGAAATGCAACAGGCTGTTATACAACAATCACAACAATATGGTTCAAACGCCCAACAATTCTTTGAGTATGTTCAAAAAAACCCACAAGTACAGCAACAAATTCGTGCGCCACTATTTGAAGAAAAGGTTGTTGATTATATTGTTTCAGTTGCCAAAATGACAGATAATGAAGTCTCAAAAGAAGATTTGCAAAAAGCTGTTGAAGCTCTAGAAGACTAAAATACAAAATTTACATAATAGCCTGCCCACTTTTGGGCAGGTTGTAAAAATTTTTACGCGACATTTTGGATTATATGTGAAACACGTCTTGATGCGGGTTTGCACGCGTATTACAGTAATTCCCAAAGCTATATTTAACAGGCAGGAAATTTATGCGTGATCCTTTAGAAGTTTATAATAATACACTAGTCCCAATGGTAGTTGAGCAAACCTCAAGAGGTGAGCGCTCGTATGATATATTCTCAAGATTATTAAAAGAACGGATAATTTTTGTATCTGGTCCAGTTCATGATGGTATGTCTACTTTAATAGTGGCACAGCTTTTATTTTTAGAAGCTGAAAATCCTAAAAAAGATATTTCAATGTATATAAACAGTCCAGGTGGTGTCGTAACTGCTGGTATGGCCATATATGATACTATGCAATATATCCGCCCAAAAGTTTCTACATTATGTGTAGGGCAAGCTGCGTCTATGGGATCACTATTATTAGCTGCTGGTGAGAAAGGCATGAGATTTGCACTGCCAAATGCTCGAGTAATGGTTCACCAGCCTTCAGGAGGTTTTTCTGGCCAGGCATCTGACATTGCACTACATGCAAAAGAGATATTAGAATTAAAAGACCGTTTAAATAAAATTTATGTAAAACATTGTTCACAGAAGTTAAGCACTGTTGAAGATGCATTGGATCGTGATAACTTCATGACAGCAGAAGAAGCCAAAGATTGGGGTTTAATTGATGAGATTGTGCAAAAAAGAGAAGACTAATAATATAAATTTAATTTGAATAATAATACCATTGTCCTCATCGAGTTTCTGAAATACTTTGATGAAAATGGTTAAAAATGTGGAGTAATGAATGTCCAACTCTAAAGATGCTGATGCCAAAGATACATTATATTGTTCTTTTTGTGGAAAAAGTCAGCATGAAGTCCGCAAACTTATAGCTGGGCCAACAGTTTTCATTTGTGATGAATGTGTTGAATTGTGCATGGACATCATTCGTGAAGAAGCAAAAGCTGGTGTTGTAAAGTCTGGTGAAGGTATTCCAACACCTGCTAAAATCTGCCAAATACTGGATGACTATGTTATTGGGCAAGATGTTGCAAAACGTGTTTTATCTGTTGCTGTTCATAATCATTATAAACGTTTAGACCACGCTGATACTAACGAAGAAATTGAACTATCTAAATCAAACATACTTTTAGTTGGTCCAACTGGCTGCGGTAAGACTTTATTAGCACAAACATTAGCGCGAGTAATTGATGTGCCATTTACTATGGCAGATGCAACTACTTTGACAGAGGCTGGATACGTTGGTGAGGATGTAGAGAATATAATATTAAAATTATTACAAGCCTCAGAATATAATGTTGAGCGCGCAGAGCGAGGCATTGTCTATATTGATGAAGTTGATAAAATTACAAGAAAATCAGATAATCCTTCAATAACTCGAGATGTTTCAGGAGAGGGTGTCCAGCAAGCTTTACTTAAAATAATGGAGGGAACTATAGCTTCTGTACCTCCGCAAGGGGGGAGAAAGCATCCTCAACAAGAGTTTTTAAAAGTTGATACAACAAATATATTATTTATATGCGGTGGTGCTTTTGCTGGGTTAGATAAAATTATTAGCCAGCGAGGCCAAGGATCAGGAATTGGGTTTGGTGCTGATGTAAAAGATGAAGAAAGCCGTGGAGTTGGAGAAATTTTTTCTGAAATGGAACCTGAAGATTTATTAAAATTTGGTTTAATTCCAGAATTTGTAGGACGGTTACCTGTATTAGCAACTTTAACTGATTTAGATGAAGAGGCACTTGTCACAATACTCTCAGAACCAAAAAACGCATTGGTAAAACAATATCAAACACTTTTTTCTTTGGAAAATACAAACTTAACGTTTACTGAAGATGCACTTAAGGCAATAGCAAAACGTGCAATCGCTCGTAAGACGGGAGCAAGGGGCTTACGTTCAATTCTGGAAGATATACTTTTAAACACAATGTTTGAATTACCTGGACTTGAGAATGTACAAGAAGTTGTTGTTAATGTTGAATCTGTGACTGGAGAAAGTGAACCTTTAATTGTTTATTCAGATAATATTAAAAAAGCTTCGGCAAGTTAAATTTTATAGCATTAGAAATACTCAATAACTTTCACTAGACTGAAGATGTAGATTGCTTCATAAGAATATAGTGATAAATCAAAGGTTCGAACGATGGCATTTTTGAATAGCTTGGTAACTTGGTGGAATTCTCAAACATTAAACACTCGTTTGCATACCTGGAAAAATGGTGTGAAAGTTGGTGAAGATGAGCAAGGAAATATCTACTATACTACACGTGATGAAAAGCGGAGATGGGTTATTTTTAATGGAGAAGCTGAAGCATCTCGAGTTAATGCTGATTGGCATGGATGGTTACACCATACATATAAAGAAACACCACTTAGTAACCCATTGATTCATAAAAACTGGGAAAAGCCACATCAGGAAAATTTAACAGGTACTATTTCAGCATATATTCCAGATGGTAGTTTAAAAAGTACAGAAACAAAAAAACGAACTGATTATGAGGCTTGGAAGCCAGAATAGAGGCCTAAATGTCGAATTCTAAAATTGAAACAACTGTTGGTGGATTAGTCTTAGTCTTAGCAATAGGATTCTTTATTTATGTTTTAAATTCAACAAATGTAATGAATCGTGATGATGGATTAAATCTAAAAGCTTCTTTTAGATCAGCTGATGGAATTACATCAGGTACAGATGTAAGAATGGCTGGAGTAAAAATTGGTACAGTCACTGGTATGCGTTTAGATCCAGAAAGCTTTAGAGCTGAGGTTTTATTCAGTTTACGAGGGGATTTAAAGATACCTGATGACAGTGGTGTTGCCGTAAGTCAGGATGGTTTGCTTGGTGGATCTTTTGTAGAGGTAATACCTGGTGGTTCTGAATTTGAATTACAAGAAGGAGCTGAATTTATGGATACTCAAGGTTCTGTTAGTTTAGTTTCTTTACTGTTGAAATTTGTATCAAGTGGTGATTAATGCGAATTTTAACTATTTTATTGTTTGTAATAGCTGAAACAGCTTTAGCTCAAGGCTCTATAAAAGTTACAAATGGATCTGGAGCATTCTTAAGAACTTTAGATAGGCTTTCTGGAAATGTAGCTGATTTTAAAGTTAACAATGGTGAGATATTTACTCTTGGTAATATTAGTGTGCTAATGAAAGAATGTAGATATCCATCACAAACTATTGATAGTGATGCATTTGCATTTTTGGAAATATCTGGAAAAGAAACAGAGAAGTTATTTTTTCAAGGTTGGATGATTTCTAGTAGTCCCGCACTCTCTGCTTTAGAGCATCCTAGATATGATGTGTGGGTATTGAAATGTATTCCATATTTAAAAGGAAACTTTATGTATCAAAGCACATTTTAATAATTCAATGTAATCTTTTTGATATATTTCCATGCACCCTAAAGTTTTTAAATGTGGGTTTTGAAACTGAGTATCAAAAAGTGTAAAGCCACGATTATTTAAATGTTCTACAAGGTGCTTTAAAGCAATTTTTGAACCATTTTTTTCTTTTGAGAACATGCTTTCACCGAAAAATGCAGATCCTAATACAACACCATAAACTCCTCCAATTAATATATTATTACGATTTACTTCAATACTGTGTGCATAGCCCATTTCAAATAAGTTTTGATAAGATTTATATATAATTGGATTAATCCAAGTTTCATCTCTATCTGCACAAGAACTTAGTACTTCTTCAAATTTTGTATCGAATGTGATAGTATAATTAGCTTTGTTAAGCACTCTTTGCAATGATCGTGAAACATGAAAACCATTTAATGGAATAATACCACGTAATTTAGGTTCAACCCAATATACTTCATTGCTTTTAGCATTTTCGGACATTGGAAACATACCGTTAGCATAGCCATGGAGTAAAAGATCTGGGTCAATAAAAGAATTGGTGAGCAATTTACTCACCAAAATTTTTATTTGAAGCTTTTTTCAAGCCATTTTTCCAACCAATGAATATCATAGTCACCATTTTGTATGTCTTTTTCGTCCAATAAAGCGCTAAATAAAGGTGTTGTTGTTTCAACGCCATCAACAATTAATTCATCTAAGGCCCGCCGAAGGCGCGCCAAAGCTGCAGGTCTGCTTGTACCTGACACTATTAACTTACCAATTAGACTATCATAGTAAGGCGGTATCTTATAGCCAGCGTATAATGCACTATCCATACGAACACCGAGTCCACCTGGTGCATGAAATGTAGAAACTGTTCCAGGGCAGGGCGTAAAGTTTGGTAGTTTTTCCGCATTTATTCTTACTTCAATAGAGTGCCCTCTTATTTCTAAATCTTCCTGTTTGAATGTCATCTCTTCGCCAGATGCTACACGAAGTTGTTCTTTGACTAAATCAACACGGAATATAGTTTCAGTAACTGGGTGTTCAACTTGCAATCTTGTGTTCATCTCAATGAAGTAAAACTCACCATCTTCATATAAAAACTCGATTGTTCCTGCACCAGAATAACCGATGTTTGCAACGGCTTCTGAACATGTAGATCCTATTTTTTCTCGCAGCTCATTTGTTATTGTTGGGCCAGGCGCTTCTTCAAATACTTTTTGGTGTCTACGTTGTAGTGAACAATCTCGCTCTCCTAAGTGGACTGCTCTTCCTTTTCCGTCACCAAAAACTTGAACTTCTATATGCCTAGGCTTTTGTAAGTATTTTTCAATGTAGACCTCATCATTCCCAAATGCAGCTTTTGATTCTGATCTAGCTGAGCCAAATGCTTCATCTAAATCATTTTTAGTAAGGGCTAATTTCATTCCTCGGCCACCACCACCTGCAGTAGCTTTAACTATTACGGGAAAACCCATTTGATCAGAAACTTTGTGTGCTTCTTCTAATGTTGGAACCCCACCTGGAGATCCTGGAACACATGGAACTCCTAAATTTATCATGGTATCTTTCGCAGTTATTTTATCACCCATCATTCGAATATGTTCTGCACTTGGGCCAATAAAGGTAATCCCATGATCTTCTAGTACTTGAACGAATGATGCATTTTCAGATAAAAAACCATATCCAGGATGCACAGCTTCAGCTCCCGTAATTTCGCATGCAGCAATTATTGCCGCAACATTTAAATAGCTTTCAGTGCCTGAAGGTGGGCCAATACACACACTCTCATCTGCCATTCTTACATGCATTGCATCACTATCAGCAGTAGAATGAACTGCAACAGTTGAAACACCTAATTCTTTACAGGCCCTGATAACTCTTAAGGCAATTTCACCGCGATTGGCGATCAGAATTTTGGAAAACATTTGTTTTACTCCAATACTGATTATTCGATGATGATCAGCGGTGTGCCGAACTCAACTGGTGTGCCGTCATCTACTAATATACGAGCAACCTTGCCTGATTTCGGGGCTGGTATTTGGTTCATTGTTTTCATTGCTTCTATTATTAAAATAGTTTGACCTTCGGAAATCTTATCTCCAACAGAAATAAATGGATTTGATCCTGGTTCAGCTTGTAAATATACAGTTCCTACCATCGGTGATGAAACAGCACCAGCTAGACTTGCTGGATCATCTGAGGAAGAATTGTCAATTAATGGTGTTTCTTGAATTGCTGAGGGAACAGGTGCTAATGTTTGAGGCTGAGATATTGTTGAAATGTGGCTTGAAGAAGGAGCAAATGCTCTTGTTACGCGAACATCCAATGTACTATCTGCGCCATATTCTCTTTTTACGCGTACCTCTGCTAAATCGTTAATTGTAAGTACTTCGGCTAATGCCTGAATAAACTTAACATCTGTGTCCTGATCTTTTTTTGTCATTTGTTCCTCAAGAAAGCTTATGGGCTTAGCCCCATTAGCTTATATATAATCTAAATAGATCTAAGATAAAAGTCTGATAGTTAGGTATATTTGTGAAATTATTTATTTATACTTTCAATTTCTAAAATTAAATCTTCTACTTTTAGCCAGGCTATTGTTCCTGGTACTAATATGCTTTGGGCTCTTTTTGCATGGAACAATGCATCATTAAATTTACCATATAATGCATACCTTTCTGCAGTTAAAAGTGAAGCCCAACCCAATTCGCCATTTTGAGAGTATGCTATTGCTAACTCTCTTAATAACCTTCCATTTCTTGGGTCTTTATCGTAAATATTTTTCAATATCTTTATTGTAGATTTGTATTTTCCAATTGAATTTAACGCTCTAGATAATCCAACATTAAAAAGCAATTCGTTAGGCTCAAGTTCTAGTGCTCTATTATAATATTTAATTGCTTCATTTGGGTTGCCGGTTTCCAAAAGAAACTGAGCTTTTAGCTCGTTATAATATGGATCATTTGGTTTTAATTCTAATAATTTATTTATCTCTTTTTGGGCTAAATTTAAATCTGGCAACCTATGATATGCAATTGCTCTAGTGTACAAATTGAGTTCGTCATTTTTTTTAATATTTGTTGTTTGCAAAGCTCTAAATGGTTTTTCTGTAAATCCTTTAAATTTTGCACGCATCCGATTATACATATAATCAATATTCTTATCTTTTTCATTTTTTTTGAAATTTAATGTTTTAAGAGATTTTTGAATACTAGAAATACGTTGAGAATTTAAGGGATGTGTTTGAATGTATGGATCTTGACGCTTTGCAGTTAATAATTCTTGACCTTTAAATATTTCCAGTACTTCTAAAGCAGCATGTGGATTAATATTTGCAGCAGCCATTAGTTTAATGCCAGCCTGGTCTGCACTTGCTTCTTGTGTTCTTGAGTGTTTAAGAAAGTTTCTTTTCGATGCACTTTGTGACCCAGCTGCTAATCCAATTGCTATGTTTGAGTCACCACTGACCAATCCGGCCGCAGCACTTAAGATCATCCCAATCCCTGCAAGAGTTCGAGCACTTTCAATGTCAGATGTTCTTTGAATATAATGACCGCCCGTAATATGGCCAATTTCATGAGCTATTACAGATTGCAACTGCTCTACAGTTTCCATCTTATTGATTAATCCATAATGAATAAAAATATATTGACCACTTGTAACGAAAGCATTCATAGAGCTATCGTTTATTACAAGAACTTTGAAATTTTGTTGATCAATTTTAGTATTTTCAAGTAATGGCAGTGTTATTATTTTTAGAGTTCGTTCAATTTCTGCATCTCTTAATATTCCTTTCCCATAAGATATTGTTGGAAAGAGTAATAAGATCAATAAATATGCGTAAAAAATTCTTTTCATAATAGGTTCAGTTTAACTTATATAATGATAATTATAAATGTATCTTTATAAAAGAAATAAGGCTCGCTTTAAGCGAGCCCTGTATTGCTATGATTTTGACCACCAGCCTTTTCTTTTTGGCTTGGTTGGCGGTTCTTCTTTTATATCTAAAGTTGTATTTTCTTCCACTTTTTTTATTTTTGATAATTTTTTATCTTTATTATCAGTTTTTTCAACAGTTGTTGGCTTCACATCTTTGGCGATTTTTTTGGTTTTAACCCTAGCCCTTTTTGGTTTTTCTTCAATTATGGTTTCGTCTTCTTTTGCATTAGATGTATCAATTTTTGATTTGTCTTCTTGAAGTTTATCGGCTTCAATTTGTGCCTTTGTCCGCCTTTTTCGCTTAGTTGGCTTTACTTCCATAACAATGTTATCTTCTGTGGTGATATCTTCAGGTGTAATCTCAACCTCAGTTGATTTTTTTATTCTTGGTTTTCTTTTTGATTTAGTAACAACAGGCTGATTTAATTCTTCAGTATTTTGCACTGTATCTTTATTATTTTCTTGGATGGATTTAGTGTCATCAGTCTGGATGTTAGTTTCAGTATCCACAGTCTTATCTTGTAGTGTCTCATCATTACGAGGCTTTCTACGTCTTCTACGACGACGTTTTTTAGGCTTATCATCTTCTTCGGGGTTATTTAATGAGCTGTCATCTTCTGAATTTTTTACAACTTCTATATTTGCAGCTGTTTCCATTTCTAATGCAGTTGGCATGTCAAAAACGTCTGCAATAATTCGAGATGATGTTTTACGTTTCTCTAACTCGTACTCCGTGCCTATCATGGTGGAAGATGCTTCTATTATAATAGAAATTCCATATTGTGATTCAATTAAGGCAATATTTTCTCTTTTGTGATTTAATAAATAATTTGAAATACCAACTGGAACTGTTGCATGAATTTCTTTTGTTCTTTTTCTTATAGCTTCTTCTTCAATCTCTCTTAAAATAGATAAAGCTTGGCTATCGTCCGAACGTACTAAGCCAGTACCAAGACAATGTGGACATTCTTTTGTTGTAGCTTCTAACATTCCTGGTCTTAATCTTTGTCGAGACATTTCCATAAGGCCAAAGCCTGAAATGCGACCAACTTGAATGCGAGCCCTGTCAGATTTTAATTTATCTTTCATACGCTTTTCAACAGATATGTTATTACGACGTTCTTCCATATCGATGAAATCAATTACAATTAATCCAGCCAAATCTCGTAGTCTTAATTGCCGGGCTACCTCATCAGCTGCCTCTAAATTCGTCTTTAAAGCAGTTTTCTCAATAGAAGATTCTTTTGTCGCTTTGCCTGAGTTTACATCAACTGCCACCAATGCTTCAGTGACACCAATTACAATATACCCACCTGATTTTAGCTGAACTGTTGGGTTAAACATTCCACCAAGATAACTTTCAACTTGGTACCGAGCATAAAGAGGCATTTTATTTTTATATTGTTTTACACGCTTTACATGAGATGGCATTAACATAGTCATATAAGCTTTTGCTGCCTCAAAGCCACGTTCCCCATCAACTATGATTTCATCAATATCATTATTATATAAATCGCGAATTGATCTTTTAATTATATCACCTTCTGCATAAATTTGAGTAGGGGCTATACTTTCTAGTGTGACATCTCTTATTTGTGTCCATTGGCGCATTAGATATTCATAATCTCTAAGAATATCATCTCTATTTCTTTTAGCGCCTGCGGTTCTTACAATTAAACCAGCGCCTTTTGGAACATCTAATTCGCTTGTAATCTCTTTTATTTTCTTCCGATCTTGTACGTTCGTAATTTTACGAGATATTCCGCCTCCTCGAGCTGTATTTGGCATTAACACACAATAACGCCCAGCTAATGATAAGTATGTTGTTAATGCCGCACCTTTATTTCCACGTTCTTCTTTTACAACTTGAATTAAAAGTATCTGGCGTACTTTAATTACTTCTTGTATTTTATATCTTCGTGGGCGAGGTTTTCTTGGGCGAACTTCCTCTTCAATATCTTCATTTGCTACTGACTCTATGCCATCATCGATTATATCATCTTCAGCTCTAGCATCTTCTGTATTTGCTTCAATGTCTTCATCTGTATGAATATCTAAGCTTTTATCATTATTTATGTTACTTTCATCTATATCTTCAGTCAGATCAGAATTTATCTCTGCGCTTGTTTCAGCTGTTTGCTCTTCTATAGAAGTATTTGTATTGCTATTATCAATGATTTTTGATGTTAAAATTTCATCATTGTTAGCTTCTTCAGCTATGACTTTTGTTTTTCGTTTTCTAACTCTAGATTTTTTTTGTTGAGCTATACTTGCCTCTTCTTCAAGAGATTTTGCATAAGCCTCTTCTTCAGCTATTAAAGCTTCACGGTCAGCTACTGGGATTTGATAGTAATCAGGATGAATTTCGGCAAATGATAAAAAGCCGTGTCTATTACCACCATAATCAACAAACGCTGCTTGTAGAGATGGCTCAACACGGGTAACTTTTGCTAAATATATATTCCCTGAAAGTTGGCGTTTATTTAAACTTTCAAAGTCAAATTCATCAACTTTATTTCCTTCAACGACAACCACTCGTGTCTCTTCAGCATGTGTAGCATCGATAAGCATTTTCTTTGGCATAATATTCTTTCGTCAATCAAAGAGGAACTTCCTTTGTTAAAGGCTGATTGTCTATTTGATTGAATAGTTAAGGCGGAAATACACGTATGAATATTTTTGAAAGAGGCAATTAGCCAATCAAATCCAATATATTTATTGCACACGCGTTTCATCGCGGGTTTCTCCTGTGATCTTATTTTGATCACTAATAAGGCTAGTCTTGCACAAAGGGTGCAATAAAGCTGTTCTATTGGCCAAATGGCCTGTTAGAGCTTTAGAGGAGGACTTTGGTTAGGTTTTTCCATAACCTGTCTCATAAAATGCTTCTAACGAATCTCGAAATGATAATTAAATCATATAGTTCTTTTTTAGTTTGCAAAAAAATTAATTACAATGCGTATTTAATGTATAGATAATTGTTTAAATATTATTTATTGTAAAAATATATATATGTTATTGTAAAATGTAGTTTAATTTATAATCATTTAATTTAACACTTAAGCATTTAGTTTATATTTGTTATTAAATTACATAAATGGTTTTGATAAATACAAATAAAAAAACGAAAAATTTATTATAGATAATTAGGAAATTATAGCTTGTTACGTTTTATTTTTTCGTTTTTTGGTTCTATTTTTGCATTATTAACATTAGGTTGTGCTTTATTTGCAATAATTTTGACCGCCGTATTTTATGCTTATGGTAGTGATCTTCCTGATTATGAGCAATTATCTAATTATCAACCTGCAACTATTAGCCGTGTTTATTCAAGAGATGGTAAGGTTATTGATGAGTTTGCTCAACAACGGCGGCTTTTTATATCTGCAGATGAAATACCTGATATTGTAAAAAATGCTTTTATATCAGCAGAAGATAAGAATTTTTATAACCATATAGGTTATGATCCTGCTGGAATTGCAAAAGCAATTTTTGATGCTGCTAACGGAAAGGAATTACGAGGTGCATCTACAATTACGCAACAAGTAATGAAAAACTTTTTACTTACCAGATCTAGATCCATAGATAGAAAAATAAAAGAAATTATATTGGCTACTCGAATTGAGAAATCGATGTCAAAAGAAAAAATATTAGAATTATACTTGAATGAAATTTTTCTTGGTCAAAACTCATATGGTATAGCATCAGCGGCTGATACTTATTTTAGCAAAGCTTTAGATGAATTGACTTTAGAAGAGGCCGCATATTTGGCTTCATTACCAAAGGCACCAAGTAACTATCATCCAGTGCGGCAAAAAGATAGAGCTATAGCAAGAAGAAACTTTGTTATACGAGAAATGGAAGAAAATGGTTACGTATCTGAAGATGAGGCATTAATCGCTAAATCTAAAGAATTAATCACAGTTCAAGGTGGGCAATTGGCTTCAAAGCGAGCTTCCAGAGCTCCAAGAACATATTTTACTGATGAAATTCGAAGGCAACTATCTTTAAGCTTTGGCGAAGAAGAGTTTTTTACAGGAGGTTTAGCGGTTAGTGCAACAATGGATCTTAAATTACAGTCAGATGCTGCTAAAGCACTTCGTAATGGCTTAGAGGAATATGATCGAAAATATAGTCCTTGGCGTGGTCCAGTAGATACAATTGAAAAAAAACATCTTCAAGAAGATACTTGGCGTAAAGTTCTCAAAAAGAAAAATTTACCACGTGATATAAATGGTTGGCATTTAGCAATAATATATGATGTTTCAAAATATGTTGCAAAAATTAAAATTGAAGGTTTTCCGGAAAATAAAAATCAATATTTAGATTTAAAAAATGAAATGACTTGGGCTAAAAATAGAGTTTTTGATAACGGAAAACGCATATCAATTAATTCTGCGAAGGATATGTGGTCGCTCGGAGATATAGTATTTGTAAAGCCTTTATATGATAACGATACAAATACAATCAAGTGGACATTGAGGCAAATACCCAAAATTCAAGGTGGCTTTGTTGCAATGGATACAGAAACTGGCAGAGTATTGGCTTTGCAGGGAGGTTTTTCTTATCAACATTCTGTATTTAATCGAGCAACTCAAGCAAATCGACAGCCAGGATCATCTTTTAAGCCGTTTGTTTATGCAGCAGCATTGGATGTTGGCTATAGCCCTGCTTCTCTAATCATAGATGCTCCAATAGAAATTGATACTCCTCAAGGCTTATGGAGCCCTAAAAATTCATCTAATAAATTTTATGGACCCGCTCCACTACGAATAGGTATAGAGCAATCTCGTAATTTAATGACAATTAGGCTAGCACAAGATGTCGGTATGGAAGTTATAAGCGGTTATGCTGAAAGATTTGGTGTTTACAATAAAATGCAAAAATTATTGGCAGCATCGCTTGGAGCTCAAGAAACAACTTTATATAAAATGGTATCTTCTTATGCAATGTTCGCAAACGGTGGCGAGCGTGTTGTCCCAACAATGGTTGATAGAGTACAAGATAGATTTGGTCGAACAATTTATAAACATGATAAACGTGTATGTACTAATTGTGAAAAAAATATACTCGAAATGGGTAAATCACCATTCATAAATAGTAATCGTGAACGAGTATTAGATCCTTTAACTGCATTTAGATTACAATCAATGATGCGTGGTGTAGTTGAAAGAGGAACTGCAAGATCTGTTGCAATTGATGGTATTGAAATCGCAGGAAAAACTGGAACAACAAATGATGCCAAGGATGTTTGGTTCGTAGGTTTTACCCGAAATATAGTAGCTGGATGCTATATTGGATTTGATACACCAAAACCTTTGCGAAAGGGTGCGTCGGGCGGTGGAATGTGTGGACCTGTATTTAAGAAATTTATGATTGAAGCTATTAAAAAATACGGGGCAGGAAGTTTTAGCCAACCCCCGAATACATACTTTGCTAAGTTTGATAGAAATACTGGTGCTTTGCTGCCTGATGGTGGAACAGGAAGAAATCCTAATAATATACCTGGATCAAATGTTACATCTGAATTATTTAGAATAGGTGATGATCCAGTACTAGATGGTTTAATTACTGTAATAGATGGTGGTTTTTCTGTTATTGCTGATGAGGAGATATTTACTGAGTTTTCAGATGATTTAGGTATGACTACAGGTGACAATTGGATAAGGCACTACATAGATAAAAAGAAACAACCAAATAAAATTAATTTTGGAAGTTTATCAAGTGGTGGCCTGTACTGATAACTTATTATAAGAAATTATAATTGATAATTTAAGGTAAATTAATGCGCGCAGAAATTGAAAATATAATAAGTGAAATCCATAAATCTTTAGAATTACTTAAACAACGCATGGATTGGGAAACTGCTGAACATAGAATGGAAGAATTTGATGCTATGTCAGAAAATCCTGATTTATGGAATAATCCTGAAAAAGCACAAAAACTTATGCGTGAAAGACAAATGCTTTCTGATTCAATATCAAATTTCAAAGAATTATCATCTAATTTGCACGATAATATAGAATTAATTGAACTTGGTGAAATTGAAGAAGATCATGAAATAATCAAAGAAGCTGAAAATGGTATTTTGATTATTCAAAAAGAATCTGCAAGACAAGAATTAGAAGCATTACTGAATGGTGAAGTTGATTCAAATGATACATTTTTACAAATAAATGCTGGAGCAGGTGGGACAGAGAGTTGTGATTGGGCGAATATGCTTGCACGGATGTATGTTAGGTGGGCTGAGCAAAAAGGCTATCAAGTAGATAGAATGGAAGAAAGTGTTGGTGATGAAGCAGGAATAAAATCTGTTACGTATCAAATCAAAGGCCATAATGCTTATGGTTGGATGAAATCCGAAAGTGGTGTTCATCGTTTAGTAAGAATTTCGCCATTTGATAGTAATGCAAAGCGCCATACTTCCTTTTCGTCTGTATGGGTTTATCCAGTAGTTGATGATAATATCGATATTGATATTAATCCATCAGAAATACGTGTTGATACATATAGGTCATCAGGGGCAGGAGGGCAGCATGTTAATACAACTGATTCAGCCGTTAGAATTACCCATATACCTACTAATATTGTTGTTCAAAGCTCAGAAAAATCCCAACACCAAAATAGAGCTAATTGTATGGCAGCTTTAAAATCTCGTTTATATGAATTGGAAATGCGTAAAAGAACAGAAGGTATTCAAGAAGCACACGACAATAAGGGCGATGCTGGATGGGGTAATCAAATAAGGTCTTATGTATTACATCCCTATCAAATGGTAAAAGACCTCAGGACGAATGTTGAAACATCAGATAGTCAGGGTGTATTAAATGGTGACCTTGATATGTTTATGGCAGCTACATTAGCACTTGATGTAGCTGGGAAGACACGTGCTGAAGCTCAATCTGATAGTTAATAATATAAATTTTATCGGTATTGCTAATTATAAAATTTGAAAAGCAATACCTATTAAATTATTCAGATGTTTTTATTGGTGCTTTAATTTTTGATGAACTAGAGTTTAAAGGATCATCTTGCCTTGTAACTGATCCCTCAAAGTGTGCACCACTTTCGATTGCAATGGTTTTATGAATTATATCACCTTCAACACGTGCAGTCGCAGTTAAACGCACTTTAAGGCCTCTTACTCTTCCAACTACTCTACCATGAACAACTATATCATCAGCGACAATTTCGCCTTTAACAGTTGAGCCTTCACCAACAGTTAGTAAATGAGCGCGAATATCGCCATCCACAGTGCCTGATATTTGAATATCTCCAGTAGTTTTTACATTACCTTTTATATGCAAATCTGTAGACAATGTTGATGCAGGTGGTTTAGCTTTCAATGATGCTGGATTAGCACTCATTGGTGTTGTTGATGTGGGCGGACTAGCTGGTTTTAATGGATTGCTATTACCCATAGTTGATGTTTTTTGTGGTTCAGGTTTTTTAGAAAACATTTTTTGTAGCCTTCATGTAGTTTATTGCGTTAATTGGCTTTCCGCCAAGTCTTATTTCATAATGTAGATGCACTCCAGTGCTTCTACCCGAGTTCCCCATAGTCCCAATTTTATCACCACGCAAAACTTTTTGACCTACTTTTACATTTATTTTATGTAGATGAGCGTAATAACTGATGAAACCTTGACTATGTCGAATTTTGATTAAACGGCCATAACCACCGTTATTTCCTGCGAATATAACAACACCATCGCCAGAGGCAACTATTTTCGTACCCAATGGCGCAGCTAAATCAGTACCATTATGCATGCGCCGCTTACCATTTACGGGATCTTTTCGATAGCCAAACCCGCTTGTATATCTATGAGACCCAGCAACTGGATGTCCCAACGGAACTCTTGAAACTGCTAGCTTCATTAAGTTGACCTCATCAAGTTCACGAAACAAACTTGATGCTCGTTTGGACATATGATCGTGCAAGACGCTTTCTGATGAAGTTTCAATCGGAGTAATGGGACCACCAGCTCCAGAATAGCCTCTTCTTACTTCATTTACCAATGACTTTGTATTAATGCCTTTTTGATTCAATATTTTTGAAAGAGGAGCTAGGGCTATATCTACTGCTTCTTCAAGTCTATTGAATATTTGGTTACCACGTTCTTGAAGTAATGCAGAGTCTAGTTCAAGTATTTCCACTTGTTCTTCCATTTTCTTTGTGTTGCTAAAAAGCTTATCGCGATCATTAGAAGTCTTTTTTAATGCATCAGATAAAAAAACGAGTGTATCTTTGTTATCATTAGATTTTCCAAATTCAGAGTTAATTTCATTTGAAACTGTTTTAAATTTATTTTGTAAATTATTAGCTCTTGCGATTGCAACATCTCGAGATTTTATAGCATCTTGCAGCTTTTGCTGCATTATACTTAATCCTTTACCAAGCTCTCGACGCTGTTCTTCAAGTTCGAGAAGCTCAGATTGTTGTAAAGAAACTTGATCTAATGCGATATAAAATCTTTCAAGAGAAGTTTGCGCTTCTAACGACCTTTTATTTCGTTCATTGGATAACTGTTCAAGGCGCTTCTCGTAAGCTTGTTGTAAGACACCAGCTTGTTCTTTTTCTGTTTTCGCAGATATTGCTTGAACTGCAAGCATAACGGTAGCAACAACCACCCAACAAAATGATAGTGCAAATGTAGTACCAGCAACTGTTTGAATCACTGGAGACAACCGAACATACCTAGCGGTTTTGTCTGAGCGCAAATAAATCCTTTGTTCAGGAATATGTTTGCTCAATAAACTGTTTATCTTAACAAGGTTTATTGCCATTTTAATTTTTCCAGTTTTGTAATAACTATTTATACTTCATTAAGTTTTATTATGCTTTTACTCAATGGTTTTCATAAATTGATTAGGTTTAGTTTTTTAAAAGTCTGAAATAAGCAGAAAATTGCCAATTTTTACTCTAGCCAACTGCAATTGGCCAATAAAAGTCCAGAGGTATTCCCGCTTCAGCTCTTTTTTCATCATTAAAAGGTGGCTTTAAATTGCTTTTGAAATATTTTTCTACTAATTCATGAAACATTTTTTTTGGGTCCTTATCATGTCTACCACATAAGAAATGAAACCATTTGGAACCAAATGCTACATGACCTACTTCTTCAGAATAAATTGTTTCTAAAGTGTTAACAGTCTCCATGTCATTTATATTTTTAAATAGTTTAATCATTCCAGGCGTTACATCTAAACCTCTGGCCTCAAGAACCATTGGTACTATTGCTAGTCTACCTAAAAAATCTTCAGATGTTTCCTCAGCTGAACTCCACATACCGGCGTGAGCTGGTAGTTCTCCATAAAATGAACCCATAGATTCTAAACGATTACATAATAAACTAAAATGTTTACTTTCTTCTTGAGCGGCTTTAACCCAGTCATCATAAAAGCCATTTGGCATTTTTATGTGAGAGAATCGTGCTATAATGTCCCAATGTAAATCAACGGCATTTAATTCAATGTGCGCAATTGCATGAATAAGTGCTATACGACCTTTTTCATTGCCTGTTTTTCGTTTAGGCATATCACGTGGTGATAAAAGAACTGGCTTTATTGGTCGTGAAGGTTGCTTTGGTGGGATGGCACTTCCAATTTTAATTAATTCGTTTTTGACTTTAGAATTAAACCACTTCTCAGAATATTCGTGTGATTTTAATACTTTTTGGTGGGGGTCAGATGTTGTTAAGATGTCTACTGCCATTTGGCTCAATGTCATCATTTTTTTATCTTTCTGAGATAATTAAGTAATTCTTCAGCGTGGCTTATTACTTTAACTTTTCGCCATTCTTTTATGATTATTCCAGATGGATCAATTAGAAATGTAGATCTTTCGATTCCCATAAACTTTTTTCCATACATATTTTTTTCCACCCAAACTCCAAAATATTGGCAAAGATTATTATCAATATCAGAAATTAATTCTATTTTAAGATCATGTTTAGAAATAAATTTGTTATGTGATTCATATGTATCTGAAGAAATTCCAATAACAACAGTATTTAAGCTATCAAACTCTAATTTTAGATTGCTAAAATCTTTAGCTTCTTTTGTACATCCAGAAGTGTTGTCTCTTGGGTAGAAATATAAAATTAAATATTTACCTAGAAATTTTGAAAAAGATAATATTTCATCTTCGTTATTTTGAAACTTTAAATTATGTATATTTTTTTCAATAATTGGCATAAGTATTCCAATTTGCTAGCCTTCTATAAAAGTAAGGTATAGTTATTAGAATATGAGCTCAAGGTTTATATAAGATAGCACTACGGGGAAATGTATTGGTTGATATTGATCAAAAAAATCAAAAAAAAAGTACTTTTACTTTTCAATTAATCACTAAGTTTTTTCGGTGGTTTATTTATAGTATAATTTTAGTAATTTTTGTTATACCGACATTATTTTTATCTTATATATTTTTTGACGAAGACGCTAGTTTCATTGAAGTTCCAATTTTAAAAGGTTTTGTAGAAAGAAATCTTGAGCAACAATTTGTAAAATTTGAAATTAGTTTAGGAAAAGGCGGGATATCAAAAGGCGATAAATTGTTCTCTCCAAAGTTTGTTTTTCTAGATGTACAAATAGATGATAAAAATAGTGTCAGTTCATACAAGTTTCCGCATGTATCCGTGAACTTAGATTTTTTATATGGATCAAAAAAAGGTAATTTATCAATAGATAACGCACAACTTTTTATTAGACGTGATATGTCTGGTAAATTTAATATTGCTTCGACAAAAAATAACGTTGCTGATAATAACGATTTTTTTAAGCAAATTGATATTTCAACAAATTCTTTTTTAAATTTACCAATACTAGGCTCTATTGATAAAATTTCTGCAAATAATATCATAATCAATTATCAAGACGATAAATCAAAAAATAGTTATTTATTTGAAAATGGTAGTTTAAATATATTTAAAGATATGCGGGACTTATCATTATCAAGTTCATTTGTTTTAATTGATGATAAAAAAAATAAATCAGTATTTAAAATTTCTGGAAATCATATTATTGATAATGACGTATTTAATACCTCATTGAAGATAGAAAATGCTGATCCAATTACTTTAGCTGATCAAATACCAGCACTAGACTGGTTACGTAATATTGAAACAAATGTTAATGCCTCAATAATAACTTCATTTGATCTAAATGCTAAGATTTTAGATATGGATGGTATGATTGAATTAGGGCCAGGCCAATTGCGAGCTACTCCTAGATATTCTTCTTCTAAATTTACATATGCAAAATCATATTTTGAATATGATTTAACTTCTGATATTATAGATTTCTCTAGTTTTGAATTTAAATCAAAGCAAATTTCAGCAATTGGTTCTGCTAAGAATATTTTAATAAGGGATCAATATTTTAACATAATTGGCTCAAATACTGATTTAAATATAAAAGATATAAAAATTAATAGACCTGATATTTTTGAAAATGAAATTATTTTTTTAAATTCAGGTGCAGCTAAAATTAACACAAATTTTGAACCTTTTTTATTAAATATAATGAGCAGTAACATCAAGATTGATGAAGCTAATTTACATATTGTTGGTAATTTGGCTGCAAAAGAAAATTTTTGGGATAGTAATTTCAATATAAAAATCGATAAAATTAATCAAAATAATATCAAAAATCTTTGGCCAATAAATTACAAAATCAAAGCTAGAAAATGGGTTATTGATAATTTTAATAAGGCGACATTTTCTGATATTAAAGGTAATATATTAAGGTCTAATGGAAAAAATGAGCTAGACTTTAGATTCAATTTTGATGATGCTAATATTAATGTAATAAAATCAGTAGTTCCTTTAATAAATATTTCTGGGGATGGAAGTTTAAGTACTAATCAAATTACGTTTAATCTAAATAACGGGATTTTTGAAACATCACCTGGACTTTTTACTGATATATCTGGAAGTATATTTCATATTGCAGATACAAAAGTAGTACCATCTATTGGGCAATTGAAACTTTACTCAAATGGCAATTTAAAGTCATTTTTTGAATTATTGGATTCTGAAAAATTTAAATATTTAAAGAAAGCTGGATTTAAAACTGATGTTGTTCAGGGTCAAGTTGAAATGGAAGGTTGGATGGAATGGCCACTTGTCAAAGGTGTTACACAAAATCAGGTTGAGTTTGAAGCTGAAGGGGTTCTTTCTGACATCAAAAGTAAAAATGTTATTAAAAATCGTATTGTTGAAGCAAAAAATCTTTCATTAAGAGTTTCAGATAAAAAATTATCTATTTTTGGAAAAAGTAAAGTTGATGATTTACCAGTTTCTTTTTCATGGAATCAAAATCTAAAAAATAATACTGAAAGAGTAAGCACTTTGAATGCTAAATTTAATATTGATCAAAATAGTTTTGATATTTTTAACATTAAACTACCACAAAATATGTTTCTTGGAAGCGCTGCTGCTGATTTGAAAATAGATTTAAACCCAAAAAATCCAAATAAGTTTGTTATAAATAGTAAACTTAAGGGTGCTGAATTAAATGTTAATTCTCTTGGTTGGAGTAATAAAAACATAAAAGATGGAAGCTTAATTGTTCGGGGTACTTTATCAACACCAGTTGATGTTGATGAGATTAAGATTTTAGTTGATGATTTAAGTGCAAGTGGAAAAATTAACTTTGAAAATGATGGGCGCTTCAAATCAGCAGTTTTCCCAATTATCAAAGTTGCAGATTGGTTTTCAACATCAATAACTTTAAGCAAATCTGAAGATGCACATGTAATGGAATTACAAGGTGGAAATGTTGATTTTAGACAGCTAGTATTTGGTAAAAATGATAATACAGAAGTAGGTATTCTTAAAGTGGCGTTAGATTCTTTGAGAATATCTGATGGAATAGAGTTTACTAATTTCATATCTGAAATTGATTATAGTAAAAAAGACCTAGGAAGTTTTAGAGCTCAAATAAATGGTGGTGCTGAAATTTATGGCAATTTATCAAAAGGTGAATTTGGAACCATTATATCATTAAATGGTGATGATGCGGGGCATGTATTGAGATCTGCTGGTATATTAAAAAACATTCGAGGTGGTAAAATAAATCTTGTTTTAACCCCAAATGAAAAAGATGGCTATTATACAGGACGTTTTATAACAAATAAGTTCCGTATGATGCATTCAAGCCCATTGGCCTTACTTTTGGATAGTTTGAGTTTGGTTGGCTTAGTCGACAAATTAGAAAATGAAGGCATTCAGTTTGACCAAGCAAAAGGATGGCTAAATATAACTCCTGATGGCATTCAATTGCGTGATGTAAGCTTGGTAGGACTTTCTATGGGAATGAGTATAACGGGCTGGTATGATAAGCAAAAAAAATCAATAAATTTCGATGGAGTGGTTACTCCAGTCTATGCAATAAATGGAGTTTTTGAACGATTAGCTGGTAAACTTTTTGGTGAACAAAAAGGTGAAGGATTATTTAGCTTTGTTTATACAATGAAAGGTCCAACTAGCTCACCTAAAGTCGAAGTAAAACCCTTATCAATTTTAACACCAGGTGGGTTTAGGAAAATATTCCGGGCAGATATTCCTGCTCCATCCAAGTAGCTATTGCATAATAAAGTCAAACAATTATGTAAAAGTAATGAAACTATCAGATTTTGACTTCGAATTACCAAATGAATTTATAGCTTTGAGACCTGTGCATCCTCGAAGCTCTTCAAAGCTATTAGTATCAACTAATAATAATATCATTGACGATCAATTCTCAAACTTAATTAAATACTTAAGAAAAGGTGATAGGCTTGTATTAAATGACACCAAAGTAATTCCTGCAAAATTAAATGGTCAAAGAATTCGTTATTCAGATAATGGGAAAACAATTGCGAATGTTGGCATTAATCTATTATCAATAAATAAAGATGGTCATTGGTTAGCTTTGGCAAAACCTGCAAAACGAATAAATATTGGTGAAGAAGTTTACTTTGATGAAGAATTAAAAGCTACCGTTTTAGATAAGTCTCCAAATGGATTAGTTCTGAAATTTAATCTAATTGAAGAAGCATTTGATAAAAAATTAAAAGCTTTAGGGGAGATGCCTTTGCCACCATATATTGCATCGCAAAGATCACCTGATGAGCTCGATAATGAAGACTACCAAACAGTATTTGCTAGAAATTCTGGATCAGTTGCCGCACCAACAGCATCTCTTCATTTTGACAGTGCTTTATTAAATGATTTAAATAATTTTGGTATATCAATCACTAAAGTAACTTTACACGTAGGCGCAGGAACTTTTTTGCCTGTTAAGGTGGAAAATATATCTGATCATAAAATGCATTCAGAATGGGGTGAAGTGAATGAACATGCGGCAAATGAGATTAATAAAACAAAATTAGCAGGAGGTAGAGTTATTCCAGTTGGTACCACTGCATTAAGATTAATAGAAACAGCTTCTAAATCAGGTGCAATTAAAGCGTGGTCAGGGGATACTGATATTTTTATTACTCCAGGGTTTAAATTTAATATTGCTGATGGTTTAATAACAAATTTTCATCTTCCAAAATCAACTTTGCTAATGTTAGCAAGTGCATTAATAGGTACTGAAAGATTAAAAAACGTATATTCTCATGCTATAAATAAACAATATCGGTTTTTTTCTTACGGTGATGCTTCTTTACTGCTTCCATAAAATATAAACGACTTTATAAGCGTCGCAAATATACAAATTACTTAAATGTGATTCTGTTATTCTTTACAAAATATTATGGAAAATCTGATGCTATTTGTTGTCAAAAATTCTTGGGCGCTTTTGTTTGGCATGTTCTTATTAATGTTAGGCAATGGTCTTCAAGGAACTCTTCTGGGCATAAGGGGAGCTATTGAGGGTATGTCACCTCAAACAATGTCATGGGTAATGACTGGTTATTTTGTAGGTTTTCTTTTTGGATCTCAGCTAGCGCCCAATATGATAAGAAGAGTAGGACATGTTAGAGTATTTGCAGCACTTGGCTCGTTAGTATCTGCATGTTTGATTTTATATGCTGCTTGGACCAATCCTTATTTTTGGTTTATTTTAAGGGTAATCGTGGGGTTCTGTTTTTCGGGAATTTATGTTGTTGCAGAAAGCTGGCTTAATGACTCTTCATCAAATGAAACTCGTGGGCAAACATTATCTGCATATTTGATTGTTCAAATGATGGGCATAGTTTTAGCTCAAGCTGTGCTAAATTTTGCAGATCCTTCTGGATATTTATTATTTATTATTATTTCTGTGGTAGTGTCTCTTTCATTTGCGCCAATATTACTTTCTGTAAGTCCGGCTCCACAATTCCAAACTTCTAAAAGAATGTCTCTTTCACAACTTTGGAATATTTCCCCACTTAGTGTTGTTGGCCAGTTCTTTCTTGGAGCAATTTTTGCTGCTTTATTTGGAATGGCGTCTGTATATGGCACTGAAAGAGGTTTAACAGTAAAAGACATTTCATTATTTGTAGCTGCTATATATTTTGGAGGCATGATACTTCAATACCCAATTGGATGGATTTCTGATAGAATGGATCGTCGTGTACTAATTTTTATTGTTTGTACTCTAGGAGCGATCTTTAGCTTTTCTGCTAACTTATCTGATAATTTCTTATGGTTATTAATTGTTGCTTTTGTAATTGGAGGAGTGTCTAACCCTCTTTATTCACTTTATATTGCATATGCTAATGACTACCTTGATCATGATGATATGGCTTCTGCATCGGGAGGTTTGATATTTCTAACAGGAGTTGGTGCTATATTTGGCCCTAGTATCGTTGGTTGGTTGTTAAATGTTTATGGAGCAGAAAGTTATTTCTTGTTTGTTGGAGTGGTTATGACGATTATGGCTGGATATGCGTTATACCGGATGACGCAAACATCAAGTATGTCAGTAGAAGAGACAAGCACTTATGCACCAGTGACGCCGGCCTCTACACCAATCGCTATGGAATTTGCTCAAGAGTATGCTATTGAATTAGCCTTAGAGGAAGAAGATCAATCCAATAATGAAAATAATTAAAGTAAATTTGTGATTATAAGCAATATTTTTAAACCTAAAATTTATAAATGTGATACTTGTATATTGTTTACCAATCATGCATTATATAAATAGTTTAATATTAAACAATTATTGGAGTTAACATGGCGATTGTATATGATATGATTGTAATTGGTGCGGGTCCTGGTGGTTATGTTGCTGCTATTAGAGGTGCACAATTAGGCCTAAAGGTTGCCATTGTAGAACGAGAGCACATGGGTGGAATTTGTCTCAATTGGGGGTGCATTCCAACAAAAGCCATGCTCCGTTCATCTGAAATATTTCATCTAATGAATAGAGCAGGAGAGTTTGGACTGTCTGCAGATAATATTAATTATGATTTAGAAGCAGTTGTTAAACGTTCAAGAGGTGTTGCTTCGAAGTTAAATGCGGGAATAGGTCATTTACTGAAAAAAAACAAAGTAGACACATTTATGGGAGATGCATCCATTGCATCAAAAAATACTGTTAGTATTCAAACTGTTAATGGATCTGAAACACTTCAAGGTAAAAATATAATATTAGCAACTGGCGCTAGAGCAAGAGAGCTTCCTGGCTTAGAGGCTGATGGTGATTTGGTATGGACTTACAAAGCTGCTCTAACTCCTCGAAGGATGCCAAAAAAGTTATTAATAATAGGTTCAGGAGCAATTGGAATAGAGTTTGCAAGTTTTTATAATACATTGGGTGCAGATACCACAGTGGTAGAAGTTATGGATCATATCTTACCAGTTGAAGATGAAGAAATTTCAGCATTTGCAAAAAAGTCTTTTATTAATCAAGGAATGAAGATTATTGAAAAAGCAAATGTAAAGAAATTAGACCGTCAAAAAGAAAAAGTGATAGCACATATTGAAATAGATCAAGTATTAGAAAAGCATGAGTTTGATACAGTTATTTCTGCAGTTGGCATTGTTGGAAATATTGAAAACATTGGTTTAGAAACTTTAAAAATCAAAGAAGAGCGAGGTCACGTATTAACAGATAAATTTTGCAGAACAAATGTAGAGGGTGTTTATGCAATTGGTGATTTGACAGCTCCTCCTTGGTTGGCGCATAAAGCATCTCATGAAGGCGTTATGGTTGCAGAGTTAATCGCTGGTAAAAATCCACATTCAATAAAACCTGAAAGTATTGCTGGATGCACATATTGTTACCCTCAAATAGCGTCTGTTGGCTATACTGAAGCTGTTGCACGGGAAAAAGGATATGACATAAAAGTTGGTCGTTTTCCTTTCGTTGGAAATGGAAAAGCCATCGCACTCGGAGAATCTGAAGGATTAGTGAAAACTATATTTGATGCTAAAACTGGTGAATTACTTGGTGCTCATATGGTGGGAGCTGAAGTAACTGAAATGATTCATGGCTATGTGGTTTCAAGGCAACTAGAAACAACTGAGCAAGATTTGATGAATACTGTATTCCCACACCCAACGTTGTCAGAAATGATGCATGAAAGTGTGTTAGACGCTTATGATAAAGCAATTCATATATAATTTTAATTTATCCAAATAAATTAGTAAATTTAGAGCCTTGATGTTCAATAAAAAAGTCATTGAAGACTAACGTTTTGATTATCTAAAACATACTATTTTAAGTACTAAATTTAAATTTAGCTAATATTTTCAGGAGAAGGCAAGTCCAACTATATAAGCAACTATTGCACACACTCCACCAACTAATATCGTCTCTCCCACGCTTCTTAAGATGTTTTGTCTAACAACAAGATATCGTAAAAGTCCCAATGCAGTTAAGGCAAAAAATGTAGCAAAAACAGATATTTGAAATGTGAAGTTATTTGCCTCTAATAAAAAGTATGGTAATAAAGGTATTATACCAAAGCAAATAAAAGAAACAAATGTGGCTAAGCCATTGAGGATTGGGTTTTCTCCATTTGGATCAGCCATTTGTATTTCATATGCCATCATAAAATCGGCATAATGGTTAGGATAGTTTTCCAAAATATTAGTCATTTCTTCAGCGTGATTTAGAGAGAATCCGCGATCCTGTAACATTTCAATTGCTTCAAGGCGTTCCATTTCTGGATTATTTTCTATTTCATAAAGTTCTTTTTCTCGCACAGTATGATATAGGTCTTGTTCAGAGCGAGCCGATAAGAATTCACCTAATCCCATTGCCGCACCGTCTGCAAATAAATTAGCTAATCCAAACAATAACACAGCAATTCCACCAATTTCTGCGATTCCACTGGCTCCTGCGCCAGCAAAACCTGCAACAACAGCAAACGTAGTTACTATTCCATCATTACCACCATAAATAATTTGTTTTATAAATTCAGCAATAGGACTTATGTGGTGCTCTCTACCTTTGTGTTCGGCAATTTTATCAGAAATCATTGTCATATTATTTTTTAGCTTTCATTAATAATAATGGCCAGCAAAAACAGGTTTAATTTTTTTTATTAAACTTTTATATTGTCTTTATTGTTAAAATTTTTGCAATCTTTTCTAAATGTGCCTCTAAGGGTGTATTTTTTCGCCAAATCATACCAACTGATCTTTTTGGAGGATTTATTTCAAATCGAAGCATTTCAACTGATGCGGATCGTGATTCCAAGGATGCAGCCATCTGTGGAATAAGTGTTATACCGATGCCGGCAGCAACCATTTGTACTAATGTTGAAAGAGAGCTTGCATCCATTAATTCGCGGGTTTGTTTTTTTGAAATATTGCAAAAGGATAAGGCTTGATCGCGAAAACAATGACCTTCTTCAAGTAGTAATAGATGCATTTCATGCAAAGTATCTGGGTTTGGAATGGGTTTTCCATTGTCAGAGATTGGGCGAACCAAGACAAACTCCTCCTCAAACAAAGACTTTTCAGTTAGTCGTGGTTCTGAAACAGGCAAGGCTAATATTGCGGCGTCTAATCTACCCTCTAATACTTCATCAATTAAGTTTGTTGTGATTGTTTCTCTCAACTTTAGATTTACACTAGGAAAGGCTTTGGTTACCTGATGTATTAGTTGGGGAAAAAGATATGGTGCAATAGTAGGGATTACTCCGAGTTTAATAGAGCCTTGAGGTTTTAATTTTGATACTTTTGCCATATCACCAAGGTCACGAACATTTTGTAAAATTGCGCCTATTTTAATTGCAAAATCTTCTCCAAATGGTGTTAATCTTAATGGCTTAGATGTTTTTTCAACCAAAGGCATATCAAGGAATGCTTCAAGCTTTTTTATTTGCATCGATAGAGCAGGTTGAGATATTGCGCATAAATCTGCGGCACGACTAAAGTGACGGGTTTTTACCAATGCCTCAAAATATTGCATTTGTTTTAATGTTATAGTCTTCATAAGTTTTTCTTATCATAATAATTAAAAAATACAAGTTTAACTTATGTTTGTGGTATGGTAAATTATATATAGAAATAATGAATCGGGTTTGTCGCATAATCGACATAGTGCCAATTCAGACATAGAATTTTTTGAAATTTAAAATTTATTTTCACACTTTGAAGCTAGAAACAGGAGAAAATTATGAAAGACAACGTAGAACTTTGCCCCGTTATGCATGGCGGAAACACTACAAACAATACAGGTACTACTAATCAAGATTGGTGGCCAAACCAATTAAACCTTAATATTTTGCGACAACATGATCAAAAATCAAATCCAATGGATCCTGATTTCAATTATAGTGAAGCTTTTGAACAGTTAGATTATCATGCGCTGAAAAAAGACCTTCATTCTTTAATGACAGATTCACAAGATTGGTGGCCAGCTGATTATGGACATTATGGTCCATTTTTTATTCGAATGACATGGCACGCAGCAGGTACATATCGTACGGGTGATGGTAGAGGTGGCGGCGGTACTGGTGCTCAGCGATTTGCACCACTGAATTCATGGCCTGACAATGGTAATCTTGATAAAGCGCGTCGTTTGCTTTGGCCTATTAAACAGAAATATGGCAATAAAATTTCTTGGGCAGACTTATTAATTCTGACAGGAAATATTGCTATTGAATCTATGGGTGGAAAAGTTTTTGGATTTGGTGGTGGACGTGAAGATATCTGGCATCCTGAAGAAGATATATACTGGGGAGTCGAAACTGATTGGTTGGCAGATAACCGATATCAAGACACTCGGCAGTCGTTGGAGAACCCATTAGCAGCAGTACAAATGGGTCTTATATATGTTAATCCAGAAGGGCCAAACGGAAATCCTGACCCACTATTAAGTGCTCAGGATATTCGTGAGACATTTGGCAGAATGGCAATGAATGATGAAGAAACAGTAGCTTTAGTCGCAGGTGGACATACATTTGGAAAAGCACATGGTGCGGGTGATCCAAAGCATGTAGGCGCAGAACCTGAAGGAAGCCCAATCGAACAAATGGGCTTTGGTTGGAAAAATAGTTACGCTTCAGGTGTTGGTCGTGATGCAATTACAAGTGGAATAGAAGGTCCTTGGACAGCAAATCCAACTCAATGGGATAATGGATATTTTGACCTGTTGTTTAAATATGATTGGGCTCTTACAAAAAGTCCTGCTGGAGCAAATATCTGGCATCCAGTTGATATTTCTGAGTCTGATATGGCCCCTGAGGTTGACGATTCTAGCCTTAAGGTCACTCCAATGATGACCACTGCTGATATGGCAATGATCAAAGACCCTACTTACAAAGTTATATCTAAACGCTATCATCAAAATCCAGAGGAGTTGGCTGATGCTTTTGCAAAGGCTTGGTACAAGTTACTTCATCGTGATATGGGCCCAAAAATTCGTTATCAAGGTCCTGATGTCCCTCAGGAAGAACTGATATGGCAAGATCCTGTACCAATTGGATCTACTGATTATGATATTAATGCTATTCGTGCATCTCTAAAATCGTCAGGATTATCTGTGCTAGAAATGGTTGAGACTGCATGGGCATCTGCTTCTACTTTCCGTGGAACAGATATGCGCGGTGGTGCTAATGGCGCTCGTATAAGATTGTCACCTCAGAAAGATTGGGATGTAAATAAGCCAGAACAATTAGCACGTGTATTGGACATACTTAATCCTATAGCTAAAGAACATGGCGCAAGCTTAGCTGATGTAATTGTATTAAGTGGAGCCGTAGGTATTGAAATGGCAAGTGGAGTTGCAGTAGAATTTGAGTCAGGCCGGGGTGATGCATCAGAAGAACAAACTGATGTTGAGTCTTTTGCAGTACTTGAACCTATGGCTGATGGCTTTCGAAACTATCAAAAAACTAATTTCACTGTTTCTCCAGAAGAAATGATGTTGGATAAGGCCCATTTATTAGGTTTGACCCCTGCTGAAATGACAGTTTTAGTTGGTGGACTTCGCTCAATAGGTATTAGCGAATGCGGCCATGGTACTTGGAGTGCTGGTGGCGCTCTGAATGCTGATTGGTTTAATATGTTATTGGACATGGATGTTGAATGGAATTCAACAGGGCCAAATAGCTATGAAGCAAAAGATAAGATTACTGGTAGTATTGTTAGAACGGCTACACGTGTTGATTTGGTGTTTGGCTCAAATTCTGAGTTACGTGCTTTAGCAGAAGTTTATGCTCAAGATGACAATAAATCAAAATTTATTACTGATTTTATTGCTGCTTGGAACAAAGTAATGAATTCTGATCGATTTGATCTAGTTTAAATATCTATGTAAATAATTTACATTAAAGGGCCATTTAGATGGCCCTTTTTTGATATAAATAAAATTTTTAATTTTAATTTGTGATTTGGAATTTATTTTGATTTTTCATACAAGACTTTTCAATTCACATTATATATATATTTATTAAACAAGGATTAATTTAATGCGTGACCTAACTATTCCAGCAGAGCGTCATCCTGAAAAAGCTCACAAGCCAGATAATGCTCAACCGAGCAAACCTTCTTGGATTCGAGTTAAAGCACCAATATCTGAAGGTTATAAAAAAACACGAGATATATTGCGTGAAAATAAATTAGTCACAGTATGTGAGGAGGCTGGTTGTCCAAACGTTGGAGAGTGCTGGTCCCAGGGACATGCGACTATGATGATTATGGGTGAGGTTTGCACTAGAGCATGTACTTTTTGTAATATCGCGACAGGTAAGCCACCTGAAGATCTAGATGTATTTGAACCAGGCCGGGTGGCTGATGCAGTTAAAAAACTCGGTTTAAATCATGTGGTGGTTACTTCTGTTGACCGTGATGACGTTAAGGATGGTGGTGCAGAACATTTTGCACAAACAATTCGAGCCATAAGAAAACAGTCACCAAATACAACTATTGAAATATTAACTCCAGATTTTATTCGATGTGATGATAGTGTTTTAAAAACTGTGGTTGATGCAAAACCTGATGTATTTAACCACAATTTAGAAACAGTGCCTGGATTATATCCAGAGGTTAGGCCAGGAGCTAGATATTTTCATTCCTTGAGACTATTACAACGTGTGAAAGAAATAGATCCTACAATGTTTACTAAATCAGGAATAATGGTTGGTTTAGGTGAAAATAAACAATCTGTAGTTCAAGTTATGGATGATATGCGGGCGGCAAACATAGACTTTCTGACAATTGGCCAATATTTGCAACCAACACCAAAGCATCATGCTGTTGATAGATTTGTTACACCAGATGAATTTAAAACGTATGAAAAAACTGCATATAATAAAGGTTTTTTGATGGTATCAGCATCTCCATTAACTCGTTCAAGCTATCATGCTGGGGACGATTTTTATCAATTGAGAGAAGCAAGATTAGCAAAATTTGGAAAATAATTTAATAGCTTTGATTAGTGTTAGATACTAACCAAAGCTAAATTAATATAATGTTATCTCTTAAGTGTTTTGTTGCCTCCACCCTTAAATGATTTTTTGCCAGTTTTAGATTTATTTCGGGAATTATTATCTCGAGGTCCGGACCCTCTTTTTGAATTCGCGCCTCCACCTCTTCGACGGGGGGTTGGTTTATCAAAATTTGGTATTAAGTTTTGAGTTAGGCCTTCCATCTCAACTACTGGAATGTCCATTTTGATAACTTTTTCAATGTCCCATAATTGTTTGTGTTCATCGGGAGCACAAAATGCAATTGCTTTTCCATCAGCACCTGCTCGAGCAGTACGACCAATTCTATGAACATAAGATTCTGGAACATTTGGTAAGTCAAAATTTATAACAATTTCTATGTCCGGAATATCTATTCCTCGTGCCGCAATATCTGTAGCAATCAATACAAAAGTTTTTCCTTTTTTGAAATCGTCTAGTGCTCTTTGGCGTTGCCCTTGTGATTTATTTCCATGTATTGCATCCGCGCCAATGTTTTGCGTTCCTAACCATTTTACTAACTTATCAGATCCGTGTTTGGTTCTTGAGAATACAATAACTCGTTTTTTTGGGTTAGAGGATATTATTCTTTGTAAAGCTAAACTTTTATTTTGTTTTGATAAGTGCATTAAGCTTTGTTCAATTTTATCAACAGTGGAATTTTCTGGAGTAACAGATACTTGTACTGGATCTGTTAGGTAGGTTTCTGTCAACTTTTTAATTTCTTTAGACATTGTTGCAGAAAATAGTAATGTTTGCCGGTCACTGTTAACTTTTGAAATAATTCGTTTAACTGCTGGTAGGAAACCAATATCAAGCATTTGATCAGCTTCATCTAAAACTAAAAACTTTGTTTCATCCAGCCGCAAACCTTTTTGATCAACAAGATCCTCTAATCTTCCTGGAGTTGCTACTAAAATATCAACACCCTTTGATAGATCACGCATTTGTTTACGAATTGGAGCGCCGCCTATTGCATGTGTGAAATTCAAGGGAAGTCGTTTGCCAAAACTTACGAATGCTTCATGTATCTGTAGCGCTAATTCACGAGTTGGAGAAAGAATTATAGCTCTTGCTGAACGTGCCTTTATTGCAATTGGATTCATTAAAAGCTGTTGAATTAAAGGCAAGGCAAAAGCAGCGGTTTTTCCTGTGCCTGTTTGCGCCAAGCCTACTAAGTCCTTGCCATCTAAAACAGCTGGTATTGCTTGTGATTGTATTGGTGTTGGCAACGAATAGCCAAGAAATCCCAAAGCTTTAACTATTTCGTCGTCTAATCCTAATTTTGAAAATGCGCTTGCATCAGATTTAGGTTGCTCCACACGTTGTTTTTTCTTCTCATCACGATTTTTTGGCTTTGAAGATGCAGATGTTAATAAAGATGCTTCATCTTTTTTTAGCACTGTAACGTTTGACGCTGCTTTTTTACCTGTTTTTTCATCTAATAATAATTCGTAAGTTATCATGTCGCCTTCTTTTACTACTTTTAAGCCAGAAGCTTTAAGTGCAGACATATGGACAAAAACGTCATCTCCGCCCTGATCAGGGTTTATAAAACCAAGACCTTTTACAGGATTATACCAAATTACTGTGCCTGTTAGCATGTTTATATTCGCTCTCTAGATTTAGGCCTGTATGCCTAACGGCGCTAATACAGACTATTGATGGCTAAAACCTAGGGATCCGAAGTCGAATCGCCGTCAAATGTTAATACACATGGCCAGCCGAAGTTGACCTAATAGGTGACGAAGGCATTTCAATCAAGTGCGATTATAAAATGATTTCTATCATTTATCTTTATATCAATGATTATAGAAAATTGAATTGATTATTATTTAAAAACAACCTTTCCAATATGGTCAAGATTTCTATTTCTTTGTGCATAATCTATACCATAGCCAACTACAAATTCATCAGGTATTTCAAAGCCTATCCAATCTGCCTTAATCTCAACTTCACGTCTTGCTGGTTTATCTAATAATGCACAAACCTTTAATCTTGCAGGTTTTCTAGACTCTAATAATGATTTCACATGATGAAGTGTATGACCTGTATCAACTATATCTTCTATAACTAAAACATCTCGGCCTTCAATTTCGCCTCTTAAGTCTTTTAAAATTCTCACTTCACGCGAGCTTTCAGTTGAGTTTCCGTAAGATGAAGTCTCAAGGAAATCAACTTCACATGGTAACTTAAGTTCTCTAGCTAAATCAGCGATAAATACAAATGACCCTCGTAATAAGCCAACAACAATAAGTTTGTCTGTATCCTTAAAATAAAGAGATATATCTTCAGCAAGTTCTTCACATCTTGCAGCAATAGATTTTGCTGAAATCATTGTTTCTACAGTATAGTTTGTATGATCCATTGCTTTTTTCACTTATGTAAATTGTTTTAATTTCATGTATGTAAAATTTTTAAATCATAAGCTGATAAGCATCAATGGAAAAATATTTTCTACTTTTCTAATTTTTTGGGATGACGAATGTGTTTTATTTAAATAAAACACATTCATGCCTACACACGCAGAAAAACGTATAATGCCTTTTAGCTCTAAACAGATGTATGATCTTGTTGCTGATGTAGAGTCTTACCCAAAATTTCTACCTTGGTGTACTGCTTCAAGAATTCGAAATGTTATCGTTGATGATAATAAAACTATTGTTGAAGCAGATTTAATTATATCTTTTAAAGTATTTCGAGAAAGATTTGGATCAAAAGTGTCTCTAATGCCCGAAAAGTTTTCAATTGATGTAGAATATTTAGATGGTCCATTTAAATACTTAAATAATCATTGGATTTTTCGTGATGTTGAGGGTGGGTGTGAAGCAGATTTTTTTGTTGACTTTGAATTCAAATCTAAAGTTTTGCAGGCTTTAATAGGTATTGTTTTTAATGAGGCAATGCAACGAATTGTAAAGGCTTTTGAAGATCGCGCCATAAATCTTTATTCATAAATTTATAACAAAGATCCTAAAATTATATTATTTTGGGATCTTTGTTTTATTTAAGAAGTCATATCATATGCTCGTTCACCATGTGATGATTGATCTAAGCCTAAATATTCATTTTCTTCAGTTACTCTAATAGGGCAAAAGAGGATAACAATTTTAACAATTAGATAAGTGACAGTAATAGTAAATACACCAACTATTAACAATGATCCTACTTGTTCTGACCAACCGGCATAACCAAATACTGCTAACATTATTGTTCCAAATATACCGCCGATACCGTGTACTGCAAATACATCAAGTGTGTCATCTATCTTAAAGAAATTCTTTATAATTTCACACATAAATTGACATAATACGCCTGCTATTGCTCCAATTAATAATGCTTCAATAGGGGATACCCATCCTGAGGCAGGTGTGATTGATGCTAATCCTGCAATTGTACCTGTAACTAATCCTACTAGAGATGCTTTGCCATATTTGATACGTTCATATAAAGCCCATGTTAATGAAGCTGTCGCAGCTGATATATGTGTTACTGTTATAGCCATAGCAGCTCCACCATCTGCAGCTAATTGTGACCCTCCATTAAAACCGAACCATCCAACCCAAAGCATAGCGGCTCCTAGCATTACATATCCTGGGTTATGAGGGGGGACATTTTTCTTTAATCTAGGGCCTAATGCAATTGCAACAACAAGTGCAGCAATGCCAGCCGTTTCATGGACTACTATTCCACCTGCGAAATCTTTTACACCGTTAACAAAAAGTGAGCCATCTGCGCCAGATAAAAGGCCACCACCCCAAATCCAATGCGTGACTGGTGCATATACAAAAATCATCCAGAGTGATGAAAAGAATAATACAAAAGAAAAAGAAACCCTTTCAACATATGCACCAACAATCAGAGCAGGAGTGATAATTGCAAATGTCATCTGGAAGGCAAAAAATAAAACTTCAGGAATTGTTCCAAACAAAGTGTCTGGAGTAATATTGTAAAGAAACATTTTTCCAGTGCCTCCCCAAAAAAGATTCCCATCTCCAAAAGCTATTGAATATCCAAAGCCAAGCCATAATATCGACATCAAACAAGCAATTGCAAAACATTGCATAAATACTGAAAGAACATTTCTTGCTCTTACTAATCCACCATAGAACAAAGCTAATCCAGGAAGTGTCATAAACAAAACCAAGGCTGTTGCTACCATTATCCAAGCTGTATCAGCACCATTCATATTATTTTCTCCAAATTGTTTTAATTTCCATGGAGAAAAGCCATTCAATTATAAAGATTAAATGTCTATTTATGTTATCGGAAATATTATTTGATTATAAATTAGGCATAAATTTTATATTAATGTGATTTATTGTGCATCTTAAAAAGACGTTATGTATTTTGACTCAATTTTTCAAAAATCAATTTAATTGCATAATTTGTAGCTTCATTTCTCACATTATCTCGGCCAATTGCACCAAAAAATTTAGTTTTGGAAAAACTTGATCCATCCTTTAGAGCTAAGCCAAAGCATACTGTTCCTTCTTCTTTATAATCGGATCCTCCGGGGCCAGCTATTCCAGTCACAGATAAGGCCAAATCAGCCAATGAATTTTTTATGGAGCCATCAGCCATTTCAATTGCTACTTGTTCGCTAACTGCGCCAAAAGTAGTTAAAGATGATCTGCTTACGCCAAGCATATTAATTTTTGCGTCGTTTGAGTACGTAATAAAACCTCTATCATAAAAAACTGAAGAGCCAGGTATTGAAGTTAATGCACTAGAAATTAATCCACCAGTACAACTTTCAGCGGTTGATATGCGCCATCCAATTTTTTGTGAAAGTTTTAGTATTTCTTTAATGTGGCTCATAGCGTAAATCCAAAAAATAAAATGATAGATAAGGATAATGCAGCATATAGGCCTGCAAGTACATCATCAAACATTACTCCAAATGGTGATGATATCTGATCAGCCCAGCTTATCGGCCATGGTTTTAAAATATCAAAAAATCGAAATAATGCGAATGCACATATAAATATGTATATAATGTGCATTGAATAAACTGAACTATCTGCATTTATGAATATAGTATTTTCTGAAATTGAAGTATTAAATTTTATATTTGATAAAATTAAAAAAAGTGGAGAAAACGTAATCCATTGGCCAACAACTTCATCAATAACAATTTCAGCTGGATCATGTTCTTTAATATTTCTGGTTTCTATAAAAGTTGCCCACCACCCAAGAAAAAAAATTAATATGCACAAAGTCATTAGGTGCCAAATAGTAAAATTCAATAGAAGAAAAACATAAATAAAGGGCAGGGATCCAAGTGAGCCCCACGTTCCAGGTGCTGGTTTTAAAAGGCCTATATAAAACCAAGTTGATATTAAGCGCATCATTTTTTAATTAATGTCGCAGTTGCTTGTGCTGCGATTCCTTCATTTCTTCCAGTAAACCCTAACTGTTCTGTTGTTGTTGCTTTAATCGATATTTTTGAAATAGAAATATTTGTTATTTTTGCAATATTTTCTCGCATTTTTTCTGCATGAGGTCCAATTTTTGGAGTTTCACAGATAATAGTGCAGTCAATATGATTAATTGAATAATTTTGCTCTTCACACAATTTGACTGCTTTTTTGAGAAATATATCAGAAGAAGCATTTTCCCATGTTTTATCAGTTGGCGGAAACCATTGACCTATGTCACCTTCACATAGGCCACCAAAAATAGCATCAGTTATTGCGTGCATAGCCACATCAGCATCTGAATGACCTATCATGGATTTTGTATGTGGTATTTTTATTCCGTTAAGAATTATATAACTACCAATTCCTAATGCATGCACGTCAAATCCATTACCAACTCTTATATCCATTTTATTTCCTATATATTGTTCTGCTAAATTGAAATCTTCTGGATTTGTTATCTTAATATTTTTTTCAGATCCAATTATAGGTGTAACCTTTATTCCAGCAGCATGTGCAATTCCAACGTCATCTGTACTTGTCTGATTTGTGTTTTTATATGCGTTGTATATTTTACTTAATTTAAATGCTTGAGGAGTTTGGGCTTTCCAAACAGTCTCTCGAGGTATGTTTTCTGTAATTTTCGTATTAGATACTGACCATAATGTGTCGACTACTGGGAGACCTAAAAAACAAGCATCATTTTTTTCCAAGCCATCAATAAGTCGATTTAATGCGCTTATTGGAAGGCATGGTCTAGCTCCATCATGAATAAGTACATAATCGCTAGAGGCAGATTTGAGGCCATTAAAAACACTTTCTGATCTTGTTTCTCCACCTAATATAGCTTTAGAAAGTCTAATATTATTTATTTTTGATGCTATGTCTGCAAATAGCGTTATATCATCTTCGTGAATTACACATAAAACATTGTTTATTTTATTATGAGCTAAAAGTGAATTAATTGTATGATGTAAAATAGATTTTTTTCCAATTTTACGATACTGCTTAGGTATGCCATTTCCGGCTCTTGTGCCTCGACCTGCTGCTACAATTATGGCTGTTATAGAATTCATATCTCTGTTTATAGATTGAAACATTACTGATGCAAGTTCGATTAAACTTGTAGTTTAAGATTTAACTGCCTATAAATTGATCATGAGCACAATAATGATTGGAAAACAGGCAGTTTCGCCCCCTGTATTTTTATCACCATTAGCTGGAATTACAGACTTACCTTACAGAAACCTTGTTTCAAGTTTTGGTGCGGGTCTTGTGGTTTCTGAAATGGTTGCTAGCCATGAAATTATGCAAAAAGGAAAAGATGCACGTGCTAGAGCAGAGCTGGGATTAAATATAGAAGGCACATCAGTGCAAATTGCTGGCCGGGATGCGTATTGGATGTCTGAATGTGCAAAGCTAATTGCAGGAAATGGCGCAAAAATAATAGATATTAATATGGGGTGCCCTGCAAAAAGCGTTGTGAACGGTGCTTCAGGTTCTGCTTTAATGCGAACACCAAAATTAGCATTAGAGCTTATTGAAGCAGTCGTAAACGCTGTAGATGTTCCTGTAACTTTAAAAACAAGATTAGGCTGGGATGATGATGATTTAAATGCTGCTCATTTAGCTGCTAGTGCAGAAAAAATTGGTATTAAAATGGTTACGATTCATGGTCGAACAAGATGTCAGTTTTATAAAGGATCAGCGAACTGGAATAAAATACAAGATGTAAAAAAAGCAGTTACTATTCCCGTTATTGCAAATGGTGATATCATCGATACATCAACTGCAAAATTAGCCATGGATCAGTCTCAAGCTGATGGAGTTATGATTGGCAGAGGCGCCCAAGGAAAGCCTTGGATATTAGCTCAAATAGCATCAGAAATATTTGGCACTGAGCCCCCTAATGTCCCACAAGGTAAGGATTTTACTACAATGATTTCAAATCATTATCTTGAGATGTTGCATTTTTATGGTCAAGAACATGGCAACAAAGTCGCAAGAAAACATCTGGGCTGGTACATGGATTATATTGGAGTAGATGTTTCTAAAAGACGAGCATTACAAACAGAAACTGACCCAAAAAAAGTATTATCTATGATATCATCCTTATATGAAGAAGAGTTGAATGTATGACTGTAGTTGATTTTACCCATATCTGGAATACAATCCCTTTTCCTGCTTTCGTAATAAATTCGAATTTAAACATTATTGAGGGTAATTCTGCAGCAGAGCAAATTGTGCATACATCTCAGAGCCACATGATAGGTAAAAATTTAGGATTATTTTTTGGAAAAAATTCAATTGTTATAGAAACAGTAAAGCAAGTAAAGAAACAGAACTCGTCTTTTAGTCAATATGGTATAGAAATTTCTACTTTAGATAGGCTTTCTATTGAGTGTAATCTTCATATAAACCCATTAGATAAAGATAGTACAAATTATTTATTAATCATCCAGCCTACAAGTTTTGCACAAAAAATAAGTAAATCATCTACACAACGCACTGCCGCACGTTCCGTTACCGCTATGGCTTCAATGTTAGCACATGAAATTCGAAATCCCCTTGCGGGAATTTCCGGTGCAGCCCAACTTTTAGCAATGAATGCTTCTAAAGATGACGTAGAATTAGCTGAAATGATAGGGCAAGAAACTAAAAGAATTGGCACTTTAGTTGATAGATTTGAAATATTTTCAGATGTTCGTCCTGCAACTAGAAATGCCTATAATATCCATGATATTTTGGATAGGGCTATCAGATCATCTTCGGCAGGCTTTGGATCAGGAATAGAATTTATTAAATTTTACGATCCGTCATTACCTGATGCATCTGGAGATACTGATCAAATGCTACAAGTCTTTCAAAATATTTTAAAAAATGCTTGTGAGTCAATTAAAAATGAACGTGGTAAAATAAAAATTCGAACATCATATAATTCAGGTGTTCGATATGCTGTTTCTGGAAATAAAACAGAAATTTTGCCACTGCAAATTGACATTATTGATAATGGTAAAGGAATTCCTTCAAATATTGTAGATGAAATATTTGAACCTTTTGTATCATCAAAAGTAAATGGTACAGGTCTGGGATTATCATTGGTCTCTAAAATAATCACCAGTCATGGTGGTTTAATTGAGTGTTCTTCGGAAGAAAGTGGAACCACTTTTACTTTTCGACTTCCGGTATGGAAAAAATCTTTTAAGGATAAAATATAATGGATGGAACTATATTAGTCGCTGATGATGATAGAACAATAAGAGCTGTATTGACACAAGCGCTTACTCGAGCAGGTTGTAAGGTTAGGGCCACAGGAAGTATAGAAACACTATGGCGTTGGATAGATGAGGGTAATGGTGATGTAGTTATATCGGATGTTAACTTTCCAGATGGGGATGGTTTGGAAATGTTACCTGTTATAAAGAAAAAGCGTAAAGATTTACCTGTTATAATTATATCCGCACAAAATACTGTGATTACTGCAATAAAAGCTGCCGAATTAGGTGCTTATGATTATTTACCAAAACCATTTGATTTAAAAGAACTATTATCAAAAGTTAATAAAGCGTTACAAAACCAAGGAACAGCGAACACTGTTATACCAGTTGATGGGAATGTTGAACCAGATTTGCCATTAGTTGGTTCCTCGCCTCCAATGCAAGATGTATATAGGTTTTTAGCAAGAATTTTAAATACCGATCTCTCAACAGTTATTACTGGAGAAAGTGGAACTGGCAAAGATCTCCTAGCTCATGCAATGCATGATCTAGGTCCTAGAGCATCAAATGACTTCATTAGAATTAATATTTCTTCATCAAATGTTGAAAGAATTGAGGGAATTTTGATAGGAGGAAAAGAAGATTTAAAAATATCTCCTGCATCAAAAAATTCTACAATTTATTTTGATGAAATTTCTGAAATGTCAGATGAAATTCAGTTACAATTACTTGATTTATTAAGATCAGACATTGTGATTGAGAAAAAATATAGATTCATTTCTTCATCAAGGTTGTCTCTGCAGAACCTCATAAGTCAAGGCATTATAAGAGAAGATTTATTTTATAGGTTAAATGTTGTTAATATAAATTTGCCTCCGCTAAGAGATAGATTGGGTGATATCCCTGATTTAACAAGGCATTTCTTACAATTATCTGCTTTGTCAGGTTTGCCACAAAAAAATATTTCAAAAAAAGCTATACAGTTATTACAAAATGCTCCTTGGGTTGGAAACATTAGGGAATTAGAAAATTTTGTTAATAGATTAGTAGTTTTAATATCTGATGATGAAATAAATGATATTCACGTTGATGAAAATTTAAATTTAATACCATCTGTAAGTCCAAATGAAGAAGATATTAAAAATGGTAAGTTATCCTCTTCAGTTGAAACGCATATTAAAAGATACTTTGATTTGCACGGTGATACGTTACCACCTCCAGGACTTTATAATCGTATAATGAAAGAAATTGAATTACCTCTCATAGCTCTATCATTATCAGCGACGAGAGGTAATCAAATTAAAACTTCGGAATTGTTAGGTATAAACAGGAACACTTTGAGAAAGAAAATTAAAGACCTTGATATTGTTGTTACAAGAAGTAAAAAAATGATGTAATGATGTCACATAGTGTAACAAATATAGAACTATTAGTACCTGTGATATGATTGATAATTTTAAAAGAAAAATTAAACAGTGGCGTAACCGCCGCAAATTTTTGATTATTTCAGCTTGGTCTTTAATATTGTTAGGGCCAATATTAACAGGTCTAACAGTATACATATTACAGGGTGAATTTGGCAGTAATTTAAGTAATGTATTGCGATTTATTCTTCTTATTGATGGAATATACCTTTTAGTTGTTATAGCAATCGTTGGATATTCTGTGATGAGAATGTTTGCTGCTCGTAGAGCAAAGTCCGCAGGTTCTCGTCTGCATATGCGATTGAGTCGTGTGTTCGCAATAGTTGCATTAATACCAACAGTTCTTGTAGCTGTATTTGCTGTGGTTACATTAAGTATTGGTGTGGAGGGCTGGTTTTCAAAAAATGTACAAAACGTAGTTAGTTCTTCTTTGTCAGCAGCTAAAGCATATAAAAATGAACAAAGTAATGACCTTAAAGTAGATCTAAAATTTATGGCTATTAGACTGAATGAATATAAAGATACTAATTCATTTGTTAGTGACAGTGATTTGAGGCTTCAATTAATTTCGTATCAGAATCTTATACAAAGAGGTCTTAAAGAAGCATATATTATTGATGAAAATGCTAACTTGCGATCTAGAGGAGAGCTAAGTTATTTATTTGGTTATGAGGAGCCTAACCAAGAAGCAATGGATAGTGCTAAAACTGGTGATTTATTTATAATTGAAGATTGGCCAAATAATGAATTTAGAGGATTAATAAAATTAGAAAGCTTTGCTGATAAATATTTATATATCTCAAGAGTGGTCGATGGAAACATTCTTAATCTTTTAGATAAAACAATGGAATCTGCCATCACATACAATACTATGGAAGCTCAGCGTGAAAAAATTCTTTGGTCGTATGGACTTTTATATTTTGGGTTTGCAACTTTTGTAATTTTATCTTCAATACTTTTAGGCATGTTATTTGCTGAACGTCTGTCAAGACCTGTAGGACGATTAGCTGGAGCTGCACAAAGACTTGGTGCAGGTGATTTTGATGTGCAAGTGATCGAAGAAAAAGGTGATGATGAAATAGCAATGCTTAGTCGAGTTTTTAATCACATGACAAAACAGGTAAAGCGCCAAAGAGATGATTTGATCACTGCAAATGATTATACTGAACGAAGACGCAGATTATTTGATAGTGTTCTATCTGGTGTTACAGCTGGTGTAATTGGTTTATCATCGGATGGTAATGTAGGTTTTATAAATCTAGCCGCAGAAAAATTATTAAATTTAAATGCAGAAAACCATGAAGGTAAAAGTATTAAATTAGCAGTTCCTGAATTTGTGGATTTATTTCTTTTAATTCAAAAAAATGAAAATAAGACACAACAGCAAGAAATTAAATTAACACGAGCTGGTGCAACAGAAATTCTTCTTGTAAGAGTTTCTGCTCGTATTTCTGAAGATTTATTAGTTGAAGGCTACGTAATAACATTTGATGATGTCACCGATTTAGTTTCTGCCCAAAGGTTAGCTGCATGGGGAGATGTTGCTCAGCGTATTGCACATGAAATAAAAAATCCACTTACTCCAATACAATTATCTGCTGAACGATTGAAGAGAAAGTACTCACCTATGGTTGGCGCTGAAGAAGATAATTTATCACAATATTGTGATGTAATAATACGGCAAACAAATGATTTGCGAAGAATAGTTGACGAATTTTCAAAGTTTGCTCGAATGCCAGAACCTATAAAACGATCTGTTAATATAACAAAATTATTAAAAGATGTTATATTATTATTTGAAATTTCTTCACCAGCAATTAAAATAAAGTTAAAGAACCCTCATGGGGACATTAATGTGAATGTCGATGAAACTATGATCAACCAAGCTTTTACTAATTTAATTAAAAATGCGGGTGAGGCAATCGAAAGTAAAGCTAAACTAAATTCAACAAACAAATTTGATCCTGAAATTAGAATATTTATTAAAAAAGATGTCAATAATCTTGAGATCATAATTGAAGATAATGGAATAGGTTTACCAACCCAAGAACGCTCAAGATTATTTGAACCATATGTTACAAATAGAGAAAATGGTACTGGTTTAGGACTTTCAATAGTAAAAAAAATAATAGAGGAGCACAATGGTTCTTTAGAATTGTTAGATGCATCTCCATTCTCGAACAATGAAGATTTTGGCGCTAAAATGCGTATTATCTTTCCAAAAGAAATCATTATTGATAACGAAAAAATAGCTAATAATAGCATAGAGGTGGAAGAACATGGGTGATATATTAATTGTGGATGATGAAAAAGATATCCGTGAATTAGTATCCGATATCTTAATTGATGAAGGCTATTCTACTGACTTAGCTGCAAATTCAGAAGAGACATTTAAATCAATTAAAAAATCTAAACCTCAATTAATTATTTTAGATATTTGGTTAAAAGAAAGTAAACTAGATGGAATTGATATTCTAAAACATGTCAAATTAAGCAATCCAGATATCCCGATAGTAATTATATCGGGCCATGGCAATATTGAAATTGCGGTGGCTGCAATTAAACAAGGTGCATATGATTTTATAGAAAAACCATTTAATATAGACCAACTTACAGTTGTAATAGCACGGGCAATGGAGACTTCTCGATTAAGGTCTGAGAATGCAGCATTCAAAGTTAGGGAAATACCATCGTTTGAGTTAATTGGAAACTCGTCTGTTTTCAAAAATTTCAAACAACAACTCGAAAAAGTATCAAGTGGAAATAGTAGAATTATGTTATCTGGCTCATCAGGGGCGGGAAAAGAAGTTGCAGCACGATATATACATAAAAATTCACCTCGAAAAGACTTTGCTTTTATAACAGTCAATTCTGCATCAATGTCTTCAGAACGAATGGAAGAGTTATTATTTGGATCTGAAGTCAATGGTAAAGTTCACATGGGTTTGCTAGAAAAGGCTAACGGAGGTATTTTATATCTGGATGAAGTGGGTGATATGCCAATTGGGACACAATCTAAGATTTTAAGAATTTTGGTTGATCAGCAATTTATGAGAATAGGCGGAAATACTAATGTATCAGTTGATTTTAGAGTAATTTCATCAAGTAGTCATAATTTATTAGCTGAAATAAAAGATAAAAATTTTAGAGAAGAATTATATCATCGGCTAAATGTTATACCGATTTCCGTACCATCATTGGAGGAAAGGATTGAGGATATTCCATTAATTTCTAATTTCTTTATTAGTGAATTGAGCGAAAAACAAGGTCTGCCAAAACGTAATTTAAGTCAACAGGCATTAGTACATCTTCAATCTAGAAACTGGCCAGGAAATATAAGGCAATTAAGAAATGTATTAGAGAGATCTTTAATACTTGGAGCACAATCTGGTGAAATAACTGTAAATGAACTTCAGACAAAAAATATTGTAAGTAATGACAATACAGTTGATTTGAATAGTAATACGCTTGGATTGCCTTTGCGTGAAGCACGTGAATTATTTGAAAGAGATTATTTAGTTGCTCAAGTTAATAGATTTGGAGGCAATATTTCTAAAACTTCAAATTTTGTTGGAATGGAACGCTCTGCATTACATAGAAAATTGAAATCATTAAATGTAGTAACATCTAATGATAGTGGTGCGCGGGTTGCAAAAACAGATGATATTGATACTAATGAATAATCATAAAGCTGTAATTTGAATTATTTAAAGAATATAAAATTATAAGTTTTTTTGGGAGCTATAGATGAAGATAATTATATGTGGTGCAGGTCAAGTTGGCTGGCAAATAGCCCGTCATTTATCATCAGAAAAAAATGATGTTACTGTCGTAGATAACAATTCAGATTTAGTTGCTCGAGCAGTGGATACTCTTGATGTTAATGGTATTGCTGGAAATGCTTCATACCCTGATGTTTTGTCAATGGCAGGTGCCGCTGATGCTGATATGATTATTGCGGCGACTTATTCCGATGAAGTGAATATGGTAACATGTCAAGTGGCGCACTCTGTTTTTAAAATCCCAAGAAAAATAGCACGGTTGAGGGGTCAATCGTATCTTGACGCAATCTATTCTGATTTATATCAAAGAGATCACTTGCCAATTGACGTCGTTATTTCTCCTGAAAAAGAAGTTGCAATTCAGGCTCTTCGCCAACTTAGGTCACCTGCAACTTTTGATACTGAGCCTTTTATGGAAGGAAAAGCTGAATTATTGGGATTAATATTAACTGAGGAATGTAATGTTTTGAATACACCCTTACGTCAATTAAGTGAAATTTTTCCTAACCTAAGAGCAAATGTGGTAGCAATTAGACGTAACGGATTATTGTTAGTTCCAGACAGCCAAGAGCAGCTATTCTTGAATGATCAGGTCTATGTTTGTACCAATTCAGATGATAAAGATAGGTGTCTAGAATTATTTGGTAAAGCCAATAAAAAACAAGATCGTGTTATAATTATAGGTGGTGGTAATGTGGGCTTGATGGTTGCTAAGGCACTGGAAAGTAATGCTGTAAAGATTCATACAAAAATAATTGAATCAAATAGAGAATCTGCAGAGCGTATAGCAGACCAGCTTGAGCGAACAATTGTTTTACACGGTGATGGTTTAGACATGGAGCTCTTAGAAGAAGCTAATATTTCAAAGACAGACACAGTTTTAGCTGTAACTGATGATGATAAAACTAACCTTCTTGCGTGTGCCAGGGCAAAATCACTAGGATGCCCAATGGTAGTAGCATTAATTAATGACCCAACTTTAACAACACTCATGAAACCATTAAATATAGATGCGTCAGTTAACCCAAGGGCCACAACTGTTTCTTCAATATTACGCCATGTTCGGCATGGGCGTGTTAGAGCTGTTTATTCAATTGGGGATGCTGAAGCTGAAGTTATTGAAGCTCAAGTAATGTCGACTTCACCAATAGTTGGATCAAAAATTAGAGATGTAGAGTGGCCTGATGGTTCAATAATTGGTGTCATTCAAAAAAATGGAAAAGTTTTTAGACCAGAAGGTGACACAAAAATTGAAGAAGGTGATATTGTAATAATATTCACTTTGTCAAAAGATGTTTCTGAAGTAGAGAGATTATTTCAAGTTAATATTGATTTTTTCTAATAATGGTTATTTTTAAAAATCAACCACTCTTTGTATTAATGTTAGGGATAACTTCTCTATCAATGTACATTCCAGTATTTTTTTCAGCAAGATTAGACCAATGGCTTTACGCAAGAACTTTCTTTTATCATGGAACGTTTTTTCTTATTATTTGTGTTTTATTGGGCATCGCATTTTCATCAAAGAGATTGCAAAATAAGATAGTATCAAATATTTTTGATTTATTTTGCTGCTTTGTAATATTACCAATGTTTATGGCTGCCCCATTAAATCATTTAGTAATAAATATTAGTTTTTTTGACGCATATTTTGAGATGCTATCGTCTTTCACTACAACTGGGGCTTCTATTTTTGATAATAATGATAAAATTCCAGATGTTATACATTTATGGCGGGCGTTAATAGCTTGGTTTGGCGGATTATTAATGTTGATTGCTGCATTGTCTATTTTTCAACCTGCTGGATTGGGTGGGTTCGATGTCTATATGCAAAAACAAAATTCAAAAGATTTAAAAACTCAAATAAAACGAGCAAATATAAGATCTAGAATATTCAAATATACAATTTTAATCTCACCTGTTTATTTTTTCTTAACTATTTTAATGAGTATAATATTAATTATTAGCGGTGATAGGCCACTAGTTGCAGTAATTCATTCAATGAGCACTTTTTCGACAAGTGGAATTAGTAATGTTAACGGTATTGATGGAACAAATTCTGGAATAATAGGCGAAATGATAATTGTGATTTTTTTAATATTTTCAATATCTCGCTTTATGTATCAACAAGACTCAGAAGGAAAAGGATATCGGCGATTAAAGCGTGATAAGGAAGTAAATATCATGCTTTTACTAATTGTATCAATTCCATCATTATTGTTTATGAGGCATTGGTTTGGGGCTATTGATATTTCTGAAAACTTTGATTTTTTTACTGCATTATCTGCTTTTTGGGGTGGTGTATTTATGGTGATGTCCTTCTTAACTACCACAGGTTTTGAAAGTAAATATTGGAATGTTTCGCAAGCTTGGTCTGGATTGGGTACTCCTGGGATAATTCTGATGGGTCTATCAGTACTTGGTGGCGGTATAGCAACCACAGCTGGAGGAGTTAAGTTACTTAGAGTCTATGTACTTTACAAACATGGTGTAAGAGAAATGACACGATTAAGCTATCCACATTCAGTTGCAGGAGCAGGAAATAAAGCACGAAGCTTTCGTAGGGAAGGTGCATACGCAGCTTGGATATTTTTTATGTTGTTTATAGTAAGTTTAGCAATGATTATACTTGGGTTTTCTTTTTCAGGAATAACATTTGAAAATAGTTTAATATTAGCAATATCTGGTTTATCTACGATAGGCCCTCTTGTTAATGTAGCTGGTGATGGTACTTTATATTATTCAAACCTGTCAGATCTGGCAAAAGCTATTTTTTGTATAGCCATGGTTCTTGGTAGGTTAGAAGCGTTAGCTGTAATTGCCTTATTTAATCCAAATTATTGGTTGAAATAACCTAACTGTTGGAATTTTTGCAAAAATAAGACATATATTTACGATTTTAGGCTTTATTATAAAATATTGCTTTACATATTTAACGAGCTCCATCATCAGTTAATGCAATTAATAAAAAAAGGCAGTCACAATGGCTAATGATAATAGAAACTTGCAAGATGCATTCTTAAATCATGTACGAAAAGCAAAAATATCTGTAACGATTTTTCTTATTAACGGCGTTAAATTACAGGGTAATATTAGTTGGTTTGACAACTTTTGTGTCTTGTTAAGAAGAGATGGTCAATCTCAATTGGTTTATAAGCATGCGATATCTACTATTATGCCAGCTCAACCTGTTGTCTTATATGATGGTGAAGAACCTCAATCGGAATAATTTATGCATGTAAGTGTACTACATCCGAATTTATTAATTTCTAATAAACGGCGAACTCCTGAACATTCTTTAGATGAAGCTGTTTCTTTAGCAAACGCTTTAGATATAGAAATATTACACCAAGCAGTTATTCCATTAAAAAAACCAAATGCTGGTACGCTTTTTGGATCAGGTAAGCTAGATGAGTTAGCCCAAGTATTCAAAAACCATGAAATTGATTTAGTAATCATTGACGGGCCATTAACACCGATACAACAAAGAAACCTTGAAAAGCAATGGAACCTAAAAGTTTTAGACCGAACAGGGTTAATTTTAGAAATATTTGGTGATAGAGCTCAAACACGTGAGGGAGTTCTTCAAGTTGATTTAGCTGCGCTAAATTATCAACGCTCACGTTTGGTGCGCTCATGGACTCACCTTGAAAGACAGCGTGGTGGCTTAAGTTTTGTTGGTGGTGCTGGTGAGACCCAAATAGAAAGTGATAGAAGACAAATCGATGATGCTATTCTTAGATTAAAGAAGCAACTTCAAAAAGTTGTTAAGACACGTGAATTGCATAGGTCTGCTAGAAAAAAAGTTCCTTATCCTATCGTAGCTCTTGTTGGCTATACTAATGCGGGAAAATCGACATTATTTAATTACATGACTGGTGCTAAAGTTTTTGCAAAAGATATGCTTTTTGCAACTTTAGATCCAACAATGAGAGAAGTAGAGCTTCCTTCTGGCCAAAAAATTATTTTATCAGATACGGTAGGTTTTATTTCTGAGCTACCAACACAATTGATTGCAGCATTTAGGGCTACTCTTGAAGAAGTATTAGATGCAAACTTAATACTGCATGTTCGAGATATTTCACATCCAGAAACGGATGCACAAGCTAATGACGTTAATGATATTCTTGAAGATCTTGAGATATCAGATGATGCTAAAAATGATATATTAGAAGTTTGGAACAAGACAGATCTATTATCTAATGATGATTTAAATAATGCAAAAAATATATCAAATAGAGCTGATAGAATTAGAACAGTATCAGCTTTGACTGGAGATGGCTTAAATGATCTTTTATTTCAAATTGATCAAAATTTAAAAGAAATTACTATTTCTGAAATTGTAAAACTGGCAATAACTGAAGGTGGCAGGCGAGCTTGGTTATATAAAAATAACTTAGTAAAAAATGAAAAATCTAATGAGCATTTTTTTGAATTATCAGTTACTTGGACACCTAAGCAGGCAGCACAGTTCTTAAAGGTTTAATTAGCTAACTTTTGTTTTAATATTGTTGTGCCTAATGATCCTGCACGCGCCAATTTTGGGTCAAGAACCATCGGAATATAATCCCCACGCTTCCAAAGATTGGCTAAATTATCGTATTGATTTGATAATATATGTCCAGATTGTCCTGTTGAAATAATAAATAGTGAACTTTCTAAATCAGAAAAATCTACTATCATTCTGTATCCGGCTGAATGAACATTCTCGAATGGGTTTATGCCAAAATTGCTAATTTTAGCTCGCATTAAGGTATTATCACCGCCTGAAGTTGTTTGGCTAATATTTGATAACCATCCAAATATTGGCATTGAGCCAAAAATTTGATGTTTGTGATTGGCTGTATGAGCTTCACCCCATTGCCAATTTTCTATGTTATTTCCATACACTTTTGATAACTCATCTACTGCAGAAATAAGAGATTGTACGGCAATTTCATCACATGTTTCTATCTTTGATGATTGAATAACATCACACCAACTCGATGCATTATTAATATCACGTAAAACGCGTTCTAAAAATATTGGATCAATTTGATTAAATTTAACTGAAAGTGATCCTAATTCATCTCGAATCAGAAATTTTTGAAAGTGAGAAATCCAAGAACTATATATGAGTGGTTCAGGCATATGTTCATTCATTTCACCATTCCAATCTGCAAGCAAATTGAGTGCTTGAGATGCTAAGATGTTTTTCTTTGTATTGTTTTTTATTTTATCTGTATACCAAAGTTCTTTTGCAATGAGCGGCAAAATAGTTCTTGCTGCTATTGAAATGGTATCTAATTGTGCTTCCATAAAGCTATCACGGGTATGAATTTTTCTTTCATTCATAAGTTTTGACAAACGTTTAATTCTGTAATTATCACCCCATCTATGTGTAATATGATTTGGAAATTTTTTGTCTGTTGTTTTATTGTTTGTATTTGCAACAATCCCATCTTCAGGATTAGTTATACCCGGGTTTTCTTCATAGCTAAAATACCCTTCCCATTGATTTCTTTCCAGCCAACCTTGAGACGGTATTCTCCCTTGCCCAACATGATTAATATTTCTTTTTGGAATTTTTCCAATTACTTTTAGTGAAATGTTATTTCTATCGGCTAAAACCATATTATAAATAGGAGCGACAAAGTCTTCAAATTGGTTCTGTGCTGAGTTTAAATTTGTTTCTGACATCATATGAAATAATGAGCTAAAAGATTTGTCAAATGGCTCAAGTGCGGTAGATCTTATACTCGCAACTTTATTTTCTGGCATTATTTGATTAATATCATAAAAATTATTTGGTATGACTGGCCTATTATTAGCCCATAATAAATCTATAGTTTTACTTGTTTCATTATATATTTTTATAATTTCTTTTTTGGAAGTAAATGGAACGAATTTACTTTTATTCTTATATTCATTTACATTTAATGGGTTTAATTCTTCTATATATATGTCTGTATCATCACCGCTTCCTGAAGCAAAACCCCATGCAAGGTTTTTAGATCTTCCAGACATGATTATAGGTAGACCAGGAATAGTGGCACCAATTACTCCACTTCTGTTTAGTTCTAACCTTGCAAGTGACCAATACCCTGGAGCTGATAAGTTGTTATGTGGGTCTGCAGCAAGTAAACTTGATTTTGCCGTGGTTCGTTTTGGATGGGCTGCCCAAATATTTGATGCTGGTATATTTTTAAATTGTCCTAAACTATCAAATTTATCTCTTTCATATAAATTAATGTCAATATTTCGTTGTTGATTAAATATATTGCTAAATTCTAGTAAAGATTTTTTTTGAAGACTTGGATCATCAGGCAATATATCTTGAATTTTTTTGTTACCTATCATTAATGAAATTTGAGCACGCAATATTTCTGATTCCAAGTGATCACTGGACTTGATAGCCATAAGTTTAAGTATAGCTAGACTGTCAGTTGGTGACCAAGGTTCAATTTCAGGTTTAAATAAAAAGAATTCAGGGGCTCCACGCCCCAACGCATTTTTACTGAGTATTTTTAACCATGCATTAATGCCTTCAGAGTATGCTAATAAAGCATTAATGGCTTCTGGTGATTGGTATTGTAAGGATGACCTTGCAATATCATAAATTCCTAACCTTCTAATAAACTCATCCGACTTTAAAGTTTCTTCTCCGAATATTTCAGACAAACGACCTTGAGCAGTTCTTCGCATTAATGTCATTTGCCATAATCTATCTTGTGCATGAGAAAAACCTAATCCAAAATAGACATCTTTATCGGAAGAGCCAAAGATATGAGGAACACCTTTATTGTCACGTACAATTTCAATATCTTTAATTTCATTGTCTAAAGTATAAGTATTACTATAATCTGGAATTGAGCTAATTGCAAAATAATATAATAAAATCAGTCCTGTAAAGGCAATTGCAGATAGTATCAAAAATATTCTGAATAACCATTTAAAAGATTTTAACATAACTATATTCCATTTTAATTATAATTATCAGGCGTTTTACTTATGAGCAAGAATAATGGCTCTGGACTGATTGAGGATAGCTAATTAAAGATAGATTGATAAATAAATATAGGAATTCTTATGACTATAAAATTTGATCACAGTAGGCCATTAATTATTGCACCATCAATACTTTCTGCTGATTTTGCAAAATTAGGTGATGAAATTAAGTGTGTTGAAGAGGCTGGAGCTGATTGGATTCACGTAGATCCTATGGATGGCCATTTTGTTCCAAATTTAACAATTGGACCAAACGTTGTGGCAGCAATTCGTCCACATGTTAAAACTGTAATGGATGTGCATCTCATGATTTCACCTGCAGACCCATATATTGAAGCTTTTGCAAAAGCTGGATCTGACTTTATAACAGTGCATGCAGAATCTGGTCCACATTTGGATCGATCATTACAAGCTATTAGATCTCATGGATGTTTGGCTGGAGTAGCATTAAACATTACGACGCCTCTTTCAGTTATTGAATATTGTTTAGATAAAATTGATTTAATATTGATAATGACTATTAACCCTGGGTTTGGTGGGCAAAAATTTACACATTCAATGATTGATAAAATATCTGCAGCAAGAAAAATGATAGGTGATCGCTCTATTTGGCTTGAGGTAGATGGTGGCATTGATCCTATTACTGCACCAATATGTTGGAATGCTGGTGCAAATGTTTTAGTGGCGGGATCTGCTGTATTTAAGGATGGTTCAACTGATAAATATCAAAAAAATATTAAAGATTTAAAAGAATCTTGTATTTAATAAAGATTTAAAAAAAATTAAATTAACGAACTATTCTAGAATATTTAGAACCTTCAAAGCTAACACCAAAATGAAGGCCTTCCTGGCCAAAAATTACACCATAAACATCGTCTAAATATGTATTGCTATCAATATCAACAACATCGCCCTGATCAATTAAAGTATAACCAAGGTCTGCTCCAACTGTCCAACCATCTTGACGACGAAAACGTTCTAAACTTTTTTCAGAAGTAAAGAACATCGCAGAAGAGTATCTTTGCAATCCAATTTGAAGACCAAATGATGCTGAGGCAATTGAATAATACTCAACAGGAGCGCGACCAATAAGAAGTGATCCTTCACCATATGATGTTCCAAATCCTATTCCACCTCGTCTAATTCTTGGCATTATTAGTATGCCCGCGGAACTATCGATTAAGTTCCCAAATTGAGGCCCTAAATTTTTCAATTGTCTCATTGCGATTTCGACACGACTATCAATTCGACTTCGGCTAGCTGCAATAACGGGTGAGCTTATCGATGAAGTTATTACTCCAGCGGTTGAACCAATTATGAAAGATCTTCTTGTTGATTTACGCATTTGAAATCTCCTGTAAAACTGCTTTATTTTCCACTCTTTGGTGAATTTAATTAATTATACATTAAACAAAAAAACATGTCACCTATATTGATTATCAATTGCAAATTATATTGGGCTATCAAGTATCTCTGCCATTTTTATTGCATAATATGTTAATATTCCTGCACAGCCAGCACGTTTAAAAGAAAGCAAACTTTCACTAATAACTTTGTCTCTATCTATCCAACCATTTTGTGCTGCTGCTTCTATCATAGCATATTCACCAGACACTTGATAAGCAAAACAAGGTGCTGATATTTCGTTAGTTATTCTTTGGCAAACATCTAAATATGGCATTCCAGGTTTTACCATCACCATATCTGCACCTTCAGATAGATCACGTTGAATCATTCTCAGTGCTTCATTGGTGTTGGCTGGGTCTAATTGGTATGTTTTTTTGTCACCTTTTAAAGCTCCAGATGCGCCAACAGCGTCACGAAATGGACCATAATATGCTGATGAAAATTTTGCAGAATACGCCATGATAGCAACATTTTGAAAGTCATTAGACTCTAATGCTGATCTAATAATTCCAATGCGACCATCCATCATATCAGATGGGCCTAAGATATTAGCCCCAGCTTCGGCTTGAATAATAGCTTGCTTTTCCAATGCCATCAAAGTTTCGTCGTTAATAACTTCTCCATCTCTTAAAATACCATCATGTCCATCAGAATTATAGGGATCTAATGCAACATCTAACATTATTCCGATATCAGGAACAGCTGCACGAATTGCTCTAGTCGCACGATTCACTAAGTTATCAGGATTAAATGCTTCAGTACAATTTTGATTTTTCTTATCATTTTCGGTATAAGGAAATAGTGCAATTGCTGGTATTCCTACATTTGCAGCGTGATTTGCCATTTCAATTGCCATATCAATACTTAATCTACTTATGCCGGGCATTGAAGGGATTGGGTCTGTAATATTATCACCTTCGCAAATAAACATTGGGTATATGAAATCATCAGGACTTATGACAGTTTCAGATACCATTCTGCGCATCCAATCAGATTGGCGAAGCCTTCTGGGACGTGACAAAGGAAATGGTGCTAATTGATTTTTCATGAAACCCTCTATTGTAGTATTTTATTGATTTAGCCTTTATTAACATTAAAATACAATCTTTTTAATGAATTAATTTTGTAGCTTTGTAAGGGTAGGGGTTGCGCATAAATCTAGCTCAAGTTATGCAAATTTATGAACACTTTTTCAGAAAATATTATAAACTTATCAGGTGCTCCCGATGGTTTTGATGCAAGTATTTTATATAATTTTATAAATGAAAAGAAAAAATCTATTATTTTTGTTGCTAGGGATGACAAACGATTAGATTTTATGCGCAAATCACTTTGGTTTTTTTCACCAAATACCCCAGTATTTGATTTTCCTTCTTGGGATTGTTTGCCCTATGATAGAATATCTCCAAACGCTGATGTTGCCTCAGCAAGAATGGCGACACTCGCTGCATTATCTTCAGGTTTTGAAGCACCAATAATATTACTGACTACAATAGCTGCAATAAGCCAATATATTCCAAAAAGAACTATTGTTTCTAATAATAGTTTTGTTGCAACTGTAGGGCGCTCTATCAATGTTCCAGAATTGAGATTATATTTTTCTAGGATGGGTTTTGTGCAAACTCCAACGGTTACAGAACCTGGTGACTATGCAATACGGGGGGGAATTATTGATGTTTTTCCACCTGGAGAAAGTGGTCCAGTAAGGATGGATCTTTTTGGCGATGAATTAGAATCTGCTCGAAGATTTGACCCAATCAGCCAGCGTACAGTAGAAAGTTTAAAGCGCGTGGAATTTGCACCCGTTACAGAAGTTATTTTAGATGATGATGCAATAAGTCGTTTCAGGAATAATTATCGAAAAGAATTTGGATCAGCTGGATTAGACGATCCATTATATGAGGCTATTAGTGCAGGCCGAAAGCATCAAGGTTACGAACATTGGGCCCCTTATTTTCATGATGGTATGGAAACTATTTTTGATCATTTGCCCAATTCAGTGTTATTTATGGATGAAAATATTGAGAGTATCCACATCAGTAGATGGGATGCAATTAATGATCAACATGAAGCAAGATTGGAAGCTCTAAAGTCAAAGAACCGATTAGAAACTGTTTATAAGCCAATAAATCCTAACTTGCTTTACATATCTCCTGAAGTATTGCTTAAAATGATAAAAGATCGAGAGCAGAGAAAACTTATAGTCTTACCACAACCAACAGGTCCAAATTCGTTGGACATGATGGCACGAATAGGTAGGAATTTTGCACCTGAAAGACAGAACGAAGAAATAAGTTTATTTAAAGAGTTTGCTAAACATATCATTGAAAAAAGAAAATCATCTTCAATAATTATTGCATCTTTTTCTCAAGGTGCTCGTGAAAGACTTTTTGGCCTATTAAAAGATCAAGGCTTGTCTGGCATGGTTAATATAAAATCGTGGGAAGATATAGATAAATCAATTGGTTCAATATCATTAGCTGTTTGGCATTTGGAGCATGGCTTTGAGGCCAGGGGATTAACAGTAATTTCTGAGCAAGATGTACTTGGTGATATAATAATCAGAAAAAATAACAGAAAAAGACGTGCAAAGAATTTTTTAACTGAAGCATCTAGTTTATCAGTTAATGATTTGGTTGTTCATGTTGATCATGGAGTTGGACGCTATCGTGGTTTAGAAACTGTGAAGGCTGCAGGGGCACCGCATGATTGCTTATTATTAGAGTACGCTAACAATGACAGATTATATTTGCCCGTAGAAAATGTAGAACTTTTAAGTAGGTATGGTCATGAGGCTGGCTTATTAGACCGATTAGGTGGAAGTGCTTGGCAGGCTAAAAAATCAAAATTAAAAGAACGCATACGCGAAATGGCTGATAAATTGCTTAGAATAGCAGCTGAGCGGGCCCTTCGAAAATCAGAAGTGATGGAGGCCTCTCCAGATCAATGGAATGCATTTTGTTCACGGTTTCCATATGCTGAAACTGATGACCAAATGAATGCTATTGAAGATGTTGTAAATGATATGTCATCAGGTAGGCCTATGGATCGGTTGATTTGTGGAGATGTGGGTTTTGGTAAGACTGAAGTTGCATTGCGTGCCGCATTTGTTGCTGCCAATTCAGGTACACAAGTTGCTATTATTGCCCCAACAACTTTATTAGCGAGACAACACTTTAAATCTTTTGAAGAGCGTTTCAGAGGAACTGATATTAGAGTAAGTCAACTTTCAAGGTTTGTTTCTACTTCTCAAATGAAAAAAAACCGTGAAGCTCTACGTGAAGGTGCCGTTGAAATTGTAATTGGAACACATGCATTGCTAGCAAAGGACATTAAATTTGCAAACCTTGGATTATTAATTATTGATGAAGAACAAAAGTTTGGTGTTGGTCATAAAGAACGCTTGAAGCAATTGAGATCAGATATTCATGTATTGACTCTAACTGCTACTCCAATACCAAGAACGCTACAACTATCTCTTTCTGGTGTAAGAGAACTGTCCATCATAGGAACGCCACCAATAGATCGCCTCGCTATAAGAACATATGTAAGCGAATTCGACTCAGTTACATTAAGAGAAGCGCTATTAAGAGAGCACTATAGGGGTGGGCAAAGCTTTTTTGTTGTACCAAGAATATCTGATCTTCCTGAAATTGAGGCTTTCATTGAAGAACAGGTGCCAGAAATAAAGCATGTTGTAGCACACGGTCAAATGCCTGCAGGTGAATTAGATAATAGAATGAACGAGTTTTATGACGGTAAGTTTGGTATTCTTGTAGCGACTACAATTGTTGAAAGTGGTTTAGATATTCCAACAGCTAATACAATTATAATCCATAGAGCTGATATGTTTGGTTTATCTCAACTTTACCAAATACGTGGTAGAGTTGGCCGATCTAAAACTAGAGCTTATGCATATTTGACTACTAAGCCACGTCAAAAATTGACACCGGCAGCCATAAAGAGACTTCGAGTATTGGGATCTCTGGATAGTCTTGGTGCTGGATTTATGCTGGCAAGTCAAGATTTGGATATTCGTGGTGCAGGAAATATATTGGGTGAAGAACAATCTGGTAATGTTAGAGAAGTTGGTTATGAACTTTATCAAGAAATGTTAGAAGATGCGATTGCTAAGATAAAATCTGGTCAAATGGAAGGTTTAACAGATGATGGATCCTGGTCACCCCAAATAAACCTAGGCGTACCTGTATTAATTCCTGAGGTATATGTTCCTGACCTTGATGTAAGATTGGGGCTATATAGAAGATTATCATCCTTAGTAAAAAAAATAGAATTAGAGGCTTTTGCTGCAGAACTAATTGATAGATTTGGCAAACTTCCTAGCGAAGTTGATATGTTACTTCGGATTGTACGAATTAAAGGAATGTGTAGAGCTGCTGGAATTTCTAAATTGGACAGCGGCCCAAAAGGAGCTGTTATACAATTTTATCGCGATAAATTTAATAATCCCTCAGGATTAGCAAAATATTTAGCAGAGTCTCGTGGTACTGCAAAAGTAAAAGATAATAAATTGATTGTTTTACGCGATTGGGAGAACGATGACAAAAAAGTTAAAGGAGCATATATTATCTCTCGAGAGTTGGCTGTTATGGCGAAAAAAATAAATTAAACTTGGATTATTATCCTGGGATTTTTAATGTTTAACGCAAATGATAATATTGCTAAAATTGTAACTCCAAAAATTAAGGGTAATCCAGTTCCATTAAAAAGCATGCCAATAAATATTGCAATTGTTATACTTATTAGCGTTGATGTTGATCCAATTATTGAGGATGCCAAACCGGCAATGTGACCAACAGGTTCCATGGCGAGAGCCATAAGATTACCAACTGACAAGGCCATGGTAAATAATAAAACACACGACCATATTATGAATATGTACAGATTATATGAACTTGGTATGATTTCAGAGTAAAACACGCATAATGTAATTATTGAAAATACCATATTAAAACCACATGCACATGTTGACAAAAACCACATTCCCAATTTTTCGACCAATAAAGCATTTAAGATATTTGAAAAAGCTGCAAAAAATGCAATGCCACAAAAATATATAGGAAATTTGGTTTCAACATTCAGCCAATAAATAAATATTTGAGGCGCACTTGCTATGTATGAGAATAAACCTCCTAATACTAGGGCTTGTACAAGCGTTGATATAATTACACGTTTATTTGTAAATGTGGTTTTATACCCCTGAATTAAATTTAACATTTGAAAAGGTTGTCGATTTTCAATACTTAAAGTTTCTTCTTGTCTAATAAGTAGCCATAAAAATGCTATTAACCCTGCAATTGTGCATGCTGTAAAAATTGAACGCCAACCAAAATTTATCATTAAATATTGCCCCATTAGAGGCGCTACTGCTGGGGCTAGAACAAAGATCATCATAGCAAGTGATATAACACGGGCTAATTTTCTGCCGTTATATAAATCACGAACCATAGCTGTACCAGCGGCACGTGGTGCTGAAATACCCAAACCTTGAACAAATCTTGCTACTAAAAGCATTGAAAAATTTGATGTTATTATTGCAAGAATACTTGCAGTAATAAATAAAAATATCCCAACGCATAAAACAACTTTACGACCATAAGTGTCTGAAATAGGCCCAGCAATCAATTGCCCTAATCCGGTACCAAGTAAGAATATTGTTATTATAAGCTGAGCATGATTATTTTGTTTAAGATTTAAATCGATGGAAATATTATTTAAAGCCGGAAGCATCATATCCGTGCCAATTGCTATTAAAGAAAATAGGAATGCAATTAATGCAACAAATTCTACAATAGGTAAGCGTTTACCCATTCTTTGATATAACTTCTTGAATCTCTTTAATTATATTATCCCAAATATCTATCGTTTGAGCCCCTTGGATGACATATTCATTTGCAACCACAAATGCTGGGACACCTTGAATACCTCTTTTTCTTGCATCAGTATCTCGAGCTTTAATATCCTCTTTGTCTGCATCACTTTTAAGTAAACTGCGAACAACATCTTGATCCATACCGGCTGCACTTGCAATTCTTGTCAAAACTGAATGTTCAGAGATATCTCGACCTTCTTGGAAATAGGCTTTAAATAAACGATCAATAATTGAGTTTTGTCTACCTTCAATTCCTGCCCAATGTATTAATCTATGAGCGTCAATCGTATTTGGAGTTCTCTTAATGCCTCCGAAATTTAATGATAACCCGGTTTCTGTGGCGGTCTTATCAATATTGCTGTAGACTTCTATTGCTTCCTTTTGTCCGCCAAACTTTGCTTCTAAATACTCTCTTCTGTCCATTCCATCTTTTGGCATAGTTGGATTTAACTGAAACGGATGCCACTCAATAATAAAGTTATGGGTTGGATTTAATTCTAAAGCTCGATCTAAGCGAGTTTTACCAATATAGCACCAAGGGCAAATTGGATCAGATATTATATCAATTTTTGCCATTTATTAGAATTCCTCATAGATATATTAAATATCAAAATGAATTAATATTGTCTTTAGTAAGGTATATTTCAAACCCACTACACGATTATTGTTTTGATGAAAATATATATTTTACGACTATAATAGCTATTAACATTCCAACAAACTGACAGAATATAAACATTCCTATATTTGATGGATTAATTCCGGCAAAAGTATTTGAAAGTGATCTTGCTAATGTTACTGCGGGATTTGCAAAACTTGTTGATGCAGTAAACCAATATGCTGATGTAATATAAAAGCCAACAAGTGCTGGCACTGCATCTGGACGTACTTTTAATCCACCAAATATTACGATTATTAAGCCAAATGTAGCAACTATTTCGGAAAAACCTTGAGATGGACCTTGCCTGAGCTTTAATGATATTTGAAATATCTGTAACTCAAACATTAGATGTGCAATTAAAACACCCAAAACTGCACCAATAATCTGAAGTATTATATAAATAACAGCATCTATCTTTGTTATTTTTTTTGATATTAACATAGCTATTGATACTGCTGGATTAAAATGTGCTCCAGAGATAGGTCCAAATACTGTAATTAAGACAAATAATATTGCCCCTGTTGCAATTGTATTTCCTAACAAAGCAATTGCAGTATTACCATCTGCAAGTGTTTCACCCATTATGCCAGAGCCGATTATTGTAGATAATAATATTGTTGTACCTAAAAATTCTGAAAAGTATGCACGCATATTCATATTATTCTATCTCACTAATTTTGTTCAAATTCTTTTGTATTTCTTTTAAACTCATATTTTCAAAGTTAAGATTTAAAAATGCTTTTGCTCGGTTATTTAGTATATTATATACATCTCTAAATGCTTTTTCCTTTTCTAAATCTGTTCCTGATACATCTGCTGGATCATAAACCCCCCAATGTGTTCTTAGTGGATTTCCAGGCCAATATGGGCATTCTTCATCTCTTGCATTGCCGCAAACAGTAATAACTATATCCATTCTAATTTCTGAATTATTAGAAAACGTTAACCAGGATTTAGAAAATGAACTATTTTCAATGCCTTTTTTCTTTAATAGTGAAATCGAGTATTTATTAACAATGCCAGTTGGATTCGATCCAGCCGAGTATGCTTTTAAACGACCATTGCTTAGATTGTTTAAAATAGCTTCAAGAAGAATAGAGCGAGCTGAGTTGCCAGTGCATAATACAAGAATATTCATCCTTAATGCATAATATAAATACATATAAAATTAAATATTTTTATTAAAATTTTAGTAATTTAAATAAAAAAAAGCGTCCTCATAAAGAGGACGCCAAGTATTGAGGCAGGTTTCATACAGGCAGAAACCTATCGAGCAGTATTACACTTATAAACTATAGCTGTGTAATAGGCCAAGTAAAAAATTGAATTTTTATAAAAGGAGCTTACAATAGGATTAATTCAATGATTCATATGAAAGATGATACGTTCATGAAACACCATTCTAAGCTTAAAGCATTTATATCAATACTATCTATTTGTATTGGTACATCTACTCTCGCAGATGCAAAACATGGCATAGCTATGTATGGAGAGCCAGACTTACCACAAGATTTTGTGTCTCTACCATATGTCAATACAAATGCCCCACAAGGTGGAAAATTGATTTTTGGCGAAAGGGGAGGCTTTGATTCTTTCAATCCATTTATTTTAAAAGGAAAAGCTCCTTACGGGATAAAAGCACATACATTTGAGACATTATTGGGGCGTTCATATGATGAACCGTTTACACTTTATGGTCTTTTAGCAGAATCAGTTGAGACTTCTGAGACTAGAGATTGGGTAGAATTTACACTTCGAAAAGAAGCGCGTTTTTCAGATAATACTCCGGTAACAATTGAAGACGTGATTTGGTCATATGAAACATTAGGAACAGTAGGTCACCCCAGATATGTAAGGTCTTGGGGTAAAGTTTTAAGAGTTGAGAAAACAGGTGAACGATCAGTTCGTTTTTATTCGGATAGTGGTGATCAGGAGCTACCACTAATTCTAGGGTTGCGACCAATATTGAAAAAATCTGATTTTGATAACCGTGATTTTGCTACTAGTAGTATGGAACCAATTACAGGTAGTGGTCCATATGTTATTGATAAATACGAAGCAGGAAGATTTATTCAATTTAAGAAAAATCCAAATTATTGGGGTAATGATATTGCTTTCAATCGTGGAAGACATAATATTTCAGAATTGAGATATGATTATTACTTAGATAGTAATGTTATTTTTGAGGCCTTTAAAGCAGGAGATATTTCCTATTATAGAGAAGGAAATGGCTCCAAGTGGGAAAATAATTATAATTTTGATCGCATAAATTCTGGCAAAGCGATTAAATCTATTGTTCCACATAAGCGACCATCAGGAATGAAGGGCCTAGCAATTAACACAAGAAAAAATAAATTTTCTGATTGGAGAGTAAGGGAAGCCTTAATTCAAGCTTTTGATTATGAGAACTTCAATGAGAAAGTTTATGGGGGTACAAAAATTAGGTATGGATCGTTCTTTTCAAATTCAAAACTGGGAATGTCTCATGAGCCAGCTAGTGGTCGTGTCAAGGAATTGCTTGAAGAGTATAAATCTAGTCTTCTTCCAGGTGCACTTGAAGGATACAGCTACCCAGTAAGTGATGGAAAAAGAAATAGAAAAGGATTAAGAAAAGCGACGCAATTATTATCTGAAGCGGGTTGGAATTTAGATAATGGTCTCTTAAAGAATTCAGATGGTAAAATATTTGAAATAGAAATTATGTTACAGAATAATGCTTCTGAACTCGAAGCAATTTCAAATATATACGTTGATTCATTAAAGCGCCTAGGAATTAATGTAACTATTGCATCATTAGATTCTGCTGTATTTAGAGAACGAAAAAAATCATATGACTTTGATATGATGCCAAATCTATGGTGGTTGTCATTATCACCAGGGAATGAACAGAAGCTTTATTGGGGCCCAAAAGGTATAACTGAACCTGGCACAAGGAATTATATGGGCGCAAAAGATACTGCAATTGAACCTCTTATCGATCATATGTTAACCGCAACTGATCAGTCTGAATTTGTTGCTGCGGTAAAGGCATTAGATAGAATTTTAACTGCAGGAAGGTATGTTGTTCCATTTGGCTATGATAATGTTAGTAGATTAGCACATGATAGTACTATGAAATTTCCTGAAAGATTGCCAATGTACGGTGATTGGACTGGCTTCCTACCCGATGTTTGGTGGGTTGAATAACTATAATCATTGCAAGGATCTAAATAAACCAAATGCGATTGCATACATAATAAATGCAATCGCTATATCAAGAAAGGTCCATACCTTTATTGATTTAAAATATGGAGCAAGTAATTTTGCTCCATAGCCCAAGCTGAAGAAAAATATAAATGATGCACTAGCAGCAAAAAAAGCAAAAATTATTTTTTCAGATAATTTATCATATTGTACAGATATTGCTCCAAGAAGAACCATAGTATCTAAATACACATGTGGATTAAGCCAAGTTACAGCTGCTAAACTTGTTAAAACACTAAAGAGTGACTTTGGTTCACCATTTATTTCTACACTATATGCGCCAAGATAAGCAGCCCATAAACGTTTAGTTCCATATAATATTAAAAAAATTATTCCACCTAGGGTTAATATAAAAGGTAATTTTGGTATTTTATTTACAGCAAAATCAAAGCCAAATATTCCAAAAATAATTAATATTGCATCGCTAATGCTACAAAAAATACAAGCCCAGAATATATGTTGTTTGGATAGACCTTGACGTAACAGCATTGTATTTTGAGCGCCGATAGCAAGAATAAGAGACAACGAGGTGAAAAAACCCGTTAAACCTACAGATAACATTACTTTTTATTTTCCATAGGTTTTTTCGATGTGCCTATATTTTTTTGTGGCGGTTCGACAATCCCTGCTGATATTATCAACTTTGCGGCATCTTCAACATCCATATCCAACACAATAGTATCTTTTTGGGGAACAAATAGTAAAAAACCTGAGGTTGGATTCGGCGTGGTTGGCACAAATATGCTATACAAATCGCCAGAGTTAGCTTTTTGGCGTATTTCACTACCAGTTTTAGTGGAGATAAAACCAATCGCCCAAATCCCTTTTCTGGGATATTCAAACATACATACTTTATCGAAGTTATTTTCTGAGGAAGTGGTAATTGTTTCTACAATTTGTTTCACACCGTTATAAATCGATCTTACAATAGGAACTCTATCAACTATACTTTCGCCAATTCTTACTAATTGTCTTCCAAATAATCCTTTTGTTACTGCGCCCATTATAGTTGTAAATAATAAAAATATAACAACACCAACGCCCCTAATGTTAAAATCGACATAAGTTAATGGGTTGTAATAGCTTGGAACTAGAGGAAGTACTCGGTTATCAACAAATCCAATAAATGACCAAACCATCCAAATTGTTAATGCCACTGGTAGTACAATAACTAACCCAGTTAAAAAATTACCCCTTAATCGAGCAAATAATCCCGATTTTTTTCGTTCAGATTTATTGTGTTCATCTAGGTTTAACATAAATAAATTATTAAATGTGGTCCTTTGCTTTGTAAATGCTTTACTGAATACTAATTTTATTAATTATTAATATTTAATCACTTATTTAAATTTAATTATATTAAAAACAAAACATAGTTTTTACTTTACCGAAACAAGAAATTAAAAGTTTTAAGAAATATCATATTAATTTATTAAGATTACAAAATGTGCAAATTGATAATCAATTATAGCACAATTAAGGAGTATTTGATGACAGTAAGTGAAAAAATTGTTGCTGATTTTGTTTCAAACGATGTGGAGTTTATTACCACCGTACCATGCAAACAGTTAGCTGGTGTTATAGACGCAGTAGAAGCAAATTCTGATATTTATCATATTCCTTCTAATAAAGAGGATGAAGGTATGGGTTTATGTGCTGGAGCTTACATGGGAGGCAAAAGACCAGCAATTATAATGCAAAATACTGCAATTGGCGTTACAGTAAACACATTGGTAACTCTTACACAATACTATCGTATGCCACTTCCAATGCTTATAAGTTATAGGGGTGAATTAAGAGAGCCTGTTGCATGTCAAGCTGAAATGGCGGTTCACACAAAAGCATTATTGAGCCAATTGAATATTCCAACTTATCATTTTCATAAAGAAGATGATGTTGAAGAATTTGATGCAATTTTGAAGTATACATATATGTGTAATAAGCCTGTTGCTATTCTTACGGATGCATCATTTTGGGGAGGATATGGAGAATGATAAGATCTGATATTTTACGTGATATTGCACCAATTTTGCGAGACCATCTTGTTGTATGTAATATTGGGCTACCAAGCCAAGAGTTGCATCTTATTGATGACCAGCCTTCAAATTTTTATATGTTAGGAACGATGGGTTTATCTTCTTCTATCGGATTAGGTGTTGCGCTTGTGCAAGATAAAACTGTTATATCCATTGATGGTGATGGATCCGTTTTAACAAATTTTGGGACACTGCCTACAATAGCAAATAATGTTTCTAATAATTATATTTTATTAATTATAGACAATGGAAGCTACGGCTCAACGGGTGATCAGCCTACATATGCAGGTATGAAGACTTCTCTAACTGACGTTGCACGTGCTTGCGGATGTGAAAATGTAATAGAATGCAAAGCTGAGGATACTGGCAAAACTTTACAATCTGCAATTGACAGTAAAAAAATGACAATAATAGTTGCTAAATGTGAATCTGGTAATATTAAAGTTCCTGTAATTACCAAAGATCCAGTAGTAATTAGAGATCGCTTTATGAAAGCTGTTCAAGGATAAATTATTATTCCAGGGATAATAATTTATCCTTGGGTGATTTTTATCAATATTTTTAATAATAATGCTTTATAACCTTGCATATATTAATAAATCGTTTTAACAGGCAAATAATAAAAATCCACAGGCGGAGCTTGAGGGTTGTTAGGGAGAAATCCTAATAACTCCACCGGTTGGACATAACGTCCTTCACTTCGCTGAGGCAAAACCGGAAAAGGAATATTACAATGGCTCTACCTGAGTTTTCATTGCGCCAACTATTAGAAGCAGGCGTACATTTTGGTCACCAAACACACCGCTGGAATCCACGCATGGATCAATACATATATGGTTCTCGTAATGGTATCCATATTATGGATCTTACGCAAACTGTCCCATTGCTTGATCAAGCATTAAATGTTGTTCGTGAAACAGTTGCAAAAGGTGGGCGAGTTTTATTCGTTGGAACCAAGAGACAAGCTTCAAAAGCAGTGGCTGAAGCGGCTGAAAGATCAGCGCAATATTATATGAATCACCGTTGGTTGGGTGGTACATTAACAAACTGGCAGACAGTTTCTAAATCCATTCAACGTTTAAAAACTATCTCAGCACAAATGGAAACAGGCTTTGACGGTCTTACTAAGAAGGAACGTCTAGGAATGGAGCGCGAACATGGTAAGCTTCATGCTTCTTTAAATGGTATTGCTGAGATGGGTGGTACACCAGATTTGTTATTTGTTATTGATACAAACAAAGAAGCACTAGCTGTTGCTGAAGCAAACAAGCTAGGTATTCCAGTTATTGGAATATTAGATACTAACTCAGCTCCAGAAGGAATTGATTATCCAATTCCTGGAAACGATGATGCTGCGCGTGCTATCGGTCTTTATTGTGATTTAATCGCTAGATCAGCACTTGACGGAATGGCAGCTCAGATGGGATCTGCTGGCGTAGATCTAGGTGAGTTAGTTGATGCTCCAGTTGAAGAAATTTTAGATACACCACAGGCGCCTAAAGAAGTTGAAGAGGATGTTTCCGAAACGATTGGTTCAAAGCCAACTTTATTTTCAGAAGCACCTGATGAAAAAGATGATTTGAAAAAAATCTCTGGTGTTGGTCCAAAACTAGAAGAAGCAATGAACAAATTGGGAATTTATCAATTTGCTCAAGTTGCTTCTTGGACAAATGATGAAATTATGTGGGTAGATGACAGTTTATCAGTAAAAGGTCGTATCGAACGTGATGATTGGGTTGGACAAGTATCTGAATTAATCAAAGGTTAATTCCTTTTGCGGGCATATGTGCCCGCTATCTATATATTTTTAGGAGATAAATTATGGCTATAACAGCTTCATTAGTAAAAGAATTGCGTGATACTACGGGCGCAGGTATGATGGATGCAAAAAAGGCATTAACTGAAACTGATGGGAATATTGAGGCTGCAGTTGACTGGTTGCGTACTAAAGGTCTCGCAAAAGCAGCAAAGAAAGCTGGAAGAACAGCTGCTGAAGGTTTGGTTGGTGTTGCGGTAAGTGGAGGATTTGCGGTTGCAGTTGAAGTTAATTCAGAGACCGATTTCGTTGGCAAGAACGCCGAATTTCAAGAAATGGTTGCTGGTATAACGAATACGGCTTTAGGTGTATCAGATATTGATGCGCTAAAAGCAGCACATATGAATGGTAAAACAGTTTCTGATGTTGTTACTGATAAAATTGCTACTATTGGTGAAAACATGTCAGTTCGAAGAATGGCAAAAGTAGAAGGTGAAGTAGTTGGTTCATACGTTCACACTGCAGCTGCTGAAGGAATGGGTAAAATTGGTGTGCTTGTCGCTCTAAAAGGTGGTGATGAAACTATAGCAAAGCAAATAGCAATGCATGTAGCAGCAACTAATCCAGCTTCATTATCTGAAAATGATCTAGACCCTGCAGTTATAGAGCGTGAAAAGTCAGTTTTAACAGAACAAGCTCGTGAATCAGGTAAACCTGATGCTGTAATTGAAAAAATGATTGTTGGTCGTATCAAGAAGTTTTATTCTGAAATTACATTAATAAACCAATCTTTTGTAATGAATCCTGATATAACTGTAGGTCAAGCTGCCAAAGATGCAGGCGCTGAAATTTTATCATTTGTAAGATTAGAAGTCGGCGATGGAATTGAGAAAAAAGAAGAAGATTTTGCTGCAGAAGTTGCAAAAACAATGGGTGGCTAGTTTTTTAACATAGCACTATTAGATTTTAAAGCTCCACAATTGATTGTGGAGCTTTTTTTATTTATTTGTAAAAAAAATTTATGATTTAGTGCTGGAATTTTGTATATCATTATATATCTTTGAATATATTAGTATTTAAGGAAAACTTAATGCCAGAAAAAAGAGCTGCAAATTTATTAGTTGAGTGCCTTATAAAACAAGGTGTTAATAAAATTTATGGTGTACCCGGTGAAAGTTATCTTTCAGTTTTAGATGCATTATACGATTTTAATGATAAAATTGAATTTATATCGACAAGGCATGAAAGTGCTGCTGCATTCATGGCAGAAGCTTATGGTAAACTGACAGGTGATGCTGGTATTTGCTTTGTTACGCGTGGTCCAGGCGCAACAAATGCATCAATTGGAGTCCATACTGCAATGCAGAACTCAACACCTATGATTTTATTTATAGGTCAAATTGGACGAGATATGACAGACCGAGAAGCTTTTCAAGAAATTGATTATAAAGCATATTTTGGATCAATAGCAAAATGGGTAACACAGATTGATAATGCAGATAGATTGCCTGAAATAATTGGAAGAGCATTTTCGGTAGCTATATCAGGTAGGCCAGGGCCTGTAATAGTTGCTTTGCCTGAAGATATGCTGCGTGAGTTAACCAATGCTAATTCAGTCAATAAAATTGAAAAATCATGTGCACAAATAAGCAACAATCAAATTAATTCTATTGAAGATCAATTAAAAAATTCATCATATCCATTAATTATATGTGGTGGAGGTGGGTGGTCAGACATTGGCCGAGATAATCTTAAAAACTTCGCTGAAACTAAAAATATACCTGTTGTATGCGGCTTTAGAAATCAAGATTTAATGGATACAAATAGTCATGCTTATGTTGGTGATGCTTCTTTTGGAAAGCCATTATATTTAAAGAAATTATTTGAAACTTCTGACTTGATAATCGCTTTAAATATTCGTTTTGGTGAAGTTATAACTGATGGTTGGAGTTTATTTGATTTTCCTCATCCTAAGCAAAAGATAATTCATACACATATTAGTGAAACTGAAATAAATAAAGTTTATCATTGCGATCTTGGTATTGTAGCAAGCCCCGATTCAATCGTCTGTGCGCTAAATAGTTCTAAAAGAATAGAAAAAAAATCAGCAATAAAACTTGAAAAAATAAGATCAGATTTTATTGATTCCAGACGTGTTCAACCTACAAAAGGCACATTAAATGTTGCTGAAATTTGTGATTATTTAAATAAATGCTCTGATGATGATGCAATTTATACAAATGGAGCTGGTAATTTTGCTATTTGGTCTGGAAAATATTTAAATTATAACAAAAATCATAGATTAATTGCACCACAAGCAGGGGCAATGGGTGCTGGAATTCCTGCTGCAATGGCTGCAAAATCAATATACCCCAACCGTCAAGTGATTTGCTTTTCAGGTGATGGTGATTTCCAAATGTCTGTTAATGAGTTAGGTACAGCAATGCAGGAAGGTTTTAATCCGATTATTCTTATTCATAATAATGGAAGCTATGGTACAATCAGAATGCACCAAGAAATGCGTTACCCTAAAAGGGTAAGTGGAACAAATTTAGAAAACCCAAAATTTAAATCTATAGCTGAAGCATATAATTTTGGGTATTCACGTGTTACAAACTTAAATGAGTTTAAGGATGCTTTTAATTATGGAAAAGTTTCTAAAACTGGATATATAATTGAAATGCTTGCAAGTATTGAAGATATAGCACCCGGTAAAACTATTGATATTTAATAGCTTAGTATATTATTGAATATTATGTTGAATCTCGGAAGCCTCTATTTTTAACCATTTTTTCATTTTTGATCTAAACCAAGTACGTTGCCTTTTTGCATATTGCCGTGTTTGTGTTTTAGCTTCTTGTATCGCTATTTTTATATCATCGCCATTTACAATATGAGAGATTAGTTCCTTAGCACCAATTGCCTTGCAAGAAGGATGGTTTTCTTCCCATAAACCTAACTCAAGAACTTTTTTACATTCTTCGATTGCACCATTTTTAATCATAATTTCAAATCGTTTATCAATTCTATTATTTAGCCATTCTGTATCACAAATTAAGTTTAAAGGAATGCAGTCATCAAAGGTTATTATAGGGGCAGGCGTTTCATCTTGCCAATCTGCTAAGCTTTTACCAGTTTCTGTAATGACCTCCCAAGCTCTTCGAGTTCTGACAGGATTTTTTATATCTATTCTTTTTATTATTTTTTGATCTAAGTCTCGAAGTATTTTTGAAAATTCTTGTTTACCCTCTGATTGTTCAATTTTATCTGCTTCTGATTTAACTTTATCAGATATAACAGGAACATCAGCAATTCCATTCAGTAATAATTGAAAGTATAAACCTGTTCCTCCTAATAAAATTGGCCTTAGGCCATCGTCATGAGCTTTATTTAACTCTAATTTTACATCTTTTAACCAATGACCAGAAGAATATTTATTCCCAATATTAATATGTCCATATAAAGAGTGTGGGCATTTAGTTATTTCAATATCATCTGGCCTAGCAGATAAAATTTTCCATTGTTTGTATATTTGTAAAGCATCTGCATTAATTATGACCCCATTATATTTTTGAGCTAATTTTATACCTAATTCCGATTTGCCAGATGCAGTTGCACCAGCAATCAATATTGGTTTATTATTCTTAAAAATTTGTTCCAAAATGAGATGCCTTTGGTATGGTTATTTTTCAATCAAGCAAGTATGTATATATAAATAAATGTATGTTAATTATTTTCTTTGATTTATACCATTGTTAGTAATTAATTTAATAATAAATTTGAATATTTAATGTCGGAGCAAGATAAATGTCAGATCAAATAACATCAACTGAACTATCATATAAGAGGGTTATGTTAAAAATTTCTGGCGAAGCTCTAATGGGTGATCAGGGTTTTGGACTTCATCCACCTACTGTTGAGCGAATTGCAAAAGAAGTTAAACGCGTTAACGATTTGGGCATTGAATTATGTTTAGTTATAGGTGGGGGTAATATATTTAGAGGTTTACAGGGTTCTGCTCAAGGGATGGAGCGTACAACTGCCGATTATATGGGGATGTTAGCTACAGTTATGAATGCATTAGCAATGCAAGGTGCATTGGAAGCAATGGGAGTAAATACACGTGTTATTTCTGCAATTCCAATGGATCAAGTCTGTGAGCCTTACATAAGAAGGCGTGCTGTACGTCATTTGGAAAAGGGTAGAGTATGTATATTTGCAGCAGGAACAGGAAATCCCTATTTTACTACAGATACAGCTGCAACACTTCGTGCATCAGAAATGAGCTGTGATGCAATATTCAAAGGAACACAAGTTGATGGTATTTATGATAAAGATCCAAATAAATTTGATGATGCAAAGCGCTATGATAATGTCACTTTTGATGAAGTCTTACAGAAAAACTTAAAAGTAATGGATGCTTCGGCTATAGCTTTGGCTCGTGATAATGACTTGCCAATTATTGTTTTCTCTTTAACAGAAAAAGGTGGGTTTAAGGGTATAATGTGTGGTGAAGGTACATTCACAGTTGTTGGAAATAATTCCGTAAGAAAGGGTAATTAAATGTCTGAAGATATTGATATTGATGCAATAGAAAAAAGAATGAGTGGTGCAGTCTCTGCTATGAAGTCTGAATTCCAAGCGCTACGGACAGGTAGAGCATCAGCTTCTCTTTTAGATAAAATTATGGTTAATGCATATGGTGCAATGACACCTTTGAATCAATGTGCTGGTATTAACGTACCTGAACCAAGAATGATAACTGTCACTGTATGGGATAAGACTCTAATTGACACTGTAGATAAAGCTATTCGAGAAAGCAATTTAGGAATAAATCCCGTAGGAGATGGAATGATGCTTCGTCTTCCTATTCCAGAATTAAATGAAGAACGTAGAATTGAATTAACAAAAGTAGCAGGTGGCTATGCTGAGAGCGCTAGAATTGCGGTACGAAATGTTCGACGTGATGGAATGGATCAAGTTAAAAAATCAGATGAATTAAGTGAAGATGATCAAAAAATATGGTCAGATGAGATTCAAGAGCTCACTAATAAGTCAATTAAAAAAATTGACGAAGTATTAGAGACAAAACAAGCGGAGATTATGCAAGTTTAACTTTGCATATAAAATTTTGAAACAAGATAACATTATAAAAAAAGATATCATTCACGTCGCCATGGTAATGGATGGTAATGGTAGATGGGCAAATGAAAGAGCATTAGCAAGGCTTAAAGGTCATGCTAAAGGTGCTGATCGTGTCCGTCATATTGTTCGTGCTAGCTTAGATATGAATGTAACACATCTCACATTGTTTGCGTTTTCAACAGAGAATTGGAAACGCTCAGAGTCTGAAGTTATTGGATTAATGAGTTTATTTAGAAAGTTTATGAAATCTGAATCAAAAAAACTTCTTATAAATGGAGTTAAAGTTAGGTTTATTGGTGACAGAAGTCGATTAGATAAATCACTTGTTGAATTAATGAATAATTTAGAAGATTTAACTGATAAAAACGATAATCTCCATTTAACTATAGCATTAAACTATGGTGGACGTGATGAAATCATAAGAGCTACAAAGAAAATATCAGAGAAAATAAAATCTGGCGAACTGGAACTTGATGATATTACTATTGAGCTGTTTTCAAATAATCTTGATACATTTGATTTACCAGATCCTGATTTAGTAATTCGAACATCAGGAGAAAAGAGGACATCTAATTTTTTACCATGGCAATGTGCATATTCTGAGTATGTTTTTGAAGAAAGCAATTGGCCAGACTTCAGTAAAGAAATTTATGAAGAA
>CAJJAY010000017.1 GCA_905182285.1 uncultured Amylibacter sp. | reverse complement strand
AAGTTTGCCATTTTTCATAACACTAGCTCTATCACAAAGCTTCATTACATTATGAATATCGTGTTCGATCAAAAAGATTCCAATTCCTTGCTTTTTCAATTCCTGTATTAATTCAGCAACCATTTCAGTTTCTTGTGGCCCAAGTGCTGCAGTTGGCTCATCCATTATCAATATTTTAGCATCAAAATAAACTGCACGAGCAATAGCTACAGACTGCCTTTGGCCACCTGACAAAGCTGATACTGGAACATCAAACTTCTTAAAATTAGGGTTAAGACGTGCCATAATTTTACGTGTTTCTGCTTCCATCCTGCTCTCATCAAGAAAGCCAGATTTTGTTATTAATTCACGACCCAGAAAAAGATTAGATGCGGCATCTAGATTGTCCGCTAATGCCAAGGTCTGATAAATCGTTTCAATGTTCTGATCACGAGCGTCTCGAGGATTGTTTATTATAACTTTTTCACCACTGATGAAAACCTCACCTGAATCAGCATTATAAGCACCCGATAAGCATTTGATTAAGGTGGATTTTCCTGCACCATTATGTCCCAATAAGCCAACAACCTCACCTGAGTAAAGATCTACGCTGACTTGATCAACTGCCTTAATACCACCAAATGAAATCGAAATATCTTTTAAATTAACTAGAGGCGTACCTGTATTTGTCATTTCCTGTATCCTCACTTTTTAACGCGTTTATTATATACAATATCTAGATATACTGCGAGCACGAGAACCATGCCTACGACTATCCGTTGAATTGCACTATCAAATCCAATTAAAACCATTCCTGATTGTAAACTTTGCATAACGAGGGCACCTAATATTGCGCCATATATTTTACCAACACCGCCAGCAAGAGATGTACCACCAATTACAGCAGCAGCAATTACATATAGTTCATCTAAAATTCCCAATGCATTTGTAGCTGAGTTCAAACGAGCAGAGGCTATAACTGAAGCTATCGCAGTCAACATACCCATTAGGGCAAAAACTTTCATAGTAACCCATTTGGTATTAATACCTGCTAAAGATGCTGCTTCTGGATTCCCTCCAATCGCAAAAACATATCTCCCAAAACGTGTTCGTGTCATTAGAATAGTCATTCCAATACCAACTGCTGCTAATATGAGGACAGGAATTGCAAAACCATGGCTTATAAATGTTCCTTCTAGATCCTGGCCAATTTTTGCACCATATTGACGAACAATACCTTTTGGCCATGGGTATGAATTAACTAATAAAACAGCTCCAATAATAGTAGCCCATCCAACTACAGCAAGCATAGCTTCAGCCCACATTGGTCGGAGATGGAAGTTATGCTTAATGCGAGATTGTCGTCCGGAATAAAGAATATATGCAACACCAATGCATGCCAAAACACCAATAAACCAGCTTACATTTGCACCAACTGCTCCATATGGCCCACCACCAAGAAGAGCAAAAGTTGGATCCACTGGCGAAATTGTTCGTCCACCACCTGATAAAAAAGCCATACCGCGCCAAACCATCAAACCACCAAGTGTAACTATAAAGGCTGGTATCTCACGATATGCTATTAACCACCCATGCAACGCTCCGATTACAGTTCCAATAATGAGACCAAGAATAACTGCAATAATCCAAATTGACCAATGACCAAGTCCAACAAATTGTGGTAAATATTCAACCTGCAATAATCCCATTGCCATCGCTATTACGCCAATCATTGATCCAACAGATAGATCGATATTGCGAGTAACAATTACTAGAACCATTCCAGTGGCCATAATCCCAATCGATGATGTTTGAACAGATAAGTTCCATAAATTTCGAGGGGTTAAAAATGCACCAAAGTTATTAAATATTACTCCGTAAAAATGAAATCCAAACCAAATTAATGCTAATGCACCAAGCATTCCAAGTAGGCGTGGGTCTATTTCTGTGGCAGCTATAAAACGCGAGATAACACTTTCTTGTTTATCATTAGCGTTTTTGGAGGAATTAGTATCGTTCATGGGTAAAATCCAGCACGTTTGGGGTTAAAATTGGAGCAAATAATTAACTTAAACTAATAATTCTTTTTAAGCAATTTCAGCTCAACAACAAATAACTATAATTCAAAAAAAAAGCTTGGCGCTGATCAATTTAAGACCAGCGCCAAGCCATAAGACTAATTAACAGCCATCAACACCGTTGATTGCGCCTGCACATGCTTGTGCTTTACTTATGTGTCCACCATCGATTGCTACGCTCAAGTTGTCACGTGTCAAAGGAGTTGGCTCCATTAGGATTGCATTAATTGCGATACCTTTTTCGCCACCATCAAATATTGAAGCACCTTCGATGTCAGACATTGCTGTACCATTTGCTAGTGCAGAAGCGATTTCACCAGCTGCTTTACCTAGATTACGAGCATCTTTCCAAACAGAAACTGTTTGTGATCCACGTGCAACACGGTTGATTGCAGCTAAGTCACCATCTTGACCACCAACTGGTATTACAAGACCTTGAGCAGACAATGCAGCAACTACGCCACCAGCCATACCATCATTTTCAGAAAGAACAGCATCAACATTGTTGTCATTTGCTGTTAAGATTTGCTCCATGTTTTTCTGAGCATTTTCTGGCTTCCAACTATCCGTGAATGATTCACCAACAATTTTGATTTTACCAGAAGCAACATCATCACCAATTACTTCCATCATACCTTGAAGTAAGAACATTGCATTTGGATCGCCTGCGTCACCTTTAATAATTGCATAGTTACCTGTAGGTTGAACAGCTTGAACTGATTTTGCAATAATACGACCAACACCTACATTATCAAAAGTTAGATAAAAAGTACGAGCGTCTTCAATTAAACGGTCATAACCAACTACTGGAATACCTTCATTTGCAGCTGCTTCGATTGCTGGAGCAATTGCATCTTTATCCCAAGCATTAATAATCAATGCATCAACGCCTTGAGTGATCAAAGCTTCTATGTCTGTAAGTTGTTTTGCAGACGATGATTCAGCATCAGCAGATACATATGTATTGCCTGCAGCTTCAATTGCAGCAACCATAGCTGCTTCATCAATCTTCCAACGTTCTTCTTGGAAACTAGCCCAAGATACACCAATTGATTTACTGTGACCGTCTGCTACTGCAGAAAAGCCTGTAAAACCAGCTGCAACTACAGCAGCGGCTAAAATTAACTTATTCATAATTATTCTCCCAAAAAATTTTTTGATGCCCTAACAGAGCTGTAACCTATTAAAGGCACTAAACCATTTTGATGTATTTAATTCACTTGTCAAACTAAATTTTTAATGTTTTTATAAAAAATACTCAATTTTAGTTAAAAAGGTGCAATTTAAACTTTTTTTTCTGTCTTTAATCGTTGATAACAACAAAAAATTACTATTATTTAATTCAGAGGGTGAATTAATGTCTAAAAAAGAAGTTAATTTCAGCACAGATTCGATTCGTCCAGCAAATGGATATGGGCCTATACTTAGGCCAACTGCGCGAGAAACATACTCTTTACGTCAGCAAATATTTGAACTTGTAAGAGCAAGTGGTAGAATTGCACGATCAACTATAGCGCGTACACTCGATATAAGCCCTGGTTCTGTTACTTCCCTTACAGCTGAATTAATTGTTGATGGCTTTTTGAGAGAAGTTGAAGAAACGGCACGAGAAGCGAGCCGCGGACGCCCCCCCGTTTCTCTCGAATTAGTTTCAAACGCACTATATGTTATTGGAGTAAAGCTTTCTGATGAAAAGCATACAGCAACTTTAACCGACTTTGGTGGGAATGCACTCGCAAGCGCATCACAAATTACTAATGCTGATAAAAAATCAGCAAATGAATTATTAATTGAAACTGAAATACTAATTAAAAAAGTTTGTGAAAGAGCTAATATTGATCAAAATTCTATATCTGCTATTGGCGTCGGAATTTCTGGCATTGTAAACTATACAACAGGTGTTGTTACGTGGTCACCTCTTCTAGAAAAATTAGACGTTCCACTTGGTAATGTTTTTTCAACGCATTTTGACACACCTGTATGCATAGACAACGACGCTAATGTTTTAACTCTTGCTGAACTTTGGTTTGGAGCTGGCCGCGCTCTTAGTAATTTTGCTGTAGTAACTATTGAACACGGGGTGGGAATGGGTTTTGTAAGCGATAATAGGCTTTTTCGTGGTGCCCATAGCATGGGGTTAGAACTTGGACATACTAAAGTACAGCTAGATGGTGCTTTATGCCGTTGTGGTCAAAGAGGTTGTTTAGAAGCATACTTGGCAGACTATGCTCTTGCACGAGAAGCCTCTACGGTACTGACGATGACACCTGACCAATCAAAAAACCTTAATGAGTCCCTTAAAGATCTATATAAAATGGCAAAGTTTGGGGATATGGCCAGTCAGAAAATTTTTAAACGTGCTGGAAGATACCTTGCAGTAGCATTATCTAATATTATTCATTTGTTTGATCCAAAATTAATAATTTTATCTGGCCGCCCAATGCAATATGAATTTTTATATGATGAAGATATGCAATCAGAAATGCGTACTCTTGCTCTCTATGAGAGCCGATATGATACTCAAATTGAAATACAATCTTGGGGTAATATGGTTTGGGCAAGAGGCGCTACTGCACTAGCACTCACGGAACTTACAAAAACAGTAGTAGTCGAAGGGCGTTAAAATTTGAAAACTTTAACTTTATTAGCATGCCTATTAGCTACACAATCAAATGCGACCCCTTTATTTGAAAATTTATCACTTAATTTACCCCATCATATCTATTCAGGTGAATGGAATCATTTTGTTGGTGGCGGTGTGGCAGTAATGGATTGCAACAATGATGAATTACCTGATATTTTTGCAGCTGGTGGAACATCCCCATCAAAACTTTTCATAAATCAAAGTAATTTTAAGTTTAATAAAATTAATATTCCTGAAATTACTGGTTCAACAGGTGCATATCCAATTGATATAAATGCGGACGGCTTCATGGACCTTTTTGTTTTACAGCTAGGATCTAATATACTTTTAAAAGGCGGCCCAAACTGTAGTTTTACCAATGCAACTGAAGAATTTAACATTCCCATTGATGAACAATGGTCAACAGCATTCAGCGCATGGTGGAATGACAATGGTTTACCTTATATGGCTGTTGGAAACTATGTTGATCTAAACGACCCAAAAGGTCCTTTTTTCGCTTGTGACACACATCAAATATTAGAACCTATAAATAATGTTTACTCAGGGAAGAAACTTCAACCTGGTTTCTGTTCACTGTCTATGCTTACAGCAAGAGATGCTAGTGGAGAAATGAGACTAAGAATATCAAATGATAGGCAATACTACGTTCGAAATGGTTATGAGCAAATGTGGGATTTATCTGATGAAAGATTTTTAAATGAAGCCGATGGTTGGGATAAATTTTCTATTTGGGGTATGGGTATTGCAAGCAGAGATATAACTGGAGATGGAAGAGATGAAATTGTGCTCACCTCAATGGGAGATCAATTATTACGAATAGCAAATTCAAATGGCACTTATTCCAATGCTCCATTTGAAAAAGGCACCTACGCACATAAACCATATTTTGGTGATGATGGCCGACCTTCAACTGGCTGGCATGCACAATTTAGTGATATAAATAATGATGGCTTAGCTGATCTATTTATTGCTAAAGGCAACGTCGATCAAATGCCATCAAATGCAATTAAAGATCCTAATAATCTATTAATTCAAATGAGTGATGGGACATTTACTGAAGTTGGACTGGAAGCTGGAATTGCTAGCTTAGAAAGAGGCCGAGGTGCAGCCTTAGCAGATTTTGATCTTGATGGGCGAGTTGATATATTAGTGATGAACAGGCGTGCTCCAATGGAATTATATCGAAATATATCAAAAAATACTGGCAATTGGCTAGCAATCAAACTGAAACAAAAAGGTGGCAACATTAACGCTATTGGATCACGAATAACTATTGGAAAAGATAGCCAGCAATTAACAATTGGAGGTGGGCATGCTGGTGGCCAGGCCTTACCATTACACTTTGGATTAGGAGATTTAAATATAGTAGAGATCAATGTTGAGTGGCCTAATGGCTCAATTACTAAACACAAGGCTAATGCTAATCAAATTTTAACAATTCAGCGTTAAGGATTTGGTATTTTAAGTCCACTTGGCACAGATTTTGGGATTCCCAAACGACCTTTTTGTGCTTTTGTATCTGTCAAAGTTCCTAAAAAAGCTAAAAGATCCAAAACTTCACCTTCTGAAATTATTACTGGATCCATGTTTATTGCTTCTGAAATAGCTTTTACTTCACTAGCATTATCCATAATTTTCCAATCATTTGCGTCATACTTTGTTAGATTTACATTTGATTTATCATAATTGGATAAAGCTAAATAAGGATTTAAATGAGCGTTTATGAATGCTTCAAGGTCACTGTAAGCACCCGCATGACCCCATGGACCAGTCAATTCAACATTGCGTAATGATGGGGTTCGAAATGCATATTTGTCATTAATATTTCCTGTTACTCGAAAACGCCCTAAATCACGTGAATGATTTTGAAATCTTGCTGCTTTTCCCGGGCCAACTTGAGGTTGTCCAGTTGCATGAAACTGATGATCTGTAAAAAGTGCACCACTATGACAACTAGAACAATTAGCCTTATCATAAAATAAACTCATCCCATTTTCTTGAGAAACAGTTAAATTAAGTTTGCCTTTTAAAAAATCATCAAATGGTGATGTATCTGATCGCCACTCAAATTCCATAAAAGCAGCCACAGCATTTGAAATATCAGTAAATTTTATATCTTTTGAAGTTTCAATATGATCATAAGTTTCTATGAAAAAGTCAGAATACACAGGAATGGATCCTACTCTTTTAGATATCAAATCCCAAGCCCCACCTTCTCCAGTTAGAATACCACGTCTTACTGCTTCCGAGATTTCGTTTTCTGAATAATGGCCAGCCATTTCATCTGCTGATAAACCTGGAAACATTGTTTGAGCTGATATTATTGAGCTAAAACCATCCACCATTTCTTCTTCAAGTGGTGTTCGCAACCCAGAAGGTCTTGATAAATCAACTTGGACTCTTCCATCATGAAATAAAGTTTTAAATTGTTTTGCACCTAAATTAAATAATGGTTGAGCATTTCTAGGCACTCTTTGCTCAGGAAGG
>CAJJAY010000016.1 GCA_905182285.1 uncultured Amylibacter sp. | reverse complement strand
GGAAGCACCCAATATACCCCATCGTAAGATATCACTCAAATAATTTCTCCGTAATATTTAAAAATGAACATAAGTATATCCTAACACTTTATGATGATATAAAATATAAAATAATAATTAAAAAGGAGAATTGGTGCGGGTGAAGGGACTTGAACCCCCACGCCTTGCGGCGCCAGAACCTAAATCTGGTGCGTCTACCAATTCCGCCACACCCGCATTATATTTTATAGGTCAGATTTTGCGTCTTCTAGCGTAAGGATTTATTTGATACCAGTACAAAATGCATACATATTTAAAAAATTAATTTTAATTTTTACTTTGAGTATATTATCCTTAAATAAGCATTATTACAAAATGATTAAATATTAATCAAAATGCCTATTTTTTAATCATTTACTTAAAATTTAATATTCTTAATAAAAGAAACACTCTACTTAAATTGAACTATTTCCTAAATGATGGTGCATGTAATTAAGTTTAAAATACATGGGTGTTTAATAATGAAAAAAATAGAAGCTATAATCAAACCTTTTAAATTAGATGAAGTTAAAGAATCTTTGCAAGAAGTAGGTGTGCAAGGACTTTCTGTTATTGAAGCTAAAGGTTTTGGACGCCAAAAAGGCCACACAGAATTATATCGTGGTGCTGAGTATGTTGTAGACTTCTTGCCTAAAATTAAAATTGAAGTTGTTATATCAGACGACCAGTTAGAAACTGTTATTGAAGCAATAATTGGTGCTGCTAGAACTGATAAAATTGGTGATGGGAAAATTTTTGTTTCTAACATCGAGCAAGCAATACGTATCCGCACAGGTGAAGAAGGTGTGGAAGCATTATAATTTAAAGAATAATTAAAGAAAGGGACTCAAAATGAGCGCTAAAGATCTTGTGAAACGCATAGCGGACGAAGATATAAAATATGTAGATATTAGGTTTACAGACCCACGTGGCCGCCTTCAGCACGTAACAGTAATAAACGATGAGGTTGATGAAGATTTTCTAGAAGGCGGCTTTATGTTTGATGGTTCATCAATAGCTGGATGGAAGTCTATCGAAGAATCTGATATGAAATTAATTCCTGATTGTGACAGTGCATATTTGGATCCTTTTTATGCTGAAAAAACTTTGTGTGTACATTGTCATGTAGTAGAACCTGATACTGGGGAAACTTATGAACGGTGTCCAAGATCAACAGCAATGCGAGCAGAAGAACACCTTATTGCTTCTGGAATTGGAGACACGTCATTTTGGGGCCCTGAAGCAGAGTTTTTCCTTTTTGATGACGTACGTTATTCTAATACAATTAACAAAGTATCCTATGAAGTTGATGCGTCTGATGCTTCATGGAATACAGATACTGAGTTTGAAATGGGTAACATGGGACACCGCCCTGGAATTAAAGGTGGATACTTCCCTGTAAATCCGACTGATGCATCGCATGATTTAAGAGGCGAGATGCTTTCAACCATGAAAAATATTGGTATGAAGGTTGATAAGCACCACCATGAAGTTGCGTCATGCCAACACGAATTAGGCTTAGTATTTGGAACACTTGTTAAACAAGCTGATGAATTACAGAAATACAAATACATAATTCATAACGTTGCGCATGCTTACGGTAAGTCAGCTACCTTTATGCCAAAACCGATCTATGGTGACAATGGCACAGGCATGCATGTAAATATGTCTATCTGGAAAGAAGGGAAGCCTTTATTTGCAGGTGATAAGTATGCTGATTTATCAGATGATGCCTTATATTTCATTGGTGGTATTTTAAAGCATGCTAAATCGTTAAATGCTTTTACAAATCCATCAACAAATAGCTATAAGCGTTTAATACCAGGCTTTGAAGCTCCAGTACTTCGAGCTTATTCTGCTCGTAATCGCTCTGGTTGCGTTAGAATTCCATGGGCAGAATCCCCAAAAGCAAAACGCGTAGAGGCTCGATTCCCAGACCCTGCAGCAAATCCATATCTTTGCTTTTCAGCATTGTTAATGGCTGGTTTAGATGGGATCAGAAATAAAATTGATCCAGGCCCTGCATCAGATAAAGATTTATATGATCTTCCTGCAGAAGAATTGGCAGGCATTCCAACAGTTTGTGGATCACTACGTGAAGCACTCGAAGAGCTTAAAGCAGATCACGATTACCTTTTAGAGGGTGGTGTATTCACACAATCACAAATTGAAGGTTACATTGAGCTCAAAGAAGAAGAAAATACAACTTATGAACACACTCCGCATCCTGTAGAGTTTCAAATGTATTATAGCTGCTAAAACCGACTAATAAACAAAGATTAGCCCTCACGTTACTTTCGTGAGGGCTAATTAATTTATAATATTTCCTAATGTTACCTTTTGATTATCTGTAAGACACGAAAAAGGAACAAGATAAGTATGTATGCCAAATATTATAGCTTTGGTATTTGGCAACTTACAAAATGATTGTCTTTCAACTCTTACCCATTGCTCTTTAGATGAATCTTTTGGCCTTGATTCTGATGCCCTTCTCGGCTGATAAAGATTTGGGTCATTATAAATGAGCCAGTTTGCTCTCCACATATCTTGATCCGGACGCATCATAGAGAACATTCGCTCTACTCTTTTGCCTATGTTATCTGTAAATTCATCAACAGGTTTATGAATGACACTCATGGGCTGCATTATTTTTTCAGACAACTTCCAACTTGCAGGAAAGCACATCGCTGCTGCTGCTAAAAAATGCTCTTCATTTGATTGCATCATTATACATAAATCCTGTTGCACAATTGATCTAGCAGTCAATAAAGTTTGTTCCCAATCTAAGTTCACTATACACCCATCTGGTCTAGTTATACTTTTTGAACTAATCTTATATCCATCAACATTTTTTATAGCATCTAGGATGTTTTCTAATAATTCTTTAGAAGCCTCAATTGCACATAAATTTATATTTAAAACATTATTTCTATAATTTTTTAATAAATAATCAGCATACTGCATTTGTTTATTGAATGCACTATCAACAACAATCCAATCATTTCGATCTAACGGATTTATTCCAGGTAATTTCTTTAAATATAATTCATGCCAAGGTGATACTGGTAAGTAGTTTTGAAATATGCTGTTAAAATCATTAAGCATTTTTAATCATCTTTCAAAAAATACACATAAATAAACTAGATTATAAAAAAATAATCCACATTTCATTCTTTATAATATCATCAATTACGACATTTTTGCCGTTTTTAGTAAAGAGAAAAATTATAGTTTAGACTTTTCTTAAATTATCTAATGAAATTGATTATATGAAACAGAATTATTCTACAGATAGAAAAATTGATCCAACACAAGGTGAATATCTTAGAGATGAATCGCCTAATAATTGCAATAGGGTTGAAATCGGCCCTACTCTACTAGCAATTAATGAATGGAAAAATGCTGGACTAGTTCAACCTAATCTAACGAATATGAGAGAATATCGTTGGAAACGCTTAACTCAACACATAATAGAACGTGATTGGGGTGGGTTATTAATGTTTGATCCTCTAAATATAAGATACTCTACAGACAGCACAAATATGCAATTGTGGAATACACACAATCCGTTTCGAGCCGTTCTATTATGTGCAGATGGCTATATGGTTATATGGGACTATAAAAATTCACCATTTTTATCCTCCTTTAACCCATTAATAAAAGAACAACGATCAGGCGCGGATTTATTTTACTTCGATAGAGGTGATAAAATTAACATTGCAGCAGATTTATTCTCAGCGGAAGTTAATGATCTTATAATTGAGCATGGTGGGGGAAATAAGCGCCTTGGCATGGATAAAGGAATGTTAAATGGCATTAGAGCACTTGAAGCAAAAGGCTTCAAGATTATGGATGGAGAGGAATGTACGGAAAAATGCAGATCTATAAAAAGCAATGATGAAATTCTAGCAATGAAGTGTGCCAGTCATTCATGTGAATTAGCAATGTTAGAAATGCAAAAAAAAGTAAGAATTGGCATGTCAGAAGATGAAATTTGGGCAGAACTACACAAATCAAATATTGCACGTGGCGGTGAATGGATAGAAACTAGGCTTTTAACAACAGGCCCAAGAACAAATCCATGGTTTCAAGAGTGTGGCCCAAGACAGTTACAAAATAACGAAATTTTAGCTTTTGATACCGATTTAATTGGGTGTTATGGTTTTTGCGTTGATATCTCTCGAACCTGGTGGATTGGAGACAAAAAACCAAGGTCAGATATGATTTCAGCAATGAAGCACGCTCATGAACATATTATGACGAATATGGCGATGCTCAAACCCGGTGTTTCTCTCCGGGATTTAACTTTTAATGGTCATCAATTAGACTCTCTTTATAATAAAGGTAAATATAGTTGCCGATTTCACGGAGTTGGTCTTTGTGATGAATGGCCATTAATTAGTTATCCAGATAATTTTGTTGAAGGTGCGTATGAATACGAACTTAAAGCAGGTATGGTTTTATGTGTTGAAGCTCTAGTTTCACCTGAAAATGGTGACTTTTCTGTAAAGTTAGAAGATCAGGTATTAGTAACTGATGATGGATATGAAAATATTACCAAATATCCATTCTGCCCCCACTTAATGGGTGAAAAATAATATATTTTATATGATTTAGTATTTAATAAATTAATTAATTTATTTCACCTATACCCGAATCTTTTTAATTCATGTAAGGTAAAAATTAACGAGCAAAAACGGAATAAATGAGCCCATAATGGCCGATAATCTATTTTCAGATGAAATCCCCTTAGATAAGTCTTACGACGCTTCCTCTATTCAGGTTTTAGAAGATATGGAGCATGTAAGATTACGCCCTGGCATGTATATAGGTGGAACTGATGACCGTGCATTACATCATATGGTTGCAGAAATTATTGATAATTCAATGGATGAAGCCGTAGCTGGGCATGCAACATGGATTGAAGTTGAATTACACAAAAACTTCCATGTAACAGTAAGGGACAATGGTCGCGGAATACCAGTTGATATGCACCCAAAATTTCCAGATAAATCTGCTCTTGAAATTATATTCTGCACCCTGAATGCTGGTGGGAAGTTTTCTGGGGAAAACTATGAAACTTCTGGGGGCTTGCATGGAGTTGGTTCATCTGTAGTAAACGCTCTTTCTGATTTTGTTAGAGTAGAAGTTGCAAAAAATAGAGAATTATACTCATTAGAGTTTTCACGTGGATTACCCCAAGGAAAATTAGAAAACCTTGGTGCAATACAAAATCGACGTGGAACAAGCGTTACATTTCATCCTGATCCAGAAATATTTGGAAAAACTATAAAATTTAAAGCAAAACGTCTCTATGAAATGGCAAAATCAAAAGCTTATCTATTTTCAGGCGTAGAAATTAGATGGAAAGTAGATGCAGAATGCCTAGAGCCAAATGATGAAACACTCCTCTTAGATACCTTTAGGTTTCCAAACGGACTTGCAGATTATTTAAATGAGAGATTAGAAGGTTCTTCCGTATATTCAGAAATTCCATTTGCCGGTAAAGTTCAATTTTCTGAAAAGTTTGGACAAAATACTATTGGAAATATTGAATGGGCAATAAACTGGACACCATCTCGAGATAGTTTCACCCAATCATATTGCAATACCGTTCCTACCCCGGAAGGTGGTACTCACGAAAGTGGGTTTTGGTCAGCTATATTAAAAGGTATAAAAGCTTACGGCGAACTGACAAATAATAAAAAATCTTCATCTATATCCAGAGAAGACGTTATGGGTGGAGGTTGCGCATTAGTTTCTTGCTTTATTTCTGAACCAAAATTTGTTGGTCAAACTAAAGATCGCCTTGCGACAACAGAAGCAATAAAATGGGTGGAAAACTCTGTAAGAGACCACTTTGATAATTGGTTAGCATCAAATAATAAACCTGCTGGTGCAATTCTGGACTATATGGTTTTGAAAGCTGAAGAACGTCTAAGAAGAAAACAAGAAAAAGATACTGCTAGAAAATCTGCAACAAAAAAACTTCGATTGCCTGGTAAACTTACTGATTGCTCCAATAATATACGAGAAGGTACAGAACTTTTTATTGTTGAAGGAGATTCAGCAGGTGGGTCCGCCAAAATGGCTAGAGACAGAAAAACTCAAGCCCTTTTACCTTTAAGAGGTAAAATTTTAAATGTTTTAGGTGCAGCAAGCAATAAAATGTCTGCAAACAATGAAATCAACGACCTCTGCCAGGCCCTTGGTGTCCAAACAGGAACAAAGTTTAATATTGATGATTTAAGATATGAAAAAATAATCATAATGACAGATGCTGATGTAGATGGTGCACATATTGCATCGCTGCTGATGACTTTTTTCTTCACCCAAATGCGTCCACTTATTGATAACGGGCATCTCTATATGGCTTGCCCACCATTGTTCCGTCTTACACAAGGTGCAAAGCGGGTCTATTGTATGGATGATATAGAAAAAAACAAGATGCTTGAAAAAGGTTTGGGTGGCAGAGGGCGTATTGATATATCTAGATTTAAAGGTCTTGGTGAAATGGATGCTAAAGACCTAAAAGAAACAACAATGAACAAAGCATCCAGACAATTAATACAAATTAATATCGATGAAGATGAACCGGGCCAAACAGATGACTTAGTCGACAGGCTGATGGGAAAAAAACCAGAATTAAGGTTCCAATACATACAAGAGAATGCAAAGTTTGTTGAAGATCTTGATGTTTAGTTCCAACTAAACTTTTTTTGCTCTATGAAGCATCCCAAATAAATCTCTTGGATCATCAGGATCAGCTAACATATCTAATTTTTCAAAAAAGCTAGTATTATTTATTTTTTTTAATAAGAATTTTAAAGCTGAAAAATCTTCAATTGCAAAACCAACTGAATCAAATAATGTAATTTGACTATCGTTTATTCGACCTTTTGATTTTTGTGTCATTACTTCCCATAACTCGGTAACAGGGTAATTTTTTTCTAATTGCTGTATCTCGCCTTCAATTCTTGTTTGTGGTGGATATTCTACAAAAATACTGGAGCGTAATAAAATATTTTTATGTAATTCTGTTTTTCCAGGACAATCCCCTCCAATGGCATTAATATGAACCCCTGCACCAACCATGTTGTCTGTTAAAATAGTTGCCAATTGTTTATCCGCTGTGCAAGTTGATATTATGTCTGAATTTAATATAGCTTCTTGAGCTGATATGCATTTTACTACATCCAATCCACAGTTGGATAAATTTACAAAAGTCTTGCTTGTAGCGTTTGCATCAATGTCATAAAGACGAACCTGTTTGATGCCACAAATTGCTTTAAATGCAATGCATTGAAACTCAGATTGAGCCCCATTTCCAATCATAGCCATAATTTTTGAATTTTTTGGTGCCAAATACTTTGCAGCAAGAGCTGAAGTAGCGGCTGTTCGTAATGCTGTTAGCAAAGTCATTTCACTTAATAATTTAGGATAGCCAGTTTTTACTTCTGCTAATAAACCAAATGCAGTAACGGTTTGAAGACCTACTTTTGTATTTTTAGGATGTCCATTTACGTATTTAAAACCATACATTTCTCCATCACTTGTTGGCATCAATTCAATTACACCAACATCAGAATGAGAAGCTACTCTTGGAGTTTTATCAAATAGTGACCATCTCTTAAAATCAGCTTCTATTTCAGAAGATAGATCAATGAGAAATTTCTCTATTCCAATATAATTAACTAGTGCCATCATATTATCCACCGAAACGAATGGAACTAGAGCTTTATTGGATGGTTTGTGCATTTTATTGTTATTCCTTAATTAAAAAATTTTGGTTTAAGGCCAAAAATATTTATATGAATACTATTAATATGTTTAAACATATGACGAGTTTGATTTATCAAAAATTCTTCTACCTAAAGCTGATGCCAATAAATCGACCATAACGAGGGCAGTTTGACCTTTATTATCAAGAAAAGGATTTAATTCTACTAAGTCTATTGAAGTCATTAGGTCACTATCGTGCAACATTTCCATGACTAAGTGTGCTTCTCTTATTGTTGCGCCTCCTGGAACAGTAGTTCCAACAGCAGGTGCGATAATTGGATCTAAAAAATCAACATCAAGAGATACATGAAGCATTCCGTTAACATCTTTTACATGCGCAAGAAATTTTCCTAATGGATCTTTTATTCCAAATTCATCGATATATCTCATATCAATTGTAGATATAGATAATTCTTGTAAAGTATGTTTTTCAAAACTATCAACTGATCTCAAACCAAGCATTAAAATATTTTCATACGGGATTGGAGCTTCTAAATGAGGAAATTTTTCAAATCCTAATTGCCCTGTAAAATATGCAACTGGCGTACCATGTAGATTACCACTTAATGATGATTTAAGTGTGTGAAAATCTGGATGCGCATCTAACCATAATACAAATAATGGCCTATTTGCTCTTTTTGCAAAAGCAGAAATACCAGAAACTGAACCTGAAGATAATGCATGGTCTCCGCCCATAAAAACTGGAATAGAATTCAATACTTTATCTTGTGCAATGGCAGAAATTTTTTTTATCCATGCTATATTTTCGTCTAACTTATATATTTTAGAAAAGTTTTTTTTATTTTTAAAACTTTTTTCAGGACAAATATTTCCAAAGTCCTCTACTTCATGGCCTAAGGCATCAATCATTTCAACAATTCCAGCAGTCCGATAAGCATCAGGGCCCATCAAGCAACCATTAGCAATTTTTCCACAGTCCAATGGAACACCTATTAACGAATATTTTTTATTAGCCATATCAATATTTTAATTATATAAATGGATAATTATAACCTAATAAATTGCACATAAACACATAAAATTACTCACAATGGACATTTAAAATGAACAATATGGATAATAAAATTTTAAATTTATTAAAAAAAAATTCTAGAGCAAGCATATCAAATATTGCTGAAGAACTCACTATAACGAGAACAACTGTTCGAAATAAAATTAATAAACTTATACAAAGTGAGGAAATAGTAGGCTTTACCATAATTACTAGATCAGATTTGAAATCTTCACCAGTACATGGCTTAATTATGCTTCAAATTGAAGGAACTGGTGCTAATATTATTCAAAAAAAACTCTTATTCCTGCAACAAGTTAAAGCTGTCCACACCACAAATGGAAAGTGGGATATAATAGTGGATATAGGGACACAAAGCTTAGAAGAATTAGATACAGTTCTAACTAAAATAAGAAAGTTTTCTGGGGTTAAAAACTCTGAAACTAGTTTGTTTTTGTCAACAAAATATACATAAATCAAACTTCTTGACTTAAAGATTCCAGCTCAATCCATTCATTTTCTAGATTAGCCAACACTTCATGCCTTTCTATTAAGCCATCAGTAGCTTTCTGAAATTTTTCAGGATAATCGTTAAATAAATTTTCTTGTGAAAGAAATTCTTCTAATTTGGCAATTTCTTTTTCATTTCGCTCAATAAGATTAGGTAGTTTGCCAAGGCGATCTAATTGAGCAAATGTAATAGATACCTTATTATTAGGATTGCTAGCTAAGCTATTATTTTTACGCGATTTCTTTTTAATATCTTTTGTTTGGTTTGTATCAGAATATCGTAATTTTTTTTGTGATTGATAGTCACTCCAACCACCGGCATAAGGAATAACTTTTCCATTACCCTCAAAAGCTAGTGTGGTAGTTGCCACTCTATCTAAAAAATCTCTGTCATGACTTACTAATAATACAGTCCCATCATAGCTATCTAGTATTTCTTGTAATAAGTCTAATGTTTCTACATCTAAATCATTCGTTGGCTCATCCATTACCAACAGATTGCTCTCTCTAGCCATTATTCTAGATAGTAACAATCGTGCTTTTTCACCACCAGACAATACTGATACTGGACCACGAGCTTGATTTTCATCAAACAAAAACTCTTTTAGATAACCAACAACATGTTTTGGCTTACCACGAACCATAATTTGATCATTTTTGCCAGAAACTCCTAAATCTTTATCTTCAGTTAAACTTTCCCATAGCGTTTGCTCAGGTTTTAATGCTGAACGGTTCTGATCAAAAATTGCTGTTAAAAGGTTAACTCCCAGCTTAACAGTTCCTGTATCTGGCTCTAGTATTCCAGTTAATATATTCAAAACTGTTGTTTTGCCTATGCCATTTGGTCCAACTAAAGCAATTCTTTCACCTCTAGTAACTTTAATAGATAAATTATTAACAATATTTTTATCTTCAAAAGTTTTTGAAATATTATTGATATCAACTACCAATTTACCTGATTTTGGGCTATCTGCAAATTCCATTGCAGCTGCTCCTTGTCGCTTAATTTGTCCCGAGCGTTCATCCTTTAAGTCCAATAATCGCCTTACACGACCTTGGTTGCGTTTTCTTCGTGCAGAAATTCCCTCAACAGCCCATCGAGCTTCAGATTTTATTAGGCGATTTAATTTGTGACGCTGCTGATCTTCTTCGTCATATTTTTTATCACGCCAATCTTCAAATGCTTCAAAACCTTTAGGATTTTGGTGCACTTTTCCACGATCCACCCATAGAGTTGCGCGTGTTAAATTTCGTAAAAAAGCTCTATCATGAGATATTAAAATAAAAGCTTTTTTAGTTTGGCGCAATTCAGCCTCCAACCATTGTATTGCTTCTATATCAAGGTGATTAGTAGGTTCGTCTAAAAGCATTAGCTCAGGCTCTTCTGCCATAATTTTTACAAGTGCAGCTCTTCGTCTTTCACCTCCAGAAGCAGTTTTCGGTGGCGCTTCTAGGTTCAATTTTAATCCTTCTGCAATGATATCAACTTTATATGTATCAATAGGGTCAATTTCTGATCTCGCATAATCACCCAATGTATCATAAGCCGATAAATCAGGATGCTGATCCATATATCCAACTTTTTGACCAGGCCTTAAGAAAATATTACCCTGATCAGGTTCTATTAATCCTGCAATTACCTTCATTAAAGTTGATTTACCTGATCCATTTCGACCAACTAAGCATACTCTATCATTCTCTTGTACAGTCATACCAAGAGCATCAAAGACTGGGTTGCCCCCAAAAGAGAGTGTGATATCAGTTAATGTAAGGATTGGAGGTTTTGCCATAACGTTCTAATCTAATAAATATTAGTCACAGTCAAGGTATCAAAATTACAAGTTCTTGCACTCTTAACTTGCCACGCGGCAGACAGTTGCCTAAAACGTCTTAACTTAATTTTTTAAAGGTCTAAATTAATGCTTTCTTCAATGCGTATTAGTAAAAAAAATCAACCGTTTGTTTATGGATTATTAGGTCTACTTGCTTTGGGCCTTGTTGGCGTTGCTTCAGGTGGTGTTGATGGTTCGCGAATAAGCTCTATTGGCAAGGTAGGAGAAGAGCCTATTCCAGTTACTTCATATGCACAAAGTTTAAGAAATACTGTTCAAAGTATTTCACGTCAAATTGGAAGGCAAATAACAAGCCAAGAGGTTTCAGCTTATGGTTTGCAGGCAGAAGCATTAGAAAACGTCGTATCAAGTGCAGCATTGTCTAATGAAGCTAATCGCCTAACAATCAGTGTTGGAGATGATTTGGTAGCTGAGGAAATCGTAGCAACCCCAACCTTTACGAGCGTAGATGGAAAATTTAATAAAGAAGCATATGAATTTGCATTAGAAAATAGTGGTCTGAATACGAAAGAATACGAATTACAAACTCGAAAAGCCATCGCTCGGAGTTTAATTGAAGGTGCAGTAGCTACAGGTACAAAATCACCATCATCTCACGCAATGACTTTAATTAAATATGCTCGTGAAGAAAGAAGCTTTGATTGGACAAGTATAAACAAAACTTTTTTAAGTAAACTAGCCAATGATCCAACGAGTGAGGAATTAATTAAATTTTATGATAATAATCACGCTTTATACACAACACCACTAACACGTGAAATTACCTATGTATTATTAAGTCCTGATATGCTGTCTAAAAAAATTGAAATTCCTAAAAATTCAATAAAAGAAGAATATGACAGCCAGCCCGATCGCTTCAATAAACCAGCCAGAAGGATAGTTGATAGAATTATATTTGATACTCTAGAAACAGCAAAAAAAGTAAAAAATCAAATAGCACAAGAAGAAATTACCTTTAATGAAGTAGCTGAAAAACGCGGATTAACACAAACAGATATTGATTTAGGCGATATTGAAGAAGGCCAATTAGATGCGGATATCAATAAACTATTATTCAATGCTGAAAATGTAGGCATTTACGGACCAATTGAAACAAGTTTAGGCCAAGCTTTGTTTAGAATAAATGCTATTATTGAGCCGCAGAATACAAGCCTTGAAGATGCTAAAGCAGAACTAACAGCTGAATATGTAAGTATTGAAAGCCGAAAATTAATAAATGAAATGATTTCAGATATTGATGATCTTCTAGCACAAGGCCTGACAATAGAAGAAATTGCAAAAGATACAGATATGGAAGTTGGAAAAATTTCATATAACGACAATTCTGAAGAAGGTATTGCAGCCTATGATGGCTTTAGAGCTGAAGCCAGTAATTCTAAAATTGGCGACTTCCCAGAATTAAAAGAATTGTCAGATGGAGGCATATTTGCTCTACGTTTAGACAAGATAATAGAACCAACTTTAAGCCCATTTGAAAAAGTGAAAAATCAAGTTATTGACAATTGGTCTGATGCAGAAAACAAAAAATCTCTTTTAAAACTAGGTGACGAATTGGTAATTAAATTAGACAATGGTAATACATTTGAATCTCTAAGTTTGCCATTAAACAGCGTTAATAGTGTAAAAAGAAATAAATTTATTGACAACATTCCAGGCACACTTCTCGAACAACTATTTTTGAATGAAGTAGGTAAAACTAGCAAAATTGATAATGGTGATACTGTGATATTGGCTCGATTAAATAGTATCACACAATTTGATGCAAAATCAGATGAAAATAAAGAATTACTTTCGCAAGTGGGCTTTCAATTATCCAATCAAGTAACTGGAGATTTACTGAGGTTATTTGCATCTGCCTTAAAAGATAGAGATGGAGTGACCTTAAATCAAAATGCAGTAAATCAAATTAATACACAAATATTAGGCGGCACAGGTTTTTAAAAAATGGAAATCACTCCTAGTCTTGATAGCTTTAGCAAAGTATATGAAAAAGGTAAAAATTATCTAGTTTACACTCGACTATCTGCAGATTTGGATACAACAGTTTCTTTGATGCTTAAATTAGCACAAGCAAAGCAAAATAGTTTTATGTTAGAAAGTGTTACTGGTGGAGACTCGAAAGGGCGTTATTCAATTATTGGAATGAATCCAGATCTGATTTGGCGATGTGATGGTAAAAAAGCATCTATAAACCGCTTAGCGCTATCTGGAAGTGAAATATATAACCCTTTAGAAATTGACCCTTTAACTTCACTTAGAGAAATATTGGATGAAACATCCATAGATCTTCCCGAAGATCTCCCTCCAATGGCTGCTGGATTATTTGGCTATTTAGGCTATGATATGATAAGGTTAGTTGAGCATTTACCAAATGTTAACAAAGACATGTTAGAACTACCTGACGCCATTATGCTTAGGCCATCTGTAATTGTAATTGTTGACGGGGTTAAAGACGAACTTACGATAGTTAGCCCAGCTTGGCACTCAAAAGGTCAAAGTGCTGAAATTGCTCATTCAAATGCTGTAAATAGAGTTTTAAATGCACTACAGGATCTTGACCGTCCACTCTCTAGAGTTTCAGAAAATCAAACAAATAAAAAAGTAGGCTCTCCAGTTTCTAATGTAAGCAAAGAGCAATATTTACAGATGGTAAACGATGCAAAAAATTATATCAAATCTGGAGATATTTTCCAGGTTGTACCAAGTCAAAGATGGACAGTAGATTTTCCTTTACCCCCCTTTTCATTATATCGTGCACTCAGACGAACAAACCCATCACCGTATATGTTTTATTTTAATTTTGGCGATTTCCAAGTTACAGGTGCAAGTCCAGAAATACTTGTGAGAGTTAAAGATGATGAGGTGACTATTCGTCCAATTGCTGGGACGAGGCCTCGTGGAAAAACATTAAGTGAAGATAAAAAATATGAATTAGATCTTTTGGCTGATAAAAAAGAGCTAGCTGAGCACTTAATGCTATTAGATTTAGGTCGAAATGATGTTGGTCGTGTAGCCAAAATAGGTTCTGTAAAACCAAATGAGCAATTCATTATAGAACGCTACAGCCACGTAATGCATATTGTATCTAATGTAATAGGCACATTGTCTGATGATAATGATGCTTTGTCAGCCTTACTAGCTGGATTACCGGCTGGTACAGTATCTGGTGCCCCCAAAGTTAGGGCAATGGAAATAATAGATGAACTTGAGGTAGAGAAACGCGGCGTGTACGGAGGAGGAGTTGGGTATTTTTCTAGCAATGGCGATATGGACATATGTATAGCGCTTAGAACAGCCGTAACAAAAAATAATAAACTTTATATTCAAGCTGGAGGTGGTGTTGTTTTTGACAGTGACCCTGAAGCTGAATTCGATGAAACTGTAAATAAATCCAAGGCGTTACAAACTGCAGCTAAAATTGCTATCCAATACATTTAATAAATTGAATAAATTCTCTAAACTTATGAAAGACTAAACTTAATATGCTGCTACTAATCGATAACTATGATAGCTTTACTTATAACTTAGTTCATTATCTAGGGGAACTTGGGGAAGATGTTGTGGTTAAAAGAAATGATGAATTAACTGTCAAAGATGCCATCAATATGAATCCTGATAATATAATGTTATCGCCAGGGCCATGTGATCCCGAACAGGCAGGAATTTGCATTGAATTAACTAAAGCAGCAGCTGCATCAAAAATACCATTAATTGGGGTCTGTCTGGGCCACCAAACTATAGGTCAAGCATTTGGTGGAAAAGTCGTACGGTGTCATGAAATAGTCCATGGTAAGATGGGCCATATGCATCACACCGGTAAAGGTATTTTCAAAAATTTACCAAGCCCTTTCGAAGCAACGCGCTACCACTCATTAATAGTTGAAAAAAAATCACTCCCAGATTGCCTAGAAGTGACTGCAGAATTAAAAGATGGAACAATAATGGGCCTTCAACATAAAACATTGCCTATTCATGGTTGCCAGTTCCACCCTGAAAGTATTGCGTCAGAACATGGGCACAAAATGTTACAGAATTTTTTAGATTGCACAAAAGAGGCAACATGAGCGAAAAACTTAAAAACTATATTGCTTTAGCTGCAGAAGCACCCTTAACGCGTGATCAGGCGGACAAGGCATTTACTATAATAATGAATGGAGAAGCCACTGATGCTCAAATTGGTGGTTTCCTAATGACGCTTCGTACTCGAGGAGAGAGCATAGAAGAATATTCAGCCGCTGCCAACGTAATGCGATTAAAATGTAAGGCTGTTAACGCACCAATTGGTGCAATTGATATAGTTGGTACCGGAGGCGACGGTAAATCAACTTTAAATATCTCAACAGCAACAGCTTTAGTAACTGCGGGTGCTGGTGTCGTAGTAGCCAAACATGGAAATCGAAATCTATCATCAAAATCAGGTGCATCTGATGCTTTAAGTCAAAGCGGTGTTAATATTATGGTTGAACCCGATGTAGTTGAAAAGGCTATTCAAGAAATTGGAATAGGTTTTATGATGGCACCAATGCATCACCCAGCAGTTAAACACGTTATGCCAGCAAGGTTAGATCTAGGTACACGTACCATTTTTAATATATTAGGCCCATTAACAAACCCTGCAGGTGTAAAAAGACAGTTAACAGGTGCATTTAATCGATCAATGCTAAGGCCAATGGCTGAAGTTTTAAGAGAATTAGGATCTGAAAAAGCTTGGTTGGTTCATGGGTCCGACGGGACTGATGAAATATCAATATCAGGAATATCTTGGGTGGTTGAATTAAAATCAGGCGAAATAAATGAATTTGAAATTCATCCAGAAAATGCAGGATTACCAGTACATCCATTTGAAAGCATAATTGGTGGCACCCCAGAATATAATGCTGCGGAAATGGCTAAACTATTGGATGGTCAAAAATCTGCATATCGCGATGCAGTCGTTCTAAACACTGCAGCAGCATTAGTTGTCGCAGATAAAGCAAATTCTTTGTTGGAAGGTGCCGAAATAGCCATCACAAGTATTGATTCAGGTTCTGCTAAATCCAAATTATCAGCATTAGCTTCAATTACTTCAGGAGCTAAATAATATGACTGATATATTAGAAAAAATAAAAGATTATAAATTAGAAGAAATAAAGCAAGCAAAGTCAAAATTGCCAATTAAAGATCTTGAAGATATGGCAAAAGAAGCTGACCAAGTTCGTTTTTTTGGTGACACTTTAAAAAGCGTGACAAAATCTGGATATGGATTAATTGCAGAAATAAAAAAGGCTAGCCCGTCAAAAGGATTAATCCGTCAAGATTTCAATCCACCAGAATTAGCAAAGTCATATGAAGAAGGTGGTGCAACTTGTCTATCAGTCTTAACCGATACACCTTCATTTCAAGGTTCTCCTGATTTTTTAATTGCAGCCAGAAAAGCCTGTAGTCTACCAGCATTACGTAAAGATTTCATGTATGACACTTACCAAGTTGCTCAAGCACGTGCATGGAATGCTGATTGCATATTAATTATATTAGCGTCAGTTTCTAATATGCAGGCACAAGAATTGGAGGCATGTGCATTTGAATGGGGAATGGACGTTCTTCTAGAGGTGCATAATAGAGAAGAATTAGATAGAGCTTTATTATGTAAATCATCTTTGCTTGGCATAAATAATCGCAACTTAAAAACATTCAAAGTTACTTTAGATACAACAAAATCATTATCAAAACATGTGCCACCAGACAGACATATGATAACTGAAAGTGGGATTTTTACATCTAAAGATATGGATGAAATGGCTGAAGTAGGTGCGCGCAGTTTCTTGATTGGTGAAAGTTTAATGCGCCAAGAAGATATTACTGAAGCAACTAAATCTTTATTGAAAAACAAAGGGCCAGTGTAATGTCAAAATTGAACCACTTCAATGAACAAGGTCAAGCACACATGGTTGATGTATCAAACAAAGATATAACATCACGGATTGCAACAGCAAAAACCAGCATAATAATGAATGCTGACACACTCAAAATAATCATAAGCGGTTCAGCAAAGAAAGGTGACGTATTGGGTATTGCTCGTTTAGCAGGTATAATGGCTGCCAAAAAGACTTCTGATCTAATTCCATTATGCCACCCATTACCTATATCAAATGTAAATATTGACTTAAAACCAGAACCATCAAAAAACTCTATAGATATAGTAGCAACTGTTAAAACATCAGGTCAAACAGGAGTGGAAATGGAAGCCTTAACTGCCGCTAACATTACAGCTCTAACAATATACGATATGGTAAAAGCTGTTGATAAGACAATGAAAATTACTAACCTTAGAGTAACATTAAAAGATGGTGGTAAAACTGGGCGGTTAGTTTTTGAATGATAAGCGTTAAGGAAGCTCTCTCTAAAGTACTAGATTTAGTAGAACCATTAGATATGGAGATGGTTGATTTAGATAAAGCTGGAGGAAGAACTCTTGCATCTGATGTATATGCAAGTCGAGATCAACCGCCATTTACATCATCTGCAATGGATGGATATGCAATAAATTCAAAAGACTTAAGGTCTGGTGCCAAATTAAAAATTATTGGTAAATCTGTTGCAGGACTTGGTTATGATGGCAAAATATCCACTGGTGAAGCTGTTCAAATATTTACAGGTGCACCTGTTCCAAAAGGTTCAGATCACATACTGATACAAGAAGACTGTATAAAGAAAAACGATAAAATTATTATTAATGAATTATTTGAGAAGAATACTTTTATTAGACCTCAAGGTGGTGATTTTATAGTTGGTGATGTTATAAAAGCGCCTTTAGACTTAGACGCTTCATCTATATCTTTATTGGCTGCGATGAATGTATCAAAAGTTCCAGTTTTTAAAAAGCCCATAATTGCATTAATAGCAACTGGTGATGAATTAGTTAATGTTGGAGAAAGCCCAAACAAAGATCAAATAATTTCATCAAATAATTATGGTTTAAAAGCTTTAATAGAAGCATCAGGAGGTATTGCAAGACTTTTACCTATTGCGCGCGATACCACAAAAGAACTCAAAACCGTTTTTAAGCTTTGTGACAACGTAGATTTAATAGTAACCCTTGGTGGTGCTTCTGTAGGTGACTATGATTTAGTTCATTCCACTGCAAAAAGTATTGGAATGGAAACTCTTTTTCATAAAGTTGCTATGCGTCCAGGTAAACCGCTTATGGCAGGAAAAATTGGCTCAATACCTATTCTTGGCCTTCCAGGAAACCCAGTTTCTGCACTTGTTTGCGGCACTGTATTTTTAATACCAGCAATCAATGCAATGCTTGGAAAAGATAAGGCGGCTTTGGATACTCATAACGCTATCCTAGTTTCAGATTTATCTCAGAATGGTTCAAGAGAGCATTACATGCGTGCAGAAACATTTGTAATTGAAGGTGAAGAGTTAGTAAAAGTATTTGAACAACAAGATAGCTCTTTATTAACAATTTTATCAAAAGCAAATGCATTGTTAATCAGACCAGTAAATGACAAAGCAAGAAAAAAAGGCGACAGAGTTAAGGTAATTCTTTTAAAATAGATGTCAGAAAACTAATTCATTCTTAAAATATTTGACACAAAACAAGAACAGTTGTAGAACGTAAGTGTACATATGAGAAACAAAAAGAATTAGGAAGCAAAAATGCTGACACGTAAACAACTAGATCTATTAGAATTTATTCACAAACGCTTACAAAAAGATGGTGTTCCACCAAGCTTTGATGAAATGAAAGAAGCTCTAGATTTACGCTCAAAGTCAGGTATTCACAGACTTATAACTGCTTTAGAAGAGCGTGGTTTTATTCGTCGTTTAGCACATCGCGCTAGAGCAATTGAAATACTTCGCTTACCTGAAAGCATAGAGGGTGGTGGATTTCAGCCTAGAATTATTGAAGGCTCCTTAACACCTCCACCTGCAGAAGCACTGCCTATTGAAGCAGCAAATGCCCTAACTTTACCTATTATGGGAAGAATAGCTGCAGGGACACCCATAGAGGCGATACAGCAAGTTTCAAATAATGTTTCAGTTCCCGGTGAAATGCTTAAAAATTCAGGCCGACACTACGCACTAGAAGTTAAAGGCGATTCAATGATTGAAGCTGGTATTAATGATGGTGATATTGTTGTAATTAACGAACAAAGTGATGCAGACAATGGAGATATCGTTGTAGCACTTGTTGATGATCAAGAAGCAACATTAAAGCGTTTGCGTAAAAGAGGCTCTGTTGTTGCTTTAGAAGCGGCAAACCCTGCTTATGAGACAAGAGTGTATCGTGATGATCAAGTTAAAGTTCAAGGCAAATTGGTAGGATTAATTCGTACTTATTGAAAGTGAAATATTTAATTAGAATTTTATTAGAAATATAAAGAAAACCTTTTTATTTTTGATAAAATTCTAAAAATATTTTTTTTAAATTCAGAAATACTGCAAAACGTAGAGCTTATACACTCAGTCTATTGCTACTCTCATATCTATTGCCTAATAGAAGTGTATCTCAAATCTTATAATTTAAAATAGGCTTATTAAAAAATGTCAGAGCAACAAGTTATAACTCGATTTGCACCCTCTCCGACAGGTTATCTTCATATTGGAGGAGCTAGGACTGCACTTTTTAACTGGCTATATGCAAAAGCAAATTCTGGTAAGTTTTTATTAAGAATAGAAGATACTGATCGCGAAAGATCTACTCCTGAAGCAACCTCGGCCTTACTTAAAGGGCTTGAATGGCTTGGCTTAGATTATGATGGTGAATTATACAGCCAAAATGATAGAGCGGATCGTCATCGCGAAGTTGCTATGGAAATGGTAAGAAATGGCCATGCTTATAAATGTTTTTCCACTATTGAAGAAATAAATGCTTATAGAGATCAAGCAGCATTGGATAAAAATCCAATGCCATTTCAAAGTCCGTGGCGTGATGTAGTCTCACAGAATTATCCTGATGCACCTTTTGTGATAAGATTAAAATCACCTAAGAGTGGTGGCATTGCAATTAAAGATAAAGTGCAAAAAAAAGTAAGTTGGGCAGCATCAACGTTTGATGATCTCATAATGTTGAGGTCAGATAACAATCCTACATATATGTTAGCCGTTGTAGTTGATGATCATGATATGGGTGTTACGCACATCATTCGTGGAGATGATCACTTAATTAACGCAGGTCGACAATCAATAATATATGATGCAATGAATTGGAAAATTCCAGAATTTGCTCATATTCCACTAATTCATGGTGAAGATGGGAAAAAATTATCAAAACGTCATGGAGCCACAGGAATACATGAATATGCAGCATTGGGATATATGCCTGAAGCAATAAGAAATTACTTGTGTCGTCTTGGCTGGAGCCATGGCAATGACGAACTCTTCACTACTGAAGACGCTATAAGTTGGTTTGATTTTAATGGTATGGGAAAATCTCCTTCTAGATTGGATTTTAAAAAGTTAGATAATGTTTCAGCACATCATATTAAGGCCTCTAGTCCAGAAATAGTTTCAAGTGATTTATTTAACTATGCAAAAGAAATAGGTGTAAACATTTCAGATGATCATAAAGTGGTCATTTCTAAATCAATACCTTTACTTAGGGATAAATCAAAATCCCTTGGTGATATTTTAAATAAATGCCACTTTATCATAACATCACAACCTATTGATTTTGATAAAAAATCTTTAAATAATTTGGATTCGGTATCCATTGGTATACTAAAACAATTGACCCCGTTACTTTCAGATGCTACGTGGACAGCAGAATATTTAGAAGCATTAGCGAGAGAATTCTCTGAAACCCAAGGAATTGGACTTGGAAAAATAGGAATGCCATTAAAAGCGGCACTTTCTGGCAGAATAAATTCCCCTTCAGCTTTTGGGATGATGGAAATATTAGGTCATGACGAAAGCATAGCGCGCATAAACGATGCAATAAAAAATAATTGATATGTTTTTAACATTTTGATTAACACAACAGATATGCACTTCGACTATAGTGTAAAAAATTGGTATAAGGGAAACAAATGGCAGACAGTAAGTTCGCAAAATTAACTATAAACGATAAAATAATAGAATTGCCTATTCACTCACCTACTGCCGGGCCCGATGTTGTCGACATTACAAAGTTATACGCAGAAGGTGATGTATTTACTTATGATCCAGGATTCACATCAACAGCTTCATGTGAAAGTACTATTACATTCATTGCTGGTGCCAAAGGTGAATTACTTTATCGGGGTTACCCAATTGATCAACTCGCAGAACAATCTCATTATTTAGAAGTATGTTATTTACTTCTTTACGGAGAATTACCCTCTAAAGCAGAATTAATAGAATTTGAGACTAGGGTCACAAATCATACAATGCTTCATGACCAAATGAACCACTTATTTCGTGGATTTAGAAGAGATGCACACCCTATGGCTATTATGTGCGGTGTAGTTGGTGCTTTATCTGCATTTTATCACGATAGCATAGATATTTCTGATCAAGATCAACGTGAAATTGCTTCAATCAGAATGATTGCTAAAATCCCTACAATAGCGGCATATGCTTATAAATATTCAATTGGACAACCATTTGTTTATCCAGATAATAATTTAGACTATGCATCAAATTTTCTTAGAATGTGTTTTGCAGTTCCAACTGAAGATTATGTAGTGGACCCTATTCTTTCAAAAGCAATGGATAGAATATTTACGCTGCATGCAGACCATGAGCAGAATGCTTCAACATCAACAGTACGCCTTGCAGGCTCTTCTGGAGCAAATCCATTCGCATGTATTGCTGCTGGAATTGCGTGCCTATGGGGCCCTGCCCATGGTGGAGCAAATGAAGCATGCTTAAATATGCTTCGAGAAATTGGAACTGTTGATAGAATTCCAGAGTTTATAGCACGAGCAAAAGATAAATCAGACCCCTTTCGTTTAATGGGCTTTGGACATCGTGTTTACAAAAATTTTGATCCTAGGGCTACCGTTATGAAAGAAAGTGCAGACGAAGTACTTGAACTGATGGGCATAGAAAATAATGAAACTTTATTAGTAGCTAAGGCTTTAGAGAAAATTGCATTAGAAGACCCATATTTTATAGATAAAAAACTATATCCTAATGTTGATTTTTATTCTGGAATTATTCTTGATGCTATGGGCTTTCCAACATCAATGTTTACACCAATCTTTGCAATGTCACGTACTGTAGGTTGGATTGCACAGTGGAAAGAAATGATTGCTGATCCAAAACTAAAAATTGGCCGTCCACGTCAACTCTATACAGGTGCACTGAAGCGTGATTACATTCATCCTGATGATAGATAACTAATAAGTGAATGATTGACCGTTAATAATAGGTTAGTCATTCAAAATTTCATCTAATCTTTTTTTCTCTTTTTCATTTAATGATTTTGGGCTTTCTTTATTTTTTTGTCGTGTATAACGCCAACCAATTATTCCGCCAATTATCAAAAAAAATGGTCCAGATAACCATAATATCAAATTTTCAAAGGATATTTTTGGATTTAAAAGTACATATTCACCATAACGGTCTATAATGAAATCAATTACTTGATCATTACTATCACCCTTTTGAATTCTTTCACGTACTAAAATACGTAAATCTTTGGCTATACCAGCATTAGAGCTATCGATATTCTCATTTCTGCAAACTAAACAACGTAAGTCTTTTGATATAGCACGTGCCCTTGCTTCATATTCAACATTTGATAAGACTTCATCCGGCTCAACTGCCCAAGCGGTTGAACAAATAAATATAATAAAAAAAGCCACCCGAAACATTAAATTTTTCTTCTTATTTTATTAGTTGAAGCAAAACGCAAACGCCTGTCAGTCATACTCATAAGTCCACCAAAAGCCATTACTAGACATCCTATCCAAATCCATACAGCAAATGGTTTTACATATGTACGAATAGTCCATCCATCATTCTGGAAATCTCCTAATGCAACATATAAATCTCTTTTAAAGGTACTATTTATTCCAGCTTCTGTAGTAGGCATACGCTGTACAGGATAAAATCTTTTCTCGGGTTTTAACTTAGCTACTAATTTTTTACCTTCATAAGCACTTATAGTTCCCATATCAGAAGAATAATTTTTACCATTAACTTTAGTCACATCATCAAAAATAAATGTATATCCAGACATTTCAAATGTTTCACCAATCTTAGCAACACGAATATCTTCAGTTTCCCATGCAGTTATTGCTGAGATGCCAAAAATAGTTAATCCTAAACCAATATGTGCAAAGGCTTTACCCCAATCAGCTCGAGTAAGCTTTATTAATCGTCTAATACCAGCAAAAAAACCATTTTCAAGCATACGACACCTGACAATCAAATCTGTCAGAGTGCCTAAAATTACCCACGCTGATAGTGCTAAGCCTATTGGAGCTAAAATTCTTCCACCAGTTTGCAAACTCCATATTAATAGTCCTAATGCTAAACTTAATGATAAAGCCCCAATTAGAGGGCTTCCAGCACGTTTGATTTGAGCTCTTTTCCAGGGTAATATTGCACCTAAAGGTAAAGAAATTGCCAAAATTACCATAAACGGTGTAAATGCAATTTCAAAAAAGGGCGCGCCTACCGAAAGCTTTCGACCTAAAACCAATTCCGCTACTAATGGCCAAATTGTTCCAACAAAAACAACTATAGTTGAAACGACAAGTAATAGATTATTTAAAATCAATCCACCTTCACGGCTTACAGGACTAAAAATGGCACCAGAGCGTAAGCTACTTGCCCTAAATGCATAAAGTGTCAAACCGCCACCAATGGCTATAATCAATATTAATAATATGAATACACCACGTTCTGGATCATTTGCAAAGGCATGCACAGAAGTAATTACCCCTGACCTAACAATAAAGGTTCCAATAAGTGAAAATGAGAACCCTAATATAGCTAATAAAACCGTCCAACTTTTTAAAGCTTCACGTTTCTCAACAACAATAGCTGAGTGTAATAAAGCCACAGCAATTAACCAGGGCATAAATGAAGCATTTTCAACTGGATCCCAGAACCACCACCCTCCCCAACCAAGCTCATAATAAGCCCACCAAGATCCTAATGCTATGCCGATAGTTAAAGTTATCCATGCTAATAATGCCCAAGGTCGTACCCATCTTGCCCAAGCAGCATCAACAGACCCCTGAATAAGAGCCGCAATAGCAAAACTGAAAGTCATAGAAAGACCTACATAACCAAAATATAAAAAAGGTGGGTGAAATGCTAATCCAGGATCCTGCAATAAAGGATTTAAATCTTTCCCATCAAAAGGGGGGAAAGATAGCCGTTCAAAGGGATTTGATGTAAAAAGAAGAAACGCAATAAAAGCAACCCCTATCATCGCCTGTACTGAAAGCACTCGAGCTTTAAGTATTATTGGTAGGCGATTGCCGAATACAGCAACCAATGCACCATAAAATGCTAATATAAGTATCCATAAAAGCATTGATCCTTCATGATTTCCCCAGACTCCAGAAACTTTATAGAGCATAGGTTTTAATGAATGAGAATTACTTGCTACTAATTTTACAGAAAAATCAGATGTAATAAATGAAACTGTTAGCATTATAAATGCAAAAAAAATCGCTAAAAATTGGATGATTGCTGCAGGTCGAGCCGCATCCATCCAACCAACATATCCTTTTGAAGCTCCAATCATTGGAATGACTGATTGAACTATTGCCACCATAAACGCAATTATTACAGAAAGGTGTCCTAATTCTGCTATCATTTAAATTCTCCAATTTCTAACATACTATAAACTTTAAATGGATTGCTCAATGCGATCATATGTCACTTAAAATATTAATAATTTCAGAGAATTTTAAATAAACTTATTCCTGAAAAACACCTTGCTCTTTCAATGCATCTGCGACTTCTTTTGGCATGTAGTTTTCGTCATGTTTTGCTAATATTTCAGTAGCTTCAAATATGTTAGATTTTAAGCGACCAGTTGCGATCATACCTGTCCCCTCAGAAAATAAATCAGGTAAGATTCCAACAAATTTAACTTCAACTTCATTTGCACGATCTGTCACAATAAAGCTTACATTATTTCCGTCTTTCAATAAGCTATTTTCTTTTACTAACCCACCAATTCGAAAAACTTCATCTTCATTAATATTTTCTGATACTACTTGTGATGGACTTCTGAAGAATTCAATGCCATCTTTAAATGCAAAGCCTATCAAAATAGAAGCTACTATTAAGAAAAATACTGCAATAACAATTAGTTGTATACGTCTTCGCTTCTTTAAACCCATTGCCATTATGGAAACAAAGGTGCCATTTCCAGCCCCATTTCCTCTGGTAAGTTTAACATTAAATTAGCATTTTGAAGAGCTTGCCCTGAAGATCCCTTTGTCAAATTATCAAGTGTTACAATTACCATAGCACGACCTTCTATTCTGTCACCAGTTACGCCAATGTGACAGTAATTAGATCCCCTTATATGTCGAGTGCTGGGTGTTTCTCCAAATGGTAAAATTTTGATAAAGTGTTCATTAGAATATACTTTTACAAATTCATTATAAATATCTTGAGGGTCACCTTTTACATAAACATTAGCAATAATACCGCGATTCACTGGCAATAATGTAGGTGTAAATTGTATTTTCACAGGCTTTCCAGCTAATTTTGAAAATTCCTGATCAAATTCAGCTAAATGACGATGAGTACCTCCAATTGCATATGGATGACTACCTTCTGAAAGTTCTGAATGTAACAAGCCTTCTTTTAGAGAACGCCCTGCTCCACTTACACCAGTTTTTAAATCTACAATAATATCCTCTAAATTTATTAACTTTGCCTTTATTAATGGACGTAAAGCATATTGACCAGCAGCAGCATTACAACCAGTACCAGCGACGAGGCGTGCAGATTTAATTGAATCTCTATAAAATTCTGTCAAACCATATACCGCTTCTGTTTGTAGATCCAAAGCATCATGCTCACAGCCATACCACTTCAAATATTCTTTCGCATCTCGCAATCTGAAATCAGCTGATAAATCTATAATTTTTAATTTTTTTGGTAATTTAGATATTACATTTTGACTTGTTACATGAGGCAATGCACAAAAACATAAATCAATATTATTGAAGTTAATTTCATCATTTTTTACAAGTTTTGGTAACTCTAAATGGCGAAGATGTGGAAAGACAGCTGCCATATTCATTCCAGCTTTTCGATCTGCACTAAGGGCAACAATATCCATAAATGGATGTGAGGAAATCAAGCGTACTAATTCAGCCCCTGTGTAACCAGAAGCTCCCAAAATTGCTATTTTCTTACTTTGGGTCATATTATTTTCCTTATCATACTTTGTATCTTAATTTCTTTATAATCATATTCAGTTAAGCCGATTTAAATAACATTTTTTTACCTAAAAACCTGGTTGCTGCCAGACTAACTTTATTAACGTCTCCAGTAGTTAAAAATAATGTATCACCACTCTCAATAAATATAGGATGTCTTTTTAAATAATGCACCAAACTATCAGCAACTATTTTTCCTTGAGAATAAACTTCAACATTAGGTCCCAATGCTTTTTCAAAACATTCCTTTAAAATTGGATAATGAGTACAACCCAATACAGCCGCTTGTGGATTTGGCATCCTTCTTAATAAAGCGGATACATGAGACTGTACTAAAGCTTCTGCAAGCTCAAAATCATTTTCTTCTATGGCATCAACTAACCCACCACACGGCTGTGCTTCCACATCAACACCAATTGCACGAAAAGCTAGTTCTCGTTGAAACGCCCTTGTTGCAACGGTAGCTGGTGTTGCAAAAAGAGCTACCTGCTTGACGTTTACTTCTCTTGGTGCAGAGTTATCCCCCCATTTTCGTTCAGTCACTGCTTCAATCAATGGAACGAACACTCCTAATACTCTTTTATCTTGAGGCAGCCACTCTTCTTGCATTCTCTTAACGGCAACTGCAGATGCAGTATTACAGGCCACAATTACTAAATCACAACCTTCTTTCCATAACCGTTTTATAGCATTTTGGGTCAAAGTATAAATTTGATCATGATCTCTAACGCCATAAGGCGCATATTGATTATCACCCAAATATACTAAAGATTGTTCTGGAATAATAGAAGCAATCTCTTGCTGCACAGTCAATCCACCTAATCCACTATCAAAAATACCTACAGGCATATCAAGACTTTCCAGAAATTTATCAATAAACTTTTTAAGGTCATTAATATAAAAATACTTTAACAAAAAGGACGTAATTAAATAATTTATTTCATCAATAATAAACTAATTTTAACATAGCTATGTATTTATGATCTTTGAGATGTTTTTATCCAAGGTAAAATTGCTGAAAAATCTAGCCCAGATCCATCCCCGTTCTCAACAAATGTTTGATATATTTTAGTTGCAACCTCACCTAAAGGTGTTGATGTGCCAGCTTCATTTGCAGCTTGTTGTGATAAACGTAAATCCTTCAGCATCAAGTCAGCAGAAAATCCAGGTAAATAGCTATTATCAGATGGACTTTTAGGTCCAATTCCTTCTGCAGGGCAATATGTATTCATCGACCAACTACTACCCGAGGATGTACTCACAACATCATACATAGCCTGTCTGTCTAATCCTAAGTTATCAGCTAATGCAAATGCTTCACAAGTAGCAATCATAGTTACACCTAAAATCATATTATTACATATCTTGGCTGATTGACCACTGCCAGCTGTTCCGCAAAAGACTGACTTTTGACCCATAATATCAAATAGAGGGATAAGTCTGTCATATATATCTTTTTTTCCACCAACCATAAAAGTTAAACTTCCAGAATTGGCTCCGACTACTCCACCAGAGACAGGCGCATCTAAAAAATTAATAGAGCTTTCATTAGCTAATTCATTAATTTTCTTAGCTGATGCAACATCGATTGTTGAGCAATCAATAAGAACAGATCCTTTTTTCATTATACTCATTATATCAATTGCGACTAACCTTGAAATTTCACCATTAGGTAACATAAATATTACTACATCAGCGTTATTTGCTACTGACTTAGATGAAGCCCCAGGAGTAATTTCTTTTGGAATTGTCGCAATGTTATCGAAACCCACTACATCGTGCCCGGCTTTAGCTAAATTTTTAGCCATTGGAGCACCCATATTACCAAGGCCTATAAAACCAATTTTCATCTATTGTCTCCATTAATACGTAAATTTCAACAAAGACTACATCATATTATAATCTGTGCATATTAATATATGTGAATACTTATTTTAAAATCATGATGGTCTTAATCTGATGTTTTTTTCTCTGGTAAAAGTGGCACCATAGAACTCCACACCCCATCATTCTTGAAACGGTGAAAAATAGCAGCAGAAACATGGATAGCAATCAACCAATACATTGTAGAAATTGAAAGTTCATGTAATCCAACAGTGAATTCAATAAATATACCACTTTTCAAGCCCAACCAGTACAAGATGCCTATCACTAAACCAGTGATAGGTATTACAGCAAGATTAATATAAAGACTAAGATGTACTACCTTTGCTGCACGCTTTTGAAACATTGAGGTATCCTCTGGCAATGATGTTACCTGCGTTCGTGACATGTAGAAATAGCGTATTATCAATAAGATCAACATCAAAGTTGCAAAAATAATTTCAAATTTTAATAGTGAAATATCTGATAGTTGATTTATGTCTTCTACTTGCTTAAGGATTCCATATATAAAAATGATTAAAAATCCCCAATGAAATATCATTGCTGGAATGCTATGTCTTGATTTCTTCATGTTTTTTTTGCGTCTATCTATAGTTCAAGTAGCCTTATTCTTAAAAGATAATTACAAAATCGGTATAAGTGCAATAAAAATTAAAAATTAAAAATTTGTACCTTCTTTTTATATAGGTAAAATTTTGGGCTAAAACATTAGATATATTATAATTTAATATAAATAAATTATTCAGTTTGTGCTAGAAATGAAACAAAAAAAACGAGCCCATATTTGCATAAGTGCTCGTTTTAATTGAATATATTGTAAAGTGTATATTAACGCTTGGAGAACTGGAAGCTCTTACGCGCTTTGGCTTTACCGTATTTTTTACGCTCAACAACACGAGAATCTCGAGTTAGAAAACCTGCAGCTTTAAGTGCAGGACGTAATGATGGTTCATACAATTGAAGCGCTTTTGAAATACCATGCTTAACTGCACCAGCTTGACCAGACAAACCGCCACCCTTAACCGTTGCCATTACATCAAACTCTCCTGTAACACCTGCTACAGAAAACGGTTGAGCCAAAATCATTTGTAAAACCGGACGTGCAAAGTATTTGTTCATCTCTTTACCGTTAACAACAACTTTACCTGAACCTGGTTTAATCCAAACACGTGCAACTGCATCTTTTCGTTTTCCTGTTGCGTATGAACGACCTAAGTCATCACGCACAGGTTCACGCGCTATAACTGCTTGAATTTGCTCTGCAGCAGTAACTTCACCAACAGCTTCTTTTAAAGCATCCAATGATTTGATTTCTTCGTTCATGATTGACTCCGCGTATTCTTTGAGTTCATAGATTTAACATCCAAAACTTCAGGGTTTTGGGCCTCATGTGGATGTTCTGCTCCTGCATAAATTCTTAAATTACGCATTTGTTCACGTGAAAGAGGTCCGCCAGGAAGCATTCTCTGGACAGCTTTTTCTAATAAACGTTCTGGGAATTTTCCTTCTAAAATCTGTCCAGCAGTACGCTGTTTGATCCCGCCAGGATGGCCTGTATGCCAGTAATGTATTTTGTCAGATCGTTTTTTACCTGTTAACTGAACTTTTTCAGCGTTAATAACTATTACGTTATCACCCATATCCATTGAAGGAGTAAAGGTAGGTTTATGTTTGCCGCGTAATCGCATAGCTATAATTGATGCTAAACGGCCCAAAACAACGCCTTCAGCGTCAATTATGAACCATTTTTTATCAATGTCAGCTGGTTTTGCTGAAAATGTTTTCATATTAATAATTCCATTTATTATGAGTAATTAAGATTTACTCTAATTAGATAATGGCCTTTTATATTATGCTAGGATTACGTCAACCAAAAATACCACTATATTATTCATTAAAAACAATGACTTAAAATAAAGGTATTATAATACCCCAATTAATTATATGAATATGTAAAATTTGCTCTAGAAACGGGCTCATTCATACCCTCTGAATAAATAAAAACATCTCCAACAATTAAACTTTTCCCTAATTTTATTATTTGAGGTTTTGCAATTAAATTTATCTGTAAAGGTTTTCGTAAAAAATCTATATTACAACTAGTTGTTAGTACGGATTTATTAGTCCCAATATTTGCAAGTATGGCAATATAAAAAGCAACATCAGCTAATGCAAACATAGATGGCCCAGATACTGTACCGCCAGGTCGCAAGTGTTTACTTGAAATACGATTAAAAATAGTAATGTTTTCACTAGATAATTCTAAGATTTCATATTCACCATTAATTTGTGGAAACTCTAAAGCAAGAAAGTCATTAATTTCTTCGCTACTAATCATTAAATAACTCCATACCTATAAATAAGTGTTAAATATCTTAATCTCTACGAACGCACAGATTGTTCTTGAGGGAAATTAGCGATAAATTTCGTTTGCAATATAAGAACTATTAATACAACTGCCCCAATTTGATGAAAGATAGCTATGTACCAAGGAGCTGCATACATTACAGTTACTATTCCCAAAACCATTTGGGCAACCATCATAATTAAGATCGCTTTAAATCCAATGCGTAGTTTTCGGTGGGCAATACTTCGAGACTTAAACCAAGCAGCAATTCCTAGTGCCATTAGTACATACCCCAATATGCGATGATTAAACTGAACTAACGCCGGATTTTCAAAAAAATTAGTCCATAAAGGATTATAATCAAAACTTTCAGATGGTAAAAATTCACCATTCATCATTGGCCAATCTATGTAACCTCTTCCAGCGTCTATGCCCGCGACCAATGCTCCTAATAGTATTTGCCAAAATGAAAGTACTAGAAGCAATGACGTCCAACGAATTGATTGTAAATTACTTCGCCTACGTGACTGCATCAAATCAACATCAGTTCTTTCAACTCTCATCACAAACCAAAATAGAGTGCCCAAAATAATGAATGCTAGCCCCAAATGAGTTGCTAATCTATAAGATGCAACGTCAACCATACGACCTACTAAACCAGATGAAACCATCCACCAACCGATTGCACCCTGTAATCCACCTAATAGGCCAACAAATAACATTCGGAATTTCCATTCATTAGGAATTTTTTTTCTAAGGTTCAGATAAACAAATCCAATTAGCCAAACTAATCCAACAAATCTTCCAAGTTGGCGGTGTCCCCACTCCCACCAGTAGATAACTTTAAAGTCTCCCAATGACATACCTTTATTTTGCAGTTGGTATTCTGGGATATTCTTATATTTATCAAACTCTAATGCCCAAGCTATATCACTTAATGGAGGTATAGCACCCTTAATAACATTCCATTCAGTTATAGATAATCCACTATCTGTTAATCTTGTTAAACCGCCTACTAAAACCATCAAAAAAACTAAAATAAATAGTATTTTCATCCAACGAGAAACACCTAGTCGCCATTCGTCACGGCCTTGATCGATATATCCACCTTTAAATGAAGTATCATTGGGTTTGTCTATATCTACGTCTTCAAAAATATTACGTGATTTATTCATAATTTACCTTATTACTTTTGATATTTTTAATTTAGTGCAAAGTTAATCTTTCGTCCATTTTTATAATTGGTCAAAAGCGCACAGAGCCCTTAAAAAATCAATCTTTTCTTGGCTTTTCCATAGACTTGATAATACCATGAAATATTTGGACATCCATTTTAGTTAGTTTTAAACGTGAAAACATATTTCTGAAAGAAAGTAACATACTTTCAGATTTATCTATTGGCCAAAAAAAGTTTCTTGCCATTAAAGCTTCTTCCGACCGATCAACTAACTTTTGAACTTCCTTTAAGGATGCAAAATCCGTTCCTGCAAACTCCATTATTTCATTGGGAACTTCAGTAATTTGCCGCTGCCATTCATAAGCCAGCAATAATACGCATTGGGACAAATTTAATGAAGAAAATTCTGGATTAACCGGAACTGAGACTAACACATTGGCTTGTGCAATATCTTCATTAGATAATCCAGAATTTTCAGGCCCAAACATAAACCCAACTTTTTTACCTTCTTGAATTAATGTCCTAGCATATAACATTGCTCGTTCAGGCGTCATAATTTCTTTTGATAAATCTCTTGTTCTAGCAGTTGTTGCAAAAACAAAATTTAAACCGCTTAAAGCATCAGATGTATTACTAAATACTTGTGCTGCATCTAAAACACGCCCTGCCCCAGCCGACATGGATTTTGCTCGATTGTTTGGCCAACCATCCCTTGGATTTACTATGCTCATTTTCTCAATACCAAAATTCAACATAGCTCGTGCTGAAGCACCAATATTTTCCCCCATTTGTGGGCCTATTAAAATAATGGAAGGTGACAATTTATTCCATATATTTTTTTTCATAATTATTTTTCCAATAAATCAAATTTAATATATTTAAAATGGTGATAAAACTCTAAAAATATAATGACAAGAAACATTTAACTTACTCAAATATTCAATATAAATTAATTTTAGACATATATGAAAATATGAGTCTATTTTAAACATTTAACTCACCATACATGTATACAATCGTATACATACTTTTAAAGCATAAATAAATACGTTAGTAGATGCATGTTATGATTCCAAATACTGACAAATAAAGAGGTCCTAAATGACTAAGATCAAAGTGGAGAACCCCGTAGTTGAATTAGATGGTGATGAAATGACACGTATCATCTGGCAGTTCATCAAAGATAAACTTATTCTACCATACGTAGATTTAGATCTAAAATACTATGATTTAGGTATTGAAGCGCGTGATGATACAGACGATCAAATTACTGTAGATGCAGCTGAGGCAATTAAAAAATATGGAGTTGGAGTAAAATGTGCAACAATTACTCCTGATGAGCAACGTGTTGACGAATTTGGCTTAAAACGTATGTACAGGTCACCAAATGGAACAATTAGAAACATCCTAGGCGGCGTTATTTTCAGACAACCAATTATATGCAAAAACGTACCAAGATTAGTTCCAGGATGGACACGACCGATTGTCGTTGGACGACATGCATATGGAGACCAATATAAAGCTACAGATTTTCGTTTCCCAGGAGCTGGAAAATTAACAATTAAATTTGAAGGCGAAGATGGAACAATCATAGAAAAGAACATGTTTGATGCTCCTTCATCAGGAATTACAATGGGCATGTATAATCTAGATCATTCGATTTATGACTTTGCACGAGCATCATTAAATTATGGCCTAAATCTAGGATGGCCTGTATATTTATCAACAAAAAATACTATTTTAAAAGTTTACGATGGAAGGTTCAAAGATATATTCCAAGAAGTTTATGAAAATGAATTTGAAGTTAAATTTAAAAAGGCAGGTATTCATTATGAGCACAGACTTATAGATGACATGGTTGCAGCCGCATTAAAATGGTCTGGCGGTTACGTTTGGGCATGCAAGAACTATGATGGTGACGTACAATCAGATACCGTTGCACAAGGTTATGGCTCTTTAGGTCTAATGACATCACAACTAATGACACCAGATGGTAAAATTGTTGAAGCAGAAGCAGCCCATGGTACTGTAACACGTCACTATCGTCAGCATCAAAAGGGTGAAGCAACATCTACAAATTCAATTGCTTCAATATATGCTTGGACAGGTGGCTTAAAACATCGTGCTAAATTAGACAACAATACAGAACTTACTGATTTTGCAAATAAATTAGAAAAAGTTATAATTTCAACAGTAGAAAATGGTCACATGACAAAAGACTTGGCTTTATTGGTAGGGCCAGATCAAAATTGGCTTACAACCGAAGGTTTCTTAGAAAAGATTGATGAAAACTTAAATAAAGCAATGTAATTAATAAAATTCGAAAGGACTATTAATTTCAAAAGTCCTTTCGAATATATATGTAACAATATAAACACAAAAATTTTATAACTATAGACCTTCAACAATAGTATAATTTCTTGTCGATACACCTTCTGCTAATGCGAATTTTAATGCTTCTTGATACTCTTTCGATTCATAAAATGTAACTGCAGTATCAAAATTTGGAAATTTTATAATTACATTTCTTAATTGTTCAGGCCCTTCTTTAGTAAGGCACTTACCACCGCGAGCTAGAAATTCACCCCCATATTTATTTACAGCTGGACCCGCTAGCTCTGCATATTTTGCATATTCTTCGGTATCATGAACTGTGATTTGAACCATACAGTAACTATTCATCTCATAACTCCTTTAAGTAATTCTCAACTAATGATATCGCTTTTTTAGCATTAGAAATATCAGTTCCACCTGCTTGTGCCATGTCTGGGCGACCCCCACCACCTTTACCACCTAACTCAGCTGCAGCAATTTTGACTAAGTCAACAGCATTAACTTTATCTGTCAAATCTGATGTTACGCCTACCGAGATAGCAGCTTTACCACCGGCACCAGATAATAATAAAATTACACCTGATCCCAATCTATTTTTATGCTCATCAACAAGACTTCTTAGATCTTTACTTGGAACATCTTCAAAAGTTTGAACATAAAAATTAAAATTATTAATTTTAACAGTTTCTTGAGACTCATCTTTTGAACTCATAGCTACTGCTTTCCTCAAATTAATTATTTCATTTTGAAGCATTTTTTTCTCATCAAGCAAAGCTTTAACACGATCTAATATATTTTCTGTTTTTGTTTTAAATATACGTGCAAGATCATTTAAAATATTAGATTGTTCTGCATGATATAATTCAGCAGCTTTTCCAGTAAGTGCTTCAATGCGCCTAACTCCACCAGCAGATGCACTTTCACCAATTAATGCAAACGCACCAATTTCTCCCGTGCGCGAAACATGAGTTCCACCACACAATTCTAAAGAGTAAGTATTACCAGTTAAACCCTTACCAGAGTCTTTCTTATTCCCCATTGAGACAACACGAACCTCATCTCCATACTTTTCACCAAATAGCGCTTGAGCTCCAAGTCCTCTTGCATCGTCAGGCGTCATTATTCGTGTTTCAACTGATGAGTTTTGTCTTATTAAACTATTTACCTCTATTTCAACATCACTAAGCTCTTCTGAAGTCATGCTTTTCGAATGGCTAAAATCAAATCTTAATCTATCTTCAGCATTTAAAGATCCACGCTGCGCAATATGTTCACCAAGCTTTGATCGCAATGCTTCATTTAATAAATGTGTTGCAGTATGACTATTACATATTCCTGATCTCATGTCAGAATTCACTAATAGTTCAGCAGATGATCCAGATATAATTTCACCTGATAAAACTTTACCCATATGTATGAAAATTCCAGCTTTCTTTTTTACATCTGTAATTTTGATCTTATTATTTTCTACAAAAATATATCCATTATCAGCAATTTGCCCGCCACTTTCAGCATAAAATGGCGTTTGATTTAGCACTAACATAACGTCATCGCCTTTCGAGACGCTATCAACAACATTTCCATCCTGTAAAATCGCAAGAATTTGGCCTTCAGAAGTTTGTGTATCATATCCTAAAAAATCTGTAGTCCCGTGTTTATCAGCTAAATCAAACCAAATACTTTCATCAGCAACTTCTCCAGAGCCTACCCAAGCTGCGCGTGCTTTTGCTTTTTGAGCAGACATAGCTGAGTTAAACCCATCTAAATCAACATCTACGCCCTTTTCTCGTAAAGCATCTTGAGTAAGATCTAATGGAAAACCGAAAGTATCATATAATTTAAATGCAGTTTCACCAGATAATGTTGCCCCCATTGAAAGAGCTCCCGTTTCTTCATCTAATAGTTTTAGACCCCGGTCCAAAGTTGTTTTAAAGCGAGTTTCTTCAAGCAATAAACTTTCCTCTATTAGAGCTTGAGCTTGGACTAATTCAGGATAAGCTTGGCCCATTTGCCTGACTAATGAAGGTACTAATTGATGCATTATTGGATCTTTTGCTCCTAAAAGATGTGCATGCCTCATTGCCCTCCTCATTATACGACGTAAAACATATCCACGCCCTTCATTTGATGGTAAAATACCATCAGATATAAGAAAAGATGTAGACCTCAAATGATCTGCAATAACTCTATGATGCAAATTCTGCTCACCATAAGGTTCAACACCCGTAGCTTGAGCTGAAGCTTCAATCAAATCGCGCATCAAATCTGTATCATAATTATCATGGCTACCTTGTAACAGAGCAGCTATACGCTCTAATCCCATTCCTGTGTCAATAGATTGCATATTTAAAGGCTTCATTGTTCCATCTGCAAATTGTTCATTTTGCATAAAAACTACATTCCATATTTCTATAAAACGGTCACCATCTTCATCTTCAGAACCTGGGGGTCCGCCAAATACACTTTCACCATGATCATAAAAGATCTCCGTACATGGGCCACAGGGTCCCGTTGGCCCCATCCGCCAAAAATTATCGTCAGAAGCAATGCGAATAATGCGGTCATCAGATAAACCAGCATATTTCTTCCAAATATTAGCCGCTTCATCATCAGTATGATAAACTGTTACATAAAGGCGGTTTTTATCAATACCAAACTCTTTTGTAATTAAATCCCAAGAATATTTAATAGCTTCTTCTTTAAAATAATCACCAAAAGAAAAATTACCCAACATTTCAAAAAACGTATGATGCCTTGCTGTATATCCAACATTGTCTAAATCATTATGTTTACCGCCTGCCCTTACACATTTTTGAGCAGTGGTTGCACGGCTGTAAGAACGTGTTTCTTGACCTAAAAATTGATTTTTAAATTGAACCATTCCAGAATTAGTGAACATTAATGTTGGATCATTTCTTGGCACTAAAGGTGAGCTATCAACAACTGTATGATTGTTTTTTTCAAAAAAATCTAAGAAAGTGGACCTAATATCGTTTACGCTTACCATTTTTATACCCTGCAAAATATATAATAAAATTTGTTTACAGGCCGATTCAAAAACTGTCCACAGTTCAAAAGCAAAAGGCTGGGTCAAAACCCAGCCTTTTTTAGATATTTATTATAAGTTAACTTTCTACGACTGAATCGATGTCATCAGGTGGGATATCAGATTCTGGCGGTAATGCATCAAAATCTAACCCATTAGCAGCTCTAATCTTATCTTCTATTTCATAAGCCATTTTTGGATTATCTTTTAAATAAGTTTTTGCATTTTCTCGACCTTGACCAATTCGCTCATCACCACAAGAAAACCATGATCCAGACTTCTCAACAAATCCAAGCTTTACGCCAAGATCGATTAACTCACCAAGTTTTGAAATACCTTGACCATACATGATATCAAATTCCACTTGTTTAAACGGAGGTGAAACTTTATTTTTTACAACTTTTACCCTAGTATGGTTGCCAACAATTTCATCACGATCTTTTATGGCTCCAATTCGTCGAATATCTAAACGAACTGATGAATAAAACTTTAATGCATTTCCACCTGAAGTCGTTTCTGGAGACCCAAACATCACACCAATTTTCATTCGGATCTGGTTGATAAAAATAACCATACAGCCTGATTTTGCTATTGAACCAGTAAGTTTTCGCATTGCTTGGCTCATCAAGCGAGCTTGCGCACCAACCTGATGATCACCCATATCACCTTCCAACTCTGCTCTTGGAGTAAGTGCTGCAACTGAATCTATGACAACCATTGATACAGCGCCAGAACGCACCAGCGTATCAGTAATTTCTAGAGCTTGTTCCCCAGCGTCTGGTTGGGAAATTAAAAGTTCGTCTATATCAACTCCTAATTTTTTTGCATAAGTGGGGTCTAACGCATGTTCAGCATCTACAAATGCACAAACACCGCCTTTTTTTTGCTCTTCAGCAATAGCGTGTAATGTTAAAGTTGTTTTTCCAGAGCTTTCAGGGCCATATATTTCGATAATTCGTCCCTTAGGTAGACCACCTATTCCTAATGCAATATCAAGACCAATTGATCCTGTCGAAGTTGCTTCAATATCTAACCGTGCGGTGTCATCGCCTAGTTTCATAATAGAGCCCTTACCAAACTGGCGTTCGATTTGGCCCAAGGCAGATTCTAATGCCTTTTCTTTGTCCATACTTTTCTTTCCACTAAATTCTAATAAAGTTGATGCCACAAGTTATCTCCTTATTTCAATTCTGTAGCAACCAAAAACCACAGACGTTCTTATAATGTTCTCATCCCCTTATGGGGGTAAAGCAAGAACATTGCAAGAAAAATTTAAGTTCAGTGTTTTAATCAATAAAAATAACTCTAAAATATCAATTATAAAAATTAGTGTATTTAATTAAAATATTATTTTGACAAAATTGCTAAATAAAATCCATCAGATCTAATTGAAAGTGGGAACTTTTTGGACAAGATAATTTTCCACCCATGATTTTTATTTATAAAATTTTTAATTTGAACTTGGTTTTCACAATCAAATAAAGAACATGTCATATAAGCTAATGTCCCACCTGTAGCTACCAATTTTGATGTATTTTGAAGTATTTCAGATTGAATTTTAATTAAATCCTCTAAACGATCCTCAGTTAACTTCCATTTTGCATCTGGAGACCTTCTCCACGATCCACTTCCAGTACATGGCACATCAATTATTACTAAATCATACTTTTGATTTTTTTTGACTGGATCATTGTCTAATAACTTTACGTTAATACCTGCCCTTGAAGCTCTTAATTTTAATTCTTTAAGGCGGATTTCACTTTTATCATAGGCTGAAAGTGAAACATCATTTGGAATAATTGATGCTAAAGCTAGTGTTTTACCACCACCGCCAGCACAGTAATCCAATACCGTTCCTCGTTCAGGACAATTTAACTCAGATACAAGCGCTTGAGAACCAGCATCTTGAAGCTCAATAAATCCATCTAGATATAGTTTTGTTTGTGGAATTTTTCTTGTTTCACCATCAACACGTATAGCAGATTTAACAAAATCTAATCTATATGCTTCAATGCCATCTTTCTGTAATTCTGAAATCACAGCTTCAATAGATATTTTTTTTAAATTTACACGAATATCAATTGGCGCACGTGACTTTAATAAATCATAATCATAAATACTGCCAAACTTTTTGTCTATCCAATCAGGTATATCCATCTGCACAGCATTCGGCATACAAGCTTTCTGAGCATAAACAATTTTTTTCTCATCATCTGATAAGCTAGTTGGAGCATAGCCTTGACTATTAAAAATTAAACTTATTTCTTCTTTTCTAGATAACAATCTACCGATAAGTACACCACGAGCACCCTCTAAACCACTGATATACCCATAACTTCTCAAGTTTCGAATGCAATCATATACAATATCACGAATAGCTGCACGATCTTTTGAACCCGCAAACCTATTACTGCGAGCCCAGCTAGTTAATTCACGTTCAGCAGGTGCGCCAACCATAATTCTATCAAGTATAATTATAGCTGCAGAATATCGGGCCGAAGGCGTCATAACTTATCCAATACGGTAATTTGGACTTTCTCTGGTAATTTGAACATCATGCACATGGCTTTCTTTTAGGCCTGCTCCAGTAATTTTCACAAAATTACATTTAGAACGCATATCATTAATTGTTAAATTGCCGGTATATCCCATTGCAGCACGTAATCCACCTATCATTTGATGCAAAACATTAGATGCAGGTCCTTTATAGGGAACTTGTCCCTCAATACCTTCTGGTACTAATTTTTCAGAACTTGCTTCTTTTTGAAAATACCTATCAGCGGACCCTTGAGCCATTGCTGCTACAGACCCCATACCTCTATAGGACTTAAAAGATCTTCCTTGATACAAGATAATTTCTCCTGGAGCTTCATCAGTGCCAGCCAACATAGAGCCAACCATTGCACAACTTGCCCCACTTGCAATTGCTTTAGCAAAATCTCCAGAGAATTTAATTCCACCATCTGCAATTATTGGAATCTTATCTTTATGTGCTGCTTCTGCACAATCATTAATAGCAGTTAATTGTGGCACCCCTACTCCGGCTACTATTCTAGTTGTACAAATTGAACCAGGTCCAATACCAACTTTAACAGCGTCTGCACCTACACCAATAAGCGCTTTAGTAGCTTCTGATGTTGCAACATTACCCGCAACAATTTGTATGTTACTCTCTTGTTTAATTCTTGAAACCGCTTCACTTACAGAAGCTGAGTGACCATGTGCAGTATCAATTACCAACAAGTCCACGCCTGCATCTATTAACTTCATTGATCTCTCAAAACCTTTATCACCAACAGAAGAAGCTGCAGCTACGCGCAATCGACCTAAATCGTCTTTGCAGGCAATAGGATTCAAAACTGCCTGCTCTAAATCTTTAGTTGTTAAAAGACCTGTAAGCTTATTATTTTCACCAACTACCAATAATTTTTCTATTCGTCTTGAATGCATTATTGATTTAGCATCTTCCAAAGTTATTGGTTCACTTACAATAGCTAGATTTTCTGACGTCATCATAGATGATACTAATGTACTTCCATCTGAGACAAAACGCATGTCACGATTTGTCAAAATACCAAGAACCTTACCCAACCCATCAACCACTGGAAAACCGGTTATACGGTATTGTTCTGCAAGCATTCTTGCTTCGGCTAAAGTTTGATTTGGTGTCAAGGTAATTGGATTGTACACAGTACCAGAAACAAAACGTTTTACCCTTCGTACCTGAGAGGCTTGCTCATTATCACTTAAATTTCTGTGAATTACACCCATTCCACCTGATTGCGCTAGTGCAATTGCCATCTTTGCTTCAGTAACGGTATCCATTGCAGAGCTTAAAATTGGAATATTAAGTGCTATGCTCTGAGTAACATTAGTATTCATAATTGCATCAGCGGGTAATACGCTTGATGCTCCTGGAACTAACAAAACATCATCAAATGTAAGTGCTTCACGGATCTCCATTGGTCTCTCCAAAAGTTATCGGTATTGCAGATATCATATCTCACGAGATCAACTAAAAGAAAAGGCCTGTTTTGATGATTTGGATTAAAAATTATAAATATTTTTTTTATCTATTGAAACACACCTCCATGTATCGCATCTTTGTTCTGAAATAGATTGGTGGATGGTTTTTTGGGACATGGATATGATGATGGGCGTTTAAATTTGCCATTTGTTGGAATAGCCACTTTTGGAAAAAAACCCTACATTGAAGATTGGTCAAAAATAAACGCAGATGTTGCAATAATTGGAGCACCTTTTGATTCAGGAGCACAATACAGATCGGGCGCCAGATTTGGGCCAAGATCAATTAGAGAAGCGTCAACATTATTTTCATTTGGGCATGCAGGTGCATATGATCATGAAGATGACGTCACTTATTTAGAAGAAAATGTAAAAATTATTGATATGGGTGATGCTGATATAATCCATACAGACACAATACAAAGCCACGCTAATATAGAAAAAGCAGTTAGAGCCGCATTACTTTCAGGCGCTATTCCAGTCACAATTGGTGGTGATCATTCGATAAATATACCCTGCATTAACGCGTTTCATGACCAAGGAGATTTTCATATACTACAAATAGATGCACATCTTGATTTTGTTGATGAACGGCATGGCGTACGATTTGGACATGGCAATCCAATGCGCCGAGCAGCTGAAAAACAATACGTTAAAGGAATTTCACAATTTGGCATTAGGAATGTAAGCTCTACAGCCAAAGTAGGCTATGAAGATGCAAGGGCAATGGGGTCTGATATTTTATCAGTAAGACAATTTCGTAAAATTGGACCAAAAGAAGCAGCAAATAGAATACCAAAAGGTAGTGTATATGTAACAATAGATATTGATGCTTTTTGCCCATCAATTGCTCCAGGTACAGGCACTCCAAGTCATGGTGGATTTTTATATTATGATGTGCTTGAGCTGTTACAAAATGTTAGTAAGAACAACGATATAATTGGTATTGATCTCGTAGAAGTAGCACCAGCTTATGATCAAAGTGACAGCACCTCAATATTAGCTGCCCAATTATTGCTTAATTTTTTAGGGTTTATATTTCAGGAAAGATCAAAAAAATAATTTAAAAAGGTTTAATAGTCTTGAAGATTAACCTCGAAAACCAGTTGCAACAACGAACTTTTCCGAGCTATCTGCACGACTGCTAGGAGGCTTCATGTGATGCACTTTTGTAAACTTTTCTTTTAATAACTTCTGCAAATCACCCTCTGCTCCACCTGCTAAAACTTTTGCTACAAATGTGCCACCCTCTTCGAGAACATCAAAAGCAAAATAAGCGGCGGTTTCACATAATGCCATAATTCGAATATGATCAGTTTGTTTATGCCCTGAGGCACTAGCAGCCATATCTGATAAAACGACATCAGCATTCCCTCCTAACCATAGCTTTACTTTATCATCTGCATCATCTTCCATAAAATCCAAAACATGGATTTCACATCCTTCAATTGGATCAACTTCCTGTATATCAACACCTAAAATTGTACCTATTTTTTTACCCTGCTTATCACCGTTTGCATTCACTCTTTTAACAGCTACTTGGCACCATCCTCCAGGCGCACAACCAAGATCGACAATTCTTGCTCCCGGCACAAGAAACCTAAATTTATCATCTAGCTCCATTATCTTAAAAGCAGCCCTACCACGATAACCTTCTTTTGTAGCTCTAGCTACATAAGGATCATTTAATTGTCGCTTAAGCCACATTGTAGAAGATAGTTTTCTACCCTTTGCAGATTTAACTCTAACCTGCAAATCTCGCATTCCACGACCTGATGTATTTTTCTTTTTTTCAACCATAATTGTCTAGTTAACTTAAGTAACCCTCTTTGACCATCTGAGAATATAAAATTCCCTCTCGAAGTCCACGATCAGCAACAGTTAATGTATCAGTTGGCCAAACTCGCAGTATAGATCTTAAAATTGCAGCTCCTGACATTATAAAGTCTTTACGACTATCACCGATGCAAGGGTTCTGCGCACGCCATTCTGGCCCCCCACTCAAATATCTATCAATTTCCATGCCTACTTGGGCAGACGACATTTCATATCCATCAACTTTTTGGCGATCATATCGTAATAATCCTAATTTGGTGGCAGCAATAGTAGTAATTGTTCCAGATGTACCAATTATTTGAAAATTTGGCAAAATCTTTAAATCATTTTTATGGGTTGGACCAAAATGTGTAATGTATTCCTCAAAACACCAAGACATCATTGCATATGCAGCTTTATCTTCTTCAACATCACTGTATTGCTCTTTAAGGGTTGTCACTCCAAATGGAACCGAAATCCAATCTACAACTTTTACACCAGTAAGATTGTCTAATTCTTTTTTTCGTAGTTGATTGCTTTGCATAAGCATTATGGAATTTTTTCTATTATCAGGTTTCACGTTTGTTAAATCAAGCCAAACAAGCTCTGTGGAACCTCCACCTATATCTACAACTAAGACTTGTTCTGTTAAAGGCTTCAAATGGCCAACACTGCCGATCACAGCTAGCCTAGCTTCTTCAGATGGCTTTATTATTTCAAGTTTTAGTTTGGATTCTTTACGGGCTCTTTTCACAAAATCCCGACCATTCAGCGCCTGTCTACAAGCCGCAGTTGCAACTAGTCGAGAGTATTTAACGTTATTCTGATTTAATTTTTTCTTACAAACATGAAGTGCTGAAATAGTCCGTTTCATTGCAGAATTTGACAATCTTCCTGATGAGTCCATTCCTTTGCCTAGATAGACTGTTTTTGAAAATGCATCGATCACTTCAAAATCACTTTTACGAGGCCTTGCAATCAACATTCGACAGCTATTTGTCCCCAAATCCAAAGCTGCAAATAATGGTAGCTTTTCCGCAATTATAACAGGCGCTTCAACCGCTTTTTGATTAGATTTTTGTTTTGTAGACATAATTTAAACTTACGCTTATGAATTCCTTCGTGCAATCTCTTTAAACTAGAAAAAATATGAATTTATAAATTTGTCGTTATTTTCATAATGAAGTCGAAAAACGATTCTGATAATGACGAATAAAAGATAAGCTTAAGCAAAAGGAAAATAAAAATGCCATCACTTGTTATCGTTTATTGGCGAGATATACCCGCTCAAGTAATAGTTGGAAAAGGACGAAGGGCATCAAAAAAACAACTTCCAGAAAGATTTGAACAAGCTATAGACAGAGCAGCAATGAAAACAGATGCAGCAGGTGATGATGCATATTTAGCTGAATGGCGCAAATCAAATCCAATTGAAGTCGAAGGCGACGCTGAAGAAGTCGCAAAAAGCGAAGCCGATCGTATAAATGCAGAATACGACAAAGATAAAATAAAATCTCTTATCGCCAACGATGGTTGGGAATAACATTTAAGTGAGGCAGAATGTCTATTTTAAATTTTTCAGCAGAAAAAAAATCAGAAATTAATCCTGTTTTGGAGGCTTTCTTAAAGGATTTTTCAATTGAAGTAATGCCACGCACTGCTGCAAAAATTGAAAGCTTTAAGGAACTTTTACCAAAAAAAACAAGAGTTTACATAGCTCACCTTGAGGGCACAACAATTGATGAAATGATAGTTACAGCAAAACGTTTAACCTTGGAAGGTTACAATGTAATGCCTCATTTTCCTGCACGAATTATAGAAAATAAGCATATTTTAGTTGATTGGATAAATCAGTATAAAAATGAAGCAGGCGTTAATGAGGCCTTATTATTAGCAGGTGGAGTGGACAATCCCTACGGTGACTTTCATTGCTCTATGGACTTATTAGAGACTGAAGAATTTGATAAAGCTGGGTTTAAAAACTTACATGTAGCGGGTCATCCAGAAGGTAATATGGATATTGATAAAGATGGCTCGACAAAGAATGTTGATGCTGCAATTTCTTGGAAGCAAGAATTTTCAAAGAGAACAGACGCTAATATGGCAATGACAACACAATTTTGCTTTGAGGCTGGTCCAGTGATTGATTGGGCCAACCGAATGGCATCTAATGGGATAGATATTCCAATTCATATTGGCGTAGCTGGCCCTGCTAAGCTACAAACAATGATTAAATTCTCAATGGCTTGTGGCGTTGGAGCATCATTAAGAGTTCTCAAGCGAAGAGCTAAAGATGTTACAAAACTGTTACTCCCATTTAAGCCTGATCAATTTTTAATTGAACTGGCAAAACATAAAGCTTCAAATCCTGATTTTCTCATAACAAATGTGCATTTTTTTCCATTGGGTGGAATAAAAACTAATGCTAATTGGACAATTGAAAATGGCGGAGCCTCTGCAATACCTGCAATCAAATCCTGAAAGATCAAATAATGACAAGAACGATTATAGAAAGCAAAACCAAAACAACAATAATTGGTTTTGACCAACCCTTTGCAGTTATTGGCGAAAGAATAAACCCAACCGGGCGTAAAAAATTAGCCCTAGAATTGGAAGTTGGTGATTTCTCAACCGTAGAAGCAGACGCAATCGCTCAAGTTGCTGCAGGCGCTACGGTATTAGATATAAATTCTGGAGCAGTATTTGCTAATAAAATGGCAGAAGATCCAAGATATGCAGACAACAATTTTGTTGAACCTCCACTTATGAAAGAGCTAATCAAACGCGTACAAGCTATATGCGATGTTCCACTTTGTATTGATAGTTCAGTTCCTGGCGCATTAGAAGAGGGCTTGAAAGCAGCTGAAGGGCGACCACTGTTAAATTCAGTTACAGGTGAGGAAGAACGTCTAGAATTAGTTTTACCACTGGTAAAAAAATATAATGTTCCTGTAGTTGCAATTTCAAATGATGATACCGGTATTTCTGAAGATCCAGACGTTAGGTTTGAAGTTGCAAAGAAAATTGTTCACAGAGCTGCAGACTTTGGAATTCCCGCACATGATATAGTTGTAGATCCACTTGTGATGCCAATTGGAGCAATGGGAACTGCAGGTTTGCAAGTATTTACTCTTGTTCGAAGATTGCGAGAAGAATTAGGCGTAAACACAACATGCGGTGCTTCAAACATATCATTTGGCCTACCTAATAGACATGGAATAAATAATGCCTTTCTCCCAATGGCAATAACTGCAGGTATGACATCAGCAATTATGAATCCTGTTGCTTTACCAATAGGCCCCAAAAAATTACAAGCAAAGCTTGATGCTTTAGCTGCTGCTGGTATCATAGTTCCTGACAATATTGATATGGAATTGTTAGCTAATATTACTGGCATGGGATCAACCAAATCAAGAGCTGGAAAAGAAATGGAAGCAATAAGAGCGGCAAATTTCTTAACAAATAATGACCCAAATGGTTCAGAATGGATTAGGACAAATAAGGATCCAAACGCTGGTTCAGGTGCTGGTGGAAGATCAGGTCGAACAGGTGGCCGACGTCGTCGAGCTTAAAATTTAAATGAAAAATCAAGATAACCCATTAGTAATATTTACTCCCTCAGGAAAACGAGGCACTTTTCCTATTGGAACGCCTATATTAAATGCAGCACGCCAGTTAGGTGTTGATCTCGATAGCGTATGTGGTGGTCGAGGAATATGTTCCAGGTGTCAAATCACGCCATCTTTTGGTGAATTTTCAAAACATGGAGTTACTGTAGAAGAAAATGCTATTAGTGATTGGAACTCAGTTGAAGAAAGATACAAATCAAAACGTGGAATGATTGATGGTAGACGTTTAGGTTGCCAAGCTACTGTTCAAGGAAATATAGTAATTGATGTACCACCTGAAAGCCAAGTACACAAACAAGTAGTTCGCAAAAGAGCTGAAGCACGAGATATTCTTATTAACCCAACAACAAGATTATTTTACGTAGAAGTAGAACAACCTGACATGCATAACCCTTCAGGAGATTTGGAAAGGTTAAATGAAGCTTTAATTACAGAGTGGGATTTATCAAATTTAGAAGCTGATTTTTCAATTTTGAGCAAAATCCAAAAAGCACTTAGAAAAGGTAATTGGAAAGTAACTTGTGCAGTTTATACTGACAAAAAATCTAATAAATCAAACATCGTCGAAATATGGCCTGGTTATTACGAGGGATCAATTTATGGAATGGCCGTTGACCTAGGTTCAACGACTATTGCAGCGCATCTTTGTGACCTTCAAACAGGAGAAGTTATTGCATCATCAGGCTCCATGAATCCACAAATCAGGTTTGGTGAAGATTTAATGTCTCGGGTAAGTTATTCCATGATGAATGCTGAGGGTGATCAAGAAATGACATCTGCTGTTAGAGCAGGAATGAACGACTTATTTTCTGAAGTCGCTAAAGAAGCAAAGATCAACTCAAATTTAATAATGGATGCTGTATTCGTATGTAATCCTGTAATGCATCATTTGTTTTTAGGTATTGATCCCTTTGAATTAGGCCAGGCTCCCTTTGCCTTAGCTACTTCTAATGCAGTTGCAACTAATTCTTCAAATCTTGGCTTAACCGAAATGCATCCCGCTTCAAAAGTATATCTTTTACCATGTATTGCTGGCCATGTTGGTGCAGATGCTGCGGCTGTAGCACTATCTGAAAGCCCCAATACATCGGAAGATCTTGTTCTTATTGTGGATGTTGGAACAAACGCTGAAATTCTCTTGGGCAACAAAAATAAAGTATTAGCATGCTCATCCCCTACTGGTCCAGCTTTTGAAGGCGCGCAAATATCGAGTGGCCAAAGAGCTGCACCAGGAGCGATCGAGCATGTTGAAATAGATCCAATTACAAAAGATCCAAGATTTAAAGTTATTGGCTCTGATTATTGGTCAGATGAAATTGAATTTGATGATGCCATTAAATCAAGTGGGATTACTGGAATATGTGGCTCAGGTATTATTGAAATGGTTGCAGAAATGCGAATGGCCGGTATTGTTGATGGGCCAGGACTTATTGGGAGTCCCGAGCAAACTGGAACACAAAGATGTTTCCAAGATGGCCGAACATTCTCATACTTGGTATTCGATGGTAGTTCTTCAAATGGACCAAAGATTACTATTACAAATAGAGATATCCGAGAGATTCAAATGGCAAAGGCAGCGCTATATTCAGGTGCTCGTTTATTAATGGATAAATTTGAAGTAGATAGTGTTGACCGTATTGTATTAGCTGGTGCATTTGGCGCCCATATCAGCCCAAAACATGCTATGACTTTAGGGATGATACCCGATTGCGTATTAACAAATGTTACGTCTGCCGGTAATGCAGCGGGGACTGGAGCTCGTATAGCACTACTTAATCAATCAGCGCGTGCAGATATAGAGAATATAGTTAAAGACATTCATAAAATAGAAACCGCTATAGAGCCAAGGTTTCAAGAACATTTTGTCAATGCTTCCGCCATACCAAATTCAGTTGAAAAGTTTCCAATTCTTGAAACTCATATAAATTTACCTGCATTAAATTTCAATTTAGGTGGTTCAAAAGAAGGTGGCCGGCGCAGAAGGCGTAGATGAGAATTTATATTTTATCTGCCCAATATACTTTTGTATTATCACCAAAAGCCACTCTAATTGGAGCATTATTTTCTGATTTTTCTAAACATGCTTTATCGTATGCTTTTAATTTCTGTTGTCCTAATATTAAAATGTAGGTTTTATCAGCACTAGCTAATGCTTTGCCAGATAAGCTTATCCGCGCTTCTGGCTGTGATCTTGGCCTTACTACATGAAGTGACTTATTGGACTTGAGTGCATCATTTAGTTCATTACTATCAGGAAATAGGCTAGCCGTATGCATATCCTCTCCCATACCCAAGATAGATATATTAATTGGCAATAAGTCATGCATAAAAAATTCATTTTCATTTACAAATTCATTCTCAGTCATATTTTCATTGTAAAAACTTATAAATTTAGCCTTAGATGCTTTTTTCTGAATTAGATGTTTTTTTATTAAACCAGTGTTGGATCTACTATTGCTCTCAGACAAATATCTTTCATCGCTTAATAGAATATTTACCATTGACCAATCTAGATCTTCCTCACAAAGATAATCAAAAAAAGGAGCTGGCGTAGTTCCGCCAGGAACAGATAAAGTGACAATCTTATTTTTATTAATCGCATCTTTCAAATCATTTGCAACTTGATTGGAAAGAGATTTCATCAACTCATCAATAGTATTAAATTTTATTAACTTTGTCATTTTACGCTCCTAAAAAAGGCGACTATTATAATATATATATTTAAGCCATATGTACTGAGCAGCTTATTATATTCAACCTACTTTTAAAAATATTGCAATTCATTAATTTAAATCTAAATCTAAACAAAATAATATTAAGCTCATCTGCAACGTTTATTCATTTCTATAAAGGAATTTGTATTTTATGATAAGATTTCACGTGCAATAATTAATGCAGCTGAAAACACAAATAAAGGACATTAGACTTATAAAAATGCTTCAAAAATTTAAAGATCCTGATATTACAGCAAATGGTGATAAACGAGCTTCAGTTCCATTAATTAAGGCTAAAACACTTTGGTTTAACACTGGAACTCTATGTAATATAGAATGTGTTAATTGTTATATAGAGAGTTCCCCCAAAAATGATAATTTAGTGTATATTTCACCTGACGAGGTAAGTGATTTTTTAGATCAAATAGTAGAAAGAAAATGGGCAACTACTGAAATAGCATTTACAGGTGGTGAACCATTTCTTAATCCAAATATGATCGAAATAGCTCGTAGATGTTTGGAACAAAATTATAAAGTATTAATATTAACAAATGCTATGTTACCCATGATGCGAAAATCTGTTCAAAAAGGTTTATTGGAATTACTTAAACAATATAATGAAAAATTAACTATAAGAATATCATTAGATCACTTCAAAGCAATTTTTCACGATACTGAGAGAGGTAAAGGTAGCTATGATATTACAATAAGCGGTATGAAATGGCTTCGTGATCACGGCTTTAGTATGGCTATCGCTGGGAGAACTGTTTGGGGAGATAGTGATAAAAATAGTAGGCTTGGATATCATGAGCTTTTTAAAAAAAATAACTTTAAAATTGATGCTAATGATCCAAATGAAACTATACTGTTTCCTGAAATGGATGAAAAAATTGATGTCCCAGAAATAACTACAGAATGTTGGGGCATACTTAATAAGTCTCCTGAAGAAGTAATGTGTGCATCTTCAAGAATGGTTGTAAAAAGAAAAGGTGCAAAAAAACCTTGTGTCGTAGCCTGCACCTTATTACCTTATTCTAAAGAATTCGAAATGGGGAATACTTTAAAAGAAGCAGAAAAATCTGTAAAACTAAACCATCCTCATTGTGCAAAATTTTGTGTTTTAGGCGGTGCTAGTTGTTCATCTTAAATAAATACGTAATCACTGTATTCTTAATGATATTCACCACACCTTTGATTGCTGATGAAAAAATATCCATATATCCAAAACTAATAAATAAAGATTGCTTTGCAGGGAGAGCGTTATCATACGATGAATGCGGCCTCCAAAAAGAGGTTTTAAATAAAGCACTTCGAGAAGCCAACAAAAATGATAAAACTGTTTTGATAGTTTACGGCGCAGAATGGTGTATCTGGTGTCATGTATTCAAAGAGCACATAAAAGGAAATTATGGAAAATTTAATTATAAATTAGAAGGGCAACAAGGGTACAGTCTAGATGAAAATCCATCAAATACTGAAATAATTCAAGCGAAAGAACTAAACGTTTTTGCTACCAAAAACTTTGTAATTGCAAATATTGAAGCTCAACATTCTTTTGATGGATATGATGTTTTATTTGAAACGGGTGGCTCTAAGCACATTAAAGATTCAATCCCCTTTATCTATACAATTGATAAAAATGGGCAATTTTTAAAAGATATGCCAAGCACGCATGATTTAGAAACTTTAGAAAAAAAACGTGGTGGAGAGAATTGGTACAGAGGTTATAATAGAAACGTTTTATTAATAGAATTAAAAAAACTTTTAAATTAAATTATCACTTAAAACATTTTTAACTAAATCAAGATCTATTTGGGGTAAGATAAATGCTTTACCTATATCCCTTGCCATAATGAATGATATTTTACCATCAACAGCTTTTTTATCTTGTTTCATCAAACTAATTAAATCTTCAGGGTTTGGTAAAGAACCTGGAATATCAGATAAGCTTACCTTCATTCCCATTTTTTTCAAATGGGCGCGAACTCTACTTGGTGCTTCCTGAGAGCATAATCCCAATCTCATAGATGTCTCAAATGCTAAAGCACAACCAATACCAACCCCTTCACCATGCAATAAGCGATCAGATAGGCCAGTAGCAGTTTCTAATGCGTGACAAAATGTATGCCCAAGATTTAACAAAGCCCTTTGCCCTTTTTCTTTTTCGTCTTGAGCAACTATATTAGCTTTCATTTCACAAGAGCGTTTAACTGCATATATTCGCTTTTCAACGTCTCCATTTGCCATTTCTAATGCATTTTCTTCCAACCAAACAAAAAAATCATAATCTCCCAGAAGCCCATACTTCATGACTTCTCCATAACCAGCTAAAAAATCTCGTGATGTCAAAGTATTCAGGAGGCTAATATCTGCTAATACCATTTGGGGCTGGTAAAACGCTCCAATCAAATTTTTCCCATGAGACGAATTTATACCAGTTTTTCCGCCCACTGAACTGTCTACTTGAGCTAATAAACTTGTTGGTATCTGAACAAAGCGAACACCTCTTCGTAAAATCGATGCAGCAAATCCGACAAGATCACCGATAACACCACCCCCAAAAGCAATAATGACATCGTCTCTTTCAACGTGCTGACTAAGTAACCATTCAACAGTTTTTTCTATATATTGCCAAGATTTAGTACTTTCTCCTGCTGGGAGGATTAACACAGAAACTTCAATATTCATTTCCATTAAACACTTCTTAAGTTTACTTAGATGAAGTGAAGCAACGTTCTCATCCGTAACAATCGCAATTTTTTTTCTATTCAAAATTGGGTAAATAAACTCTCCAGAGCTTTTCAACAAATCAGTTCCAATGTGAATAGTATATGATCGATCACCTAAATTAACGTCAATTTTATCACGCATTTTTTTCTACTTTCAACAATCCTGATACTGCATTGCTCAATAATTTGTTTATAACTCTCTCTACCATTACTTCTTTTGTTTGATTTGGAAGAGCTTTAACTCTGATATTTGCCTTTTCATATTGAGGCTTGCGAGAAGTGTATAGTTTTTTTAATGCTTCTTTAGGATTTTGGACCATCAATAATGGTCTTGATTTCTTTTCTTTTACTCTATCCCAAAGAGTTTCTAAGTCAGCATCAAGCCATACTGATACACCATTGTCAGATATCATTTGTCTATTTGCTTTGGACATGAATGCCCCACCTCCAGTTGATAAAATATGAGGCTTAGATTCTAATAATCTTCCAATTATTTGAGTTTCTTTTAATCTGAAAAAATCTTCACCATCTCGATCAAATATTTCTGGAATAGACATATTTGCCGCACGTGAAATTTCTTCATCAGAATCAATAAAATCAACTCCCAATTGATCAGCAATAATTGTTCCAATTGCAGTTTTACCAGCACCCATAAGACCTACTAATACTATTGTTTTTGATAGACTATATTCCATCTAGAATCCTATTTTCGGCTTAAGATTGCTTATCTTTATTGCAAGTATACTAAAAACCATTTCAATTTCTATTACCTATGATAATATTGTATTAAATTGTAGCAAAATGATTACGCTAAATAAAGAAAGCAATAAAATGGGTAAACTTTTTAAATATTTTTTTTACCTTTTAATTTTGATAATAATATTATTAATCGGATATTCTTTCTTTGGTGATTTATCTGCACCACAAGAAATTATTACAGAAAAAATTCAAATGCCTGATAATGTTTAAATACATCCTATTAATAAAATGAATAATAACAATAAATTAATAGAAAATTTCTTAGAAACTATTCATGCTGAAAGAAATGCGTCACATAATACTCTACTAGCTTATCGTAGAGATTTAGAAGCGTTTGTGTACTTTCTATCAAAAAAAAGAATAAATTTATTAAAAGCAAACAGAAAAGACATCGAAACTTATATTATCAGTTTAGATAAAAGCGGTATGTCTGAAGCTACCAGAGCTAGGCATTTATCTGCAATAAAACAAATTTATAGATATGGATATGACGAATCTTTGATAAAAGAAAATCCTTCTACCGACATAAAAGGCCCAAAATCTAAACGTAAACTACCGACTAATCTTTCTGAAAGTGAAATTGATAAACTATTATACGTATCGTCTCAAATTGGCCGATCACAAAGCGATAAGAGGCGGAATAGTTGTTTAATGCATGTTTTATACGCAACTGGAATGAGAGTCTCAGAACTTGTATCATTACCAGTAGCATCGGTACGCGGTGACCCCGAAATGCTTTTAATAAAAGGAAAAGGTGGGAAAGAACGGCTAGTCCCTCTATCAACACCATCAAAAATGGCAATTGCCGCCTATTTGGTAGATTGGAATATAAAACAAGAAATAAATAATAAAAAAGGATTACAAACATCTAAATTTTTATTTCCATCTAGCTCAAAATTAGGTCACCTTACTAGAGTAAGGTTTTATGTTTTCATTAAAGAGCTATGCGTCAAAGCTGGAATATCACCAAGCAAAGTATCACCCCATACATTAAGGCATGCTTTTGCTTCACATTTATTAGCAAATGGTGCAGATCTAAGAGTTATTCAAATGCTATTAGGCCATGCCGATGTTGCTACAACCGAAATTTATACACATGTTCTAGATGAAAAAATAAAATCGTTAGTATTCAAGCATCACCCTTTAGCACATTAAACCCTCATGCTAAGAGGCAATGTCTCCTGACTTGGCCAATAGCCAGTTTTCAAAGTAGAGTGATAACCTTGAATAAGTGATGTTGCTTGCATGGCTTGATAAGCAGAATTAATATCATACTCCAACTTATTGTTTATTATCATTTTTTTATTTATTGTTAAAAAGTTTGTATCAATATCACCATCATTCGCAGGTAATCCAATTGCACCTGGATTCAACCATTTCTTTTTATTGAAATCTCTTTTCATAGGAATACCTGTATGTCCTGCAATAACACAATCAACATAACCAATTTGCTTTTGTAATAGATTAAATTCATCTTCCAAAACCTTTTCAGCATCAGTGGGCCATACAAATTTAGAAATGTCTGATGCACCACCATGGATAACTCCATATCTTGACCCATTATTTTCAAATATTATTCTCTCAGGTAGGTCAGACATCCAATCTATGGAAGAATTTGATATTTGCGATCTTGCGTGAGCATACCATGATTTAGAAAGTAATGAACACATTGAGCCCTCCTCAAATCCACACCCACAATCATCAGATTTAATAGCAAGTTGGCGCTCACAATTACCAGCCAATACATGACAACCAAACTCACGGATTAATTTCACACTATCCTCAGCATAAGCACAATATGCTACTATATCTCCTGTACAAATAACATTTTTTGCAGAAATACCTAAATTTATTGTATAATTGATAAATGCTTCAAGAGCGTGTAAATTAGAATATACTCCACCAAATATTAAAATATCACCATTCAAGTGACCTAAATCAATTTTCTTCATGCTATTTCCCAATCGATTAATGAAGACTATACTAGTAACTGAATGACAATTTGAAAGGTCAAAATAGAAATGAAACCGCTTTATGCAGTAATTGAAAATATTGATGCTAACTCTTGGCTGACAATTTTAGCAATATTTATTTTATTGGGCATATCTGCATTTTTCTCTGGCTCAGAGACTGCGCTAACTGCAGCTAGCCGAGGTAAGCTTCATTCAATGGCTGACAAAGGATCAAGAGGTGCGAAACGCGCCTTAGCCTTAACAGAAGATACTGAGAGATTAATTGGCGCTGTTCTACTTGGGAATAATCTTGTTAATATTTTAGCTGCTGCATTAGCAACAAGTCTATTTACTCGTTTATTCGGAGACAGTGGAGTTGCTTTAGCAACATTAGTTATGACTTTATTAGTTTTAATTTTTGCTGAAGTACTACCAAAGACTTATGCAATTTCAAATTCTGAAAGTGCAGCTAGTTTTGTATCTGCTCCTATTAGAGCTTTGGTGATAATATTTGCACCGATTGTTGCAACTGTAAGAATTACAGTTAGAGCTATCTTAAGACTTTTTGGGGCAAATATGACTGGTCTAGATGAAGATGATGCAGCCCAAAAAGAAATAGCAGGCGCAATCGCATTGAGTCATTCAGAAGGAAACTTTGAAAAAGATGATCGTGATCGTCTATTAGGAGCATTAGACCTGAAAGATCGTGAAGTTGAAGAAATTATGCTTCATCGTTCAAATATTGAAATAATTGACGCAGCAGCAAGTCCTCAAGATATTCTAACTCAAAGTTTAGCTTCTCGTTATACTCGTTTGCCTATATTTAAAGATGAACCAGAAAATATCATAGGAATCATTCACACAAAAGATCTATTGAGAGAAGTCGATAGATTAATAAGGGGTGAAGGTGGAGGCCCAGATGCCTTAGATGGCTTAAATATAATTGATATAGCACGCGAAGCATATTTCGTTCCTGAAACAACACCATTAGATGACCAAATGAGAGAATTCTTACGTAGAAAAGCTCACTTTGCCTTAGTTGTTGATGAGTATGGTGATTTACAAGGATTAATAACTCTAGAAGATATTCTAGAGGAAATTGTTGGTGAAATTACAGATGAGCATGATGAAGATGCAGAGATTCTTGATGGTAAAGATGCATCAGGGAACTTTAAGATAGATGGTTCAGCTACGATCCGTGACGTAAATAGAATGCATGAATGGAACTTACCTGATGATGAAGCGAACACAATTGCTGGTCTTGTTATTCATGAAGCACAAATGATACCAAAAATTGGACAGGTTTTTAGCTTTCATGGATTCAGATTTGAAATTGCAGGGCGTGATCAAAATCGAATTACAAAGCTTAAAGTTCGAGTGTTATAATCGTTGAATTTTTTAATGACATTATAACCTGTAAGAGATAAACATTTGGTAAATCTAGTGAGTAATAAAATGAAATTTTTAACATTAATTTTTCTTGTGATAAACGTTGCTATAAGCAGTCCCTTATTTGCACAAACTAAAGATGCTGAGTTTCCAGTTGACGCGCAACAGACTGAAAGTACAGGGCCATATATTCGTGAGACACACGGATCATGGGAAGTTAGGTGTATTAAATTATCTGAAAATGAAACATGTACGCTATATCAATTACTTAAAGATAAAAATGATATTTCAGTTGCAGAGATAAATATTGAAGTTTTACCATTAGGAAATCAAGCATCAGCAGGGATTACATTAATTACTCCACTTGGAACTTCACTTACTGCGCAATTAGGTTGGCATATTGAAGATGAAAAAATACGTCAATACCCTTATAGTTGGTGTGAACAAAGTGGCTGCGTAGCTCGATTTGGATTAACAGAGGAAGATATTTCATCTATGAAAAAAGGGGCTAACGGTAAAGTATATGTTGTATCAATTGCTACTCCAAATGAACCTTTTGAATTAAAATTATCTCTAAAGGGATTTACCGCCGCTTGGAATTCAGTGCCACAACCTTCGCAATAACTAAATTGAGCTAAGGGCAATTACTGCATTTAATCCACCAAATGCAAATGCATTACTAATTACTGCATTTACCTTTTGCTGTCTGGCCTCATTTGGAACAACATCTAAGTCACAATTTGGATCATATTCTTGATAACCAATTGTCGGAGCAATCATACCATCTTTTAGCGCCGCAATACATGCAAGCAATTCAACAGCACCAGTACCTCCAATCAAATGACCATGCATAGACTTTGTAGACGATACCATTATCTTTTTTGAATGGTTTTGAAAGACCTGTTTAATAGCCAATGTTTCAGTTTTATCATTAGCCGTTGTTCCAGTACCATGTGCGTTTATGTAGCCTATATCTTCAGGGTTTAGCTTGGCATCTTGTAAAGCAGCTAAAATTGCACGTCTCGCACCCCCTACAGATGGCATAACAATATCACCAGCATCACTGCTCATCGCAAACCCTGAAATTTCTGCTAAAATATTTGCACCCCTTGATTGAGCATGCTCAAATTCTTCAAATACAAAGACTGCAGCACCTTCTCCCTGTACCATACCATTTCTAGATGCGCAGAAAGGTCTACATCCATCTTGAGACATAACACGCAAACCCTCCCATGCTTTGATTCCACCAAAACACAGCATACTTTCAGACCCACCTGTAATCATAACCTTTGCTGCACCAGATCGCACTAAATGGAAAGCCTGGCCCATTGCATGATTTGAAGAAGCACATGCCGTTGAAACAGTAAAACTTGGGCCCTTAAGGTTGTTTGACATAGATACATGACTAACAGCAGCATTATTCATTAAGCGTGGGACAACAAATGGATGAACTCTATTTTTACCATCCTCATAAACAGCACGATAGTTTTCATCTTGCGTTTGCAGCCCTCCTCCCGCGGTTCCAAAAACTACACCTGAATATTGTGAAAGCTCACCTTCAAAAACTAATCCAGATTGTAAAATTGCTTCTTTTGCGGCAATTAAAGCAAATTGGGTAAACCTATCATAAAAAGTTATTTTTTGCCGTTCAAAATATAACTGAGGATCAAAATCTTTTATTTGACCACCAATTTTTACATTTAATCTGTCGATATTAGGAAAATCCATAATAGATATTCCTGATTGACCATTTTCCATAGATTTTAACGTTGATGCGACATTAAAGCCTAATGCATTAATTGTTCCCTGACCTGTAATAACAACCCTATTCATTTGTTAATTACATTCCTTTAAAACTAATTTTTCAATTGCAGTTATGATAGCTCCAACACTACTTATATCAAACTCTGATGCTGAAGGATCATTTGCATTAAATGGTACATTTATACTAAAAAATTCTTCTATAGAAAATATTGCTTCAACTAAACCGAGGCTATCTAAGCCCAAATCTTCAACTGACATGTTTAATGATATATCAGATATATCAAGCATAGCTTGCTCTGCAATTATGCTTAGGACCTTATCTTGAACTGATATTGACATATAAAATACTCTATAATTTATAATTAATGCGTTATTTTAATTTATTATTTTTAGAAATAAACTCTTCAATTTTAGAAATTTTAGCTAAAATACGAGGCAAGCGACGTATAGATTTATATGACTCAATATTTAAGTCCATTCTCATTGCGGGATTACCCATCATTACACGCCCAGATGGAACGTTAGATGAAACCCCAGACTTACCAGCAATTATTACATCTGATCCAACAGTAATATGATCAGCAATGCCAACTTGCCCACCCAAAACGACTCTATCTCCAATTATTGAACTGCCAGCTATACCTACCTGACCACAAATTAAACACGTAGATCCTACACTTACATTATGGCCAATATGAACTAAATTATCCAACTTGCTGCCATTACCAATGGAGGTATTTTCTATGGTACCTCTATCGATAGCACTATTCGCACCAATCTCAACATTATCACCAATTATAACTGAACCTAAAGAATTTATGCGTTCAAAACTATCTGTTCTCGAGTCTGACGTTATTTTTCCCGTCTTTTTAGCTTCTTCCACTGCCCCAGGTTTGGGGGTAACATACGAAAACCCATCCACACCAATAACTGTATTTGATTGGCAAATAAAATTACTTCCTATTTGCACTCTAGCACCTATACGCACTCCAGAATATAAAAGAGCATTATCATCTATAGTTGCGTACTCAGCTATTGATGAATGTGATAAAATTCTAACATTATTACCAATTTTTACGTTTTCACCAATAATAACAAAAGCTCCAACAGAAATATTTTCTCCCAAAATAGCACTTTCAGAAATTATTGCTGATGGATGTATACCATTTTTAATTACAGGTTTTTTTTCGAACAAGTGAGTAACTCCAGATAGAGTATATCTAGATCTTGGGGCAATTATACCTGCAATTAAACCAAGACTTTTCCAATCAGCACCAGACCATATTATTGCGGCATTTGCAGTTGATGAAATTAAGTCATTTTCATAACTTGGATCCATTGCAAGCGCTAATTCACCAAGTCCAGCTTTAGACGGAGAGTTAACAGCTGATATTACAAGATCTAAATCACCAAAAGCATCTGCCCCTAACTCATCAGCAATTTTTTTGATTGTAAAATGTTCCATTTCAGTCCCTGTAATAAAATAAAATTTTATATATGTGGCTAAATGTTTAGCCTGATCAGCTTACGATGGCTAGCCTAGCTTTTTAAATATACAAACGACTAACTTCTTACAGATCCGTTACCAGTAACTAAATATTTAAAACTAGTTAGTTGCTCCACACCAACAGGACCGCGTGCATGCATTTTTCCTGTTGCTATTCCTATTTCAGCCCCCATGCCAAATTCGCCTCCATCTGCAAATTGTGTAGATGCATTTAACATAACAATAGCACTATCAACTTTTTGAAAAAACTTTGACGCAGTCAAACTATTTTCAGTCATAATACAATCAGTATGTTTGGATGAAAAAATCCGTAAATGGTTTATAGCATCATCAACATCATCAACGATTTTAGCAGAAATGATCATATCTAAATATTCTTTACCCCAGTCATCATCATTTGCTGGCACAACACCATTAATTGATTGAAGCACTTTATCTCCACGAACCTCTACCCCTGCTTGCATTAAATCATCAATAAATACAGCTCCATTCTTGTTGAAAAAATCGCGATCAATCAATAGGCATTCTGCTGAACCACAAATTCCTGTTCTGCGTGTTTTCGCGTTCATTATTACTGCTCGTGTTTTATTAAGATCAGCATCTTTGTCTATGTATATGTGACAAATACCCTCTAAATGTGCAAAAACTGGAACTCGGGCTTCAGCTTGAACTCGCCCAACTAAACTTTTCCCACCACGAGGAACAATAACATCTATATAATCAGTCATAGTCAACATCTCACCGACTATTGCACGATCACGACTTGGGACAAGTTGAATTGAGCTGGAAGGCAGACCTACTGAAACCAAACCTTCTACTAAGCATTTATGAATAGCTCCAGATGAATGGAAACTTTCAGAGCCACACCTTAATATCACTGCATTACCTGCTTTAATACATAGTGCACCGGCATCAGCAGTCACATTCGGTCGGCTTTCATATATCACACCAATTACACCCAAAGGAGTTCTTACTCGTTGGATATTCAAACCAGAAGGCCTGTCCCATTTACTTATAACTTCACCAATTGGGTCATTTTGGGCAGCAATAGATTGCAAGCCATCAACCATTGCTTGAATTCTTGTTTCATCCAACAAAAGCCTATCAATCATCGCATCTGAAAGGTCTTTATCTTTTGCAAAAATTAGATCATTATTATTTTCAGAAAGTATATCTTTTCTTTTATCCCAAATACAATTTGCAGCATTTTCGAGAGCTTTTTGTTTTTGGTTTGCGCTTGCGGACGCTAATTCTGCACTTGCATCCTTGGCTCTTTGTCCAAGTTTTTTCATTTCTAGTTTAATATCCATAAAGCCTCACAAAACCATATCATCACGGTGAATAAGAGCACCACGACCTTCATAACCTAAAATGCTTGCAATATCTTTTGTTTTCTTGCCTGAAATTAATTTAGCTTCTCTAATATCATAGCTAACTAATCCTTTACCAAGCTCTTTTTGCATTTCATTTTGGATGCAAACCATATCACCCCGATCAAAAGTGCCATTAATTGATTTTACACCAACTGATAGTAATGACTTACCCACTCTTAATGCGATTTCTGCACCTTCATCAATCACAATTATACCTTTAGGCTTCATTCCAGATATCCAAATTTTGCGAGCTAATTTAGGAGTATTAGAAGATTTAAACCAACTAGATTTCACCCCTGAAGCTAAAACACTTATTGGACGGTTTATATCACCCTCCATAATAACCATTTCACATCCTGCAGACATAGCAGTTTTTGCAGCCATAACTTTTGTTTTCATTCCGCCTTTTGAAGATAAAGATCCAGTACCACCGGCACCAAATTCCATTTCTGGAGTTATTTTTTCAATAATAGGTATATGTTGCGCTGTTTTATCAATTCGCGGATCACCAGTATACAAGCCATCAACATCTGAAAGTAATATCAACAAATCACCTTCAACCATGGAAGCAACTTGTGATGCTAGGCGATCATTATCTCCAAATCTGATTTCATCTGTTGCAACTGTATCATTCTCATTAACTATTGGAACAACATCTAATCCCAGCAATGCAGTCATAGTTCTTCTAGAATTTAAATAACGTCGTCTATCTGAACTATCTTCTAATGTTAATAAAATTTGTGCTGTTTTAATTCCAAGAGTTCCTAAAGCAGCTTCGTATGCTTGAGCTAAACGAATTTGACCAACCGCTGCAGAAGCTTGGCTTTCTTCAAGAGATAAAACATCATCTGATAATTTTAAAACGCTTCTTCCCAATGCAATCGATCCAGAAGATACTAGTATAACATCTTGCCCTAGCGATTTTAGTTTTGCAACATCAGCGGCTAATCCACGCAACCAATCCGTTCGAATATTTCCACTTGATGCATCAACTAATAAAGCTGAACCAATTTTTATAATTATCCGTTTATACGAAGTTAGGGCCGCCATCCACCTGGCTCCTCTTCACCACTCTCTATCTTATTCGTTTTCTCAAAAGCATCGCGTTGTTCAACTTTTGTAGCAATTGCACGCAAAACATCAGTCAAACCAGCCCGAGAAACTCCTGATAATTGTAAAACAGGTGAGCCAATTTGGAGCTCTAATTCATGTGCCTTTATTGCTAATTCTGTTTCATCAATGGCATCTATTTTATTTAAAGCAGTCACTCGGGGACGATTTGCAAGATCTCCACCATATTTTTCAAGTTCTTTGATAATAATTTTATAATCTTCAACTACAGTTTCTGATGTTCCATCAACTAAATGAAGCAAAACAGCACAACGCTCCACATGTCCTAAAAAGCGCACCCCTAATCCAATTCCTTCTGATGCTCCAGCAATTAAACCAGGTATATCAGCTATAACAAATTCTTTATTATCTACACCAACAACACCTAAGTTTGGGTGTAATGTTGTAAATGGATAATCAGCAATTTTTGGACGTGCATTTGACGTAGCTGCTAAAAAAGTAGATTTTCCAGCATTTGGCAATCCAAGTAATCCAACATCCGCAATTAGTTTTAATCTCAACCATATAGTTCTTTCTACAAATGGTTGACCTGGGTTTGCTCGTCTAGGTGCTTGATTTGTGGATGATTTAAAATGAAGATTTCCAAAGCCACCATTACCACCTTGCGATAATATGTATCTTTGACCTGGTTCAGTTAAATCTATTATAACTGTTTCTTGATCTTCTTCTAAGATTTCAGTTCCAACAGGTACTTTTAAAACTATATCTTGGCCATCAGCTCCTGAACGTTGCTTGCCCATTCCAGAGCGGCCATTTTGTGCAAAAAAGTGCTGCTGATACCTAAAATCAATCAATGTGTTAAGATTATCAATTGCCTCAACTACAACATCACCACCTCGTCCACCATTACCACCATCTGGGCCACCGTATTCGGTATGAGCCTCTCGTCTAAAAGAGATGCATCCATTACCGCCTGCACCAGATTTGATGTAAACTTTTGCTAGATCAAGGAATTTCATAAATTATCTCTTTTAGTTTATTATTCGATATAGAAGCTCAGACAAATGAACAAGCACTTCAAATAAAAAAGGGTCGGTAAATAAACCGACCCTTATATTAATTAGAAATCAAAAGTCAGTTTACTCAGCGGCCTCAGCAACTGGCAAAACTGATATAAAAGTACGGCCTTTAAAACCTTTGTGAAATTTTACGTTACCATCTTTAAGCGCAAACAAAGTGTGATCTTTACCTTGTCCAACATTTTCACCTGGCCACCATTTGTTGCCACGTTGGCGACATATGATATTTCCCGGAATAACTAATTCACCACCATATTTTTTTACGCCAAGACGGCGTCCAGCGGAGTCACGACCATTACGGGATGAACCACCTGCTTTTTTATGTGCCATTTCGCTTCGCTCCTATTTATCTTCAGCTTTTTTAGCTGCTGCCTTTTTAGGCACTGCTTTTTTTGCTGCTGGTTTCTTTTCAGCAACTACTTTTTTTGCTGCTGGTTTATTCTCTGCTACTACTTTTTTAGCAGCTGGCTTCTTTGCTGGAGCTACTGGAGCTACAGTTGTATCAAAACCTCGTCCGTTTGCTGCTATTGCTATACCAGACTTCTCTGCGCCTTTTGCTAAGATGTCAGTTACACGCAACACAGTAATTTGCTGGCGATGACCTTTACGACGCTGTGAACTATGCTTACGACGACGCTTTACATAGTTTATAACTTTTGGTCCTTTGCCTTGTTCAAGTATTTCTGCTTGAACAGCAGCACCTGCAACATTTGGTGCACCAACAACAAGATTTTCACCACCAACCATTAAAATTTCATTAAATTGAACAGTTTCGCCAGCATTACCTGTTACTTTTTCAATCCGGAGAATATCTCCACTTGCAACTTTATACTGCTTGCCACCAGTCTTTAATACCGCAAACATATGCGTCTTCCTTTATTTTCCGCGTCTTTCGGCCCTTGAAAACAAGTGTTTTGGAGATAATCTCCACCTTCAAACTGCGCGCTCTTTTAAAAAGCGATCATATAAAAACCATGCAATCATCTACATGGATGGTGGCTTATCGTAAAACCATCTAAATAAGTCAAGCATATTGTCTAAAATTATACATATCTAAAACATTTAATCCGTAAATTTTATTTTAAAAAATTTAAGATTTAACTTCTTCTAGTTCAATTAGTGTTCCATTAAAATCTTTAGGGTGTAAAAAAATTACTGGGTTACCATGCGCACCTATCTTTGGCTTACTGTCACCCAAAATCATTGCACCATCTTTTGTTAATTTTGAAATAGCGTTGCTAATGGATTCAACTTCATAACAGATATGATGAATACCCCCTGCAGGGTTTTTTTTCATAAATGATAAAATAGGACTATTTTTCCCTAAAGGACTAATTAATTCTATTTTTGTATTTGGAAGATCAATAAAGACAACCGTTACTCCATGCTCAATAAGATCCTTAGGTTTACCTACTTTGGCACCTAATGGACCAGCATATTTCTCCATTGCTTCATCTAAATTAGGAACCGCAATTGCTATATGATTCAATGCCCCAATCATTTAACATTCCTTCTAAGACCCTTGATTTGGTTCAGTACTGAATTTGCTGCATCTATAACATTCGTTCCAGGACCAAAAACCTCAGCAACCCCAGCTTTTCTTAAAAATTCATAATCTTTTTCTGGAATAACACCACCTGCTATCACAATAATATCTAATCTTCCTTGATCCTTTAGATGTCCAATAATTTCTGGAATTAAAGTTTTATGGCCTGCTGCTAAAGAAGATATGCCTATAACATCAACATTAAATCTTATAGCTTTATCTGCAATTTCCTTTGGTGTTTCAAACATCTCTGATAAATCAACGATAAAGCCAAGATCAGAAAATGCTGTTGCAATTACCTTTGCACCTCTGTCATGACCATCTTGACCTACTTTAGCAACGAAAACGTGCGGGCGCTTTTTCATTTCGTTAATGCGTTTTTGTAAATTATTATATTCCGGGTCCCCGGCATATGCATTTTCATAGATTCCACTAATAACGCGAGTTGTTGCTGAATGGCGTGTAAAAACCTTCTCCATAGTGTCAGAAATTTCACCTAGAGTGGCTCTATGACGTGCGGCCTCAATTGCTAATGACAGCAAATTCCCTATTCCAGACATAGCAGATTTTTCTAAATTATTTAATGCTTCAATACAATTTTGTGCATTCCGCGTGCGTTTTATTAAATTTAAACTTTCAATCTGAGACTCTCGAACAGCAGTATTGTCAATTTCTCGTGTTTTTAAATCCTCTTCTTCTTCAAGACGATATTTATTAACTCCAACTATGACATCTTCACCTTTGTCAATTCTAGCTTGACGTCTAGCTGCAGCTTCTTCTATTCGCATTTTGGGCAATCCTGCTTCAACAGCTTTAGTCATCCCCCCTAGTTCTTCAACTTCATTAATTAATTCCCAGGCTTTATCTGCTAAATCTTTTGTTAAAGCCTCAATATAATATGATCCCCCCAATGGATCGACAACATCAGTTATACCACTTTCATGTTGTAGTATTAACTGAGTATTTCTCGCTATTCTTGCAGACTGCTCAGTTGGTAATGCAATAGCCTCATCAAACGAATTTGTATGTAATGATTGTGTCCCACCAAGTGTTGCAGCTAAAGCTTCTATAGTCGTGCGTATAACGTTGTTGTATGGATCCTGTTCAGTTAAGGAAACTCCAGATGTTTGACAATGTGTCCGCAACATTTTTGAACGATCTGATTTAGCACCAAAATCTGTCATTATTTTTGCCCACATTTGTCTAGCAGCACGCAATTTTGCGGCTTCCATAAACATATTCATTCCAATACAAAAGAAAAAAGATAACCTTCCAGCAAATATATCTATGTCGAGACCTTTATTTAAAGCAGCTCTAACATATTCCATTCCATCAGCCAAAGTGTACGCCAGCTCTTGAGCTAAAGTAGAACCAGCTTCTTGCATGTGATATCCACTTATGGATATTGAATTAAATTTTGGCATTTTTATGGCGGTATATTCTATAATATCAGAAACTATTCGCATGCTAGGTTCTGGTGGATAAATATAAGTATTACGTACCATAAATTCTTTTAATATATCATTTTGCACAGTCCCAGATAAAACTGATTTATCTACTCCCTGCTCCTCTCCAGCAACAATAAACATAGCTAATACTGGAATAATTGCACCATTCATTGTCATTGATACTGACATTTTATCTAAAGGAATTCCTTCAAATAGAATTTTCATATCTTCTACACTATCAATGGCAACACCAGCTTTGCCCACATCACCAACAACTCTAGGATGATCACTATCATATCCACGGTGAGTTGCTAAATCAAAGGCAACTGAGAGGCCCTTTTGACCTGCTGCTAAATTACGTCGATAAAAAGCATTACTTTCTTCAGCAGTTGAAAAGCCTGCATACTGTCTAATTGTCCAAGGTCGACCAGTATACATAGATGCCTTCACTCCTCTCGTAAAAGGAGCTTTGCCAGGAATATCATCAATCGAACTCTTTGGTACATCATCAGCATCATAGAATGGCTTTATATCAATATGTTCTGGTGTCTTAGAAACTTTTGGTGCTTTACCATTTGCTTCTATCGCAGCCAACTCAGCCCATATTTTTTTTCTATCAATCGCCATTACTACCTCTTAGTTGCTAAAATATAGCAAATATTTTTAGAATTAATTATCAAAAAAATTATTATTCAAACTCCATTATTACTTCATCAACAGCTAAACTATCACCCTCACTGACCGATATTTTAGATATTTTTCCAGGCTTTTCTGCTCTAAGAACATTTTCCATCTTCATTGCCTCAACCATAGCTAGAGCTTGACCCTCTTCAATAACATCACCCTCAGATACTAGAATAGAAACCATCAATCCTGGCATAGGGCATAATAAATATTTAGATGTATCTGCTGGCATTTTGTCCGGCATTAAATTTGCCAATTCAGCAGTACGAGGGTTCATTACTTTAACTATTTGCTCAACACCTCTAATCCTAAGGCAATATCCACCTATAACAGGGTTTACTTTTACTGAATATGAAATGTCATCTATCGCGACTTCAGCTAAAGAATCTCCCAATTCATGCTTAATAGAAGCTAAAATCATTTTATCATCTAGTGAAATTTCATAACCATCTTGATGATCACATATTGTAACATTTGTGTTTTCTCTATTTATTCTAATAACTAAGTTATCTTTTTTTGGAACCGGATTATCAAATGTACTATCTCGTTCAGAAATCCGTTTCATCTTCATTCTGGTAATTATTAATGCAGTAGCGGATAAAATATCCTGGATTCCATCAGAAGGGATTACTCCCCTAAAGCCATCTGGGTATTCCTCGTCAATAAAAGCTGTTGTTATATTTCCAGATTTAAATCTGGAGTGCCCCATTACAGCAGATAAGAATGGTAAATTATGCCCAATTCCTTCAATTTCAAATCGGTCTAAAGCATTTTCCATTGCAGTTATGGCCTTTTCACGGTCACTTGACCATGTACATAGTTTTGCAATCATAGGATCATAAAACATAGAAATTTCACCCCCCTCATAAACACCCGTATCATTTCTAATTATACAATCTTTTTCCACACTTTCAGCAGGCGGTCTATAACGTGTCAATCGGCCAATTGATGGTAAAAAATTACGATAAGGATCTTCTGCATATAAACGGCTTTCCATTGCCCAACCATTTAATTTAATTGATTTTTGTGAGAAATTTAGTTTTTCGCCAGTTGCAATTCGGATCATTTGTTCAACCAAATCGATTCCAGTAATTAATTCTGTAACAGGGTGTTCTACTTGTAATCGAGTGTTCATCTCTAAAAAATAAAAATTTCTGTTTTTATCAACAATAAATTCTACTGTTCCTGCACTAGTATATCCTACAGCCTTTGCTAAGGCACATGACTGCTCACCCATTGCAACACGTGTTTTTTCATCTAAAAATGGACTTGGCGCTTCTTCAATTACTTTTTGATTTCGCCGTTGTATAGAGCATTCACGTTCACCTAAATATACACAATTTTCATGTTGGTCCGCTAATACTTGAATTTCTATATGACGAGGCTCAACAACAAATTTTTCAATAAAAATTCTGTCATCCCCAAAGCTACTTGCCGCTTCAGATTTTGATCGAGCAAAACCTTCTTTAGCCTCCTCATCATTCCAAGCAATTCGCATGCCTTTACCACCTCCTCCTGCGGAGGCCTTTATCATTACAGGATATCCAATCTTATTTGAAATCTCTACAGCATGATTTGCATCATCAATTAACCCCATGTGACCCGGAACAGTTGAAACATTAGCTTCCTGTGCAATTTTCTTAGATGTTATTTTGTCACCCATAGCTTCAATTGCATTTACTGGTGGACCTACAAATATAATACCTTCTGCACTTAATCGTTCGCAGAATTCTGCTCTTTCAGATAAAAAACCATACCCAGGGTGGACTGCATTTGCCCCCGTTTTTTTACAAGCATCTATTATCTTATCTATACTTAAATAACTTTCAGATGCTGATGATGCACCTATATAAACGGCTTCATCAGCCAAACTTACATGTAACGAGTTTTCATCAGCATCAGAATAAACTGCAACTGTTTGAATATCCATTTTTTTTGCTGTTTTAAAAACGCGACATGCTATTTCACCACGATTTGCTACAAGAATTTTCTTAATCATATCAGTTACCTACAATGGGATGTTGTCATGTTTTTTAAATGGCTGATGAACTTTTTTGTTTTTCAAAAGTTCAAAACTTCGCGCTATTCTTCTACGTGTTGATCTTGGATTGATTACTTCATCAACAAAACCACGCTGAGCAGCAACAAAAGGATTTGCAAACCTTTCTTCATAATCAGCAGTATGTTGTGCAATTTTATCTTCATCAGCTAGATCAGATCGGTGTAAAATTTCTGTTGCTCCCTTTGCTCCCATCACAGCAATTTGAGCAGACGGCCAAGCATAATTCACATCAGCACCCAGATGTTTAGGCGCCATAACACAATATGCTCCCCCATATGCTTTTCTAGTAATTACAGTAACTAAAGGAACCGTTGCCTGCGCATATGCAAATAATAATTTTGCTCCATGCTTTATGATACCCCCATACTCTTGAGCTGTTCCAGGTAAAAATCCTGGAACATCTTCAAGTGTTAGAATTGGAATACTGAAAGCATTGCAAAATCTTACAAATCTTGCGCCTTTTCTACTTGCATTTATATCTAAACATCCGGCTAATACTAAAGGTTGATTAGCTACAACTCCAATTGTCTCTCCATTTATCCTAATAAAACCAATCAAAAGGTTTCCAGCAAATTCTTTTTGTATTTCAAAAAAATTACCCTCATCAGCTAACTTTATAACGACTTCACGCATATCATAGGGTTGGTTAGGATTTTGAGGAACCAATGTATCAAGTGATTTGTCTTCACGATCCCAGGTATCAGTAGTTTTTTGATGTGGTGCAGATGTTTCAGCGTTTAACGGCAAGAATGAATAAAACCTTCTAAGATCTAATAATGCCTCAATATCATTCTCATATGCGCCATCTGCTACAGAAGATTTTTTAGTATGTGTTAAAGCCCCACCTAAATCCTCAGATGTCACAATCTCATTTGTCACAGTTTTTACAACATCAGGTCCTGTCACAAACATATAAGAAGTATCTTTTACCATAAATATAAAATCAGTCATTGCAGGTGAATATACTGCACCTCCCGCTGATGGCCCCATAATCATAGATATCTGTGGAATTGCACCTGAAGCTTGAGCATTTCTTCGAAATACTTCGCTATATCCAGCCAAAGAAGCTACACCTTCTTGGATTCTAGCCCCTCCACTATCTGAAATACCAATTACAGGAACACCATTTTGCATGGCTAGATCCATTATTTTGCATATTTTTTCTGCATGTGTTTCAGACAACGACCCGCCAAAAACTGTAAAATCTTGTGAATAAAGATATACAGGACGCCCATTAATCGTTCCCCATCCAGTAACAACTCCATCTCCTGGAATTTGTTTTTCTGCCATACCAAAGTCTACACATCGGTGGGTCTTGTACATATCATATTCTTCAAAACTGCCATTGTCCAAAAGAACTTCAATTCGCTCTCTAGCAGTTAATTTACCTTTTGAATGTTGAGCATCAATTCTTTCTTGACCACCCCCTAATCGCGCTTCTTTGCGCCTCTCTTCTAATTGTTGGGATATAGTAGCCATGAAGTTCTCCTCATCTTCTCATTAAACTTTTGTTGTTTAAAGTTTATTTTAGTAAAGTTAATCATTCTACACCATCGACACAATAGAACAAAAAATTGAGTATTGTATTATTTCTCACCCAAATAAAATCAATAAATTATATATATAGCTTTTTCCATATATGTATTGGCATTATTTAAAAAATTTTATTTAGTGAATAATAAAACGCTGCTGTTGCAAAGCAAAAGCAGCGTCAATTTAAAAAACTTTATACAAAACTACTTCATTACAGGAATAGAAAACTCCCCACCCTCTTTAATTCCAGAAGGCCACCGAGCAGTAACAGTTTTAGTTCTAGTATAGAATTTAAATGCATCTGGACCATGTTGATTTAGATCACCAAAAACAGATTTTTTCCATCCACCAAAAGTATGGTATGCCAAAGGAACTGGAATAGGAACATTTATACCAACCATTCCAACATTTATTCTATGTGCAAAATCACGAGCAGTATCACCATCACGTGTATATATTGCTGTGCCGTTTCCATACTCATGATCCATAGCATAACCAATTGCTTCTTCGTAAGTTTTTGCTCTAATTGTTGAGAGTACTGGGCCAAATATTTCTTTTGTGTAAATGTCCATATCTGCTGTAACATTATCAAACAAATGAGGCCCTACAAAAAATCCATCTTCATAACCTTGTAAATTAAAATCACGACCATCAACCACTAATTTAGCACCTTGATCTATACCAGACTGCACTAATTTTAGTATATTTTCTTTAGCTGCTGCTGTAATTACAGGACCATAATCAACATCGTTACCAGCCGTGTATGGGCCAACTTTCAATGTTTCTATTCTTGGAATTAATTTCTCTATTAATTTATCTGCAGTTTCTTCTCCAACTGGAATAGCAACTGAAATCGCCATGCATCTTTCCCCTGCAGCGCCATATCCAGCACCCAATAGTGCATCAGCAGCCTGATCTAAGTCTGCATCTGGCATAATTATCATATGATTTTTAGCACCACCAAAGCATTGAACACGCTTTCCATTGGCACAACCGGTAGAATAAATATATTCTGCGATAGGTGTGGAACCCACAAAGCCAATAGATTGAACAATGTCTGAGTGCAACAATGCATCAACAGCTTCTTTGTCGCCATTAACGACTTGCAAGATACCATCTGGCAACCCAGCTTCTTTTAAAAGTTCAGCTAGCATTAATGGTACAGAAGGATCACGCTCTGAAGGCTTTAATATAAAAGCATTTCCACAGACGATTGCTGGAGCAAACATCCACATTGGTATCATTGCTGGAAAATTAAATGGCGTAATACCAGCTGTCACTCCTAATGCTTGACGCATTGAATACATATCAATTCCTGGCCCTGCACTATCAGTGAAATCACCCTTTAGCATTTGAGGTGCACCAATGCAGTATTCTACAACCTCTAAACCACGTTGAACATCTCCAGCTGCATCTGGAAGAGTTTTCCCATGTTCACGGCTTAATACTTCAGCCAATTTATCCATATCCCGATTTAACAAATCAACAAATTTCATCATTACACGAGCTCTTCGCTGTGGGTTGACTGCTGCCCATGCTGGTTGCGCAGCTTCAGCCTTAGAAATTATTGCGTCTACTTCTGATTTCGAGGCAAGTGGGCATTGATACTGCACTTCTCCAGTTGCAGGGTTAAATACATCAGCATATCTTCCTGAAGCACCTTCAACGTGTTCACCGTTTACGTAATGAGTTAATTTTTCCATAATAATCTCCAATTGATTTAGCTTTTCTTCCTTTTACAATGCAAAAATACAATATAAAGACCTAATATTACACTACTCACATGCAAAAATGCAAAGGATAGCTATGTTAAATTGGGATGACTACAGAATATTTTTAGATGTGGCTAGATCAGGTAGCTTGTCTGCTGCATCTATAATACTAAAAATTGATGCCGCAACTGTTGGCAGGAGAATAACAAGACTGGAAACCGCCCTAAATTCAAAATTATTTAATAAATTACCTCGTGGTTACCAATTAACTCAAGCGGGAAAAGATTTTAAAGAACATATTGAAGCTATTGAGCGCACAGAAAAAATTGCCAGAGGATCTCTTCAAAAAGCGTCTGCAAACATATCAGGGAACTTTCGCATAGGTGCTCCTGATGGTTTATCAAATTTTGTTTTACCTGTTGTCATATCGAATATTCAAAATCATCACCCCAATTTAAATATCCAAATTTTATCCTTACCCCGTGTGTTCAACCTATCAAGAAGAGAAGCAGATCTTGCCATTATGGTAACTCCTCCAAAAAAAGGTCGGTTTGTTACAAAAAAAATTGTAAATTATAATCTACATCTCGCTGCCAAAAATACATATTTGGAAAAAAACTCTCAAATAAAATCAAAAAATGATTTAAAAAACCACAATATCATTGGGTACATACCTGATCTTATTTTTGACCCAACTTTAGATTATCTATCTGAAGTAATACCAAATCGGGCACCAGATTTGTCTTCAAATTCCGTAGCAGTTCAAATGCAAATGCTAAATCTTGGAATAGGCGTTGGATTAGCACACGATTTTGCATTAGCTCACTTTCCAGATATTATTCCTATCTTAAAAAATAAAATCAACCAAGAACGTGCATTTTATATGGTAAGAGATCGAGATGACCTTGCATCAGAACAATCAAACCTCATTGCCTCATTGCTAGATAATGGTATTAAATCAGAAGTTAAGCGCCTCCAGTCCAATAACTAACAAATCTAAGGACCAAAATGACCAAAAAAAAAATTAAATTAAAAGATTATTCATCCTTAGTAGGTTCTGAAATTGGTCTTTCTGAATGGATAACAGTTTCGCAAAAAATGATAGATGATTTTTGTAATGTAACTGGCGACTATCAATTCATACATAATGACCCAGATAGGGCAGCCTCTGAAACTCCATTTGGTGGATCAATTGCTCATGGCTTCCTAACACTCTCATTAATTACGAAAATGTACAAAGATACTACACCAATTATTGAAGGGCATGAATTAGTCATTAATTATGGATTAAACAGAATACGTTTTCTTGCTCCAGTACCAAGTGGGTCACGCATCAGAGGCAGAATAACGCTTGGAAAAGTTGAGCCTCGAGGGGTAAATAAAATTCTAACAGAAAATAAAATAGTTGTTGAAATTGAAAATGCAGAAAAACCAGCAATGCTTGGTACATGGGTGACACTATTGGTCAAAGATTAAATCTGTTTTTTAAGTTAAAAATACAAAAGCCCATGCAGTTTGCACAGGCTTTGTAAACTCAATGGCGCGGTTGACGGGGCTCGAACCCGCGACCTCCGGCGTGACAGGCCGGCACTCTAACCAACTGAGCTACAACCGCCGCTCATTGAGTAGCGGCTTCTTAGGACGCACAACACGATGGGTCAAGCATGTATTTATATAAATACGAAAAATATTTAATTTTATTGTATAGACCAAGCTAGCCATTCAGCCTAATGATATTAATAATTCCTAAATTTTGCTTATTAAGAATATTAATATGTCCCCAAAATATGCCACAATTTTAATTTTATCTGGTGCATTATGCATGAGTTTTGCTGCATTATTTGTAAAGCTTATACAAAATGCTGATGGTTTTCAGATATTATTCTACCGAGGCTTTCCACAATGTATGATGGTGATGATAGTTGCGTGCTTCATAAGGCGGATAAGCTTAGTAGAATTCTTTAAATCAATTGATAAAACAGATTTAATTTTGGGATTTACGATGTGTATTGCATTTTCCTTTTATATATTTGCCCTATTAAATACCTCCGTTGCGTCAGCCCTATTTATTCTTTCTATATCTCCTGTATTTGCTGCATTACTTTCTTGGAGGATAATTGGTGAAATACCAACGAAAACTACATGGATTGCAATATTATTTGCTATGGTTGGCGTTACTGTAATGGTAGGAGCGGACTTAACTAGAGGTCAGTTAATTGGAAATTTATTTGCGATGATTTCTGCTTTCAGTTTTGCTTTAATGTTAGTATTTGCCCGCAAATCAAAAAAAAGCGATGTATTAACTGGAAATTTTTTAGGTGCAGGTTTTGCTATATTAATGGCAATAATATTAGCTTATTCATATGGTGACGGGCTAATAGTAAGCACACAGGATATGTTGTTATCTTTTGCATTGGGCGCGTTTACTATTGGAATTGGTATAGCTTTTGTAGCTTGGGCTGCGCCATACTTACCTGCCCCAAATGTTGGGGTGTTAGTATTAATTGAAAGCGTATTAGCGCCTGTATGGGTTTGGTTATTTTTAGACATGCCCATGAAGTATCAAGAAATACTTGGTGGATTAATAATACTCTGTGCAGTTTTAATCTTATCAACAAAGCGAAAATAGTTATATTTTAGATTATTTTTTAACTTGGAAAATATGGTGGGTGATAAGAGACTCGAACTCCTGACATCTTCGGTGTAAACGAAGCGCTCTACCAACTGAGCTAATCACCCTACAAGATGCGGTCTACCCAAGGAATGAGCAAGCATCAAGTACCTTTTCACTGCTAAATGCATTTTTTTTAGTCTAAATAGAAAATAAGCCACTCATTTATAAAAGTGACTTATAATTTTTATATTTTTTTTGGTTAGTGAGCTAATTGTGCGCCTCTTGCACTCTCTGCTCGTTTTGCAGCGGCTGCTTCTTCAGCAACTTCATCCCATTCAATCGATTCAGGTTTAGAAGTTAAAGCATGTTTTAGCACTTCACTCACATGATATACCGGAATTATCTCAAGACCTTCTTTAACGTTGTCTGGGATTTCAGGAAGATCTTTTTCATTATCTGCTGGTATTAATACAACTTTTATACCACCTCTAAGTGCAGCCAATAACTTTTCTTTAAGTCCACCAATTGGTAAAACATTACCGCGTAGCGTAACTTCTCCAGTCATTGCAATGTCTTTTCTAACAGGAATAGCTGTAAGGACAGAAACAATTGAAGTTACCATACCTACTCCAGCAGATGGTCCATCTTTTGGAGTCGCACCTTCGGGTACGTGAACATGAATATCAATTTTATCAAATTGTGTTGGTTTCACGCCTATTTCTGGTGAAATAGAGCGCACAAAAGATGATGCAGCATCAATGCTTTCTTTCATAACATCACCAAGCTTACCAGTAGTTTTCATTCTACCTTTCCCAGGCAGTTTCAAAGCTTCAATATGAAGAAGCTCACCTCCAACAGAAGTATAAGCTAATCCCGTTACTACACCAACCTGATCAGTCTCTTCAGCTAATCCATATTTAAATTTCTTAACGCCTAGATATTCACTTAAAGTATCTTTTGAAACAGCTACAGATTTTGTTGAACCTTTAACAATTGCGGTTAAAACTTTCCTACATAATTTACCAATTTCACGCTCTAAGCTTCTAACTCCAGCTTCACGAGTATATCGTCTAATAAGTTCTTTCAAACCATCATCGGTTAAAGAAAACTCACTATCTTTAAGCCCATGGTTCTTTATTTGCTTACCTAACAAATGCTGTTTGGCAATCTCATGCTTCTCATCTTCAGTGTATCCTGACAATGGAATAATTTCCATTCTGTCAAGTAGTGGGCCAGGCATATTATAAGTATTAGCAGTAGTTAAGAACATAACATTTGAAAGGTCATATTCGACTTCCATATAATGATCTGTAAACGTACTATTTTGCTCAGGATCTAACACCTCAAGCATAGCAGAAGCCGGATCACCTCGGAAATCCTGACCCATCTTATCTATTTCATCTAATAAAATTAGTGGGTTATTTGTCTTTGCTTTTTTCATAGCCTGAATAATCTTACCTGGCATTGATCCAATGTAAGTCCTTCTATGGCCACGAATTTCGCTCTCATCTCTTACACCGCCTAAAGAAATCCGAATAAATTCACGACCAGTGGCTTTGGCAACAGATTTGCCTAACGATGTTTTACCAACTCCCGGTGGTCCAACTAGACATAAAATTGGGCCTTTTATTTTTGCAGACCTTTTTTGAACTGCCAAATACTCAACAATTCTTTCTTTTACTTTCTCTAGGCCAAAATGATCTTTATCAAGAATACTTTGTGCAGCATTTAGATCTTTTTTCACTCGAGATTTTTTATTCCAAGGAATTGCTGTCAACCAATCAAGATAATTGCGAACAACGGTTGCTTCAGCTGACATTGGAGACATGTTACGAAGTTTCTTTAATTCACCCTCAGCTTTTTCACGAGCCTCTTTTGAAAACTTTGTATTTTTAACTAATTCTTCTAATTCCGAAGTTTCATCTTCCCCACCTTCACTATCGCCAAGCTCTTTTTGAATAGCTTTCATTTGTTCATTTAGGTAATATTCACGTTGAGTTTTTTCCATTTGGTTTTTAACACGTGATTTAATTTTACGCTCAACCTTTAAAACTGACATCTCTCCTTGCATGAGGCCATAAATTGCTTCTAGCCTCTCTCCAATATCAAGGGTTTCCAAAAGTTCCTGTTTTTGATCAACTCTAATAGCTATATGGCCTGCAACTGTATCGGCTAATGCTCCTGCATTATCACTTTCAAGCGCAGTGGCTAATGCTTCATCAGGAACATTTTTATTCATTTTGGCATATCGTTCAAATTCTTTGGAAACAGTCCGAGTTAAAGCTTCAATTGCAGCTTCATCATTACGCGTAACTTCAAGTACATTTGCTGTTGCTTCAAAATATTCTTCATTATCTAAATATTCAGTGATTTGTACTCGATCTTGTCCTTCAACAAGTACTTTAACTGTTCCATCAGGTAATTTTAATAATTGCATAACAGTTGCTAAAACACCATTTTGGTAAATAGTTTCTGTTGTTGGATCATCTTCAGAAGGGTCAATCTGTGAAGCAAGAATAATTTCTTTGCTATTCTCCATAACAGCTTCAAGGGCACGAACTGATTTTTCGCGGCCAACAAAAAGTGGTACAATCATATTTGGGAAAACAACAATATCTCTTAACGGTAAGACGGGAAAAGAGACACTTTTAGCATCGGTCATAGTAATTCCTTTATTTTAGCAAAAAATTCATAGTCCCACCTTTGCAGCAACATAAAATTTTTCCTGTATTTAACGATATATATAATTTGGTTAACAAACTTAAAAAGTCAAGCGAATGGAAAGGTATTTTTAAATAAAGCCATCGTTAAAGAGGCTCAATATCACCCCTTTTTCGAATTTCATGAAAGTCTGATACATATTTATCAAGTTTATTTGAAGCAATAGCATCTCTCAACTCAGACATAAGAATCTGATAATAATGTAAATTATGCCAAGTCAACAACATAGAACTTATAATTTCACCTGCCTTATGAACATGGTGGAGATAAGCACGACTGTAATTTTTACAGCATGGACACTCACAATTTTCATCTAATGGCCGATTATCATCTCTGTGCCTTGAATTACGCATATTAATAGCACCCATTCTCGTTTGTGCCTGACCAGTTCGACCAGATCGACTGGGCAAAACACAATCAAACATATCAATACCTCTTTGAACTGCACCAACAATATCATCTGGCTTGCCTACGCCCATTAAATATCTTGGTTTATCTTGAGGTAATTGATTTGGCGCATAATCTAAAACATTAAACATCAGTTCTTGACCTTCGCCTACAGCAAGCCCTCCAACTGCATATCCATCAAATCCAATATTTGTTAATTTCTCAGCACTTTCAGCTCGCATATCCTTAAAGGTAGATCCTTGTTGAATCCCAAAAAGTGCATAGCCTGGCCTATCTCCAAATGCATCTCTTGAACGTTGTGCCCAACGCATTGATAAATCCATACTTGATTTTGCTTGCTCCTGAGTTGTTGGGAAAGGAGTACACTCATCAAATGACATGACAATATCAGAACCAAGTAGGCGTTGAATTTCCATTGAGTATTCTGGGGTTAAATTATGAACGGATCCATCAATATGACTTTTAAATTTTACACCTTCTTCAGTAAGTTTTCTAAGATCCGTTAGACTCATCACTTGATAGCCCCCCGAATCTGTCAAAATAGGGCCATGCCAATTCATAAATTTATGAAGTCCACCTAACTTATGAACACGCTCTGCTCCTGGGCGAAGCATTAAATGGTATGTATTTCCCAATAGAATATCTGCACCCGTAGAACGTACACTCTCAGGCATCATGGCTTTTACTGTTGCAGCTGTTCCCACTGGCATAAAAGCTGGAGTACGGATATCACCTTTAGGTGTATTAATAACACCTGTTCGGGCTCGCCCATCGGTTGCATTAATATTAAATTGGAAACGGTTTGTCATGTCGAGTCACCCTAGACGTTTTCTTTTCTATTCCTTATACGTTTACTCAGGAATTCCAAGTGAGAAGAATAATGAGCGCTTCAAATGATACACAAATGGAAGGTACACCGTTAATTGTACCATCTTCAACAGATCATGCACTGTATGAAACTATATGCGAAGCATGCAGAACAGTGCATGACCCAGAAATACCAGTAAATATTTTTGATTTAGGTTTAATTTATACAATTGAAATATCTGATTCTGGCGCAGTTGATGTTAAAATGTCTTTAACTGCTCCTGGTTGTCCTGTTGCAGGAGAAATGCCTGGTTGGGTTCAAGACGCAATAGAGCCAATACCCGGTGTCCTATCAGTAAATGTGGACCTAATCTGGGAGCCCCAATGGGGAATGGATATGATGTCAGATGAAGCTCGATTAGAATTAGGTTTTATGTAAATGTTTAGTATTCCAGGAAAACAAGCAGTAACCATAACAAACGCCGCTGTTACACAAATCAGGAAACTTATGGAGCAAGGTAACAAAAAAGGTTTGCGAGTTGGTGTGAAAAAAGGTGGTTGTGCAGGCATGGAATACACCATGGATTATGTAGATGAAATTGATCAAAACGATGAAATCATATCACAAGATGGAGCTACTGTAATGATTGCTCCAATGGCTCAAATGTTTTTATTTGGTACAGAAATTGATTATGAAGTATCTTTACTAGAAGCAGGTTTTAAATTTAATAACCCAAATGTTTCAGAAGCTTGTGGATGTGGTGAAAGTATCAAATTTGAAGGCATGTGATTTGCAATAGATTACATTAAGTTCACTTTTATTAAGGCAATATTATGCGAAGACCGATTGCAGCTGGAAACTGGAAAATGAATGGCCTTAAAAAGCATAAAGATGAGATATTAGATATCGATAATGCTTCCAGAAAAGCTAATTGTGATGTAATCTTATGTGTCCCATCAACTATAATTTCAGAAATATCGAAAATAACAAAAAATATTTTTATGGGTGGGCAAAATTGCCATACAGAAAAAAACGGCGCATTCACAGGCGATATCTCTGCTGAAATGCTAAAAGATGCAGGTGCATCGCATGTAATTGTTGGACATTCTGAGCGCAGAGTTAATTATGGTGAAACAAATAATAATATAAGAACAAAGACACAAATAGCTTTAGAAAATGATTTGAAAGCTATAGTTTGCATTGGTGAAACATTATCTGAGCGTGAAGATGGAACAACTTTAGATGTGATTAAAAAACAATTAATTGAATCACTACCAACAGAAATCATTGGAGAGAATATAATTGTTGCATATGAACCTATCTGGGCAATTGGGACTGGATTAACTCCTACTATTCATCAAATAACTGAAGTTCATGATTTTATAAGAGTTGAGTTAGTTCAGAGCTTTGGGAATGACACTGGGCAATCAATTAATATACTTTATGGCGGCTCTATGAATGCAAAAAATGTTAAAGAAATATCAGCTATCTTAAATGTTGACGGCGGTCTTGTAGGCGGTGCGTCACTAAAAGCGGATAGCTTTGTTCCAATAATTAATGCTTTGGGTAAAAGTTAATTAACTAATAAAATTCACAAAAAAGCATTTTAACCAAAAGCATCTGGTTCACTATCTTTTCGTGCCTGAATGTAAGCTTTAAGCGCTTCATCAATTTCTGGATCAATTGGTGGCTGGATGTAATCACTTAGCATTTTATGAACTTTTTCATTTGCTAAAGTTACAGAATCTTTTGCTCCATCTTCACTCCAAGTCTCAAAAGGCTTGTAATCAAGAACATCACTTCTCCAAAAACTATTTTTGAAATTATTTTGTGTATGCTCACATCCCAAATAGTGACCACCAGGCCCAACTTCTCTTATAGCACCCATAGCTTGGGCATTTTCAGACATATCAATACCTTCAGCAATAGAATGCAAAACTCCTAATTGATCTGCATCCATAACAAGTTTTTCAAGACTTGAGACTAAACCACCTTCTAACCAACCTGCTGCATGTAAACAGAAATTTACACCACCCAACAATGCTGCGTTGAGTGTATTTGCTGTTTCATAAGCAGCCTGAGCATCTGGCAACTTAGATCCACAGAGCGAACCACCAGAACGAAAGGGTAAATTCAAACGACGAGCTAACTGCCCTGCCCCATATAGAATTTTTGATGCTTCAGGAGTTCCAAATGTAGGTGCTCCTGAATTCATATCTATTGAAGCCACGAACGCACCCATAATTACTGGTGCACCAGGCTTACAAAGTTGATTATATGCGACTCCAGCAAGAGCTTCTGCCAGTACTTGAGTTAAAGTTCCTGCAACAGAAACAGGTGCCATAGCTCCACCAACAATAAATGGCGATACAATACACGCTTGATTATTTTCTGCATAAACTTCCATGGCCCCCATCATTATATCATCAAACACCATAGGTGAATTAATGTTAATCAAAGAGGTCATTACAGTATTATTTTGCACAAATTCTTCTCCAAAAAGAATATTGCACATATTTACACTATCTTGAGCATTTTGAGGTGCTGTTACAGATCCCATAAAAGGCTTATCTGTTAATGTCATATGAGCATAGAGCATATCTAAATGGCGTTTATTCACTGCTACATCTGTAGGTTCACATACTGTTCCTCCAGAATGATGAAGGTATTTAGACATATATGTAAGTTTAACTATCTTATGAAAGTCAGAAATTGTTGCGTATCGACGTCCACCTTCTAAATCACGAATAAATGGAGGCCCGTAAACTGGGGCCAAGACCATAGTTTTTCCACCAATTTCAACATTTTTTTCTGGGTTTCTAGCATGCTGAGTGAATTTAGCTGGTGCCGTTTTTATTAGTTCTCGTGCCAAACCACGTGGAATTCTTACTCGATCACCATCTATATTTGCTCCAGCATCTTTCCAACGCTGTAAAGCTTTTGGGTTTTCAGGAAAGTTTACACCAATTTCTTCAAGTACCGTTTCTGCATTATATTCAATTATTTTTAATGCTTCATCATTTAAAACTTCAAAATTTGGTATATTCCTTTCAATAAATCTTGCCGTTTCAATAACTACAGCAGTGCGCTCAGCTCTCCTAGCTGCACCTCCACCACCACGTACTCTTCTTCGTGTTGTGTTTTGCTCTGCTGTGTCAGACATAATTTTAATCCTTTGTAAAATAGGTATATTATTGACAACAATACGTTTTCAACAATGCTTTTTCAGTTACAAATTCGGCTATTATGTGTCGATGGCGACATTTAGATATTTAATTTTAAGATTTTCATTAAATTAATTTTTATAATCACTCTTGCACGGATCTAATGATACTAATAAACGGATTTTATGACAGATATATCACATGACCGCCTCCTCATTATCGATTTCGGTAGCCAAGTTACTCAGTTAATTGCGCGTCGATTGCGAGAACTAAATGTTTATTGCGAAATTCACCCTTTCAATAATGTTGATGGTGCTTTTTTAAATCAATTTAAACCAAAAGCAGTAATTTTATCTGGTGGTCCTTCTTCCGTAACAACAAAAGATAGCCCCCGTGCTCCTAAAGAATTATTTGAACTTGGCATACCATTATTAGGAATATGCTATGGCCAACAAGTAATGATGCACCAATTAGGTGGAAAAGTTGAAACAGGTCATGGAACAGCAGAATTTGGGCGAGCATACGTAAAACAAAATTCAAATCGTTTAAATATACTTGATGGCTGGTTTCTTGATGGAGACGAACAAGTCTGGATGAGCCATGGCGACCATGTATCTGAAATAGCTGATGGATTTAAAGTATATGGCACATCTCCAAATGCACCATTTGCTATTACTGCAGATATTGATCGAAACTTCTATGCAGTTCAATTTCATCCAGAAGTTCACCACACACCCAATGGTGCAAAGCTTTATGAGAATTTCATTAAACTGGCAGGTTTTACTGGGGACTGGACTATGGAAGCCTATAGAGAGCAAGCCATAGCATCAATAAAAGAAGCAGTTGGTGACCAGCAAGTCATATGTGGATTATCTGGTGGCGTAGATAGCTCTGTTGCAGCAGTGTTACTGCATGAAGCGATTGGAGATCAATTAACCTGTGTGTTTGTTGATCATGGTCTTCTACGAATGGGAGAAGCAGAAGAAGTTGTCACAATGTTTAGAGATCATTATAATATGAAGCTCATTCATGCTGAAGAACAAGAACTATTTCTTGGGGAATTAGATGGACAATCTGACCCAGAAACAAAAAGAAAGATTATCGGTAAGTTATTTATTGATGTTTTTGATAAATATGCAAAACCAATTGGTGCAAAATTCTTAGCCCAAGGAACATTATATCCTGATGTAATTGAAAGTGTATCTTTTTCAGGAGGACCATCAGTAACAATAAAATCACACCACAATGTTGGTGGGCTACCTGAAAAAATGGATATGGCTCTTATTGAACCCTTACGTGAATTATTTAAAGACGAAGTACGTTCATTAGGTGTGGAACTAGGCTTGCCTGCAAGCTTTGTTGGAAGACACCCCTTTCCAGGACCAGGCTTGGCTATTCGATGCCCAGGTGAAATAACTCGCGAGAAATTAGAAATACTTCGAAAAGCAGATGCAGTTTACATAGATCAAATCAGAAAACATAATCTGTATGATGAGATTTGGCAGGCATTTGTAGCTATCCTGCCTGTACGAACTGTAGGCGTCATGGGCGATGGCCGCACATATGATTTTGCTTGTGCGCTTCGTGCAGTTACATCTGTAGATGGTATGACTGCAGATTATTATCCATTCTCACATGATTTTCTGGGAGAAACTGCAACACGTATTATAAATGAAGTTGAAGGTATAAACCGTGTTACATATGATATTACGTCTAAACCCCCAGGAACAATTGAGTGGGAATAAATTATAATATTATCAATAAGTTGTTATTCTATATTCATGTATTATTTATGGATTTTTAATTAATGTATGTATCAGTAACAGGACTTAAACCAAAAGGTTTAATTGGTTGGATAAGGTTTTGGATGCTAACAATCCCTGCGTCAAAAGATGCCCAAAAAGCTGAAGGAATAATACATTGTGCGTTTAATTC
>CAJJAY010000015.1 GCA_905182285.1 uncultured Amylibacter sp. | reverse complement strand
GGTAGTATTTTTTATTAATATCTCTCTCTTTCCAAAACCCACCTTCGTCAAATGAGCTTCTAAGTAAAGGTTATAGCTTCGCTTATATCAAGACCTCATGCGAAGCATCACACAAAACACACGCCTGCATCGCACTGAAACAGTGGGATAATTCACAGAATTATAGGCTCGTATGCAATCTGTGAAAACAGATGGTAGTTAGGGAGAATGGATTGAAACCAGTATTATTGACGCACTAAAAACAATCACAGCATTCGATGAAAACGGTCAACTTCATCAAGATTATGTATTAAGGATACACATTATTGAATTTTTTCACATGAAATATTATGTTTATACAGTTTCTAGTGGAACACCCTTAACTGTAATTCGATGCATAAGACGTTCATATCCTGAATAATCAGCTGTAGCGTAATGTTGTACTAATCTATTATCCCAAATAGTAACCATACCTGGCTCCCAAACTACTCGCGCAGTAAATATTGGTTGAGTAACAAATACATACAAATATGATAACAATGCAGAACTTTCTTCTATACTCCAATTTTCGAAGTGAGTTGTAAAATCACCATTTACATAAACACACGGTTCGCTAGTAACCGGATGTTTTATAATTGCTGGATGCAGTACGGGATCACGAAATGCATCTGGATTGCTTTCTAAGCCAACATTACTTTCATTAAAACTGCTGTCTGAATGCCATGCGCGCAAACTGGTTAACATCTTTTTTAAACCTGGTGATAGTGCTTTATAAGCTGCAGACATTGAAGCAAAATGCGTATCTCCACCATGAGGGGGAAGTTGCCGAGCACTTAAAATAGAACACATAGCAGGAGCCAAATCATAAGAATGATCCGTATGCCAAGTGCCTCCAATCACTTCAGTTTGTTCAGCAGATGTTCGAACTTCAGCAATCATTGGGTGACTAGCGACGGGCGTAAAAAAACGATTAACATCTACAGGTCCAAAAAATTCAGCTAATTTAAGGTGATCTTCTGGACTTAAATTTTGATCTGGCATAACTATAACACCATACTCAAATAAAGCAGAACGCATTTCTTCCAAATCTGAATTCGAAGCATTTGAAAGGGACACGCCCTCAAGACGTGCACCGCAATGCCCTGACATTTTTTTAATCTTCCAACTACTCATAATCTGTCCATTGTTCAGTGGAAATATTTTCTGAAATAAATAGTTCAATTTATTATTGTAACTTTAATATAAATTTAACTAACAACAATTTATTTATAGTGTCTAGCCACCCTTAGATTTTGGACCTCATCCAATCATCTGTTATCAATACTTGCATTTCGCAGTTGCAATAGAGGCTCTAGCATACTTGCTCCAGCGATGAAGAGTACACCTGTTATCTCACGAATACCAAAAGGCTCACCAGCCAAAATGGCAACAGATATTGCCCCAACAACAATTTCTGTCATAAATAAAAGCCCTACAACGCCTGGACTGAGGTATTTTGGCCCCCAAAGTGATGCATAAGTACCTGGTAAAATCAAAAGAACCATAAAAGTTAGCATTAGTGGAATTACTGGCACTATTTTATGAAAACTAGGTAAGCTTTCAGGCGATAACAGAACTGCGGCAAATAAAGAAAGAATTAATGACCACTGGAAAAAACCTACAGTTAATTCAATAGTTGAGTGATTTTTGTTTTTTTGAATAAGAACCATAGCAATAGCCCACATGAAGCCTGAGCATAAACCAAGCCAATCACCTAAATTTTGAGGTAATGGAAATTTGGCACCTAATCCAAAAATGGTTAACATTCCAATTATTGCTAATATCATAGCTATAATTCGAGGTGTACTAATTTTATCACCTAAAAAGATACGCCCTAATATTGTCCCCCAAACTGGTGTTAAATAGAAAAGCAATATGGCACGAACAACATCTGTATACACGATTGAAGTAGAATATAACAATAACGCACCACCTGAAATAATGGCAGTTAGCTGCAATTGAAACCCTCCCCTTTTTACGTATTTCCAACGCCAAATCGTTACAGGAACAAGGCACAGAGCAGGAATGAGAAAGTAAACAACAGTGATCCATAAGCCATGAAATCCAGCATCCTCAAGCTCTCGGAGGGGAATCCAAAAAAGCCCCCAAACCGCTCCAGCATACAGGCATGCATATTTTGCTTTTGACTCTATTGATAAATTCATTTGTATCATCCACCTATTAAGCCATGCAAAGTTTTTGTCTCAAGATAATCGTGTAAACCCATCTCACCTCCTTCACGACCATTACCGGATTGTTTATACCCTCCAAAAGGAGAGCCATAATTAAATTCCCCACCATTTACGTGAATTGCACCCGCACGAAGTTTAGAAGAAATTCGTTTAGCTCGTTCAAGATTTCCAGTTTGTATATATGCAGCAAGACCATAAGGCGTATCATTTGCTATTTCTATTGCTTCTGACTCAGTTTCAAATGGAATGATAACCAATACAGGGCCAAATATTTCCAATTGTGCTATTGCCATATCATTTCGCACATCACTAAATATAGTTGGCTTAACATACCAACCTTTATTGTAGCCATCTGGCCTTCCTAGCCCTCCTGCCAATAATGTTGCACCTTCATCTATCCCAATTCGTATCATTTCTTGCACACGGTCAAATTGTATCTTATCAAATAGCGGCCCAATGTGATCACCTTCTTTCTCAGGGTCTCCCACATTTGTTTTATCAGCTGCATTTTTCGCAATTTGTAACGCCCTATCATAACAACTACGCTCAACTAATAAACGTGTGGGAGCATCACAAGATTGACCAGTGTTAAACATACACTCTTTAACAGAAGCGGTAACTTGTGCCTCCAAGTCACAATCAGAAAAAACTAGATTTGGAGATTTACCTCCTAATTCAAGTGTTACTCGCTTTACAGTCTCAGCAGCGTCATGCGTTATAGAAATTCCTGCTTTGGTAGAGCCCGTAAATGACATCATTTGAATTTCAGGGTGGCGTGACATTTCAGCGCCAACACTTTTTCCGTCCCCTTGTAAAAGGTTAAAAACCCCAGCAGGATATCCTGCTTCATCAATAATCTCAGCGTATATCATAGCTGAAATCGGTGTATACTCTGATGGTTTCAAAATACAGGTACACCCTGTGGCAAGTGCAGGTATGACCTTTAAAGCTATTTGATTTATTGGCCAATTCCATGGTGTAATCAAGCCACATACACCAATTGGTTCTCGAAGAAGAATATCTCCATTGGTTAGTATGGTATTTTCCTCCAATCCAGAAAGTGCATCTATAAATCCTTGTAAATGACCAATGCCTGCGTCTGCTTGCGCCTCTCGCGACATAGTTATTGGTGCACCCATTTCCATTCGCATTGCTTGAGCAAGATCCTCAAAACGTAGATTCATAAGATTTTTTAATTTAATTAAAAGCTCTATTCGTTCAGACTTACTTGTTTGTGAATAACTTTCAAAAGCATGTTTTGCAGCTACCACTGCATAATCCACATCTGCTTTTGATCCCATAGATATATCACCAATTTTTAGTTCAGTAGCTGGATTTATTACTGGCATATTTACATGTGAAAATGGGTCAACCCACTTACCATTTATGTAAAACTTTTGAAGATTCTCTAACATTCTTAACTCCAGTATATGTTATTCTTAAAAATTATTTTCACTTATCTAGGATTTTTCTGCATAAGATTAATTATAATTAGGCTAAATATTTATCATTATATTTTATAGATTACATAGAAAATTCACGATGAGCATACATGTATTGATTTAAAAGTTGCCAATCCATCTCCACTCCGAGACCAGGCAAATTATTAGCAAAAACATAACCTTCGTCATCAGGGCGAAATACATTCATTGATCCAAATTCATAGGTCTCAAAAGGCGCTGATTGTTCAAAATATTCACAATGTGTTTGCGATAATAGAAAATGTAAATTTGCTGCTTGCGTCAATGTATATCCCCAACTTTGCAACTCACCTTTAAGTCCATGTGCGCTAGCGAGGGCCATGGCCTCACGCGCACCTGTAAATCCACCAATACTCGTTACATCGAAACGTATACGATCCCATGCACGCATTTCCAAAGCTAATTGTATAATATGTAAATCAGGGACACCATTACCACTTGATAAAACATCAATATCCAATGCATCCGATAATGCTTTATAAGCACTTAGATTACTATCCTGGAAAGGCGCTTCAAAAAATTCCCATTGAAGATTATCAAGTAAACGTCCCATTTTTAATGCTTCTGATTGTGAATACACCCCCTCGGCATCAAGATTCCAACATATTTCTGTGTTTGAAAAAGTTTTAGACAATAAACTTACTAACCTCATATCATCTAGTATTTTGCCATACGGATGTATTTTTATGCTTCGGTATCCTTGCAAAATAATAGATTTGCAAAAATCAATATATGAAGCATCATCAGAGAGTGATGGGCACGATGAATAAGCCTGAATCTTATTTTTAGCTTCACCAAGCATTTTATATAGTGGAACACCGAATGTTTTAGCTTTTCCATCATGCAAAGCTATATCAAATAATGACGTGGAAATATGTCCTAATGGGACATAACGCCTTCGCATATTTTCATAAATTTTTGGGATTTCAAAAACATTTTTACCCAAAACAAATGGTGCCATTTGAATCGCTGATGAAAAAGCTGTCATATCATATTCGTGTTCAGTATATGTCGTGAGGCCAGCGAGAGCCTCAACTCCGTTTGAAAGCTTTAGATTTGCAACAATCATCGCCTCATACATTAACCCAAGATGCGATCCAAAAGTTACTTTTTTACCATTTGGACCAATTGCATAAATTGCTATATTTTTCACAGTAATGTTTTCTAATGAATGATATTGTTGTATTATAGAAGAATTTATCAATTAATTTTTCCACCAATATTTTCCTCATACTTTTTGCTCCAGGCTGTAGTCATTCTATCAGCAATAATCGCGATGACCGCCATTCCAACGCCCGCAGACATGCCAACGCCAAAATCTCCATCACCTAGCCCGATATAAACCATTTGCCCTAATCCACTAGTGCCAACTAAGGCTGCAATCACAAGCATTGAAATGCCAAACATAATTGTTTGATTGAGGCCTAACATCATCTCTGGAAGCGCCATGGGTATTTTAACTCGCATCAATAATTGCCATCGCGTGCATCCCATGCATTCAGCCGCCTCAATAGCTTCGTGTGATACGTTGCGGAGGCCGTGTTCTGAATAACGGGTCGCTGGTACGATCGCGTAGGCCATTATAGCTAATAGTGCAGTGAATTCTCCAATCTTGAATATCATCACAAAGGGTATCAACAACACAAACAAAGGTATGGTCTGCAAAGTGTCATTAATGGGCCGCAAAAATCGCGAAATTGCGTTAAATTCAGAAGCCAAAATACCAAGTGAGCACCCAATAGCAAATGATAGAGCCACACCAATTCCACACAAATAGACGCTTAATAGTGCCTCCGGCCAAATACCCGACAATAATAAATAGGCAAGTCCAGCTAGAACAGTTAGTGCCAATTTAGGACCTGAAAGCTGCCATGATAAAAACGTCATGACTAACAAAATTGCTGGCCAGGGCATACGGGTCAAACCGAAAAATAAAATAATAGTTAACAAACCAATCATCACCGAACTACTTTGGCGTCCACGCAGCCATGCCAAAATGACCAAAATAAGTGCTGTTGCGCCGTACGCCAACTTAAGGGGCATAGTGAACTGAAAGCCCCATGAATATGGAGATATAACTTGTTCTAATCCCATTTTAATTGGTAACATTAGATAAAAGAAAGCCCATTTCTTAATTAGAACAATCCAGTTAGCATATTCTATGATAACATAATCAATTGCGTCATTCAAAGGTCCAGACAGATCAAAAACAAACGCCTTGGGCCAAGATTGTAAAGCAGGATACATCAAACTCACAATATAAATAATCACCGCACCAAGAACAGTAATCAATAAATAATTGTGACGTATAAGAAATGGTTTATCAGCAAAATTGTCGTCAGCTGGTTTGCGGTTAGCGAAACCCGCCGTAATTCGGTCCATTATCATTGCCATCAATGCAATCACTATGCCTGCAACAAGACTTTCGCCAAAACGCGCTTTTCGCATCTCAGAAAGAACTTCCCAGCCAATATCTGATGAACCACCAATAATTGAAGCTATAACTACCATCGAAAATGCCGCCAGTGTAGCCTGGTTTACTCCTAATAGGATTTGCCGCGCTGCACTTGGAACTCTTACTTTGAAAAAAAGCTGCATTTCAGTGGCACCTGACATGAGACCAGATTCAATCACTTCTTCTGGCACACGACGCAAACCCAATAATGTATTTCGAACCATTGGAGGAAAAGCATAGAGAACTCCTGCAATCAATCCAACTACTACACCAAATCCAAAAAGCAACAGAATTGGTAAAAGGTATGCAAATGCAGGTATCGTTTGCAAGGCATCCAATGTTAAATTAATAGCCCGTTCAGCTCGCGGATAAAGGAACCCAGCTGTTCCAATCAAAAACCCAATCAATACCGCCAGTGGAACAGAGACCGCCACGAGTGCTAATGAGTTCATGGTCTCAATCCACAACCCAACGCCCAATATATAACTAACCCCAACAGCAGTAAAAACCGCAAGCTTCCAACCAGACGCTGCGAAAGATATGGAAACTAATATGAAAAATGAAACTGACCATGGCAACCAGCTTAGCAGGCTGCGTATTGCTGACATTGGAATTTCGAGTGCAGCTGACATTCCCCGAAAAAATTCTCCTGAAAATTCAACAATCCGATCCATAAAAGAATTGAGAACCAAAACTATAGGCAAAACCCATTCCTCAGGAAAATCTATTAGCCAAGGTGCCTTCCCACGCAGCGCAATAAAAACTAATGTCAGAGCAAGAATTGAGAACCATAATATTGATGAAATAAATGGTTTATATTGTTTTGATATTACCTCATTATCGATTTCTAAACTCATTATACTACCTCATTCGGAGGCAGCTCAGTAGTTACTTTTTCAGCGTTACGTGATAATGCGCATACAACAGATTTTGGGGTCACCACACCAATGGCTTTACCATCATCAAAAACAACAACACCCTTTGTATTTTTGGATAGTTGCGCCAATATATCCTCAACAGAATCGCAGCTCTGAACTCCTTGCATATTCTCCTCAACTTCTATGTTGTCATCCATAACGTCTTTTGCAAAAAGAACTCGCATCAACGGAACATCCCTAGTAAATTCAGCCACATAATCATCAACCGGATTGGCAATTAATTCGGCGGGAGTACCTATCTGCACTACCATTCCATCACGCATAATCATCATTCTGTCTGCAATACGTAATGCTTCAAGAAAATCGTGAGTAATAAAAACGATGGATTTCTTTAACGAAGACTGAATACGAAGGAATTCATCTTGCATCTGACGACGGATTAGCGGATCAAGTGCTGAGAACGGCTCATCCAAAAACCATAGCTCTGGCTCGACGGCAAGTGAACGAGCAATCCCAATACGCTGTTGCTGGCCACCTGACAACTGGCGGGGAAAACTGTTTTCGCGCCCTTCTAGGCCAACAAGTTCAATTACCCGTGAAGTCTTTTCGCGTTTTTCTTTATTTGAAAGGCCTTGCAACCTCAATGGAAAGGATATGTTTTCTGCTACGGTTAAGTGCGGCAATAAACCAAAACTTTGAAAGACCATGCCCATTTTATGGCGACGTATGTCAATTAGTTCACTTTTACTTTTTTTCAGCAAATCTTCCCCACCTAGTAAGATTTCTCCATGTGAGGGTTCAACCAGACGTGATAAACATCTAACCATGGTGGACTTGCCAGATCCTGACAATCCCATGATAACAAAAATCTCGCCTTCATGAACATCAAATGACACATCAACAGCAGCAGGAATTGCACCATCATCTCTAAGCTTTTTTACTACATTTAAAGTATCAGAGTTAATAAATAGTTTCTTCTTGTCAAAATATTTGGTTGGGCTTCCACCATAAATCTTCCAAACATTACGACAAGAAAGTTTAATGTCATTATTGTTGCGATTGGGCATAAATATTCCTATTTCTAAAAATTTTTCTTTTAGTTAATTGTATATCTTAAATGTAGAAGAAATAAAAAATTAAGGAAAACCAGGTAAAATTTACCCAGCTCCCCCTAATTTATAAATATTTTATGATCAGCTTGCAGCGTCCACCCAAGGTTTCCAGGTAGCCTCGTTGGCATCCATCCACTCTAGAATTACTTCTGACAAATCACGTTTTTTGTTGTCGATCTCTAATAAAAGAGAATTTTGCATTGCATTATCAATAGTAAGAGCTTGCATTATCTTGAATGCACCAGGCCATTTTTCCTCAAAGTTTCGCGATGCAATTTTGCTAATATTACCTTGCTTAAAACCACAATCATTAACCTTGTCTGTATATATACCAAGCGAGGGATTTGTTAGGCAATCAGCAGAGTAACCATCAGGAAACTCAATCCAATCAAATTCCATTTCTGCATGAACCCAATGAGGCGCCCACATCATCATTAGTAGCGGGGATTTTGTCTTATATGCGGCTTTCATTTCTGCAATCATTGCACCTTCTGAACCACCTGCAATAGCGTCAAAAGGAAGACCGGCGCTTTTTACCATATCCTTTGATCTCGTTCCCCAATCAGCTGGATAAGCGATCAATCGACCTTTAGGAAAAGTTTCTGCAACTGCAAACAACTGCGAACATTCAATAAGTGCTTTAACATCAGGCAAACCAGGACACTGTTCATTCATGTAGGTTGGGTACATCCAACTTTCTATTCCTTTGAGCCCAGTTCCTCCCAAAACAACAATATCACCATTTGCTACTGATATAGGATAAATTTCGCCAATATTATTTCCCCATGTTTCAGGTTGTAAATGGAGATTACCTTGTGCAATTGCGGCAAACTGTGGAACTGCTCCAGCGGTGACATATTCCACATCATACCCAGCTTTTTGAAGTACACTTCCAGATATATGTGCCGAAATATGTTGACCAGTCCATTCATTGATGACTATTTTGATGGGCTCACTGTTGCCAGCCATTACAGTGCTGGAAAGTCCTATTAATGCAAAACTAAAAATATTTATAATCTTTTTTATTTGTTTCATGGTTTTTCTCCCTTTTTTAACCATAAAGCCGTTTGTGGCTACTAATCATTACTGTATATTTATACCATTTGTACTACAAACTTACCTTAAGTAAGTTTATAATTAACTTTACTTACCATTGGTATGTTTTTATTGTCAACACATCAAATTTTATTCATAAAAAGTCTGGTTTATATTTAATAAATCTGGCAATACAAAATATGTGAAAAGTAAGGAGCTATCAAATGCGATCCAACTCTATACGCTCTATCAGGCGAACTGAATTATCAGGAGCAGCATTTGAAGCAGTCATTTTATATGGCTTACGCAAAACAACACTAGAAAAGGTTGGCAAAATTGCTGGTGTTTCAAAAGGCGTAGTACTGCACCATTTTAAAGATAAAACCTCATTGCTTGAAGCAGTGTTTCGCAGATCAAACCTTCTGCTAAGTGAGTCAGTCGTAGAGCTTTATCGCTACTCACAATCTCCCTACGAAAGATTATGGGCTATAATTATAGCCAATTTCTTTGAAACAATCTTTAATCATCGGGTATGTCAGGCTTGGGTATCATTAATCTCAGAAGTGCCTCATAGTAAAGAATGCCAACGTATTCAGTTAGCCAACGACAGACGTATACGCTCTAACCTGACACATGAGTTAAAAAACTTCTTACCAGAAAAAGATGCCGAACTCGCTGCCCACCATCTAGGTGTACATATTGATGGAATTTGGGTGCGTGCTGGTTTAAGGCCACATCCTATGAAATCAATTGAAGCAATATCAGAAATGGAATATGCAATTTTAAAACTACTACCTTGTGATAAAACTAGCACTGCAAAGCATTTTGAGGCTCGTAATAAAATAGAATCTATTGCAGAAATTGCTTTAGGCTCAAAGGCATTTAAAGAAAAATCCCTAGATTCACAAAATCCTAAAATTTGAATAATATTTATTATTTTGTAAAAAAATAACACTAAAAGTTTGCATCTACATAAAAGATTACAGCTAAAATGATTATTATTCTGGCTAATTTATGTTGGACAATGATTTTTAAGGTTATTGATATAATGGAAATCATATTGAAAATAGTTTTAGGGATACAAAACAAACCCACACACCTAAACATAATTATTCTACATAGATGGTTAGCTTCAAAAAAAAATTCTTTAAGTATAAAAATCATTCAAAAGGCCACCTTCTCCACTTAAAGAAAAGTTATTTTATAATCATTAGTTAAATTTTGCAAAGCAGGCACATCAATATCAATACCTAGCCCCGGTTTGTCAGAAAGGTACGCATTTTGACCATCTAGCCAGAAACCAGTATTTGCAAACTTCTCACCATGTTCAAGGTATTCTGGATAAATCTCAGCAAGTTCAGCATTTGGGATGGAAACACAAACATGAAGCATCGCAGCCGCTGCTACTGTCATTGAATTCCAGCAATGAGGTGAGACCTTAACATTTTGCAAGTTTGCCAATTCAGCAACTTCCAGCATATCCAAAAGACCACCAATTCCCGCAATATCAGGATTTAGAATATCTGCAGCACCTCCTGACAATACTGCACTGAAATGCGCCACACCACTTGACTTCTCACCAGTAACAATTCGCAAACCAGTTAAGTCCCGAATTTTGGTAAGTGATTGAATGTCAACTCCATTAACGGGTTCCTCGAACCAATAAGCCTGCGCAGGTGCGATTAAGTCTGCAAATTGCAATGCGGTATCAGGATTTTCTTGAGAATCCAGATCCACCATAAGGAGAATTTCATCACCAATAGCAGTCCGCACACGGTTCACACAATTTGCAGCATCTATAATAGAATGGTTCAACATAGGGTGTATTTTGACAGCTTTATATCCTTGTGCAATCAGTTCAATTGCACGATTTTCAAGTGAGCATACATCCCATTGCGTCTCACTCCAAATATTTCCATATATCGGAACTGGAAGTCTATGATCACCGCCTAATAGTTTGCAAATTGGCTTTTCAGCAATCTTGCCATTTATATCCCACAAGGCCATTTCCAAAGCGCTTGAGGCAGCACTAAAATCGAGACTTTGGTGTCCTGAAGCTATTTGCCTGGCTCTATCTCGAAAAGACCAAGGCGAGACAGTTTCTAATGCATTACTTGAGTCCCCAAGGGAATGGATAATCTCAGCGACAGCTCTTTCACGACAAGGCAGAATAAATGCCTCACCCCATCCAGCTAATCCTTCAGTTGTGGTCAATCTGACAAACAAACATGCTTTAAC
>CAJJAY010000014.1 GCA_905182285.1 uncultured Amylibacter sp. | reverse complement strand
TTTTGACATATCATCAATGGATGCCTTTGGAGTTCAGCGCACACATATAGAGGCTGAGGCAACAAAATTAGCATATGATGCAAGAAATAGATTTATAGCAGATAAAAGTAGTCGCATTGACCACATGCTATCAATGGAAACAGCAAAAAATTTAGCATCATTAATAGATACTAAATCTGTTCTAGTAAATACAAAGTCTATTACAGAATCTGTTCATAAAGAAACTATTTGCTTAACTATTGTAGACAAAGATTTGATGTCTGTTTCCTTAATTTATTCAGTATTTCATTCTTTTGGATCTGGCTTTGCATCATCAAAGTTTGGTATTAACTTTCAAAATAGAGGTGCAGGGTTTACTTTGGAGGAAAATCATCCAAATGAAGCTGGTGCAAAAAAGCGCCCGATGCATACAATTATTCCTGGAATACTTAAGAAAAATAAAAAAATTATTATGCCATTCTGCGTCATGGGTGGTGCATATCAGGCCACTGGACATAGTAGGTTTGTCTCTAATATTGTTGATTTTAAATTGGACCCACAATCCAGTATTGATTCACCACGAAGTTTTGCTGATGGTGATTTTTTAAAAATTGAGCGTGGATATAAGAATAATGTATGCCAAGGTTTAACGGATTTAGGTCATAATCTAATAGTTCCTGATACCCCAATTGGAGGTGCGCAGGCTGTATATATAGATTATAAAAATGGTACTTTAGTGGGAGCTAGTGATGCTCGCAAAGATGGCGCGTCACTGGGTTATTAGTTCATTTGAGAAACTACGTTATATTTTCCATTGGTCATTTCACCAAATATTTCAGCAACCTCAGGATGCTCAATTGGTTCACCGGTTTCATCTATTAGTAAGTTTTGCTCTGAAACATAAGCAACGTAGTATGACTCATCATTCTCAGCTAAGAGATGATAAAATGGCTGATCTTTAATAGGCCTATGTTTTTCTGGGATGCTCTCCCACCATTCGTCAGTATTTGAAAAAGTTGGATCAATATCAAATATTACACCACGAAAAGGATGTTTTCGATGCCGGACCACTTGGCCAATTGAAAATTTTGCAATTACTTCTAACATAAAAACCCATTTAATCTTTTTAAGAGTAACTACTCTTAGATTGACAAACTGTCCACACTACGTTTTGTGATTGTATGGAACTGATTTTAACTGTTTTTCAAATTGTTGCACCTGTATTTATACTTGCTGCAATTGGATTCGTTTGGGTTAAGGTTGGCTGGAGTTATGAAATTGAATTTGTCACACGATTGGCAATGACACTATCTGTTCCAGCATTAATATTTGTAGCTTTAATGAAAGCAAATATAACAGCAGATACACTATCAAATTTATTTTTATCAAGTTTAATAGCTTATATTGTCTTAGCATTCATATTTTGGATTATTGGGAAAATGTTTAAGCTAAATATGGCTACATATTGGGCCCCATTAATATTTGGTAATACAGGAAATTTAGGATTACCACTGGCAATGTTTGCTTTTGGAGAGGTTGGATTAAGTTATGCTGTTGTTGTTTTTGCAGTAATGGCAGTTGGATCTTTTTCAATCGGGGTTTGGATGGTGTCTGGTGGTGGTAGTATAAGTAAAGTATTTAAAGAACCGATGGTTTGGGCAACTTTACTTGGTGCTTTATTTTTAATTCAAGGATGGCAGACACCAAAATGGGCCACAAATACATTAGAGTTAATGGGACAAATGGCAATTCCATTAATGTTAATTACTCTTGGTGTAGCATTGGCTCGACTAAAGATAAAAACGATATCACGTGCTTTAATTTTATCTATATTAAAGTTAACTGTCAGTGTTGGAGTTGCTTGGACAATAGGACTTTATTTTGAATTAAACGATATTGCTTTTGCGGTACTTGTTATGCAAATTGCTACACCCGTTGCAGTAACTTCTTATTTATTGGCTCAAAAATATGGAGCCGATGCAAATGAGGTCGCTGGTTTGGTTATTGCATCAACAGTTTTATCAGTTTTTGCCTTGCCAGTATTGTTGGGCGTACTGCTTTAGGTCATTAAATTAGCAACCAAAAAGATAAAATAGGATATTTAATATGAAGAAGATTAGTTTAATGATTATTTTGGCAAGTATATTTTTAAGTGCTTGTTCAGGATTAAGAACTGATCCACCTAATAATTTAAATAACGCTTGTTCAATTAAAAAAGAAAGAAAGTCTTGGTATAAATCAATGGTTCGGGCTGAGCGTCGCTGGGGTGTACCTGTGCCCGTAATGATGGCATCAATTTACCAAGAAAGTAAATTCACGGGCACCGCTAAAACACCATATCAATGGAAATTCAAAATAATTCCAATGGGAAGGCAATCATCGGCATATGGATTTGCACAAGCTTTAGACGGTACTTGGGATGAATATCGCGCTGAAACAGGAAATACATTCTCAAGAAGAAGTAGTTTTAGAAATGCTGCAGATTTTATGGGTTGGTATATGCATAAATCTTATAAACGAAATGGTATCTCTAAAAGTGATGTATATAACCAATACCTTGCATATCATGAAGGGCACGCAGGTTTTAGACGCGGTACATATAAAAGAAAAAAGTGGCTGATGAAAGTAGCTAAATCCGTTCAAAAAAGAGCGGTTTTGTATAGCTCTCAATTAGCTCGGTGTACTTAATTTCGTTTAGAATTTTCCGCTGTTATATTAAATAAATATAATGGGATTTTGATTTTTTCTTTGAATTCACCAAGCAAGATTTTAGTTTTTTGATTGGATTGGTCTGTTATTGTCCAACTTACCAATGCTATTGGATTATTGCTAAAAACCATCTTGATTTTACCTTGGGCTAGCCGTTTTGGATCTTGGACTATAATAAAAGTATTTTTACCATTTATTTTATGTTCAGAAATCATATAACTATTATTTAGATTAACATTTTTTTCTAATAATAAATTTAGTGGTGTGTGCTTTAAAGGAAAAAGGGTTGGGCCATTTTTAGTTTTGTCATCAAATATTGCGACACTACCAGCCCCTGCTATTACTAAAGCATTATTTGGGGCAGCATACTCAAGTCTCATTTTGCCTGGCCGCCTGATATACAATATTCCAGTGTCTATTGAGCCATCAGAATTAATTTGTTCAAAACTAGCTTTGACAGTTGAAAGTCCATTTATGTAACTATTAAGATTATCAAGGGAAACTTTTTCTGCAAAAGATGGTTTTGCAAAGCATAACATAATCAATGAAATTGTTAAAAAGATTTTAATTTTTAATATAATTTTAATAATACTAACGCCTAATCTCAAACTTATTTTGAATTAAAACTAATCTGGTTTCAGACTAATTAATCTTGTTCGGGTAGAAAAATTTCACGCTTTCCAATGTGATTAGCAGCAGACACAATACCATTATCTTCCATTTCCTCAACAATTTTTGCTGCCTTATTATAACCAATAGAGAGCTTTCTTTGTATATATGAAGTTGAACACTTCCTATCATGAGCGACAATAGCAACAGCCTGATCGTATAATGCTGATTCTTTATCTGTGTTTCCACCTAATCCTAAAATTGAATCTAAATTTGATGACTTTTCATCATCATTACCCTTAACAACGCCACTTACATATTCTGGTGGGCCAAATTTTTTCAAGTGGTTAACTATTAATTCTACCTCTTCATCTGATACAAATGGGGCATGTATACGAGTAATTTTCCCACCACCGGCCATATATAACATATCGCCCATTCCTAATAATTGCTCGGCACCCATTTCTCCAAGAATTGTGCGGCTATCAATTTTTGATGTAACTTGAAATGAAATTCGAGTTGGAAAGTTAGCTTTGATTGTACCCGTTATGACATCTACTGATGGGCGTTGAGTTGCCATTATTAGATGAATTCCAGAAGCTCTAGCCATTTGAGCTAATCTTTGGATACATGCTTCAATTTCTTTACCGGCAACCATCATTAGGTCTGCCATTTCATCGACAACAACTACGATAAATGGTAATTTTTCTGGTTTAAATGTTTCAGTTTCAAATATTGGTTCACCTGTATTATCATCAAAACCAGTTTGAACTGTTCGTTCAAAGTTTTCGTTTTTTGCAAGCGCATCGGCAACTCGGCCATTATATCCAGAAATATTTCGAACGCCCATTTTTGACATTTTCCTATAGCGCTCTTCCATTTCTCCCACTACCCATTTTAGTGCCACTACAGCCTTTCTTGGGTCAGTTACAACAGGTGAAAGAAGATGTGGAATTCCATCATAAACAGAAAGTTCTAACATCTTTGGATCAATCATTATCATTCTGCACTCATCAGGTGATAATTTATAAAGCAAAGATAAAAGCATTGTATTAATAGCTACTGATTTACCAGAGCCTGTTGTACCAGCAATTAACAAATGTGGCATTTTTGCTAGATCAGCAACTTCAGGTATTCCGCCAATATTCTTGCCCAATGCCAATGGTAAGCCGTGCTTACCGTCACCATAATCACGAGCAGATAAAATTTCTCTAAGTAAAACTGTTTCTCTATGATCATTTGGGAGCTCAATACCTATAACTGTTCTTCCTGGTACTGTTGATACCCTGGCAGCTAATGCCGACATTGATCTGGCAATATCATCAGCTAAACCAATTACCCTACTAGCCTTCAAGCCAGGCGCTGGTTCTAATTCATACATAGTAACAACTGGCCCAGGTCTAACTGAAATGATTTCGCCTTTTACACCATAATCATCTAGTACATTTTCTAACATCCGTGCATTTTCTTCTAATGCTTCATCAGATAATTGTTGTCTAATAACAGTTTTAGGGCTTTCTAATAAATCTAATGCTGGTTGCTCATAATTTGCCATATTTTCAGCAAATAGTGTTGGCTGTGCTTCTGATTTTGCCTTCTTACTTTGTGGTATTGGTTTATTAGAAGGATGCTCGACAACAGATTTTGGTGTTGATGGACGCATTAAAATTGGTTCTTTTCGTTTTGCTTCTAGTGGCAATTCCATAGAACCCTCAAGAGCATCATCATAAAAGTTCGCATCAGGTGGGGTAGTAGCTGCCGGTTCTGAAACAGGTTCAATTTCAACCATTGGCGCATCTCTATTATTTTTTAGATTCTTTTTATGGACAGCTTCTTGTATTCTTCGTGTAACGCGGTCTGGGCTTGTTGTTATATTTTCTTCAGATTTTTCATTATAGTCTTTGTTTTCTACGTCACTTTTTTCATTGCTACCAAAATTAGGAAAAGATGATAATAAAGATTTTAAACCATTATTTTTTGAAACATCTGAGACTTCAGTTATATCTTCATCCACACTATGATTTTGTATTTCAAAATCATAATTAGAGTGAATTTTTGGTTTTGGATTTTGGGATAAATCTTTTATATTTTTTCTATGGGGATAAATTTTCTTAATAACTTTCCATACTATAATTAAAGTAAATAAAAGTCCTTGAATACTGCGTTTTAAAATTACTTTTATTTCTTTAAGATTAAAGCCTAACGAAAAAAGACCAATACAGATGGAAATTAAACCTAAAGATATAGAAACTGCTTTTACCCAAATGGCCAAATCAATTGGATTAAAGTCTATTATAACTTCAAATATAGCATCGCCAGAAAAGCCGCCTAAATTATAACTATTTGGCCAATTAGCAGGTGGTACATTTGTCGCCATAAAGACTGCAGTAAATGCTAAAAATATTGGTAGAAAAACGCCACGCCTTAATATTAAATGGCTTCCACGATGGAATAATAATCTAAATCCCCATATCAGCAGTGCTAAGCTACAAGCCCAAGATGCCCATCCAATGGCAAACATCAATGTCATAGCATACGAAGCTCCATAAAATCCCATCACATTTTTAACATCACCAGATGTTGAATTTAAAAAATTAGGATCATTCGGTGAATAACTATAAAGTGCTAGAGATGTAATTATAGCGCTAAATATAAAACCTAAACCCAACAATTCGATTAAACGTTTTCGAATTTGAGTTCGAATTTGGGTTTCTAATAGTGGCCCTCGAGGCTGTGTGCTATTTAACATGCTCATAACGTATACAAATTGTCCTTAATTGTCTGCAGTCCATGCTTGGTCTCATTAAATGGCGCAACCATTGCCACACGAATATATCGTTCACCTGGATTTCTATTCATGACGTCTCGGCTTAAATATGAACCAGGCAGTACTCGAATTCCAGCTTGTTTCCATAAATTGAGTGTTGCTTGTTCTCCATTCTCAACTGGCAGCCATAAAAAGAATCCAGCCTGAGGTGAATTATAACCCTTTACGCCCTTAAATATATTATCAGCCAATTGATACTTTTTTTGATAAAGTTTACGGTTTTCTATAACGTGATTTTCATCTGACCAAACTGCTGTTGCTACTTTTTGTAATGGCGTTGGATTGGGCGCTCCAGAATAATTTCGTAATTGTTTCATTTCAAAAATATTCTTTGGACCACTTGCTGCAAAACCTGAACGTAAGCCTGGCAGATTAGATCTTTTGGATAGTGAATGAAAAACCACAAGTTTTTCTGGGTCAGCACCAATATCTTGTGCTACTTGTAATGCGCCTATGGGTGCAGAATCACGATAAATTTCAGAATAACACTCATCTGCAAAAATTTTAAAATCATGTTTTTCTGCCAGTCGCATGAGTTCAGCCCAATAATCATATGTTGCCATAGTTCCTTGTGGGTTAGCTGGGGAACATAAAAATAATATACTAGTCTGATCTAAAACTTCTTTTGGTAGTGAAAAATAATCAGGCATAAAATTGTTTTCAGCATACGCAGGTACAAAAACTGGTTCAGCACCAACTGTAGCTGCACCAACTGCATAAACTTGGTAAAAGGGATTTGGAATTAAGACTTTTGTCGACTTGCCGTTTTTGGTTTCTGGCGACAACGCTATTTGAGCGTTAAATAAACCTTCTCTTGTTCCATTCAATGACAGTATTTGATTTTCTGGATTTAGAGAAACACCATATCTTTTATTTATCCAATTTGAAATTGCACTTAATAATTCAGGTGTACCGTCATTGCTTGGATAATTATTAAAGTCTTGCATACTTTCTATTAAAATATTTTCCACAAATTTTGGAAACGGATGCTTTGGCTCACCTATAGACATATGCAACACGTCCCCACCCGCTGGATAATCATCAAGCAGTGCGCGCAAGCGCGGGAATGCATAAGCTGGCAGGTTTGAAAACCGCTCGGGTAGATCCATTATTGCCTCATTTTTTAGGGTCTAACGCCCTTTTTATATACTATACGTTATTTTAATCTGTAGTCCAAATTAATTATTAGGATATTTCACTCTCAATTTTAGAGGCTATATTCAGTAGATTTATCTCAGAATTTGGTGGCCCCATAATCATAAAACCACATGAAGGTTGAGGCGTGGGTACAGTTATAGCACATAGTCCGAGCATATTAGCTATGCGAGTGTTTCTTAATGCTAATAAATTTGCTCGTTTATAATATGCACTATCGCGCAATAGTTGTAATTTATTGGGAGGTAAAATTGGCGATGAGGGCAATATCACAGCATCAAACTCTTTAGTAAAAGTAAACCAATCTGCCCTAATATTATCAACAATAGACCATGCATCTATATATTCATTATTAGTGAAATCTTTTCCAGCCATAAACCGACTTAAAATTTCTGGGTACATTTTTGCACCATCTTTTTCTAGAGTTTCGCCCCAAACTTTATATGCTTCAGTCGTAAAAATAACTGAAGCTAGAGACAAGAGTTTATCTAATATAGGAAATTTATGTTTAATAATTGTGATATTTTTTCTATTTAATTTTTTGCAAGCATTTTCAAAGGCATTTAGGGGAGAATTTTCTATTCCTTCTTCACTAATGCCCTTTAGCCTCATTAATCGTAAAGATTCTGGGGGATTAATGGGTAAAGATTTTTGATTTTTTAATATAGAATAAATTATCGTTGCATCTTCAACACTTCTACAAAGTGGACCAACTGTATCAAATTTAGGGCATAATGGGACCACACCTTGGAGGGAAATGTCTCCACTGGTTGTTTTTAAGCCAACCAAATCATTCCAAGCAGCGGGTATTCTAACTGACCCCCCAGTATCAGACCCTATTCCGATGGCAGCTAAACCAAAAGCTACCGACCCAGCAGCGCCAGAGGATGAACCACCAGATACTGCATCTAAATTATTTATACAGGGAGTGGTTTCCGTCATAGGATTTAAGCCTAAACCTGAAAATGCGAGTTCTGACATGTGAGTTTTACCTAAACATATCAATCCAGCTTGAGTTGCATACTTTAGAACAAGAGCGTCTTCAGTAGGTATTCTTCCAGACAGCAAATTAGATCCTGCTTCTGTATTTATATTTTTACTATCAAATAAATCTTTCCATGAGATGGGGACGCCGTCCAATAGGCTTAAGCGGTTATTTTTTCTTGCTCTTAACTCTGCATCTTCTGCTTCCTTCATAGCTCTCTTGGTTGCAACATGAACATATATTTGATTTTTTAATGGATGTTCTGATATGGCCTCTAAATAAGTTTTTAGTAATGCTATTGGAGAAATAGAACCATTATCAATCCCACGACCTAAATCACACGCAGTCATTTTTAACCATAATTGTGACATTTTTTTCTCCTATTTATTTTACTTTAGCGACGGTTTGTAGCGTGGACAATCTAGTTAATTCATAGATAATAAATATATGGATTATGATACAGAAATTTTAATTGTTGGCGGTGGATTAATTGGTAGTGCAATGGCAATTGCCTTATCAAGCATTGGCTTTGATATTACTGTAGTCGATCGCCAATCTAATCAGTTAAAAAAGGCAGATATTTTTGATGGAAGAGCTTATGCTTTATCACATGCCTCTGTTCGGATGTTAAAAGCACTCGGTTTATGGGATTCTGTTAAAAAAAATACACAACCAATTTTAGATATAAAAGTTAGTGATGGCCGTGTAGGAGAAGGAGCGTCTGATTGGTTTTTGCATTTTGATCATCAAGAACTTGAAGAAGGTCCAATGGGCCATTTGATTGAAGATCGTTACATTCGTGAAGCCTTTAAAGCTAGCATATCAAGATCTAAACAAATTAAATATATTTATGGGGCTGAAGTTGTTTCAAAAACAGTAGATGAAACTGGTGTAAATTTAAATTTATTAGATGGCCATGTTTTGCGGTCGCGATTATTAATTGGCTGCGATGGACGCAATTCAAAAATAGCTAAATGGTCAGATATTTCTCATTTTGGATGGGACTATAATCAAACAGCACTAGTTTGTGCGCTTTCGCATGAAAAACCACATTTAGGTGTTGCACATCAATTTTTTACTCCTTCAGGCCCTTTAGCAATTTTGCCGCTTCCCGATAATAAAAGTTCGATAGTTTGGACTGAAACTAAGGATCAAGCAAATCTTATAAATACCCTGGATGATAAAGCTTATTTGGCAGCGATCTCACCTGTAATAGGAGATTTTTTAGGGCGGATAAGTTTGGTAGGTGATCGCTTTAGTTATCCGTTAGGTCTATCTATAGCAGACAAATTTGTTATAAATCGAACAGTACTAGTTGGAGATTCTGCTCACGGTATTCATCCCTTAGCAGGGCAAGGCTTAAATCTTGGACTAAAGGATATAGCGGCATTAACAGAGGTCTTAGCATTGGCTAAGCGTCGCGGAGAAAACTTTGCTTCAAAAGATGTTTTAGAACGATATCAGAAATGGCGTCGCTTTGATACATCGGCAATGGCGCTAGCAACAGATAGTATAAATAAACTGTTTTCTAATGATAATTCAATTTTACGCTCAATTAGAGATATTGGGCTTGGTGGAGTTAATTCTACACCACAATTACGTAGAAGCTTTATGCGTCATGCAGCAGGTCTATCAGGTGATTTACCAAAGTTACTGCAGGGACAGGTTATTTAATCAACTTTTCTAGCTTCATCAGGAAGCATTACTGGAATGCCATTGCGAATTGGATAAGCGAGCTTTGCACTGTTAGATATAAGTTCTTGAGTTTCAGAATTGTAAATTAGTGATCCAAATGTAATTGGACATACTAAAATTTCCAACATTTTGGGATCAATTTGGATCATTGTAACTTATCCATTGTACTGTTCTCATCACGCAAAGCAAATTCCATTAATGTTACGAGGGTCTCTTTGCGCGTCACAAAGGATGGTGCTTCTAGGAGTGCTTGTTTTTCTTCTGGCTCGAACGGGCAAAGCATCGCTAAAGAATTTATAAGCAGCATATCGTCTGCATCTTTAAGACCATCCCAATCTGTAGAAAGTTCCATTATCTTGAAGTAACGCTCTAAGACATCAAAGAACTTTTCTCTATTTATATTCTGATTTTCGTTTGAAGTGTTTAAATCTCCACCAAAACTATCCCAATTAATGTTTGCGGTTGGGTATGATAGAAAGCCATCAATTAATTTTGTTACTCTAAATCGACAAATTCCTGTGAGAGTGACCATATATCTACCATCACCTGTTTCAGAAAAAGATGTCAATCGACCAGCACAGCCAATTTTATGTACCCGTAAATCACCACTTGTTGGATTGGGTGACAACGGTTGTATCATTCCAATAAGCCGATGCTCTGATTTCATTGTATCGTCTAAAAGTGATAAATACCTAGGCTCAAATATATTGAGGGGTAAACGAGAGTGCGGTAACAACAAAGCGTTACTGAGGGGAAACAATGAAATCGTTTCAGGGAGTGAGTTTAATTTATACATAAATCATATTTAGATCAAATATCGCATCAGGCAAATAGCATTGATGCAAGTTGGCGGCGACCGCTTAATGTAATTGGATCATCGCCACCCAATATATCAAAAAATTTAAACAATTGCTGACGGGCTGCATCATCATTCCATTCCTGATCTTTTCTAAAAATAGTTAGTAGTTCTTGTATTGCATCATTAGTTTCTCCCGCGGTAAATAAAGCAAGAGCAAGATCGAAGCGTATTTGATGATTGTCCAAATCATTCTTTAGAGCTTCACGTAGATCGTTGATTTCTCCAAGGCCTTGGGTTTGGTTGGTAAGATCTATTTGTGCTTGAAGTGCAAGTATCTCAGGTTTATTTACAAGAGCTGTTGGTATGTCCTCTAACATTTTCTGAGCTTCATCAATTTTTTTTGCGCCCATTTTTGCTTTGAATAGCCCAACAAAAGCGGGTGATCTCTCTGGATCTTCACCTAATATGGCTTCAAAGGTTTCTGCAGCGTCATCATACTCTCCAGCTTCTAACATTTCGTCAGCTACAGCTATTGCTTCTGATAGGTCGCCTCCATCATCTTTTACGTTTTCTAAAAGTTTTTCTACAAAACTTTTTAATTCAGAAGGAGCTTTTGCGCCCATAAATCCATCAACGGGTTGACCATCGACAAAGGCAAAAACTGCAGGAATGGATTGAATACGCATTTGGCTTGCAAGATTTTGATTTTGATCAATATCAACTTTAACCATTTTTATTTTACCATTGGTGGCTTTTACTTCCGCTTCTAGGGCAGGTCCTAATGTTTTACATGGGCCACACCAAGGCGCCCAGAAATCAACAACAATAGGCGAGGTTTTTGATGCTTCTATAACATCGTCCATGAAGGTATCTTCATTTACATCTTTTATTAAGATTTCATCAGTATTTGATTGGTTAAGTTCTAGCATGAATCACCTGTTTATTTTGTTCCTGATTAATCACTAAGTGAAGATCAAGCAATACTAGAGATCAAAACTTGCAAATACAGGGGCATGGTCACTTGGTTTGTCCCAGCCCCTTACATCCCTTAAGATATGGCTACCAAATCCATATTCTGCAATATCTTCAGTTGCCCAAATATGATCCAGTCGTCTTCCCTTGTTTGCTGTATCCCAATCACGTGCGCGATATGACCACCATGAATATAATAACCCTGATGGAATATCTTTGCGGGTTATATCCACCCAGTTTGCGGATGATTTTACGTCATTAAGCGCTTCAATTTCTTCTGGAGTATGGCTTACAATTTTTAAAAGTTTTTTATGGTCCCAAACATCTTCTTCATAAGGCGCTATATTTAAATCACCAACCATTACTGATTTTTTTGGTGATTTTTTTTCGAAATAGTTTTTCATATCATTAAGATAATCTAATTTTTGGCCAAACTTTTCATTTAAATCTCTGTTAGGAATATCTCCTCCTGCGGGAACATAAAAGTTATGTATATTTAGTCTATCATCAATGTTTGCAGCTATATGTCTTGCATGCCCAAGGGATGCAAAATCTTGGCGGTCAATTTCTTTAATAGGAAGGCGAGAAATAATTGCTACTCCATTATATCCTTTTTGCCCGTTTGCGATTAAGTATTTATACCCCAAGTCAGCAAATTTTTCTCTAGG
>CAJJAY010000013.1 GCA_905182285.1 uncultured Amylibacter sp. | reverse complement strand
GATTATTCTTTCTAAAATCACTACTTATATTCATCTAGGATTCTTAATTTATGCAACAAAGTGAAAATATAAAAGGTGCAATTTATATGTGCCTTTCTATGGCTGGCTTTGTATTAAATGACGCTGTCATTAAATATGCCTCAGCAGATATTGGTATGTACCAATCTATTTTTGTTCGAGGTTGTTTTGCGGTCATTATAATTGGTATAGCGTGTATATATAACGGGGCATTTAAGATTATTCCCAATAGATTAGACCATAAGCTAATTATATGGCGAACACTTGCTGAAATATTCGCAACAATTACGTTTCTTACTGCATTATTTTACCTTCCTATTGCCAATATAACGGCACTCCTTCAAGCACTACCCCTAACTGTAACTCTAGCAGCCAGCTGGTTTTTAGGTGAAAAAATTGGTTGGAGGCGCGGAGTTGCAATACTCATCGGCTTCATTGGTGTTTTACTGATTATTCAGCCTGGTACTGATGAATTTAATGTATATTCAATACTAGGCATATTTTGCGTAATATTTGTTACTATAAGAGACTTGGTCGTTCGAAAATTTAGCGCAAAAATATCTACATTGTATGTTGCTTTTATTACAGCTGCTGCAATTGCTTTAGTTGGAGGATTCCTAACTTTTGCTTATGAGGGATGGATTCCTATGAAGCTGAATGAAGTTATTCTTCTTTTTATTGCAAGTACTCTGATATTTGTAGGATACTTTTTTGCAATATCAGCAATGCGATCTGGCCAAGTTGGTTTTGTATCTCCATTTCGTTATACAATTATGATTTGGGCCATCATACTAGGATATCTAATCTGGGGTGATATTCCAAATAATTTAACATTACTTGGAATATCAATTGTTATTGGTATGGGCATTTTTACTTTTTGGCGAGAAGCACAGTTAAAAAACTAATACATCAAAGTTTACATTAAAAATCAAGATTCTCTACTGATAATGCATTTTGTTGTATAAATTCACGGCGTGGCTCAACAACATCACCCATTAATTTAGTAAACAAATCATCAGCACCTGCTAAATCCTCCACCCTAACTTGCAAAAAGATTCTTGCTTCTGGATCTAAAGTCGTTTCCCATAACTGACCTGGATTCATTTCACCAAGACCTTTGTATCTTTGTAGACTTAGGCCCTTTTCCCCTTCAATATTTACAATATTTAATAAATCTGATGGTGCATTTATTAATGTTGTTTTATCTTTTCTCGTAAACTTCGATGGTTCGGCATAAACTTCTTGTAGACTATTTGTCATGCTTGATAACTTGCGTGCTTCACTAGATTTCAAACATTTACCATCTAACGTTTGAATTTCCTCAACCCCACGTAGTATTCGACTAAATCTTAACCCATCGTCTTGAGTTGGACGCCCTGACCAGCCACGCTCATATTCTGTTGAAACCAGATCTAAGCGCTTTGCAACAGCGTCTGCAGCTGCTTGTGGGTTCAACATTACTTGATCAATATCTAGAGCACCTGCAATTGCCGCCTGCTCTAAAATATGATGGCTGTAATGTGTGGGAAATGCATTTAATATCGTACGAGATTGACGGGATTCTTCTATAACACGCGCCAAATCTGGTCCTGCCATAGTGGCACCATTACCCAATGTGAGAATTGCACCCTCAATACCTTGCTCAGCTAAGAAATCTTCTAACGATATTTGATCCTTGAGGTATACTTCTGATTTCCCACGCGCCACTTTATAAAGAGGAGGCTGTGCTATATAGAGATACCCACCCTCAATTAATTCAGGCATTTGTCTAAAGAAAAACGTCAATAATAGTGTTCGTATATGCGCACCATCAACGTCTGCATCTGTCA
>CAJJAY010000012.1 GCA_905182285.1 uncultured Amylibacter sp. | reverse complement strand
CCTTTCTGAGAAATTACAAATTCATTAATAGATGATGAATGTCCTGAAGAAATGCGAACAGATTTTATAGGTTGCCCAAAAAAGGGCTTCATGTGTTTAGACCATGGAATATTAAATCCCATATTTGATGGTTTGAAAGAAGTAATTTCAATCCCATGCTTTGTTAATATATTCATCCATTTTCCATCTGATCCAAGTTTTGACCAACTTGCACCTCCCATAGAAAGAATAGTTGTTTTGCTTTTAATCTGTTTCTCACCCTCATTAGTATCAAAGACTGCTAAGCCATCACGCCATCCAATCCACTTCCAATTTGTATAAAAATTTACACCTTTGTTAGTTAATCTTTTTAACCAAGATCTAAGCAAAGGTGAGGCTTTCATACTTTTGGGAAATACACGTCCAGATGAACCAATAAAAATCTCTTCGCCCAAACCTTGAGCCCAATTCATTACTGCTTCATTATCAAATGCATTAATAATTGGAGTTAGCCATTTCTCTGACTCAAAATAATTATTTAAGAATTTATTTTTATTTTCATTCTTAGTAATATTTAAACCAGACTTTCCTGCCATTAAGAATTTTCGCCCATATGTCGGCTTTGCATCAAAAATAGCAACTGATAGACCCTTATCTACAGCTGTTTCAGCGGCTATTAAACCTGCTGGCCCTCCACCTATTATACAGACATCAAACATTTATAAATTCACTTTTAGATTAGAACAATTATGATTTATTAAGTATGTATTAAAAGTTTTATAGATTCAGATTTTAGAAATTATTATCTTAAGAATCATCTAATTGCGATTTAAACTCACGTATCACTTTTTCATATGTGTTGCGTTTAAATGGTACTATTTTATTTAATAAATCCTCTGATTTAAGCCAACACCAACGAGAAAACTCAGGTATTTCTGTTTGTATGTTTATCATGCTATCATCACCAGTGAATTGCATTAAAAACCAGCGCTGTTTTTGACCGCGATATTGGCCATTCCATAACTTTTTAACTAAATAATGTGGTAAATCATAGGGTATCCAGTCTTCAGTTTCAGCTATAATTTTTACAGCTTGTGCTGGGATGCCAGTTTCTTCTTCAAGCTCACGTATTGCAGCAGCTTTTGGGTCTTCGTCTTTTTCAACACCACCCTGAGGCATTTGCCACGCATCTTGGGCGCTATCTAATCTTTGGCCAGCAAATATTCCACCTTGTGTGTTACACAACATAATTCCAACACAAGGTCTGTACGGTAATTTTAAAATTTCATCTTCAGTCATATTTATTTTTGCGATAGTGTCGCAAGACCTTTCAATATATCTAATGCGTAAGCTAATTGATAATCATCGTTTCGCATTTTTGCTATTTCTTCTTGTTGTGTACGCTCTTCCTCTAAGAGTTTGCGCTCATCTTCAGTTAGGCTATCATTAGATAAAGAATTCTCTAGATCTGATTCAAATCTTTGAAAATTTTGTTTTTCAGGGTCTTCAACAGATCTAATACGTTGTTCAACTAAAATATCTGGTGACACCCCAAGTGACTGTATAGATCTTCCAGAGGGTGTGTAATAACGAGCTGTCGTTAGTCGCATTGCAGCCCCATCAGAAGACAAAGGTATAATTGTTTGAACAGACCCTTTTCCAAATGATTTAGTTCCTACTATAATTGCCCTTTGATGATCTTGAAGTGCGCCTGCAACAATTTCTGATGCAGATGCAGAGCCACCGTTAATCAAAACTACAACAGGTTTTCCATTTGTTAAGTCTCCTGGCGTTGCGTTATAGCGTTCTGAGTCTCTAGTTCCTCTTCCTCTTGTTGAAACTATTTCTCCACTGTTTAAAAATGCATCAGATACACGTATTGCCTGATTAAGAAGGCCACCAGGGTTGTTTCTTAAGTCCACAACCACACCGTTTATATTTTCAAGACCACCGGAAGATTTTATTTCTTTTTCTAAACTATCTTTTAGGTTTGGATAGGTTTTGCTCGTGAAAGATGATACCCTTAAAACAATTGTTTTACCTTCTGTTCGCGCTTTTACGGCTTTGATTTCAATAGTGTCTCTGATGATACTAATATCAAAAGGTTCATCTATTCCTTCACGTACAATGGTTATAATAATCTCAGAACCAACCGGTCCTCGCATTTTGTCTACGGCTTCATCTAAAGTTTTTCCTAGAGTGCTTTCTCCATCAACCTTTGTGATGAAATCCCCTGCCTCTACTCCAGCTTTATCTGCAGGCGTATCATCAATAGGAGAAACAACTTTAACAAATCCATTTTCTTGAGTTACTTCAATTCCTAACCCGCCAAATTCACCACGAGTTTGAACTTGCATGGTGGAAAAGTCTTCGGGAGCCATATAGCTTGAATGGGGATCAAGAGATGTGAGCATTCCACTAATGGCACTTTCAATTAACTTTTCTTCATCAATTTCTTCAACATATGAGGATCGAATTCGTTCAAAAATATCTCCAAATAAATCTAAATTTTCATACGTAGATTTTATACGTTTAGTTTCTTGAGCAATCAAAGGGTCAGTAAATTGAGTTGTGATTAAAGCCCCAGAGATAACTCCTGCTAGAGCTGTTAAAATAAGTTTATTCATTGTGATACTAACCTTTTTATGCGGTGCTAATTATTAAGATTAATTAGTTTTTATCTTTAAATTCTTTTAAATACTATAATCAAAAAAACTGTTTGTTTACTTTCTATCAATTAAATACAAAGTTCCAGTCGTTTTATACCATATACTAAATATGAGTTATTTATTGCTAATATTTACTGATATTTTTTATATAGTTCGATTATGATATTAGGGAACGCCCAGTCATTTCAATTGGTTGGTCTAAACCTATTAATTCAAGAAGAGTGGGTGCTATATCTGCTAATCTACCACCATCACGTAGGTGCATGTTTTGATTATTTACCAATATTACTGGAACAGGGTTCGTAGTGTGAGCAGTATGTGGGTTTCCTGTTTGTACATTTATCATTTTTTCACAGTTGCCATGATCTGCACATATTATCATTGATCCATCAATGTTATTTACTGCATCCGTAATTTCTATCATTGCCTTATCAACTGATTCACAAGCTTTTATTGCTGCCTTTAAATCACCTGTATGCCCTACCATGTCTGGATTAGCATAGTTCGCAATTATTAAATCATATTCCCCACAATTTATTGCAGTAACTAAATTTTCTGTAACTTCTTTAGACGACATTTCTGGCTTCTGATCATAAGTGGCAACATTAGGGCTGGGTGCTAAGAAGCGCACTTCATTTGCTGCGGGAGCTTCAACGCCTCCATTCATAAAAAATGTCACGTGTGGATATTTTTCTGTTTCAGCAATACGAAATTGCTTCAAACCTTTAGCTGATATCCATTCTCCTAAAGTATTAATTATTTTTTCATTAGGAAATACGCAATCCATGTATGTATTGTGTTGCTCAGAATATTCTGCAAAACCAGATAAAATTGATAATTTTGGCCTCACACCAATATCAAATTTATCAAATGAAGGGTCACCAATTGAAGCCATAAGTTCCCTTGCTCGATCAGCGCGATAATTCATGCACATTAGTCCATCACCCTGGCGAATCCCTTTAAAGCTACCTATTACTGAAGAAGGGATGAATTCATCAGTTAGACCTTTTTCATAGGCAGCTGAAATGGCACCAAAAGCATCTTTATAATGTGTGCCCTTTCCATGAACTATTGCATCATAACCTTGAGCTACTCTCTCCCACCTATTGTCCCGATCAAGAGAATAATATCTACCTGTTAAGCTTCCAATAGAAGTGTTTTCTCCAATTAAAGAATTTAAATGCTTTAAATAGATATCGATAGATTTTGGGGCTACATCACGTCCATCACCAAAAAGGTGTAGAATTACCTTTAAGCCAAAATTTTCTAATATCTTTGAAGTTTCAATCATATGATCAACATGACTATGAACGCCACCATCAGATAAAATTCCGCATAAATGGGCTGACCCATTTGCAGCTTTGATTGCATTTGCAAATCTAGTAATTCCAGGAAGCGATGAAAATTCATTATTTTCGATGCTACGTTCAATTTTTCTTAAATCCATATCAACAATGCGGCCTGCACCTATGTTCATATGGCCTACTTCTGAATTCCCCATCTGCCCTGTTGGAAGACCTACATCTGGGCCAAATGTAGTTAGTGTAGAATTAGGATAATTTTTATTTAAGGCATCAAAGCAAGGCGTATTAGCTAAGGCAACTGCATTTCCCATTTTATCATCAGACATTCCCCATCCATCAAGAATACATAGTACTACTGGTTTTTTTTGGGGCATATTTAAATCCATTTAGGTTATTTAAGCTTAATACTTGGATCACCAAATAGGTTCAACTACTAGAAAACATTTATCATATGATTCTTTTGTACATTAATTTCTATGATATGGGCTGCCTGCCAAGATAGATACTGCCCTATAAAGCTGTTCAGCAATCATGACACGAACCAATGCATGCGGCCAGACCATTTTCCCAAATGATATTTTTAAATCTGATATAGCTTGAAGGCTAGGTGCGATACCATCAGCGCCACCAATAATAAATGCCATATCTGATATTCCACTGGTAACGTAAGAATTAATTTTTTTTGCAAAATCTGGACTAGATAGAGTTTGGCCTCGTTCATCTAGAATAGCAATTAAAGCACCTTTTGGTATTACTCGTTTAAGTAGAAGAGCTTCATTTGGCATACCGCCATTTTTTTTATCTTCCACTTCAATAATTGAAACTGGGCCTAGTCCATGGGATCGCCCAATTTTTTCAAACCTTGAAATATAATCATCTATAAGTTCTTTTTCTGGTCCTTTACGCAACCTTCCAACAACACATAGATGAATTTTCATTATTTTTTTTCTGGCTCAGTAGGATCTGTTAGCCACATTTTTTCTAATTGATAGAATTCACGTACTTCTGGTCTGAAAACATGAACAATAACATCACCTGCATCCAGTAAGACCCAATCACCGGCACCTTTACCCTCAATCTTTGATATGTACCCTGTGGTATCTTTAATACGTGAGTGTAATTTTTCTGTAATTGCAGCCACTTGACGCGTTGAGCGTCCGGAAGCAACAACCATATGGTCTGCAATTGACGATTTGCCTTTTAAATCTATCGTTACAATATCTTCGGCTTTATCATCTTGAAGTGAGTTTAATACTAAATCCAACAAGCTCATGCTTGGGATATTTATAGTGTTGGCAGTGTCGTCTGCTTCAACAGTTCTAGTCAGAACCGTATCCTCCAAATAAGGCACCGATCCTTGGTGCTAAGGTGAAAGTCTATTAGCATCACTTTAAGATACAGGCAAGTAGTGCTAAATATACTATTTTTTTGATTATTTTTATACTCGAACAAGCTTTTCGTAAGATTCTGCTATATCGCGAGCCATTTCTCCAACCTCGAAGTTATATTCCCCAATTTGATTTACTGGGGTAACTTCAGCTGCAGTTCCGGTTAACCAGCATTGCTCAAAAGATTCTAGCTCTTCAGGCATTATGTGGCGTTCATGGACAACTATACCTTTTTCATTAAGCATATTCAGTACTGTTTGGCGAGTAATGCCATTTAAGAAGCAGTCTGGCTTTGGTGTATGCACCTCACCATTTTTCACAAAAAATATGTTTGCTCCTGTGGCTTCGGCAACATATCCTCTGTAGTCAAACATCATTGCATCAGAACAACCTTTTGCTTCTGCCGCATGTTTAGCCATTGTACAAATCATATATAGTCCTGATGCTTTTGCAAAACATGGAATTGTTTCTGGTGAAGGACGCTTCCACTTTGAGATATCCAGTTTGGCACCTTTTAATTTTGCATCACCATAATACGCACCCCAAGTCCAAGCAGCGACTGCCATACGAACTGGGTTAGATTTTGCAGCGACCCCCATGTCTTCGCCTGACCCGCGCCATGCCAAAACTCGGACATATGCGTCAGATAAATTATTAGCTTTCATAACTTCATATTTTGCAGTTTCAATTTCCTCAACTGAGTAAGGAATTGGAATATCAACGTCTTCACCCGATTTTAATAATCGTTCTGAATGTTGAATACTTTTGAAGATTTTACCATTATATGCGCGTTCACCTTCAAATACAGATGATGCATAATGCATTGCATGAGTAAGAATGTGAATGTTTGCATCTCGCCAGTCGATTAATTTGCCATCAAACCAAATTTTACCATCGCGATCATCATATGCACCGATCATGAAAAGTCTCCGTAAATATATATTTAATTTAAAAATAGTCCCGAAGTGGACATATTTTTTGTTTTAAAGTTAAAAAGGGCTATCATTCGATTCTTATAAAGTCAATAATACTGACATATATTATATTTTAATAAAGGAAATTAAATGGCAGATCATAATAGAGTTGTAACCAGCAGTATGGATGCAATGCTCTTTTTAACAGATGATCAATTGCTTCAAGGAATTGAATTAATGTATTTTGCTTACAAAGGCTTCACTTCAGATCCAGATTTAATTTTACAAAACTATTCTTATGGTCGAGCTCATCATAGAGCAGTACACTTTATTAATAGAAGAAAGGGTCTTAAAGTTAATGACTTGTTGGATATACTAGGCATTACAAAACAATCTTTGAATAGAGTATTAAGACAGCTGATTAATGATGGCCTTGTAGAAAGTCGAGTGGGTCGACAAGATAAGCGTGAAAGAAATTTGTATTTAACTGAAGAAGGTAAAAGCCTGGAGCGCCAACTATCTGATGCTCAACGAAAAAGAATGAGATCAGCATATCGGGCAGCTGGATCAGATGCAGTTCAAGGTTTTCGTCTGGTTTTGGAAAAAATCATGGATGCTGAAACGCGCAATCGTATAACTCAAGATAAAGAGTAATTTAAATGAATATAATTAATAACCAGGCACACATATTAATTGTAGATGATGATGAAAGAATACGAAATTTATTACAGAAATTTTTACTTCGAAATGGGTTCTTTGCCTCAATCGCTCGGGATGCTGCTCACGCAAGGCGCCTATTATCAAGTATAGAATTTGACATGATTGTTTTAGATGTAATGATGCCTGGTGAAGATGGTCTAAGTTTAACAATCGACCTTCGCAAAACACTAACAACACCTATTTTATTACTTACAGCAAAAAGTGAAAGCAACGAGCGAATAATGGGTTTTGAAGCAGGTGCTGATGATTATTTAACAAAACCATTTGAACCTAAAGAGTTGGTTTTAAGAATAAATTCAATTTTACGACGTATGCCAAAAGATGATATAAATTTAGCTTTACCCACAACAATCCAAATGGGTGCAGTACGTTATGATCTTTCGCGGGGCGAACTCTGGGATAATAACGCCTTAGTTAAATTAACGGCAACTGAATCCGCCTTATTGCGAATATTTTCCGTTAATCTACACAACCCAGTAAGTCGTCCAAAGCTTGTAGAAGATTTAACAAAGAATGGTGTTCCAAGCCAAGAAAGATCAGTAGACGTGCAAATTACTAGACTGCGTCGAAAATTAGAAGTTGATCCTAAAATGCCTCGTTATTTGCAAACTGTGCGAGGTGCAGGATATATGTTAGCACCAGATTAATTATGAAAACAGCTTTTCTTACTCATTCAGATTATAATTTACACCTTACTCCACTTGGCCATCCAGAACAGGTGGACAGAATAAATGTGATAAATAATTGCTTATCTAAGCCAGAATTTGATGATTTACATCGCGTAACTTCTCCAATGGGAACTTATGAACAAGTCACATTATGTCATCCTAGGGATTATATTGAATATATAAAAAGTTCGTGTCCAATAAATGGTTCCATTGCGTTAGATGGTGATACATACGTTAGTTTTGAAAGCTTTAATTCAGCTATGCGAGCCGTTGGAAGCATTTGTGAGGCAGTTGACTTGGTTTTAAATGATAAAGTTCAGAATGCATTTTGTGCATCACGCCCACCTGGACACCATGCTGAACATTCTAAACCTATGGGCTTTTGCTTGTTTGGTACAATTGCAATAGCTGCAAAATATGCAATGAAAATTCATGGCTTATCCCGAGTTGCAATTGTTGATTTTGATGTGCATCACGGAAATGGTACACAAGACTTAGTTTGGAATGATCCAAATATAATGTTTGTTTCCTCTCAACAGATGCCTTTATGGCCAGGTACTGGTGAACCGAGTGAAACTGGTAAATTTAATAATATTATAAATTATCCATTAAATATTAAAGCGAATGGTCAAAAACTTATCAATGCATATGAAGATAATATTTTTCCACAGCTTGCAAAGTTTAAACCAGATATGTTATTCATTTCTGCTGGGTTTGATGCGCATGTAAATGATCCATTAGCTAACTTAGAATTTACGACTGGTGATTTTGAAAAAATTACGAGAATGTTGTGTGAGTTTGCAGATAATCATTGTAAAGGCCGAGTTGTCTCGACACTAGAAGGTGGATATGATTTACCTTCTTTAGCGGAATGCGTTGCCGCACACGTAAAAGTATTGATGGAGCATGCTAAATGGGCGAAATAAAAATTGAAGATATGAGCTTTGAGCAAGCAATGAATGAACTTGAGAATGTTGTAACAAGTCTTGAAGGAAGTCAGATTGCCTTAGACGATAGTATTGCAATGTATGAGCGTGGTGCAGCATTAAAAGCCCACTGTGAAGCAAAATTAAAAGCAGCAGAAGAAAAGGTTGCTAAAATTACATTCGGCAGTGATGGACAACCCGGTGGCTTAACACCTTTTGATAATTAATTTTCAAGCATGTCAAACTTTCAGTTAAGCCTCATTGATACAGCCAATTCTGTAGAAATTGCATTAAATGAAATGCTTAAAAAGCAAGGAAATGGGTTAATGGCAGCTCCAGTTCACCATGCAGTTTTAAATGGTGGAAAGCGCTTAAGAGCTTTTTTGACAATTCATTCAAGTAACATATTTGGGGTTCACAAAGAAACTGCCATTCAGGCAGCTATGGCTATAGAATGTCAGCACGCATATTCATTGGTACATGATGATCTTCCTTGCATGGATAATGATGATTTGCGCAGAGGCAAGCCAACTGTTCATATTAAGTGGGACGAAGCAACTGCAACTTTGACTGGAGATGCACTGCAAGCATTGGCATTTGAGTTAATAGCGTCTTTGCAAAATGTTGATGCGTATAAAATTGTAGAATTGTCTAAGAGATTGGCAAAAGCATCAGGAATGCAAGGAATGGTTCTGGGTCAAGCACAAGATATTGATGCAGAAACATCTACAAAAATCTTAAGCTTAGAAAAAATTACAGCTCTTCAGCAAAATAAAACAGGTGCATTAATCGAATGGGCATCAACTTCTGGGGCAATCTTGGCAGGTCAAGATGATAAAAAATTGTTAAATTATGCTAGACTAATAGGATTAGCATTTCAAATCCAAGATGATATTTTAGATATAGAGGGTGATAGTTTGATTGCTGGGAAACGTTTGCATAAAGATATAAATGCAGGAAAAGCAACTTTTGTGTCTCATTTGGGAATGGATAATGCAAAAATGCGTGCAAAAGAATTGATTGATCGAGCAATTGATTCCTTAGTGAGTTATGGCGACAAGGCAGAACCAATGCGTCAAGTTGCTAAATTTATTATTGAGCGAAAAATGTGATGTTAAATTTTAATAAAGAGTATTAATAAGATATTATGACACAGGATCGTCCAAATACCCCGATATTAGATCGTATAAATTCGCCAGAAGACATGAAAAATCTTTCTGACCCTCAATTATATCAGTTAGCAAAAGAATTGCGTTCAGAGACAATTTCTATTGTTTCTGAAACGGGAGGTCATTTAGGTGCTGGGCTTGGTGTTGTCGAGCTAACAACTGCTATTCATGCAGTTTTTGATACACCAAAAGATCGGTTGATATGGGATGTAAGTCACCAATGTTATCCCCATAAGATATTAACAGGAAGACGTAATAAAATGCGAACTATCCGCAAGGGTGGTGGGCTATCTGGCTTTACTAAACGATCAGAAAGCGCTTTTGATCCCTTTGGTGCAGCACACAGTTCAACTTCAATTTCAGCGGCATTAGGATTTGCGGTTGCTCGTGATTTAGGTGGTGCACCAGAACATGGTTTAGGAGATGCAATTGCGGTCATTGGTGATGGCTCCATGTCAGCGGGAATGGCATATGAAGCTATGAACAATGCGGGCCACCTAGGTAAGCGTTTAATAGTTATTTTAAATGACAATAAAATGTCAATTGCCCCTCCTGTTGGTGCAATGTCTACATATTTATCACGTTTGTATGCTGGTGAGCCATTCCAAGAATTAAAAGCTGCTGCAAAAGGGGCTGTTTCTTTACTGCCTTCGCCATTTCAAGATGGTGCCAAACGTGCACGAGAAATACTTAAACATATGACGATAGGTGGAACTTTATTTGAGCAACTTGGTTTTTCATATATTGGCCCAATAGATGGGCATGATATGGAACAATTATTAAATGTTCTTAGAACTGTTAAAGACCGTGCTACGGGGCCAATTTTAATTCATGCAATAACTCAAAAAGGTAAAGGATACGCTCCAGCCGAAGCATCATCAGATAAATACCATGGAGTTGCAAAGTTTAATGTGGTTTCTGGCCAACAACAAACATCACCATCAAATGCACCAAGCTATACTAAAGTTTTTGCAAATGCGTTAATAGCGGAAGCAAGTTCTGACGATAAGATTGTTGCAGTTACAGCTGCAATGCCAGATGGAACGGGATTAGATATCTTTGAAAAGCATTATCCAAACAGAACTTTTGATGTTGGTATTGCAGAGCAACATGCGGTTACATTCTGCGCTGGGATGGCAGCAGGTGGAATGAAACCTTTCTGCGCTCTATACTCAACATTCCTGCAACGAGGATATGATCAGGTAGTTCACGATGTGGCATTACAACGCTTACCAGTAAGGTTTGCTATAGATAGAGCGGGCCTTGTTGGTGCAGATGGAGCAACTCATGCTGGAAGCTTTGATATAAGTTTTTTGGCAAATCTACCAGATTTTGTTGTAATGGCAGCTGCGGATGAAGCTGAGTTAGTACATATGGTTGCAACTGCCAGATCTATTGACGATCGTCCAAGTGCATTTCGGTTCCCAAGGGGTGAAGGAGTAGGTGTTGATCTACCAGAAAAAGGAATTGTATTGGAAATAGGTAAAGGGCGAATAGTAAAAGAGGGATCAAAAGTTGCCATTTTATCTTTTGGCGCTCGGCTCAAAGAGGTTATTAAGGCTTCTGATTTATTATTAGCAAAAGGTATTAATCCAACGATTGCAGACGCGCGTTTTGCGAAACCTTTAGATAAAAATATGATTATAGATTTGGTGTTAAATCATGATGCTTTAATTACAATCGAGGAAGGGGTTATAGGGGGATTTGGTAGCCATGTTCAACAACTATTGTTGAATGAGGGCATATTTGATAATGGTTTTAAGTTCCGCTCTATGGTCTTCCCTGATACATTCTTAGATCAGGATACTCCAGCACAAATGTATCAAGAAGCTGCTATGAGTGCACATGATATTGAAATGAAAGTATTAGAGATTTTAGGTGTGGCCTCTTTAAAACAAAGTATTTAACGCTCTAGCTTATTTAATCGTTCTGATATTTTTTCTAATTGATTTAAAACATCATCTCTATATGCATCAGTTGCTTCTGATGCTTCTTCTGAGTGTGCGTCATGCATTGAATTTACTATTAAACCAACCAATACATTAACAACTGCAAAACTAGTAATTAGTATGAAGGGTACAAAAAACATCCAAGCGTGGGGATAGACTTCCATGACTGGTCGAACAATTCCCATCGACCAACTTTCTAAGGTCATGATTTGAAATAAGCTATATAATGACTTCCCAATCGATCCAAACCATATTGGAAAGGCGTCAGCAAATAATTTGGTGGAAATAACAGCTCCTATATAAAATATAATAGCCATTAAAATAATTACAGATGACATACCTGGAAGAGCGGATATAAACCCTTCAATTGTTCTACGTAATCGAGGAGCAAATGAAAGGGCGCGCAAAACGCGCAATATTCTTAAAGCGCGTAATACTGAAAAACCTTCAGATACTGGAGCTAATGACACTCCAATAACAAAAAAATCAAATAAATTCCATGGATCTTTAAAAAACTTTAATCCTCGAGAGAACAATTTTAGCATTAACTCTAATACAAATATTGTAAGGCAAATATTATCCAGTGTTGTTAATATTGAGCCATACTCTCTCATAATATTTGGAGATGTTTCGATACCTAAAATAACTGCATTTATAATAATTATAGCTAAAATAGTATAACGAACTGTTGAAGTGTTTAACCATTCATAAAGATTTTTTCTAAAAAGAGATACTGTCATATTTTATTTCAACTTTAAAAACTAGTTATTTAGTGAATTGTGCAACGAGCTCAACATGTGAATTCCATAAAAATTGATCCACAACTTGGACCCAATCTAAATTGTAACCATTATTACATAAGATTGAAGCATCTCTAGCAAATGTAGCAGGATTACAGGAAACAAAGGCTATGCGTTTTACATTAGTCTTTGCAAGTTCTGTTACTTGACTAATTGCACCAGCACGAGGTGGATCGATTACGACTGCATCGATATTTTTAAACTCATCTGGCATTAAAGGTCTTCGGAAAAGGTCACGTTTTTCTGCAAGTATATTATGTAGTCCGCCCACAATTCGCCAGCCAGAATCTAAAGCTGAAATCATATTCTGATCACTTTCAAGTGCATGGACTGCAGCTTTATTTGAAATGGGTAATGCAAAAGTTCCACATCCTGAAAAAAGATCTACAACGCGTTTTGCAGGACCTATAATTTCTAAAACAGTTTCAACAAGTGCTGCTTCACCAGTTTTTGTTGCTTGTAAAAATGCTCCACTAGGCGGAACAACTTGTGCTAAGCCCATTGTTTGGCTGGGTGGATTTGACTGAGCAATTATATCATTATTCCACATTAGCCTTATAATCTTAGATTGATTGCAAATTTGAGCAAATTTAGAAATTTCTGTGGCTGATAATTCTTTTCCATTATCAACTTTTACATCCAAGCTTTTACCTGAAACAGTTGCTGAAATACGTAGTACTGCTTTTCTAGACGACCCTAATAACGCAAATTTAGAAAAAGCTGGCATTCCAGATAATAATATAGGATCAGATACTGGGCATTCAGTTATTTCTACGATTATGTCAGAGGCACGGCCATGAAATCCCACCATTGAACCTTTTTTGGTCCGCTTTGCAGCAAAAGTAGCACGTCTTCTTGATTCTTTTTTTGTGTTTATTATTTTTCTAAATGTAGGATGAAGGTTAACTTGTGATAACGCTTCTTTTGTTTTTTTGATTTTCCAATCCGAAAGAAATGAATCTGAAGCATGCTGCAGAGTACATCCACCACAATTTTTAAAATGTTTACAAGAAGGTTTTATTCTATCAGAAACAGGTTTAATTATTTTTGGGTCATAAATTCTACCACTTTTAACCTCACCTTCGATGTGTTCACCAGGTAATGTAAAGGGTGCAAATATTTCACCGTGTGGACTATCAATTACTCCATCACCCAATTGGCCAAGTCTATTTATAATATATTCAGACATTTATTTTAAACCGATAGAATTGCGCACTTATTTTTGGATAAATCATAAATTAATTTATAATAAAAAATAATCTAAATAATCAGATAACAGATGGTTCTTAGTTGTCCAGAAAAATAGAATATAAAAATCAGATTATCTATTTTTTAATAAATCTTTTTTACTTAAAGTAAACTCTGATTTTATCCATAAGTCTTTTAATTCTCTGAGAGCATCGCCTAATTTTTTCCCTTGAAGGTTTTTTAAATCTTTTGCTTCAATTGGAAATTTTACAGAAGTCCCAAGTATAATTTGTTCATACAAATTATCAGGTAAAAAAGTTTCGGTCAAAGCAGCAAGTGATAATGAATAAGAAAGTGCAATATCTTTACCAAACTCGAAAGCAACTACGCTTGGTTTCTTGCCTAAATTAATTGCCTTTAATGTATATTTGTATTCACGGCTTTCTTTGTTACTTAATCTAAGGCTTTTTGTTGGCTCTGCACCACCTAAAACAACAAGCCTTGTAATCCAATTAATAGTATTTTGATTTTCTTGATGAATAAGAATTGGTACATATTTACTACTTGATCCAGGTAAAATATTAGAAAGTATACCTGCTCTATCCATTGCTGCCAAAACAATTGAAGGATTTTTAGTTTTTAGAATTTTTTTTAACTCAGCACCAATACGCTCTTTAGCTAATAATTTAATTCCATCGATATTGGCAGCGCAAGCAGCCAAACCATCAGCATCAATTCCTAAATTAGGATCCCCATATTCAGATGTGAATCTAAAAAATCTTAAAATTCTTAAATAATCTTCAACTATTCGTTTGTTAGGATCTTTTATAAAACGAACATGGCGTATCTTTAAATCTTTCAACCCTTCTAAAGGGTCTACTATTATTCCACTTGAGGTTGAATAAATAGCATTCATTGTAAAATCTCTTCGCTTAGCATCATCTTCAATATCATCTGAATATTCAATTACCGCATGCCTACCATCTGTTTTGATATCTTTCCGAAAGCATGTAACTTCATAAGTTTTATTATTAGAAACTATTGTAATAGTACCATGTTCAATGCCTGTAGGAATACTTTTTAAGCCACTATCAATTGCTAAACTTACAATTTCATGTGGCTTTGCATCAGTGGCAATATCAATGTCTGTAACTGGCATTTTTAATAAACTATTGCGTACACATCCTCCAACAAATAGGGCTTTATTACCTTTTTTTTGTAAAGCTTGCATAACTAAAACTGTATCAGGATCTTTTAACCATTTATCATTTAGTTTCATTAAATTCATCCAAAATATCACAAAACATTCTCATTATTCGAGCTGTAGCACCCCAGATATAATAGGGTCCATAGGGCATAGAATAATAGCCACGTTTGTGTTTACCCCACACTCTATAATTAATTTGAAAATTTTTAGAATTAGTTATTGATGTAAATGGCACTTCAAAGATTTCTTCTACTTCACCTGGCTCTATTCTTGGTTGATAAGAACTATCTACAAGACCAACAACTGGTGTGACTTTAAAATTAGTAATTGTTTCATGTTTTGGCAATAGTCCTAAAATTTCAACATTTTTTTGCATTAAGCCAATTTCTTCATGGGCTTCACGTAGAGCAGTATCAATTAAACTGTTATCAAGTCCATCAACTTTACCACCAGGAAATGCTATTTGTCCGGGATGATGTTGTAAATTATTAGACCTTTTAGTTAAAATAATGTTCAATCCATCTGGACGAATTATAATGGGTATTAAAACTGCTGCATCACGCAATTTTGGTTTTACTGGGCTCAAATCTTTATTTAAATCAAAGTCAGAGGTAATCTTATCACCAATATATTGATCTAGTGCAGATTTAATTCTATTTATATTAAATAAATCTTTACTCATTTATAAATCATGACTTAGCAAGTTTCTTAGTGCAAGAGATGGTTATTTTTTTTCGCCTTCAAAGCCTAACGTTTGTGGATCTAATTCATAATGAGATCCACAAAATTGACAATCTGCTGTTACCATTCCATTTTCTGAAATCATATGTGAAATATCTTTCTGAGAGTAAATAGACATTGTGTTGCGCACTTTATCTTCACCACAAGAACAACCAAATTTTACTGTTTGAGATTCAAATATTCTAGGAACTTCTTCATGGAAAAGTCGATGAAGAAGTTGTGGTGGAGATATATTGGGCCCTATTAATTCAATTTCTTCAACTGTATCAAGTAGTATATTTACTCTGTTCCAATCATCAGCACTTTCGTCTCCAGAAAGTAGATCATCAGCTGACAACAAGCCATCAGGAGAGCTGGGTAGATCTTTAGCCATCAAAGGCGATGCTTTAGGCATATGTTGTAACATAACGCCACCGGCTCTCCAGGACTTGTCTTCACCTGGAACGGAAGATTCACCAACTATTACTTGAAAGCGTGTTGGCAATTGCTCTGATTGTGCAAAATAAGTTTCTGCACATTTAGACAAAGAGCCTTGTGATAAAGGTGTAATTCCTTGGTAAGGTTTCATATGTTTGCCTTGGTCCATTAATATTGCAAACATTCCTTTGCCAATATTTTCAAAACCATAAACATCAGATTCATTCAACCTATCTATATCGTAGCTCGCATATGCTCGAATTTTAGCAGGTGCGCCATCTTTGCTTGGTCCATAGTAATCTGTAGCAATAATTCGAATGGGGCCATCACCCCGAATTTGCAAACTAAGCTTCCAACGCAATTTTATTGTTTGCCCTATCAATGCAGTGAGCATAACTGCTTCTGCCACTAATGCTGATACCTGAGCTGGATAATTATGTTGGCGCAATACATTATCTAAAAGTGTATCTAAACGAGCGACACGTCCTCGTATATTTGATGCATCTAGTTGAAATGGCAGAACTTGTTCATCCCAACCTTCACTATGCTTAGTGATTGTCATTTTTTTAATCCGCTTAATATTTAGTTTCCAATAAGCATTTTTTTATAAAAGCGCAATTAAATGCTGACCAGCACATAAATTTTTGATAATTGAAATTTATGAAAAGATATGGTGATCCCAAAGATTTAAATCAGAAGTATTTTGATAGGCCAGGTGCGTATGCTATAATCTATTCACAAAAAAAAATTCTATTAACTCATCAACTAAAACCTTTATCTGAATTACAATTGCCTGGAGGAGGAATTGATATTGGTGAAAGCCCAACTGCTGCATTGCATAGAGAGGCTCTTGAAGAAACGGGTTGGCGTATTTCTATAGTACGACGCTTGGGTGCATATCAGCGTTTTACATTCATGCCAGAATATAACTTTCATGCCCGTAAAATTTGTCATATTTTTATGGCTCGAGCAATTCGCAAAATTGAAGAGCCATCAGAGCCTTACCACTCAGCTTATTGGACTGAGCCATATGATGCTATTAAGAAATTAGCCTCTGATGGTGATGCCGCATTTTTAAAAGCTTTATTGAAAGCTTAAATAGCAAATTTTAATTTTCTGATAAGTACTCTTTCACAGATAATAAAAAATCTCTTGTTGCGTCAGCGTGCAACCAATGGCCAGCATTTTTTATTGTCCTAATAGTATTTTTTGGAAAAAGTAGGTTGATGTATGGGAGGTGTTTGTTTGTGATGTAATCAGATAACTCCCCTTTTAGGAATAACGTTTCACCAAGAAACTGATTTTCAAGTTTTGGAAACCCAATTATTTTCAACATATTTTTTTCTAATGCGTCTAAATTTAATTGCCATGAATTGCCATTTGAAGAAATTTTTAAGCTTTGAAGAAAAAATGCTCTCAAAGAACTATCTGGCAACATTTTTTCAAGCGCTTGGTCTGCTTCTGATCTGTTAGATATTTCGGAAATCTTTAATTTTTTCATAATTGATATATTTATTGATTGATCGTGTTCGTATTTAAATGGAGCAATATCTGCGATTAATAATTTATTAACCAAAGTAGAGTTATTTATTGCTAAAACCATACTTGCCTTACCGCCCATTGAGTGGCCTAAAACATCAACAGGTTTGCCTAAAAAAAGAATAACTTTCTCAAGATCATTTGCCATAGATTCGTATGAATTATCATCATCCCAAAAGCTTTCACCATGGTTTCTCATATCTACGATGTGTACTTGGCGATCAGATGAAATATTGCGAGCAATTGCTCTCCAATTTCTACCAGATCCAAATAAACCATGTACTATAAGTAAATCAGGAAGATAAGATTTTTTACCAAAAGTTTGAATTTTTAACATATTTTTCAAATCAAAATTTGTGCTAGAACATCATCATTTGTAATATCTTCATATGAAAACCCGTTTTCTGTCATACGTTTGCAAAGTTCTTCAAAGCCTATTGCTGATCCGCTTTCTATTCCTATTAAAACAGAGCCAAAATTACGCGCAGATTTTTTTAAATATTCAAATCTTGCAATGTCATCATCAGGGCCAAGTAAGTTTAAAAAATCTTTTAATGCTCCAGGACGTTGAGGCATCCTCAGAATAAAATATTTTTTGAGTCCCTCGAAACGTAACGCTCGTTCTTTGATATCAGGAAGTCGCTCAAAATCAAAGTTACCTCCTGAAGCGATGCAAACTATTGTTTTTCCTGTAATTTGGTCTCTTATGTCTTTTAATGCATCAATTGCTAGCGCGCCTGCGGGTTCTAGTACAATACCTTCTATATTTAACATTTCAGTAATGGTGGTACAAATACGGCCTTCTGGAATACCTAAAACATTCTTAATATTTTGGTTTTTTAATATTTTAAAATTATTGTTACCAATTCTGGCAACAGCTGCACCGTCTACAAAATTATCAACATAATCAAGGGTAACTAGTTTTTTTGCATGTAAAGCATGATAAAGGCTACGCCCCCCTTCTGGTTCGCAGAACTTAAAATCAACATTTTTTTTATCAAAATATTTAACTAAGCCGGAAGATAGTCCGCCTCCACCAACAGGAGTTATAATCATATCAGGAGTAGTTCCCAATTGATTTAGGATTTCAACTCCAACTGATGCTTGCCCTTCTATCACGTCGAGATGATCAAAAGGAGGAAGCATAGCTGCGCCAGTATCATTTGAATATTGAATTGCTGCTTTAAGAGTTTCATCAAAATAGTCCCCCTGCATTATAATTTCTATTGTTTTACCCCCAAAACTTGCTGTTTTAGTTATTTTTTGTTGTGGAGTAGTAACTGGCATATAAATACGCCCCTTTACACCAAAATGCTGACAGGCATAGGCAAAGCCTTGCGCATGATTTCCAGCAGAAGCACAAACAAATTGTGCTGTTTCACCGGCCTCTATTGCTTTGCCCATAGCGTTAAATGCGCCACGAATTTTATAAGACCGAACTGGAGATAAGTCTTCCCTTTTTAGGTAAATATTTGCTCCATAAATATTTGAAAGATATTCGTTTTTTTGTAGTGGAGTTTCTGGAAATAAATCTCTCATTTTTAAGCAGGTAATTTCTGCTGCTTTTTGAAAGGATGACATCATGAAGCCTCACTTTATTTTTCAACTAAATTACATTTTATATAATGCAGGACATAGAAATTAAATAAAGATCTAAACAGTTATAAAATTAAGCACAATCTATTTTAAATTTCTTTAGATTATAATTATTATGTTTATCTGGGATATACATGTTTTAACGATACATCGAGGTCTTGCTCGCAAGACTTAAACCACATAAACGATATTTAAATTTGATAGTATTTGCGGAGTAAATAAATGCCAGCGCCAAAAAAAGTTGTTCTAGCTTATTCAGGAGGTCTAGATACCTCAATTATTTTGAAATGGTTGGAAATAGAATATGGCTGTGAAGTTGTAACTTTTACTGCAGATTTAGGGCAAGGCGAAGAACTAGATCCAGCGCGCAAAAAAGCAGAATTATTAGGAGTTAAATCTGAAAATATATTTATTGAAGATGTTCGTGAAGAATTTGTAAAAGATTTTGTTTTCCCAATGTTTCGCGCTAACGCTGTTTATGAAGGCTTGTATTTGTTAGGAACATCTATTGCGCGACCTTTAATTTCAAAAAGATTAGTTGAAATTGCAAAAGAGGTTGGTGCTGATGCTGTGGCTCATGGTGCTACAGGCAAAGGTAACGATCAAGTGCGCTTTGAGCTCTCTGCATACGCGCTGAATCCAGATATTAAAGTAATTGCACCATGGAGAGAATGGGATTTATCAAGCAGAACAAAGCTTATTGAGTTTGCTGAAAAACACCAAATTCCTATTGCAAAAGACAAAAGAGGCGAGGCACCCTTTTCTGTTGATGCAAACCTTTTACATACTTCTTCAGAAGGTAAAGTTTTAGAAGATCCCTCCATTGAAGCTCCTGATTATGTTTATCAGCGAACTGTGAGTCCTGAAAAAGCACCAGATACGCCTGAATACATTGAAATTGGCTATATTAAGGGAGATCCCACATCATTAAATGGGATAAACTTAACACCTGCTGAGATGCTAACAGAATTAAATGAACTGGGTGGTAAGCATGGGATCGGTCGATTGGATTTGGTGGAAGGAAGGTTCGTTGGCATGAAGTCTCGAGGAATATATGAAACACCAGGTGGAACAATTATGCTCGAAGCACATCGTGGAATTGAGTCAATTACACTAGACCGTGGAGCTGCACACTTAAAAGATGAATTAATGCCAAAATATGCAGAATTAATTTACAATGGGTTTTGGTATAGTCCAGAGCGTGAAATGCTACAGGCACTAATTGATACCAGCCAGGAACATGTTAATGGAACAGTTAGATTGAAGCTTTATAAAGGTTTTGTGCAAACTATTGGCAGATGGTCAGATGACAGCTTGTATTCTGAAGCGCATGTAACATTTGAGGATGATGCGGGTGCATATGATCAAACTGATGCAGCAGGGTTTATTAAAATTAATGCACTGCGCTTAAAATTATTAGCTGCAAGAAATAATCGATCACAATAGATTGAAATGAAACTTTAATAAATTTTATTATTAAGAACCTACATGTAGGTTCTTAATTTAAAATGGGTTTTTATATAATAATACTTGTAATGCTCTTATGCCAAAAATTACAATTATTGGTGTAAAATCTATACCGGAAAGAGACGGTACAAAGCGCCTTATTTTATCATATATTGGAGAAGTAAGCCGGTTAATTCCATACCAAGCCTGAGCAACTATTGGCTGTCGTAAGTTTAAAACATTAAATTGTACAAGCCAGCTCATTATAAATTGTATAATTACTACCCACCAAGCAAGATCTAATGCCATTATTAAGATTTCACTAATACCAGATCCACTTGAATTCATTTTATTCTCCTTTTGTTGAGATGTTGCTAACTATGTTAGGCTAGTTATGCAAGATAGAGTATTATGAATATTATCTACAAATTAATTATTTGGTTCATCTAGGATATAATTATGGCAAAATATGATAAAAAAGTTTGGGCTTGGATGTTATATGACTGGGCTGCTCAACCATATAGTACTTTATTAATTACTTTTATATTTGCACCATATTTTGCATCTGTAGTTGTAGGTGATCCAATATTGGGACAATCTCTATGGGGTGTTATGACAGCATTTGTAGGCTTATTGCTCGCAATTCTTGGGCCGATACTAGGGGCTATTTCTGATACAAGTAGTTCTAAAAAACCATGGATGATATTTTTTTCCTTTTTGTATGTATTGGGAGCATTAAGTATATGGTGGGCAGCTCCAGGCATGGAATCTTTTTTGGGTATTCTGGTCCTATTTGGCATAGGGATGCTAGGAATGGAGCTTTCGCAAATTTTTGTTAATTCTATGCTTCCTGATGTGTGTGATAAAAAAGATATTGGCCGAGTCTCAGGTAATGGTTGGGCGCTTGGATATCTGGGTGGTTTGTTATTACTTTTTATAACACTCTTATTTTTTTCTGAAAATGATTTAGGCTTAACATTACTGGAAAAACCACCCTTATTTGGTTTAGATGCTAGCTTGCGTGAAGGAACTAGATTCGTTGGCCCACTAACTGCCATCTGGTATGTATTATTTATGATTCCGTTTTTTATATGTATTTCTGAAAATAAAATAAAAAAGACTTCATCAAAAATACTCCAAACGGCCCTTAAAGATTTGTATGCATCTATAAGAAATTTGCCTAAAAATATTAGTCTGACGTCTTATCTTATTTCTTCAATGTTTTATCGTGATGCTCTTTTAGGAATTTATGCATTTGGAGGTATTTATGCGAGTGGGGTTCTAGGGTGGTCTATAACCCAAATTGGTATTTTTGGAATTATTAGTGGAATTGCAGCTGCTATATTTACTTATATAGGTGGATTTGCTGATAAATTTTATGGACCTAAGTGGGTTATAATATCCTGTATATCAGTTTTGATTATAGTGTGTATCTTAATAGCTGGAACATCCCGGGATGCTTTTTTCATGATACGACTTAGCAAAATAAGTTCTCTTCCAGATAACTTATTTTTAATTTGTGGAGTTGCTATAGGAGCAGCTGGTGGTGCATTACAGTCAGCATCTCGAACTATGCTAATTTTGCAATCAGATAAAAATAGAATGACAGAGACGTTTGGGTTATACGCCTTATCAGGCCGGGCCACTTCGTGGATGGCACCTGCCTTAATAGCCTATGTTACTTACGTTACTCAAAACCAAAGCCTGGGTGTTTTACCAGTTGTTATTCTTTTTATAGTAGGTTTAATTCCATTAGTTTGGGTTAAAAAAATTAAACTATGATTTTGAAAAATTTATTAAGCATTTTATTTATAGCATTATGTTCACAAGAAGTATTTGCAGAAAAGCAAGCACGTTATTTGCTAGGTGTAAAAACATTACCTTCCAATCAGACCCCAAATTCTTATGGTTCATATGCTAAAGGATGTTTAGCTGGTGGTGAAGAGATGTTAGAAAATGGGCCAACATGGCAAGTCATGCGGCTATCTCGAGGTCGCAATTGGGGACACCCTAATATGATTTCTTTTTTGAAACGCTTTAGTAAGTTTGTTGCTAAAGAAACTAGTTGGGAGGGCCTTTATATAGGTGATATTTCTCAACCAAGAGGTGGGCCAATGCTTTCAGGACACGTTTCTCATCAAGTGGGATTGGATGCAGATATTTGGATGTTACCAGCTCATAACTTGAAGCTTAGTAAATTAAAAAGGGAGAGTGTTTCTTCAATCGATGTCCGATCTAAAGATAGAAAAAAAATAAATAAAAATTGGACAAAAGATCATATGAAAGTCTTAAAAATTGCTGCAAATGATCCAATTGTCGAACGTATATTCATAACTGCACCTGCTAAAATTTATATGTGTGAAAATGAAACTGGTAATAAAGATTGGCTACAAAAAATTCGTCCTTATTGGGGGCATAACTTTCACTTTCACGTAAGATTAAAATGCCCAGAAGAATCTAAATGGTGTGAAGCTCAAAAACCAACGGTTCATCATCTATCAAAAGGTGGTAATGGATGTGACAACACTTTAAGGTGGTGGGTTACAACAGCCCTGGAACCTGTCGAAATTGATCCAAATAAGATTAAGCCTAAACCTAAGAGGCACCCAAAAGAATTTACAATGTCAGAATTGCCGAAACAATGTACTTCAGTATTAAATAGTAAATAAATTTTATGCTATTTTTAATAAAATGTATTTAGAAGTTACATTGCAGGTATCGCTTCTTATCTCTATAGGGTTTAGACAATATCAAAATTAAAAGTCTTGGAGAAGTAATTATGTCAAACTCACAATTGGAAACAGCCATTGAATTAGCGTGGGAATCACGTGATGAAATTTCTTCTGCTACTATGGGTGAAACTCGTGATGCGATTGAAGCTACACTTGAAGCGTTAGATAGTGGAAAGTTACGGGTTGCTGAGCCGCAAGAAAACGGTCACTGGCATGTAAACCAATGGGCTAAAAAAGCTGTTCTTTTAGGGTTTAGAATTCAGGATATGGAAATTCAAGAAGGTGGCCCTCAAGGTGGAACTTGGTGGGATAAAGTTGACAGTAAATTTAAAGGATGGGGTCCATCTGATTTTCAATCAGCAGGCTTTCGTGCAGTCCCAAACTGTATAGTTCGTAAGTCTGCATATATTGCCCCCGGTGCAGTATTAATGCCATCATTTGTAAATCTTGGTGCTCACGTAGGTCAGGGAACAATGGTTGATACTTGGGCAACTGTTGGTTCATGTGCGCAAATTGGTTCAAACGTTCACTTGTCTGGTGGTGTTGGCATTGGGGGTGTTTTAGAACCAATGCAAGCTGGCCCAACAATTATTGAAGATAACTGCTTTATTGGTGCTAGATCTGAGGTTGTTGAGGGTTGCATTGTTCGTGAAGGTTCAGTTTTAGGAATGGGTGTATTTATAGGGCAGTCAACTAAAATATTTGATCGTGAAAGCGGTGAAATTACTTATGGTGAAGTACCTTCTGGATCTGTGGTTGTAGCTGGGTCCTTACCATCTAAAGGTGTAAATTTATACTGTGCAGTAATTGTAAAGAAAGTCGATGCAAGAACGCGTTCAAAAACTTCAATTAATGAACTTTTGCGTGATTAATTGATATCAGAATAATTTCATCAATGGGTGTTAAATTAATTATATGACAGATAAAAAACCTAAACGCCCTCAGTTAGTATTTACTCTGTTAGTTGAAGTTGGGCGTAATCCTAATGATGGGTTGCCAAAAGGTGCAACTGGTGGAGCTATTATGTGTTTTGCATCTGGGGTTGATGAGCCTGAAGCTGTTCGCGAAACAGTAGCTATACTTAAACAGGCTGATTTAGCACCTTTGGATGTTACAGGTTACGGCACACTTGATGAACGTATTCAAGAAGGACATGATATAAATGATGAAGAGCGTCAGCTAATGCAACAAGCTTTAGATGAAAACTCTGTTATTATTTATCAACTAACACCGTTTTTTGAAGAAAAAAATAATCAACCTAGTGGCACACACCACTAATAATATTAATGCATTTGTAGATAGTTTACATGTAATGCTTTTACTAGGAAATAAAATTTATGCTTAATGTTTTTTTTGATTTAGATGGAACTTTATTAGATAGCCAATCTGGGATAATTCAGTCTTTACAGCATGCATTAATTGAAACGGCAGGAATTGAGCCAAGTACAGAAGAATTACGTGGTATGATTGGATCAAGTTTACCCCATATATTGGCAAATTTTTTAGGACCGCACGGCGAGGTGGCTGAAGCTATAAATTTGTACCGTGAATTTTATCAAGAAGAGGCTATGTTTGATGCGGTAGTATATGATGGAATTTTTGAGATGTTTGATACTTTAGTTACAGCAGATGTTGGCTTGTTTGTTACCACGTCAAAACCGCATGCTTTTGCAAATCAAATAATTCAACATTTTGGAATATCTGATGCTGTTACGCATGTTTTTGGATCTGAGTTTGATGGAACAAATTCAGATGTGACTTCGTTATTACAATATGCTTTGGATGAAACAGGTTTTGATCCTAGGAAATGTATAATGGTGGGTGATCGCCAAATGGATATATTTGGTGCAAAAAATAATGATATTAATAATATTGGTGCGCTTTGGGGCTATGGTGAAGCAGATGAGTTGCGTATGGCTGAAGCTGATATGCTAGCCGGACACCCAGAAGAATTAGCTGAGATTTCATTTGATATGATGGGTTTGAATTTAGAATAATATATGATTAAAATTATAGAGTGGATGGATGAAATTTTCATCCACCCACTCTATTTCAGAATTTTAAACGTCAAATTTCAATGCGCTTACAGTTTGGAAGATACCAGTTTTTTGAAGGCTTTCCATTGCATTTGGATTTGGAGCGCAATCAAGATAAAGTAAAGCAATTGCATCTCCACCTGTATTTTTTCTTCCAAGTGTAAAATTGGCAATATTTACGTCATGTTCACCCATCGTTTGACCTAAGGTTCCAATGATACCAGGAATATCTTTGTTTGTTGTATATAACATATGAGAGCCTACTTCTGCATCTATGTTAATTCCTTTAATTTGTATGAACCGTGGCTTACCATCACTAAATACAGTTCCAGCAACAGATCTTTCACGTTCTTTAGTTTTAACAGTAAGTTTTATATAGCTATCAAATACTCCTGACTTTTCCTGTGTAGTGTTTGAAACTTTTATACCTCGGTCAGCAGCAATTACAGGAGCAGATACCATATTCACATCTGGATTTTGAGCCTGCATTACACCTGCAATCGCTGCAGAAGCTAATGCTTTAGTGTTCATATCTGATACTCTACCATCATAAGTAATGTTTATTTCTGTGATGGGTTCATTTGTTAATTGACCAGCAAAGGCTCCAAGATGTTGCGATAATTTTACAAATGGACCTAAGATTGGTGCCTCCTCTGCAGTTATTGATGGCATATTGATTGCATTAGATACTGCACCATTATTCAAGTAATCACTAAGTTGCTCTGCAACTTGAAGCGCTACATTTTCTTGTGCCTCTGTTGTGGCGGCTCCAAGGTGTGGTGTCACAACAACATTTTGTAAATTGAATAATGGGCTATCTGTTGCAGGCTCAACTGAAAATACATCAAATGCAGCCCCTGCTACATGCCCAGAATTTAAAGCATTTGCTAAAGCAAATTCATCAACTAACCCTCCCCGAGCACAATTTATTATGCGAACACCTGGCTTCATTTTTTGTATGGCTTCTTCAGATATCATTCCAGCTGTAGCATCGGTTTTTGGAACGTGAAGAGTAATAAAGTCAGATTTATTGTATAACTCATCAAGTTCAACTTTAGTTACGCCTAATTCTTTAGCTCGTTCTTCAGATAAAAATGGGTCATATGCTAAAACTTTCATCTTCAAACCAATTGCGCGGGATGCAACGATTGATCCAATATTACCTGCACCAACCAAACCAAGTATCTTATTTGTTAATTCAACACCCATAAATTTAGACTTTTCCCATTTACCTGCATGGGTTGAAGTTGAAGCTTCTGGAATTTGTCTGGCAACTGCAAACATCATAGCAATTGCATGTTCGGCTGTTGTAATCATATTACCAAAAGGTGTGTTCATTACGATCACACCTTTTTTTGAAGCAGCTTTTAAATCAATGTTATCAACTCCGATTCCAGCTCGACCTATAACCTTTAAATTTGTTGCAGCTCCTAATAATTTTTCTGTGACTTTGGTTGCAGATCTAATAGCTAAACCGTCGTATTCACCAATTTTTTCAAATAAGGCATCTTTATCTTTACCAAGTTGAGGCAAAAAATCTACCTCGATATTATTGTCACGGAAAATTTGGACAGCTGTTTCAGATAAGCTGTCAGATACAAGTACTTTAGGCATTTAAGCCTCCTTTAATTTATATTGAGATGTGGCAAAATTGATTTTGCTTAAATTATAATTTTGAGATTTGTGTTTGAAAGGCCCAGTTTAACCATGGCATCAATAATTGAAGGTCTTGTTTTTCAATCGTTCCACCTGTCCAGATCCGCAAACCTGCTGGTGCATCTCTGTATGAGCCAATATCGTATGCTACGCCTTCTTCATCTAAAATGTTCACAATATCTTTTGCAAATTTTGTTTGTTTTTCTGCATCTAGATTTGTTACACGTGGATCAATAATTTTTAAACATACAGACGTGTTTGATAGCGTATCTTTAGTTTCGGCTAAAAAATCAATCCAATTATTGTTTACAACAAAATTTGAAATTACACTCAAATTTGCATTAGCCTTAACTATTAAACCATCTTTTCCACCTTGTTTTTTTGCCCACTCAAGTGCAAATAAATAATCTTCAACGGCTAACATTGATGGAGTATTTATCGTTGCACCTTTAAATATTCCGTCAATCAATTGACCATTTTTAGTAAGGCGGAATATTTTAGGTAAAGGCCATGGTGGACTATAACTTTCAAGCCGTTTTACAGCTTCTGGGGATAATATAAGCATGCCGTGGGCGGCTTCACCACCTAAGACTTTTTGCCAACTAAATGTTGTTACATCTAATTTATCCCAAGGCAAATCTTGAGCAAAAGCTGCTGACGTAGCATCACATATTGTCAGTCCTCTGCGATCGTTTGGAATAAAATCACCATTTGGTACTTTTACACCAGAAGTTGTTCCATTCCAGGTAAAAACAACATCATTATCAAAGTTTATAAGACTTAAATCTGGTAATTTTCCATAATCTGCTTTGTGGTGCGTGACATTATCTAACTGTAACTGTTTGATAACATCAGTTACCCAACCTGCACCAAAGCTTTCCCAAGAGCACATGTCTACAGGCCGCTCTCCAAGCATTGACCACATGGCTGCCTCAATTGCACCAGTATCAGATGCTGGAAGTATTCCAATTTTATAGTTTTCTGGAATGTTTAAAACATCACGAGTGTTTTCAATAGCTTTTAGTAGTTTGTCTTTACCAATCTTAGCTCTATGCGAACGTCCAAGTGCTGCATTGGATAATACATCAAGGGTCCAAGTCGACGGCTTAGCGCATGGTCCAGAAGAAAATTGGGGATTGTTCGGACGAATGTCCGGTTTCATAATATTCATAATATCTATCCTTACAGATAATTGCCCTTCGTTGGGGAAGGGTGTCCCATTTGTGGGTTTATGCAATAATATATATTTATACAAGCCTTCCTTCTGGTATTTTTATATAAATTCCTCATAAAGCTAATTAACACCGAAAAATAATTTCTCAGGAAACAAAAAATGTATGTCGCAACCTTAATTGCAAACAGCGAAAAAAAAAATTTATCAACGCTAATTCTAGAAGATGTTGTTAATAGTTTAGGTGGAATAAACTATAATATTTTAGGAAGTAATATTGCTGCAGATATTCTTCTAGAATCTGAACCACTAAACTTTGAAATAATTTGGAAGAAACTCCAAAAAGATGAAATAGACATAATCCTTCAGCCTATTAAAGACCGAAGAAAAAAGATACTTCTGGCTGATATGGATAGTACAATAATACAGCAAGAGTGCATTGATGAATTGGCTGATGAGGCTGGAGTGGGTAGTCGAGTTGCTGGAATAACCAAAAGGGCTATGAATGGTGAGTTGGATTTTGAAGAAGCCCTTATTGAACGTGTGAGATTGTTGAAGGGACTACCTACAAAGACCATTGATAATGTTTTAAAAACTCGAATTACATTAATGCCAGGAGCTCAAAAATTAATTAAAACTATGAAATATAATGGATGTTACTGTTCTTTAGTTTCAGGTGGATTTACAGATTTTACCGCTGCTATTTCTAAACTTCTTGGGTTTGACGAAAACCGTGCAAACACTCTTATTCATGAAAATAATAAACTTTCTGGTGAAGTGCAATTCCCAATCCTTGGCAAGCAAGCAAAGGTTGATGCATTAAATGATATAATAAAAAAACAAGGCTGTGATTATAATGATGTTATTGCTGTAGGTGACGGTGCAAATGATTTGGGTATGTTGACTAAAGCTGGTATGGGAGTTGCTTTGCACGCAAAGCCAATGGTTGCAGCGCAATGCTCTGCGCGGTTAAACTTTGCAAATCTTGAAGGATTGCTATACTTACAGGGATACACAGATCAAGAAATTATTAAGTAAAATTACATAACCAAAAATTTATATGTTTTTGATGTTATTTAACAAAGAATTCGCTTGTCACTATACAACTAAATGAGATAGACCCGCCGGCGGAGACGTGGCCGAGTGGTCGAAGGCGCTCCCCTGCTAAGGGAGTAACGGGGTGACTCGTTCGAGGGTTCGAATCCCTTCGTCTCCGCCATTTATTGGCACCAAAATGTTTTTTAATAAAAATTCATTTTAGAGTTAAGAGATTACACATATACGCTCATAAGTGTTAGCCTGTACTTGTATTAGTAATTAATGGTTCACGTTCATTTGGTCTGATAAAGATTGAATCATAAGGTTTTCGGGAGAAAACTTCCCTTACTAATGGGATGAAAAAACCAATTGGTTTAGTATCGTAATCAGGATCAAAACTTTTTTGATCCCAGAACTCACAGAAATCTGAACAATCTTTGAAATAAATATTTTCAATATATTTATCACGCTTATGTGGATTGGATCCAACATGCTCTCCATAGTAAATCATTTGAAATATGCCATGCTTCTCTACAACCCATGAGCATTGTTCACGTACAAATGGTCTTAATATACTAGCTGCATATTCATCGTGATTATATGGTGCGTAAATATCTCCAATGTCATGGAGTAATGCAGAAACGATCCAATCGATATCTGCTCCATCATGCCAAGCTCTTGTTGCTGACTGCAGTGAGTGTCCTAGTCGTGTTATTTTATATCCAGATAATCCTTCATCTAATTCGACTAAAGCTTTTATTAATCTATCAGCTGTACCCTTAGTGTGTTCAACCTCATGCTTTATTAAAAACTCATAATCTTCTTTGTCGCCATCTTTCATTTGTACAAATTTTACTTGCTTCATTGAAACCGGCCTCCTTGAAATAATTTTATATATTATAATCTGAATTAACTTAAAAAAAAAGTCCTCAGAGAGTTTGATTTTATTATGTAGATTGGCATCTTCTAAATCATTATTTTTGCACATTCTTCCTTTAAATCTACAAATTTATGCCATCTTTATTGCAACTTTATTTCATACAACCTCAAGAGGTGATTAAATTTGCCATTTTAAAAGTCAGCAAAAGACCTCAGTTGGCTTCAAACTTCTCTCTGGTGACTTTTCATGGTCGCACGTCATCAGAGAGCTTTTAAAAAGACCTAAATGGAGATTACTATGAAATATTTTTTATCAATTTGTATATTAGGGCTAATTGCTAATTCATCATTAGCCGGTGTTATGCCAGAAGAAACGAGTATCCCTAAAATTAAACAAATTCAGACTAAAAGTAAAAATTTAAATTATAAATTAAGTAATAAAAATCAAAAATTTGAAAATGCGCAACAAGGTGAACTTTATAAAATTAATAACACTAATATTTACGCATACCGTACTAGTAAGAATATTGTTACCAGATAAAGATATCTTAATTAATTTGTGGTGATTATTTTATGAATAATCACCACACCAATAAATTATACATTATGTCTTCTAGGTAGCTCATGTGTAAATTCTTGTACTTCTGTAGCTGGGCTTATACTTCTGCTTGGTATTATTATTTCAAAGACAACGACCGCTAATGATGCAGCCCAAAGTGTGCCAACTGCAATGATAGTAACAATTTGAATCATTTTAGTTCCCTCTCTGTTATGAAAGTTTTTTTATTATCATATGGTGATGAAATAAATTTTGAAGAATTTACCTCCCATGGCCAGAGGCCACCGTCATTGAAATTTATGTTAATTTTTAAAATTTTTGGATATTTAAAAAATGTCCAAATTGTTAATTTTTGTAATGATCTTTTCATTTGAACATAAAAACCTTTAGAATAAATGCGATACTAAATATCACAATGGGTATAATATATATTAAATTTATCATTCATTATTCCTTGCTTAAAACCCTAACAATGCCAGGAGGTAACACTGCTAGGGGAGCTACGAGGTGTTTGCTCTTCAGGTGTTTCTGCCCTGTGAAACTTTAATAAATGGATGATATGCAGTGCTAATTGGGAAAATTTGCAAACTTAATGAAAGTATGTGAATATTTTGTGCAGCCTATTTAAATACTCTTGTTACCTAAAAAAAAATATGTGAGGGCTTATTAAGAGAGGATTTTTTATGCCACATATTTTAATAGTCGATGATGAAAAAGAAATATTAGATCCATTAAAAGAAATGCTTTTGAGTGAAGGCTATAAGGTATCATCTTATTTGAACCCACAAAATGCGTTAGATTTTTTAGATAAAACTAATGTTGATATTGCGATATTTGATATTAAAATGCCTGAAATGAATGGTTACGAACTACTTACTCAAGTAAGGGCAAAGCACCAAAGACTTCCTGTAATTTTTCTATCTTCAAAATCAGATGAACAAGATCAAATAATTGGATTTACTTTGGGAGCTGATGACTTTGTAGCAAAACCTTTTAGCAAGCATTTATTATTATTTAGAATTAAATCTGTTTTAAAGCGTCACACAACTGAAATTTCCAGTGCCCATAAACCAATCATAATTAATGATTTACAGATTGATATTGATAGGCACTTAGTAACTTGGAAAGATCAAATAGTTAATTTGACCGTAACTGAATGTATGCTTTTAATAAGTTTGGCAAATAGGCCTGGTGCTGTGAAAAAACGTGGACAACTTATGGATGCAGCTTATCAGGATAATATTTATGTAAGTGATAGGACGATTGATAGTCATATAAGAAATATACGTAGAAAGTTTGAAAATGTTGATAAATCATGTGATATAATTTCAACTGTCCATGGTTTGGGATATAAATTAAAGGTTTGAACTTTTGCATAGCATCTTAACAAAAATATTTGGGCTTTTGCTGATGTTTTTGATTGCGCTTTGGTTATTCTTTTTTAGTTCTGATGATTTTGTACGAAATGACATTTCAAATAAGATAAATAATTTACATTCTAAAGCATCTTTTATGGGAAAAATTGCTCGGCCATCATTTAATAATGATAAGATAAGTGACTTTCAATTAATGCTTAGGATGTATGACCTTTTCGATGATAATCAGTTACTTCCTATTCATAAAATTAAAATTTATAGATATGAAGATCAAACAGAGATAGGGAAAGGTTACGTTTATTATAATGGAACGCGTCCTATTCTACGCTCATCAATTGCTGTTAGCCCATTAGAGGCCATTGGAAGCCAAGGTCAAAAAAACAAATGGTATGCATGGGATGTTATTGGGACATTATTCACATACTATAGGAGATTAACTGACACTCGGGTAGTTACAGATCCTATTGTTACCCGGCGATCTAAATTCAGACCTCAACATCACGTAATTAAATCTGGAGAAAATACTTATGATATTAGAGTTTTAGCGCCAATTAAAGTTGATCGTAAAACTATAGCTCTTGTTGAGGTTTGGGAAGATTATAATTTGAAAAATGCATATTTTAGTAGGAACTCTCTTCGAGTCCAATTTTTAATAGGCATAAGTATTATTACGTTAGTTTTTGGATTGGCTTTAGCATTTTCAATTGCATTCCCACTTAGACGATTATCAAAGCGCTTAAATAGGAAGTTAACACCAGCTGATTTGGCCGATCAAATGGCAAATATGTCAGTTGCAAAACTTGCATCAAGGAAAGATGAAATTGGACTTCTTCATAATAATTTGGTTAAATTAACAAAGCAAATTATTAGGCTTTTTAAGGATAAAGAACAATTTTCTGCAGATGTTTCGCATGAGTTAAAAAACCCAATAGCATCAATTATTGCTCATGTTGAAAATAATTTAGACGCTGAAAATAGTAATAAAAAATCAGCATTATTAAAGATTAAAAACCAAGCATTAAGAATGAATAAATTAGTTTCTGACATATCAGAAGCTGCTATTGTTGATCATGAAATTGTAGCAAAAAAGAGAGAAAAATTTGATATAAGTATCATGACAGACGATATAGTAAGTCATTATACTGATGAATTAAAAAATTCTAAAATTATTATTGATGTAGTGCTACAAAAAAATATAAATTTTAATGGTCTGCCAGACAGAATTGCTCAAGTGCTAATAAATCTTATCGAAAATGCTATAAGCTTTAGTCAACCAAGAGGAACTATAAGCATATCCTTGAATAAACGATGGAGAAAGCCATTGATATTGGTTGTTGAAGATAGTGGACTTGGTGTTAGGGATGACATGAAAGAATTAATTTTTGATAGATTTTTTTCATCAAGAAGTGGAAATTCAATTGTTAAAAATAGTTCTGGTCTAGGACTTTTTATGTGTCGTGAAATTGTTGAAGCTCATGGTGGGAAAATACATGTCGAGACCTCTCATTTGGGTGGAGCTAAATTTATTGTAAGTTTATAGTGTTAAAAATTAAGCCCTTCTATTTTTATCATGTAATGATAATTCTTTTTCAAAATCTGAAATTGACATTTTTTCAGTGAGTGCTCGTCTAAATAAATTGGCCTGAGTTTCAGGCGCTAAGCCATCAAGTGGAGGTGCAGTATCAAGATTTGTTGGAAAGGAATATCCTTCAGCACATGATGTTATAGCCGCGTCTATTTCTTTTTCACTAAGATTATGATTATTCTTTGCCAATATTGGATATAGTTTTCTAGTCATACCTGATCGATCAAGGCTTTCCATTGCCCTTCCAAATGCTGATGATACTTGTAGTAAATTTGCCATACGGTGAATGTCTTTACTGATATTGGCACCGCCAGCATGATAAAGTGCGGGATTAAAAAATAATACATCTCCTTTATTAAGTGGTATTTGAACATAGTTATTTTCAAAATATTCACGAAATTCAGGCTGACTATATGCTAAATAACCATGCCTATATATTTGGCTAAATGGTAAGAGTTTTGTTGGACCGCTTTCGATGGGCATATCAATATGAGCAATTGCACCTTGTAATGTTAGTACTGGCGATAAATCATGAACATGCGCAGGATAACTTTCTGCAAGTTCTCTAGTTTGAAATCCTAGATGGTAATCTCGATGGGGGCTTTGTGCAGCTCCGGTTGGGCGAACTAGATTGATTTGAGCAGTCATTTGATAATTTGGCCCTAACCAAGCTTTACAAGCGGTATCCACTGCAAGGTTGCTGAAATATTTAGCAAAAGTATCTGGATCAGACTGACAAAGTTTTTGTGCTGAATTCCAAATTCTATCATTTGCACCTGAAGCAGCAAAGTGATCTGCTTTATCACCCGTAGCAGCTTTTTCATCTGCAATAATTTTTTCGAATATTAAAGTAGCTGCGTCGATACAGGATGTATCTGGGTATGCGTTCTTTAAAACTAGAACACCTGCAGTTTTATGTAATACATTTGCCCATTCTGTACGTAATGTTTGTGTATTATCTAAAAAATCTATTTGGGATACATCATAAATAGGAATATTTTTTTTGATGTCGTGAGCTAGTGGCACATCGCTTTGATTTAACGTGTGATCTAAACTTTTAGAAAATTCTTCTAGATTACAATCATTTGAAGATAAATACCCTTGCATTTTTGACTCCTATTTATTTGAAATATTTTTTTATATACTATTTATGACTTTGCAACCGGTTGCAAGAAAATAATGCAACCGGTTGCAAAAGTGGTAGACTTAGTTAGAGTTGACATCGAATCGGGTAGATTTTCAATATTTTTTGAGAATATTTTAATCTGATTTAATAAATTAGTAATTATTTTTAGAATTTTACTTAAGAATAATTATTTATATGGCCTTTAATAAGGCCCCGGAAATATAACCTGTGCTCCGGGCACATTTTGGGAGGAAAATTATGAAAAAGACACTAATCGCCAGTGGCTTAGTTGCTTTAATGGCTACATCTGCTGCGGCTCAGGAAATCGGAGCGACATTTTCACGTTTTGATGATAACTGGTTAACAGTATTGCGTACTGGTATGGTTGAGTATGCTGGCACTATTGATGGTTTGGCGTATCAACAAGAAGACGCGACTGATGATCTTGCAAAGCAAATAGACCAAGTTAAAAACTTTGTTGCATCTGGTGTAGACGCTATAATTGTAAACATCGTAGACACATCTGCTGGTGCAGCAGTTTCTGCAGCTGCAGGTGATACTCCACTTGTTTATGTGAACCGTGAACCAGACAACGTTGACGTTCTACCTGCAACGCAAGCATTTGTTGCATCTAACGAGATTGAGTCTGGCACACTATCAGCATTTGAAATTTGTAAAAATTTGCGGGCTGACGGTAAGGCTGGTGGTGCAACTGGTTATTTGATGAATGGTCAGCTTTCAAATCAAGCTGCAGTACAGCGCTCAAAAGATGTACATGATGTTATTGGTATGGATATGTGTAACTTCATGACTATCATTGATGAGCAGACTGCAAATTGGTCACGTGATGAGGCGCAAGACCTTATGACAAACTGGATGTCTTCAGGGGAACCATTCGATTTTGTTCTTGCGAACAATGATGAAATGGCAATTGGAGCTATTCAAGCAATGAAGGCTGCTGGAATGGATATGGCAGACGTACAAGTTGGTGGTGTTGATGCATCTCAAGATGCACTATTGGCAATGGCAGCAGGCGATTATGATGTAACAGTATTCCAAGATTCTGTTGGTCAAGGTACAGGTTCAATCGATACAGCACTTCGCATTATTGCCGGTGAAAAAGTTGACAAGAAAGTATACATCCCGTTTGTTCTAGTTACACCAGACAACATGGGTGATTTCCTTAGCAAAAACTAAACTTTCTTAAGAAATTTAAATACTCAGGGCGGCGCTGTATGTGCCGCCTTGAATTTATATAAAATGCTCAAAAGGGAGCTTCATCTATGTCAGATACAAGCCAAGGTACAGGCGGATTAACCTTCGACAAGACAAAACGTTCTTGGCCAAGTGAACTGAATGTTTTGCTGGCATTAATAATTATCATAGTAATTTTTGAGGCTTTAGGACAAATTTTACCCTACATGAAAGATCAGAGCTTCCTATTTGATTCTCGTGGTCGTTTTGACTCTATTTTTAATGAGGCCCGTTTAAAAATAATTATTCTACAAGTTGCGATTATTGGAATTATTGCTCTTGGGGTGTCACAAGTCATTATTACAGCAGGTATTGACCTAAGTTCTGGGCCTTTAGTTGCAGCTACTGCAATGATTGCAATGAGTTTTGGTCAAACCGAATTAGTAAACGGATATGCTAATCCAAAAGCACTTTTTGGTACTTGGGCGATGGATCTACCCGTTTTTATACCGATAGTTATTGGTCTATCTTTTGGCGCTTTTATAGGCGCAATAAATGGTACATTTATTGCTATTTTTAGAATACCACCGTTTATTGCAACTCTTGGAATGTTCTTAATTTGCCGTGGTATTGCGCTATGGTGGTCATCAGGAAACCCAATTTCATTTCCAACAGAGCAATATAAAGCAATCGGTGATGGGATGATGCCTGTTGTTTGGTTTCTATCGCTAGCAGTGGTTTTTCACTTAATTATGCGGTACACAGTTTATGGTAAGCATACCTACGCTATTGGTTCAAATGAAGAAGCAGCGCGTATGTCTGGAATTAATGTTAAACGCCATAAAATAATGGTTTATATGATTGCTGCCATGTTGGCGGCTTTTGCAGGAGTTGTATTGAGCTCAAAGGCTTCAACAGCTCAGGCTGGTATGGGCGAGTTTTATGAACTTTTTGCAATTGCTATGGCGGTGATTGGTGGGATTAGTCTTACAGGTGGTCGTGGTTCCATTATTGGTACAGTACTCGGTGCAATGGTACTTGGTGTAATCCGTTCTGGCTTTACTTACATAAAGTTAGATGGATCTTATCAGCTTATGGCTATGGGTGCGATTATTATCTCTGCGGTTATTTTAGATCAATATCGTCAACGTAAAAAAGCTTAGGCTAGGAGTATAAAATATGAGCGAAGAGTTTGTTCTGAAGACGGAAGACCTTACCAAACATTACGGTGGTGTACGTGCGCTTGAAGGTGCAAACTTTCAACTTAAAAAAGGTGAGCATGTTGCCATTATGGGTGACAATGGTGCTGGAAAATCAACATTTGTTAGACAAATTACTGGTGTGGAGCAGCGTACACGTGGAACTGTTATTTTTGACGGCCAAGAGGTTGATTTTAAAGGTCCTATTGAGGCAAGGGAATCTGGTATAGAAACTGTGTTTCAAACATTGGCTCTTGCTGATCATTTGGATGTACCAGACAATTTGTTTTTAGGGCGTGAAAAGACAAAATGGAACTGGCTTGGCCCATTTCGATTGCTGGATTACAAAGCTATGCGAAAAGATACCATGGCTGCTTTAGAGAAAACTGGCGTCAAGATACCAAATATTCACAACACCATTGAGAAAATGTCGGGAGGACAAAGGCAATGTGTCGCTATTGCACGAACTGCTTCTTTTCATTCTAAATTAACTATTATGGATGAGCCTACGGCGGCACTTGGTGTACAGGAAACTAAACAAGTAGAAAATATTATTCGCCAACTTAAAGACCAAGGTGAACCATTAATTTTGGTTAGTCACAATATGCGACAAGTATTTGACTTGGTTGATCGCATTGTAGTTTTTCGGCGTGGTCAGATTTGTGCAAACCTTGATATAAAAAGTGGTGACTATAGTGGCGAAGATGTTGTATCATATATAACTGGCGCCAAAACTGGTGCAGAATATGAAAGTACCTCGTGAAATTATTTGATTTTAATAACCCATTTTTTGCTCCAGCCTGGATACGAATTGTAATTGTTTGTATTTTGTTTTTTTGGGGTATGTTAGAATTATACAATTCAAACATAATTTGGGCAGTTATATTCCTTGGCCTTGCAAGTATTTGTTCATGGCAATTCTATACAATTAATTATACCAAAAAACCTAAAGATTGATTTAGGAGAGATTTATGATCGTAACGCTAAAGGATGTCGCAGAACTAGCTGGCGTATCCCGTTCAGCGGTTTCACGGACTTATACTGAAGGTGCTTCAGTTTCTTTAAAGACACGTGAAAAAGTAAAAAAAGCAGCCTTAGAGCTTGGATATAGTCCAAATGCATTAGCATCATCATTGACAACTGGCCGAACTAAAATGATTGGATTGGTTTCAAATAACTTTAGAAATCCATTTTTTTTGGAAGTATTTGATTTATTTACACGTGGTTTACAAGAGCGTGGTCTGCGCCCACTCTTAGTAAATCTTTCAGAAGAAACTGACCCAGAGGCATCTATTAGGATGTTGCGTCAATATTCTGTTGATGGTGTTATTGTTGCTTCCTCAACACTAAAGCCTGGATTTTCAAAAGCATTTAAAGATGCTGGCTTTCCAGTAGTTCATCCTTTTGGGAGCCATAGTGAAAATCCCATAGTTGATGTACTTGGTATTGATAATATAATGGCGGGTCGAATGGCTGCGTTAACATTAATTTCTAGGGGCTATCGTAAAATTGCTTTTTTAGGTGGCCCAGAAACTGCAACTACCACAATAGACCGTGGTAAAGGCTTCCTTAGTGTAATTGAGGCTCATTCAGATTGTAGCTGTTCCACAAGCTTTGCAAGTGAATATTCTTTTGGGGCGGGGCGAACTGCAATGCTTCGATTAATGGAAGATAATCTTGCAGAGGCGTATTTTTGTGCTGACGATGTTCTTTCAATTGGTGCATTGTCTGCACTCCAAGGTGCTGGATATAATGTGCCAGAAGACGTTGGAATTATAGGTTTAAATGATATGGAAATGGCGAGTTGGGATAACATAAACTTAACAACTATTAGTAATCCATTGCCAGAAATAATATCAGCATCTATCGACCGCGTATCAGAAATAGTTGAAAATGGCTCCATTCGTCCAGAGGGACAATTGTTTGAATGTAAAATTATAGAACGCGGGACACTTCGCCCCACGCCTAAATAGTATTTTATTGAAACATTGGAGGACGAGCATCTAACCATTTGCCATTTTGTTTTCCAGATTTTGAAACTGCAACAACAGCTGCCATAGATCTTAATCCATCAATGGCTTTAGGATAAAGATCAGCAGCAGGATTCATTTTGCGACCTTCTTTTTCTGCATTTATTGCTTCTGCTAAATCTGTATATATATTTGCAAAAGCCAGTGGCATTCCTTCTGCGTGCCCAATTGTAACGCGAGATGTTCGATCTGCTTCTGGTGATAAGTTAGCTTCACCACGTTCAATAATCTGCAGGCGTTTATTTAAAGGCATGTAGAAAAGTTGATTTGGTTGCTCTTGGCTCCACCTTAATCCACCAGTTTCTCCAAAAACTTGAATACCCAAGCCGTGCTGACGACCTATAGCAATAGATGATGTCCAAAGACGTCCAACTGCTCCTCCATCCATTCTGAAATTTACCATTGCATCATCTTCTAAAACACGCTGTTCTAAACACGATACTGTATCAGCGGAAAGTTTTGTAACTTCTTGGCCAGTTACAAAACTAGCCATATGCATTGCATGAATACCACAGTCAGCAAATTGAGCACTGACGCCTGCTTGAGCAGGATCATATCGCCATCTTACGCGGGGATTATTGGCATCTTCTGCATCGGCATGATGCCCATGAGAAAATTCAGCATTTACTAATCGTATTTTACCTATGTCTCCTCTTTGAATCATAGCTTTCATGTGTCTAACTAAACTATATCCAGTGTAGCCATAATTTACGGCACAAATTTTACCAGATTTCTTCGAAATCTTAACAATCTCCTCACCTTCTTCGACAGTCATTGTCATGGGCTTTTCACATAAAACGTTAAATCCGCTTTCTAGAAATTCCTTTGTAATTTCAAAGTGGGTAGAATTTGGAGTGGCGACAGTAACAAGGTCAATTCTATCATCACGCTTTTTTTCAGCTGTCAACATATCTTGCCAACTACCATAAGCGCGTTCACCCAACCCAAGTTTTTGCCCATATTCAATACCCTCTTGAGGGCGGTGATCTAATGCACCTGCGCTGAATTCAAATAGCCCATCCAAGCTTGAACCCAAGCGGTGGGCTGGTCCAATTTGGCTACCTTCACCACCACCTATCATTCCCCATCTTAGTTTTTTCATATGAGTTCTCCTAAAAGCCAATAGATTGTAGATAGTTACGATTTAATTTTGCATCATCAATTGGTGATGTGTCTCCTTCAGGATCACAGTCCTGTTCAACAGTACACCAACCATTAAAATTATTATCTAAGAGAAGTCTTCTGACAGCTGGGAAGTCTACATCCCCATCGCCTAGGTTGCAAAAAATACCCTGCCCACATGCATCATAAAAATCTGTTCTATTGGCGACAACATGTGCCTTAACTTTTGGATCGATGTCTTTAAAATGCATATAACTAATTCTATTTATATTCTTTTTCATAAATTCTACTGGGTCAAATCCAGCATAAGAGTGATGACCAGTGTCAAAGCAAATCTTTAAGATATTTTCATCAATTTCATCTAATAACCTGTTTAGCTCTGGCTCAAAGTCCATAAAGCCAGCGGCGTGAGCGTGAATGCCAACCGTAAGTCCGTATTCTTCTGCGCCAATACGTGCAACTGTAGCAATTCTATCGCGATATGCTGTCCACTCTGCTTTATCCATTTGTTCAGCTTCATTGGCTCTTCCAGCTGTTGGTGCACGGCGTTCAGATATGCTGTCTATTAAGACTAAATGTTTTGCACCATGAGCCTTCAATGCTTTGCAAGTTCTTTGTGCTCCATCCAATACATCTTCCCATTTTTCTGGGTCATGAAATGCTCGAAAAACAACACCACCCACTAATTCTTGATTAAATTCATCAAGTGCATCAGATAAAATTTCTGGATCTTCTGGCATAAATCCAACAGGGCCCAGTTCAATCCCTGTGTATCCTGCACTAGCATTTTCTTGTAGCACTTTGCGCCAGTTTGGGTTGCGTGGATCATCCGCAAATTCAACTCCCCAAGAACACGGGGCATTACCTATTTTTATCATATTTATAGCCTTTATTTTAATAATCTGCGATCTTAACCCAGATATTTTTCTCACTTGAATCTAATGCGGCGCTAACCACTCTATTTACTTCCATTCCTTCAGAAAAGGTTGGCCAAATATTACGCCCTTCATGGATAGCTCTTAAAAAATCATTTGCTTCAATAATAATTTGATCTTGATACCCAGTCCCATGTCCTGGGCCTTGGCAAAATGCTTTATAATCAGGATGGGCTGGGCCTGTAAGTATTTTTTTGAAACCTCTTTCTTTTTCTACGCTATCAATTGTATATAAATGCAATGCATTTTGATCTTCCTGGTCAAATTTTATTGAACCTTTTGTACCATGTATTTCGTAGGCATAACCCATTTTTCGCCCAGTCGCGACACGGCTAAAAAACAAATGACCTTGAGCTCCATTTTCAAATTTGCACATCATCTGTGCTTGATCATCATTAGTTACTTTTCCACCTGGCCTATTAGCATGAACAGTTTCTACGCATGCAGTTAATGACGAAATAGGTCCCACTAACGCTCGTGCTGCGTTTATCATATGGGGAGCTAAATCACCCATGGTTCCATTAGATTTTCCAGTCGTTCGCCAGTTTGTTGGTATTGATGGATCTGCTAAAAAATCTTCAGTATGCTCGCCTCGAAACCAAGTTATGTCACCTATCCGACCTTCTACAATCAATTGACGAGCATATTGTGATGCAGGTGTTCTAATGTAATTAAATCCAGTCATATGAACCATTCCAGAGGCTTCTGCAGCAGTTAACATGGTTCGGCTTTCTTCAACGGATGCACCTAAGGGTTTTTCACAAAAAACATGTTTGCGATTCTTAAATGCAGCCAATGCTATTTCGCAATGTGTAGACTGAGGTGAAGCTATTACCACTGCATCTATATTGGGATTGTTTACAACTTCTTTCCAATCTGTCGTAGCAGATTTGAATCCATAATTTTTTTGGTACTTTTCTGCACTTGATATACTTGTTGCACAAACCATTTCTAATTCTGGCCTAAGTGTCGTTTCAAAGAGTGTACCAACAGAGCCATATGCAGCCGCATGTGCCTTGCCCATGTAGCCACCTCCAATGATGCCAATGCCTAGTCTGGACATCTAAATTCTCCTGTAAAATTTGATTGCAACCGGTTGCAAATTATGTAACCTTGTTTGTGCATATGGGTCAATACCCAACTGAGATTACTAAATATTTGGCTGCTTGCGGAGAATACCTTGAAACAACAAAAAGAAACAGTAAATTTAACTGTAGCACAGGCTATTATTAAATACCTTTCGTCACAATATATTGAAATAGATGGCGAAAAAGTTCGCTTATGTGGAGGTGGTTTTGGTATCTTCGGACATGGTAACGTTACTTGCTTAGGTGAGGCGCTATATGAAAACAAAGACAAACTTCCACTATATAGGGGACAAAATGAACAAGGAATGGGCTTTGCTGCTGCGGCATATGCAAAAGCTCATTTACGACGGCGCTTTATGTTTTGTACTGCTTCAGCTGGCCCAGGAACAACAAATTTACTCACAAGTGCAGCATTGGCCCATGCAAACAGACTGCCTATGTTAATGCTATGTGGTGATACTTTTATTACTAGATTACCAGATCCTGTTTTGCAGCAACTAGAGCATTTTGGGAACCCTACGCTTGGTGTTAATGATGCCTTTAAGTCGGTAAGCCGTTTTTGGGATCGAATAACCCATCCTGCTCAAATTATTCAATCTTTGCCTGCTGCATTAGAAACCATGCTGGACCCTGCAGATTGTGGCCCTGCTTTTCTTGGCTTACCTCAAGATGTTCAAGGTTGGACATATGAGTATCCGATTTCATTTTTTGATGAAAAAATACATCGAATTCGACGTCAATCTGCAGATGCTGATGAAATAAAAGATGCAATTTCATTACTAAAAAATGCAAAGCGTCCAATGATTATAGCTGGAGGTGGTGTCCAATATTCTGGAGCTGTATCAGAATTAACAAAATTTGCAGATAAATTTCAAATTCCTGTAGTTGAAACAATTGCTGGGCGTGCAAATCTTTTGGAATCTAATGGTCTAAATATAGGGCCAATTGGTGTAACTGGTTCAAATAGTGCCAACAATATTGCTGAACAAGCAGATGTTATTTTAGCTATTGGTACACGCTTGCAAGATTTCACAACGGGATCTTGGACTGCATTTTCTAAAGACGCAAAAATTATTGGTTTAAACGTTGCACGTCATGATGCAGCAAAACATCTTTCATTAACAATTGTTGGTGATGCAAAGCTTGGTATAACTACATTAAGTCAGGAACTTGTTGGATATATAACTCCTGATAATTGGATAAAGAATGCTCGCAAAGAGCGAGTAAAATGGAATGATTATGTTTCAAAAAATACAAACTTAAAAAACGGCCCATCATCATATGCTCAAGCAATTGGTGTTGTTAATGAAAATTGTGATCCGCGTGATCGTATTGTTGCTGCTGCTGGTGGTTTGCCTGCAGAGGTAACAGCTAATTGGCGTACCTTAGGAATAAGTACAGTTGATGTTGAGTTTGGATTTTCTTGTATGGGATATGAAATAGCTGGTGGATGGGGTGCACGCATAGCTCAATCTGAGAAAGAGCCAGAAAAAGATACGATTGTATTCACTGGTGATGGTTCATATTTGTTGATGAATTCAGATATTTATTCATCCGTATTAACACAAAAAAAGATGATTATATTAGTTTTAGATAATGGTGGATTTGCAGTTATTAATAAACTTCAAAACAATACAGGAAACGAAAGTTTTAATAATTTAATTTCGGACACTCCAACTGCTGTTAATCAAATGCGTGTTGATTTTGAAAGTCATGCTAGATCGTTGGGGGCTTTATCGGAAACTGTAGAAAGCCCAACTGGATTAGCAGATGCATTCAAGCGAGCAAAATCTGCAGATCAGACATACGTTATTGTCATGAAAGTTGACCCATATGATGGTTGGACAGCTGAGGGTCATACTTGGTGGGAAGTCGGAACACCTCATATATCTAATAACAAAAAAATTACTGAGGCTCACAAAGAATGGGAATCATCACGTGTTCGCCAAAGAAAAGGAATTTAAATGCCACTCCTTTTTGATGGAATAAAAGAAAATAATTTTCTAATAATTGGGCGAGCTGGAATGGATTTATACCCTGATCCTCCAGGTGCCGCTACAGAAGATGCAATAAGTATGAGTGTTGGGCTTGGGGGCTCATCAGCGAATATTGCTGCTGGCATTTGCAAGCTTGGTGGTAAATCTGCATTGGTAACCCGAGTGTCTGATGATAGTATTGGTTTATATTGTGTAAACCAATTGAAAAAATATGGAGTTGATGTCTCTTATGTAAAGCCGGTTGGCGGAGAATTTCGTAATTCTTTGGCGGTTTATGAAAGTCGTGTCGAAAAACACCAATCAGTTATTTACCGAAATGGCGCAGCTGATTTTCAGATGGATACTGATGATGTTCGAGTTATAAATTATTCTAAATATGGAGCATTAATTACTGCTGGAACTGTCTTTGCTGCTGAACCATCAAGAAGTGCTAGCATGCTAGCTTTTTCACACGCTAAAAGCGCTGGTCTACCAATTATTTTTGATGTTGATTATCGTCCGTACTCTTGGACATCTCCAGAAGTTGCATCGCAAGTTTTATCTGCTGCTGCAGAACAAAGTGATATGATAGTTGGGAATGATGAAGAATTTGGCTTTATGGCAGGTAGTATTAATAAAGGTTTAAAAAAAGCACGTGAATTGTCGCAAACATCGGCAACTTTGGTAATCTATAAGATGGGTGCAGAAGGCGCTATTACATTTTTTGATGGGCAAGAAATTCATACAGGTATATATCCAGTTAAAGCCCTTAAACCCACCGGAGCAGGTGATAGTTTTATGGCAGGTTTTGTAACGTCTATAGCTGATGGATATGATTTAAAAGATTCAATTCTTAGAGGATCAGCTTCAGCATCAATTACTGTATCTCGTCCAGGTTGTGCTCCTGCTATGGCAGATATTAATACACTAAAAGAATTTATGGCCGATCATCCAGGCCCAACAAATAAGTAAGGGAAAAAAATGCATATTGCGCCTTTTGATAATAAAAATAAACCAATTGTAGATATTGACGACCCAACTGTGCCATTAAATTATTTTAACATAGTTAAATTAACAAAAGGACAAGCATTTGAATATGCAGTTCCTGGATTTGAAACTTGTATAGTTCCTGCAACAGGTACTGTTAATATTGATGTTGAGGGATTTAAATGTGATGGATTGGGGCAACGCACAGAAGATGTTTGGGACGGAGAGCCTGAAGGTGTTTATGTTCCAACTGCGGCAAAAGCCACAATGGTTTGTACAAGTGAAAAAGCTGAAGTCTTTATAGCTGGTGCGAAATATGATAAAGTACTAGATGCATTTTCCGTACGGACAAACGAGTTGGATAAAGTGCAATATGGATCTGATGAAACCAAAACACATCGAAAAATTAAACACATATTAGGTACAAAGTATCATGATAAAGTTGGTAGGTTATTAGTTTCAGAACTTTTTACTGTTGGTGAAGGCGGTTGGTCAGGTTTCCCAAGCCATAAACATGATACAGATCGCTTACCAATTGAGACACGTCATGATGAAACATATAACTTTCGTTTTAAACCAAGCCATGGGTCAGGTGTGCAAATGCTGCAACGTGAGGATGGAAAATCAGGTGATGCTTATCATTTAGTTGATGGTTCAACAATCTGTTTAGACTCTGGGTATCATCCTTGTGCGGTTTTGCCAGGTTATCAGATGTATTATTTTACAATTTTAGGTGGTTTATCTCAGCGGTCTCTAGTGCAATATTTTCAGCCAAGCCATGCTGATCAGTTAGAAACGATCCCAGGTATAAAAGATATGATAGCAAAGTTTAAATAATGCCCATAGCTACATTATCAGAGGTACTTCAACCTGCTTTAAAAGGTTCATATGCAATAGGTGGTTTAGTTACGCTTGGATGGGAAGATATGCGTGCGTTTGTTGCAGCTGCAGAAGCTGAAAATTGTCCTGTTATATTACAAGCGGGGCCTGGTTGCCGGGAACATACTCCTCTTCCTATCCTTGGTAAAATGTTTCGTCATTTGGCAGAAAATGCCTCTGTGCCCGTAGTTGCACACCTTGACCATGGCTATACATATGATGAATGTGCATTGGCGTTAGACAGTGGCTTTACTTCGTTAATGTACGATGGCTCACGAAAGTCTTTGAAGGAAAATATTGAAGAGACAAAACGAATAGTAAAAATTGCACATGAATCTAATATTTCATGTGAAGGTGAAATTGGTTTTGTCGGTTATTCAAATGGGGAAAATTCAGCGGGTACAGATCCAGCAGAAGCAGAAATTTTTGCAAATGAAACTGGCGTTGATGCAATGGCAATTTCAGTAGGTAATGTTCATTTGCAGGAAAATAAAGAAGGTGGATTAGATGAAGATAGAATATCTAAAATTCAGATGCTTACTTCTGTACCTTTAGTTATTCATGGTGGATCTGGTGTTCCTACTGAACAAAGAAAACGCCTCGCACGTGAAACAAATATCTGTAAGTTTAATATTGGAACAGAGTTGAGAATGGCATTTGGTCAAGCGATGCGTAATGCAGTTAACAAAGATGCTAAAAGATTTGATCGTGTATCAATTTTAAAAGAAACACATGATCCGACGGTTGCTGTTGTGCGACGCGTTCTATCTAATTTGAAAGGTTGAAAATGCTTAATATTGGAATTCTTGGTTGTGGGCGTATTGGCCAAGTGCATGGTAAAACTCTTAAAGGAATGCATACAGCGCGAGCTGTAGCAGTTTCTGATTTCTTACCTGAGGCGGCAAATGCATTAGCTAATGATTTAAATGCAAAAGTTATGACTAGTGAAGAAATTATATGTGATTCAGGCATTGATGCGGTGATTATTGGTACACCAACTACTACACATTATGATTTGATTCACGAAGCTGCCGCAAATGGGAAAGCAATTTTTTGTGAAAAGCCAGTAGATTTATCTGTTGAGCGTATCAGAGAATGCATGGTTGCTGTTGAAAGGGCTGGGGTTCCATTTATGACCGCCTTTAATCGCCGATTTGATCCAAGTTTTGCAAATTTACAAAGGAAAATATCAGATCAAGTCATTGGTGATGTTGAAATTGTTACAATCCTTTCACGTGACCCGTCTCCACCACCTATTGGTTATATTAAAACATCGGGTGGTATTTTTAGAGATATGATGATTCATGACTTAGATATGGCAAGATTTTTGCTTGGAGAAGAACCTATTGAGCTCTCATCTGCGGCATCGTGCCTTGTAGATCCTGAAATTGGTAAAGCTGGTGATTTTGATACTGCAGTTGTGACTTTAAAAACAGCGACTGGAAAGCTATGTCAAATTAGTAATTCTCGTCGGGCTACTTATGGGTACGATCAAAGAATTGAAGTTCATGGTTCTTTGGGAATGCTACGCGCTGATAACATACTTGAAAACACAGTTGAATTATCAAACGCTTCAGGTTTTCAATCTGCGCCAACACAACCATTTTTTTTAGAGCGATATGCTGAAGCTTATCGTGCGGAAATGATACATTTTGTAGATGTAGTGAATTCTGGTGGCATTATGAAACCTAATGGTGAAGATGGCCTTAGGGCACAATTATTGGCAGATGCTGCGGATGATGCAGCCCGTGATGGTAAATCTCGAACGCTTTCAACTATAATATAGGGATTAATGAGATGTAGATTAATGCGTTGTTTTACAATGCATTAAACTCTTCTTTTTTTTGATTAAACCATTCCTGCATTTTAGATTGATCTTGCATTAGCACGCTAATTTCTTCCATTGCGGTTAAGTGACTTTTGTCATTTTTTTTGAACATTTCCATTCCATGATGTTTGCTCATTGTGACAATTTCATCAAATGTATTGGCACTGAAAGTTTTATCACACGCGCCACCAAGCTGTTTGCATGTCATAGTTTTCATATTTGAATATCCCTTTTTAACGATCGCAATGCAATTAAACTACCTGCTATTGCAATTAACAAAATTCCTAAAAGCTGCATTAAATTTACTTGCTGACCTATTAAAACCCAAGCAAAAAATGGTCCAAATATAAGAGCTGAATATTCGAAAACTGCAACTTGGGAAGCTTGCCCAATTTGATAAGCTCGAAAAATTAATCCGATCCCTAAAATTGCTCCTACAGCTTGTAGTGTAATCCATGGCATTACACTATTAATATTCCACACCCATTCTCGTAAAATAAATCCAGCTGCTCCATTCGGCACCTCAGGTGAAACCCATGCAATAATATATAATGCGCACATTCCAACAAAACCTTGCATTATCATTATGCTAGCTAATAAGGCCAAAGTTGTCTCACCTTCACAAAACTCGCGTGTGGCTACAGCAGCCATTGCATAAAATAAACCACCAAAAACAGGTAAGAAACTAAAAAAAGTTAATTCTGTAAATTCAGTATCAACAACAAAAATTATTCCAATAAAACCTATAAAAACAGCAACTATTTGAATAAAACTGATTGATTGACGAAAAATTAATCCACTAATTATTAAAATAAAAATAGGTGATGTAAAGAGGCCAGCTAAGGCTTGAGCCATTGGTATAAAAGCCAAAGACCAAAAATAAAAAATCATGGCTATTGTTAAAAATAAACTTCGCAATGCAACTGCCCAAGGGCGTTTAGGGCGTATTGTGATTTTCAATAAATATGCAATACAAACTATTAAGGGCAATGCGATAACTGCACGAATAAATTGGAATTGCCAAAGACTCATTATCTCTGCAATAAAAACTATAAAGTTATCAGTAAAACCAAGTATTAGCATTGCTCCAATCATTGAGATTGCTGCACCACGGTCATTCACTGGAAAATCTTTTTTCATATACGTTTGTTAGTTAATTAATTTTTTTAACCTGTCTCAAAAACGACATAAATTTCATTAGTTTAGAATTATATTTAGTTAAATTTTTTTGGATATTTTACCCACGTTCAAAGAAACCATTGTGGGCTTTATTTATTCCATAAGTCACTGTGCTGGCTCCAAATCTTTTGTTAATAGTATCAATGGTTCTTGCTAAGCGTTCACGTTCATTTTTTTTTGCCATTTCCATAGGTAAAAGCATTTCACCCGAGCGTTTTGGTAAGGGTAAAATGTTTCCTAGCTGTATTGAAATAGAAGATATAAGGTGGGGATGTTTTTGAATATACATTGTTCGCCAAAGTTTACGATTTATATCTAAAAAATGTGCAGTATCCTGACTATAATGTGTTTTTATACTGCTACCCCAGCGGCTCTGGGGGTTTTGTATTCTTAAAAATAATGCAAACTGTGATGCGGTATAGTTATCTCGGCGCAATCTTGCTACTGATTTTTCAATCAGCCATCTAGAAACAAGATAAGCATTTTTTAATGTTCGGTTTTCGGGTGCTAGCATTTTACTATTACCGTAACCGCCACGTTTTGTGCTTTCTAATGGAATATTTTCTCCTTGTAGTAAGCGCACAAAACGCTCACCTATGACAGATCCCCAAATTTTGCGTGCATGTTTTGGATCCAGATTATATATTTCTGTAACATTGTGAATTCCTGCAGAATTAAGTTTAAATAATATGCCTCGCCCGATTCCTGGTAAATCTTCAAGTGGGATATCTAATAATCGATCAGGCATGTTATCAGGAGATAACCATTGCATTCCATTAGGTTTTTCTAACTTGCCTGCGATTTTTGCAAGAAGATGGTTTGAACCTATTCCAGCTGAAAATTTTAAACTTTCACCTATTTCATGTTTGAGTGCATCTTTCATCGTTTGTACTAATTTTGATGCAATTTTTAAATTTGATGTTTTACCACCAAGTGCAATTTGAAATTCATCTACACTGCGCACGTATTCTAGTTCAGCATATTGATCAAAGATCTTAGCTATGTGTTGATTGTATTTAACATATAAGCGATGCCTTGAGGGTCTTAAGATGATTCTTGGGCATAAGGCCTTTGCCTCTTTAATACTCATGGTGGTTTTTACACCAAAATATTTTGCTTCATAACTTGCTGCTACGAGGCATCCTATATCACCTTCCATTGCGGTAATACCTACAGGCTTTCCGCGTAAATTGGGCTCTTCATGCTGTTCAACGCTAGCAAAAAAGCTATTCATGTCTATATAAATTGTACGAAGTGGATGCATTTTATATTGCGAATCTATCTAAATGTTCACTATATGTTCTATCATGGAATTTAAAAAGAAAATATCAAATGTTGCATTTGGTGGTAATTGGTCAGAAGAATTAATTACAGAATATGAACTTTTGCAATCGCTGACATCATTGCAGTGGGCAATAGATAACTGTCGTAAACGAGAGGTTAATACAACTGAGGTAAATGAAGCTTTAAACTACCTTACTAAAGATCTTGAAAAAGGAAAAATGCTCTCTGATAAGTTTAAGAGAGGTCATTTAATAACTGATCAGAATTCACGTGAAGCGCATTTCCGTGAAAGCTTCCGGTTGATAAAAGTTTGGCTTAAATCGTGAAGTTATTTAATATTATTTTCTGCAATCATTGAAATCATTTCAAACATAATGGCAGAAGCGGTTAATGCTGTAATATTGTTTGGACTATCTTTTGTTGGCATCATACAGACTACGTCACCTCCAACAATGTTTAGTCCACGAGCGGCGCGTAATAGCGCGATAGCTTCATCTATATCAAAACCTTTCTCACCAGGCTCAATATTTGATACACCTGGAGCTATAGTTGGATCAAGGCAATCAAGATCAAAAGTAATATAAACGGGACGATTACCTAATACTTTTATTGTTTGGGCAATAACATCAGCTAATCCGCGTTTTCTAAAGTCCTTCATAGTAACAATATTATAACCATAATCATAAGCTGGTTGTAGCCAATCTAATGTTCTTGGATGACCACGTAACCCAATTTGCATTGAACGTGATGGATCAATTTTCCCTTGGTCTGCAAGGTAAGCGCCCCAGTGTGCTGCTGATTTTTTTGCACCAAGAAAATGATCTACTTTGGTAAAAACATCAGTATGGGCATCAAGGTGCAAAAAGCTGATGGGTTGACCATTTGTAAGTTTTCCACATCCTAGTGCTTGAATAATTCCACCTGTGATTGAATGATCACCACCAATTGAAACTGGTTTAATTTTTGCTTCATCTATTTCTGTAAAAAATTTAGTAATTCGCTCTATGCAGTCTTCATTATCATTTGCCCGTGGAAATGGAACATCGCCTAAATCTATTATTTCAGCACTCGTCCAGGGGTCTATTCCAAAATCGATATGTGCTCGCCTATGTACTGCTGATACATTGCGAAGTGCGCGAGGACCAAGGTGCTGATCTCTTTCAGTCGTTCCGTTTCCCGTTGAATGAGGAACCCCAACTAAGGCAATATCTTGATTGTTTAATGTTTCATTATTACATCTAAACATTGTTGGAATTCCCCACCAATACAGGTTTTCCATCATTGAACGGTCGTGTTCGTCAGCCATTAGAGTTTTCCTAAAAAAATAAATTTATATTAGATTTGTTGTTTATAATACTCAGTATTTTATATTAACATAAGGTAGTAACACTAAGTTTTTTTATTAGCTCTAGTCAACGATGTTTCTTTTCAAATAAAGTCAAGATATTATCAATTTTAGTTTAATATAATAACTGATTTTAATTTAAAATATTAGCTTTTTGGCCTTTGTGCTAATTTCTAAGTAAATGGGCAAATAAATGAATACTCCTATTTTTTCAGATTTAATGAGTACCCTTGTTGTTTTGGTAGCAGTATTTCTTGTTGGGTTGTCTAAAGGTGGTTTTGGTGGAGCTTTTGGTATTTTAGGCGTGCCTATTTTAGCATTAATTATGCCACCACTTGAAGCAGTTGCTTTTTTATTACCTATTTATCTTGTTATGGACGCAATTAGTTTATGGACTTGGCGTGGACAATGGGAAAAAAAATTAGTTCTTATTATCTTACCAGTGGGTATTGTAGGAATTGCCATTGGCTGGATAACTGCTTCTATCGTATCTGAAGAAATGGTTGGGCTTTTAGTTGGTATTATAGCTCTATTATTTATTCTCCAAAGATTAATTTATAGAAAATTTAAAAATTTTAAATTTTCTATAAAGCAGAATAATTGGAGTGGATATTTTTGGGGTCTTATCTCTGGATTTACTAGTTTCATAGCGCATGCGGGAGGCCCACCATTCCAAATATATGCAATACCTTTACGGTTAGAACCCAAAGTATTTGTTGGTTCTAGTGTTTTAATTTTCTCTGTTTTCAATTTTATTAAAATTGGACCTTATTTTGCGCTTGGACGCCTTAATCTTGCTGTAACTTGGTCTTCTTTAATTTTAATTCCTGTAGCTGTAGTAGCAACTTTATTAGGTGCATATATTGTCAAAAAGATGAACACAGAAATATTTTATCCAATTATTTACGTCCTATTAGTACTCACTTCAATTCGATTAATATGGGTGTCTTTTTTGTGAATTATGATATTAAATTAATTTCTTCATCAATGTATTTTTGAATTATTTCTTTAAAGTTCTTATCTGCAACAAAGCCTAACTCGATAGCACGAGTTGCCATAAAATTTTGGGGCCAGTTTCCAACTATTTTATCTATTTCTGGATCAAAATGGCGCTTGATTAGATTACTAATTTTTGCTCCAGCAATCTCTTCAAGTGCTGATATTTGTTCTGTGATTGAGCATGAAATACCTGGTAAATTTAAAGAACGTCTATTCCCAAGTTTAGTAAAGTCAAGTTTTGCTGCATGAAGTAAAAAAGAAATAGCACTTTGAGGGCTTGCAAACCAGTGACGAAGGCTTTCGTGAACAGGTAATATGGCTTCTATTCCATTTAAAGGTTCTCGAATGATACTTGAATAAAAAGAACTTGCTGCTTTGTTAGGTATACCTGGCCTTACTACAATTGTTGGAAAACGAAGTGCTATACCCTGCAAAAAGCCTTTGCGTGTATAGTCACTGATAAGAATTTCGCCAACTAATTTTTGAGCGCCATATGATGTTTCAGGGTTAGGTGAAAAATCATCATTAATTGTGTTTGGATAAGGTCCACTAAAGACAGCGATTGATGAAGTAAAAATAAACTTTGGCTTATAAGAACCGGTTAAAGAAATATTTTTCTTTCGGATTTCTTCAAGCAAATTCCAAGTTCCACTAGCATTCGTATTCCAACCTTTTTTGAAATCTGACTCGGCATCACCTGAAACAATTGCAGCAAGATGATAAATTATATCAGGCATTTCATTAATTAATTCTGCAGCAACACTTGAATCAGAAATATCCCCTATTTTTATTCTACATGAACCATCATTTTCATCTAATTTTGGCGCAATAACATCAAATAGAGTAATGTCATGTTTAGTTTTGTTTGTTTTATTTTTAATAATTGATTTAGCTAACCGCGTTCCAATCATACCCGCTGCGCCAATAATTAATATTTTCATAATGCTCTCATACTTATAGTTTTGGCCAAAAAAATAAAATTAAGTTCACAAATTTATACTTGCTGAAATATATATAAAGTTTTTAAATTATTTTCTCTGTAAATCTAAAAGCTAAATCAAATCCCCATTCTGGAAGCAATTAAGTTAATAAGTTTTTTGTGGTCTAAATCAAAATTACGAATTCCTTCGGCTAATTTTTCTGTTGCCATTGGATTTGCATTCATTTCCCATCTAAAAGTTGCTTCATCCATAGAAATTGGAAGAACGCCGCTAATATTATTTGGAGATAAAGCTTGCTTGAGTGAGGATTTATCATTTTCCATTTCATCTAAAAGACTTGGTGCGATAGTAAGATTATCACATCCTGCAAGAGCTTTTATTTGATCGCTACTTCTAAATGATGCACCCATCACGACTGTTTTAATATTATTTGATTTATAATAATCATAAATCTTATGAACTGATTTTACGCCTGGGTCTTCATTTGGTAAATATGAATCACGGCCTTCTGCTTTTTTATACCAATCAGTAATTCTACCTACGAATGGCGAGATTAAAAATGCTTTAGCGTCTGCACATGCAACAGCCTGTGCCATGGAGAACAATAATGTAAGATTACAGTCTATACCTTCACCTTGCAAAATTTCTGCAGCACGTATGCCTTCCCATGTAGAAGCAAGCTTAATAAGTATTTGATCTTTTTTAATTCCCCGTCTTTCATATTCGGTAATGATTGCTCTACCTCTGGCAACAGATTTTTCAGTATCAAAAGAAAGACAAGCATCTACTTCTGTTGATACACGACCTGGTACTAATGCAGCCAACTCAGCGCCCATTGCTACTGTTAAAATTTCGGTTACTTGTTCTGGTGAATATCCAGATTTTTTACCCTTTTCTATTTCTGAGGCAACTAGTGCTTCTGTAGCTGGATCTGTTAATGCTTTTAGAACTAGAGATGGATTTGTGGTGCAATCAACTGGTTTATACTCTTTTACAGCAGCAGCTTCGCCAGTATCTGCTACAACGACAGTCATTTCTCTAAGTTGCTCTAAAACAGTCTTCATTCTTAATTTCCTTATTAGAATTTTGCACATTTAGTGCTTATTTAATTGTAAGTTAAATTACTTATACAGCAAGTGACAAAGACAAACAGTCAAAAACAATATTTAGTTAATAATCTTGAATTTATTTGAATCAGTTTATTATCAAATTTTTCCGAATATTCTATTCTTCAAGGAATGACTTGGCTTAGGAAGCAAAATACATGATATTAAGTAAAATTAAAATGGATTCAGCAAATGACTAAGGCTAAATACTTTTCTGAAATGGGTGGGCACCCAAATCAAACCAATTTACTAACTGATCGGGCTGTTTTCACAGATGCATATGCAGTTATTCCAAAAGGGTCGATGAGGGATATTGTTACTAGTTTCTTACCATTTTGGGATGAGACTAGGTTATGGGTTTTATCCCGTCCATTAACTGGTTTTTCAGAAACATTTTCACAATATATTATGGAAGTTCAACCTAATGGTGGGAGCAATCAACCTGAAACAGATCCTGATGCAGAAGGAGTGTTATTTATTGTTGAGGGAGCGGTAAATATTACATTTAATGGGAAAAAATATGAATTAGAAGAGGGTGGATATGCTTATCTACCAGCAGGTTTGAAGTGGACTTTAAGAAATCAATCTGATGAAGTTTCTAAATTCCATTGGATAAGAAAATCTTATAAATTTGTAGATGGTCTAGATAAGCCAGATCCAATTGTTACCAGTGTAAAAAATATTATTCCTTCACCTATGCCAGATACAGATGGCAAATGGACTACAACACGTTTTGTTGATCCATCCGATTTACGTCATGACATGCATGTAACTATTGTTACATTACAACCAGGTGCTGTAATTCCGTTTTGTGAAACGCATGTGATGGAACATGGCCTATATATTTTAAATGGAAAAGCGGTTTATAGGTTAAACCAAGATTGGATTGAAGTAGAAGCTGGTGACTATATGTTGCTCCGTGCTTTCTGCCCTCAAGCTTGCTACGCAGGAGGTCCTAACGCTTTCCAATATCTTTTATATAAAGATGTTAATAGGCACATGAATTTAAAGCTATCTAATAATTAGGGCCGTAGAGCTTAAAAAAATAAAGTTAAATAAAAAAGTTAATAATAAAAATATAAAGCTACATCTATAATCAAATGATGTTTTTTTAATCAGTTTTTACGATTAAACATTACAAATTAATTTGAGATAATAGAAAAAATTAGTTTTCTAAAATTATATTTATAATTTTAGTTTATTTAAGAGATAAGCTGAAATATCAACTAGTGTAATATTGTATTTGCACCCTACTAAAGGAAAAATAAGTGGCTAAAGACACAAAGAAACTAATCGAAAAACAAGCTGCATTGGATTATCATGAATTTCCTCGTGCAGGTAAATTAGAGATAAGAGCTACAAAGCCAATGGCTAATGGTCGTGATTTAAGCCGAGCTTATTCACCTGGTGTTGCAGAAGCCTGTTTGGAAATCGAAAAAAACCCAGAAGATGCTCGGCGCTATACATCAAGAGGAAATTTGGTTGCAGTTATTTCAAACGGCACAGCTGTTTTAGGGCTAGGTGATATTGGCGCTTTGGCCTCAAAGCCTGTCATGGAGGGCAAGGCGGTTTTGTTCAAAAAATTTGCTGGCATTGACTGTTTTGACATTGAGGTGAATGAATCTGATCCAGAAAAATTAGCTGAAATAGTGTGCAGTTTAGAACCAACATTTGGGGCTGTTAATCTTGAGGATATTAAAGCACCAGATTGCTTTATTGTAGAAAGAATTTGCCGTGAAAAGATGGGTATACCTGTATTCCATGATGATCAGCATGGAACAGCAATAGTTGCAGCTGCAGCAGCTTCAAATGCATTAATAGTCGCAAAAAAATCGTTTTCAGAAATTAAAATAGTAGCATTAGGGGCGGGTGCTGCCGGTATAGCTTGTTTGAAAATGATGATGGTTATGGGAGCAAAAAAAGAAAACATAACTATGATAGATAGTAAAGGTGTTGTTCATACTCAACGAAATGATTTAAATACCGAAAAATCTGAATTTGCTCGAAATACAACTAAAAGAACTACAATGGAAGCAATGGAGGGAGCAGATCTATTTCTTGGGGTATCTGGTCCAGGTTTATTGACACAGGAGATGGTCAAAAAGATGGCATCTCACCCAATTATTTTCGCACTAGCAAACCCTACTCCAGAAATTATGCCGGAAGAAGCTCGTGAAGCTTCTCCGGATGCATTGATTGCAACTGGTCGATCTGATTATCCAAACCAGGTGAATAATGTTTTGTGTTTTCCATTTATTTTCCGTGGAGCGCTTGATGTAGGTGCAACAACAATAAATGATGAAATGAAAGCTGCATGTGTAGAGGCAATTGCTGGCCTAGCTCGCGAAACGGCAAGTGCTGAGTTGGGAGCTGCATATCAAGGTGAACGATTAGCATTTGGCCCAGACTACTTAATTCCTAAACCGTTTGATCCGCGATTATTGCCCACCATAGCATTGGCAGTCGCAAAAGCAGCAATTGATAGTGGTGTGGCTAAACATAATTTAGATTTAGATGCCTATCATGCAAAATTACAAACACAGGTTTATAGATCAGCAGTAACAATGCGGCCAATTTTTGAAGCGGCTAAAACTGACAATAGGCGGGTAGTTTTTGCTGAGGGTGAAGATGTTAAAGTCCTAAGAACTGTGCAGGCTATGTCAGAAGAATTGTCAGAAACAGCAATTCTTATTGGGCGCCCAAATGTGATTGAAACTCGTATTGAGAGGGAGGGATTATCTATTAAAGCAGGAATAGACTTTGAACTTGTAAACCCTGAAAATGATGCACGATATCGTGATTATTGGAAATCTTATCACGATATAATGGCCCGTAAAAGTATTACTCCAGATTTAGCAAAAGCAATTTTACGTACAAACACAACTGCAATAGCAGCAGTTATGGTTCATAGGGGTGAAGCAGATAGTATGATTTGTGGTACATTTGGCCAATACCATTGGCATTTAAAGTATATAAAACAAGTATTATCAAATGAAGAATTAAATCCAGTAGGTGCATTATCTTTGGTAATTTTAGATCAGGGGCCACTATTTATTGCTGATACTCATGTAAATATTGAACCATCTGCTCAACAAATAGCTAATACAATGATCGCAGCTGCACGGCATACAAGGCGTTTTGGTATTGAGCCTAAATTAGCCTTATGCTCAAGTTCCCAATTTGGTAATGCTGATTCACATTCAGGCAGGGTCACTCGGGAAGCATTAGCTATTTTAGACTCTCAAAAAGTAGATTTTGAATATGAAGGTGAAATGCATACTGATGCAGCTTTGGACGAAGATCTTCGTGAAACTATGATGCCAAACAATCGATTAAAAGGAAAAGCAAACATATTGGTTTATGCAAATTCAGATGCTGCTGGAGCAACTCGAAATGTTCTTAAATCTGTTGCAGGGGGTTTAGAAGTTGGGCCAATTTTGATGGGAATGGGTAATCGAGCGCATATAGTAACACCAGGTGTTACAGTACGTGGTTTGCTGAATATAGCTGCATTAGCCGGATCTCCAGTATCTAGCTACGAATAAATATTATTTAAATAATAGTCCAAGCTTTTTGGAACCAGTGTTCTTCTAAGTTTGGACCATCTCCAATTCTATCAATTGCTGCAAACAAGCCAGGAGAGTGTAATGGGCACAAAACCCCATGCCATATATTTCGGTGTATATTAATACCTTGGCCTGGTTCTGATATAAATGAGATTGGTGTATCTGGTTTACCATTTTTATCATGAGCAACGACTATTAAGAATGGTTTTTGATGCATAGGTATGAAAGCCTGGCTCCCATCAGGATGGCGTTCCATCATCTCTAACTTTAAAGGCATGCTTCGTGGTTTAGCATTAAATATGCTTATACCCGCTTTTCCAGCAATAAAATCTAATTTAGCTAGATTATGGTGTCTACCACACATACCTTGATTTATGATTTTATCTGGATCGCCTGAAGCATCTAATATATCACCAAATGGAGTAAAATTTTTTGCAGTTAATGTTTGGGACTTAATTTCTTGGATCATGGTAAAATGTCCATTAACCGAAATTCAGCTATTCTCTCAACTTGTTTACACGCCTCTAAAAACTCAGTGTCACCATCATTATTAATGCGTGTTTTAAAAGCGCTTAAAATACTTGCTTTATTATGATCTCTAACTGCAATAATAAAAGGAAAGCCGTGCTTTTTTACGTAGGTTAAGTTTAATTGAGTAAATATTTTGCGCTCATTATCAGTTAAACTATCCATTCCAGCAGATGCTTGCTCCGATGTACTTTCTGATGTTAGTCGTTTTGCTTGTGCTAACTTTCCTGCCAAATCTGGGTGAGCCCTTAAGACTTTTAGTCGCAACTCTTTTGGAGCTGATCTAAATGCTCTACATAAAGCATTGTGTAATCCAGTGGCTGTATCATGTGCATAACTTAATTCATAATCATATGCATTATCAGCAATCCATGCTGAATGTTCAAATATTCCACCATATAAATCTATAAAATTTTCACGGTTCATTTTACTTGGCCTATTAAAACGTTTATGTGGGTGCGTCTGCATCCAATGGTCTGCAATTTGCTCTCGTGTAGCAATCCATACATCAGCATGAGTATTTACAAATTCTAAAAATTTTCGAATTGCTTCAAATCTTCCTGGGCGTCCAATCAGGCGGCAATGAAGACCAATCGACATCATTTTTGGAGAACCATTACAACCTTCCATATACAATGTAGTAAAACTATCTTTTAAATAATCTAAAAACTGTGTTCCAGAATTAAATCCTTGAGGAGTTGCAAATCGCATATCATTTACGTCTAAAGTATAAGGAACTATTAGTTGATCGTGGTCTCCAAATTCTTCCCAATATGGTAAATCATCTGCATAGCTATCTGCAATATATTTAAAATTGCCAGTTTCGGCTGCAAGTCGTATTGTGTTTTCTGATGACCGACCAGTATACCAACCTTTTGGAGGGACGCCCGTTACTTCAGTATGAAGTCGAATTGCTTCAGCCATGTCAGATAACTCATCTTTTTCTTTATAATCTTTATAATCAATCCATTTTAAGCCGTGACTTGCTATTTCCCAATTTGCGGATTTCATAGCATGAACATGATTAGGAGATCGTGCTAATGCTGATGCAACGCCATATACAGTAATAGGTATATTTTTGAATAGATCATATAATCTCCAAAACCCTACTCGAGAACCATATTCATAAATTGACTCCATATTTGCATGGCGTTGGTTAGGCCATGCATTTGCTCCAACTATCTCAGATAAAAAAGCTTCTGAGCTAGTATCACCGTGGAGGATGTTATTCTCTCCACCTTCTTCAAAATTAATTACTATTTGTAATGCAATTTTTGCACTATTTGGCCATTTAGCTTTTGGGGGTTTACTCCCGTAGCCATACATATCTCGCGGATATCGTTTCATCCTAAAAGATCTCCTGTTTAATTCTCTTTATAAACAATATATTTTGATTTTATATCAAATAATATTTGAAGGAGTATTACTGATTTAGGCCTTTAATAATGTAAAAACTATACTAAAAATAGATTATAATAGGAGGAAATGTGAATGGCTGGATATTTAACAACACACGTTTTGGATACTGCTCGAGGCAGCCCTGCTGCTGGATTGGAAATTGAATTATACCGAATGGTTGATAATGAACCAAAGTTTTTAACTAAAGCTATTACTAATGATGACGGAAGGACCGATAATCAAATATTAAGTTCTGGTGAATTTGAAATTGGTGAATACGAATTACTATTTTATTGTGGTGATTATATTAAGCGTCATAATCAGACATTTAAAGGTGTTCAGTTTTTAAATATTGTCCCTATTCGCTTTGGAATGTCTGAGAATGTTCATTACCATGTGCCATTACTTTTATCCCCGTTTGGCTATTCCACTTATAGAGGTAGTTAACTATTTTTTATGGAATGGCCCTGAAATAGCTTGGCTAATTCTTTCTATCATAAATTCCATAAATAAACGTGCTTTGGGATCTTGGTGTCGTCTATGTGTGTATAAGCATGCCATTTGAACATGAGATGGGCGTGTTTTTTCTGCTACTATTACAAGTCTACCACTTTTGAGATGTTCGTAAACTTCAAATACAGGCTTCATAGCTATTCCAGCACCTGCAAGGGCCCAGTCTGTTAATACATCACCGTCGTCACTTTCTAACCGTCCTTTTACATCAAATTTTCGCAAACCATCAGGCGTGTTTAGTTCCCATTGAAATTCAGTTGATCCAGGAAACCGCAACATCAAACAATTGTGCTTGCCTCTTTGAAGTTCAAAACCATCTACAGGATGACCATTTTTGGATACATAATCTGGACTTGCGCATAATACTCTGGGGCAATCAGCAATTTTACGAATTCTGAGATTTGAGTCAGTTGGGTTTCCAAGAAAAAATGCAATATCTAATCCCTCAGCTGTTAGATCCACTTTTCTATCACTTAAGCGCAACCTTAAATCAACAAGTGGGTATTTGTTTGTAAATGCAGGAGAGTTTGGTGCAATTAAACTTCTTCCAACACCCAATGGTGCCGCAACATGCAAAACCCCTCGAGGATTTTCTGTTACATCTCCAATATCAGCTTCAGCCATTTGGACTGATTCAAGAATTACTCTGGCACCTCGATAAAAAATCTGCCCCTGCTCTGTTGGAGATAGGCTTCTTGTAGTTCGTTGAAAGAGTCTGACGCCTAAATGTCCCTCAAGTTGAGAAATGCGGGCTGATGCAACTGCAGGAGATATTCTTTGATCTCTTGCCGCAGCCGACATGCTACCTAATTCGTAGATACGTGTAAAAGTGCGTATGTTTTCGAAATATGACATTGTTGTCTTTTTTTTGATACTGTTTTACCAATAACAATCCTAGCAAGAAAATGAAAGTACATATAAGAAAGAATAAAAACAGAAAGATGAATTATGAATGATTATGTGATAATGTGGGAATGGTTTGCTTTTGCTATACGCTGGCTTCATGTAATTACTGCAATAGCTTGGATCGGATCTTCTTTTTATTTTATAGCATTAGACTTAGGACTAAAAAAATCACCTCATTTACCTGTGGGCGCATATGGCGAAGAGTGGCAGGTTCATGGTGGAGGATTTTACCACGTTCAAAAATATTCAGTTGCACCAGAAAATATGCCAGAACATTTAGTTTGGTTTAAATGGGAAAGTTACTCAACATGGCTTTCAGGTGCTGTTATGTTAATGATAGTATACTGGCTTGGTGCAGAATTATATTTAATAGACCCTGCAAAAGCAGATTTATCAGTTTGGCAAGCAATTTCTATTTCTGCAGGCTCGTTAATTATTGGTTGGCTAATATATGATTTTTTGTGCAAATCTTTTCTTGGAGATAACCCCACAAGACTAATGCTTCTTCTGTTTATAATATTGGTCGCAATGTCTTGGGGCTATAATCAAATATTTACTGGTCGAGCTGCAATGCTACATCTAGGAGCATTTACAGCGACTATAATGTCAGCAAATGTTTTTTTTATAATTATGCCAAACCAACGTATTGTTGTAAAAGATTTAAAAGAAGGTCGTACGCCTCATCCAAAATATGGAAAAATAGCAAAATTACGAAGTACACATAATAATTATTTAACATTACCAGTTTTATTTTTGATGCTTTCTAATCATTACCCACTTGCATTTGCTACTGAATATACTTGGATTATAGCTTCATTAGTTTTTTTAATGGGAGTTACAATTCGTCATTATTTCAATACTCTGCACGCTACTGGCTCAGGCCCAACTTGGACATGGATGGCTACATTAGTTCTGTTTTTAATTATTGCGGCCCTTTCAACGGCATCAACATGGGATGGAGATTATGATGATTTGGAAAATCAGCCATTATCGCAATCCCAAGTAAAATTTATACAAGCAAAAGGTTTTGATGATATTTCGGATATTATTATTGGCAGGTGCTCAATGTGTCATGCTCGAGAACCAGTGTGGGATGGTATGATAAATGCGCCAAAGGGTGTTTATCTTGAAACACATCAAGATATTGCGCGAAGCGCAAAGGAAATTTATATTCATGCAGGACTTAGTAATGCAATGCCTCCAGCAAACATCACTGAACTTGAAGATGAAGATCGTATTAAAATAGTGAAATGGTTTAGACGCGCAACGCTTTTAAACTAACAAATTAAATATAATAAATCTTAACGTTGTTTAGACTTCCAATTCGGATGCATCCAAGGCTTAGCATTTGACTTGGGTAACATTTGTTTGCCTAAAATATGATCTGAAGCTTTTTCACCTGTCATTATTGATGGACCATTTAAATTACCATTTGTTATTCTAGGAAAAATAGAACTATCAGCTAATCTTAAGTTTTCCACACCAATGACCCTACATTCGGGATCTACAACAGACATTGGATCATTTATTGAACCCATTTTGCATGTACCGCATGGATGGTAGGCACTCTCAACATTTTGTTTTAAAAAAGTGTCCAAATCTGCATTTGATTGAGTGCCTTTACCTGGCTGAATTTCTTTTCCTGCATATTCTTTAAATGCATCTTGATTAAATATTTCACGAGTTAGCTTTATACAATTTCTAAAATCTTCCCAATCTTGAGGTGTGCTCATATAATTAAATATAATTTTTGGAGAGACCTTAGGATCGTTTGATTTTAAAGTTATCGAACCTCGAGAATTAGATCTCATTGGTCCAACATGGGCTTGAAATCCATGCCCCTCTGCAGCTGCTTGCCCATCATATCTTACAGCTATTGGTAAAAAATGGTATTGAATGTCAGGATATTCAATACCTGCTTTTGATCGAATAAATGCTGCACTTTCAAATTGATTGGATGCACCTAAACCTGTTTTTGTGAACAGCCACTGCGCACCTATCAATGCTTTTGAAACAAAATTCCAATATTTATAAAGTGTAATTGGTTTTAATGATGCAATTTGAAGATAAATTTCTAGATGATCTTGTAAATTTTGTCCTACTCCGGGCCTATCAGCTATGACTTTTATACCATGTTGTTTAAGATGTTCAGCGGGTCCAATTCCAGAAAGCATTAAGAGTTTAGGTGAATTTATTGATGAGGCTGATATTATTACTTCACGATTTGCAAATATGACCTGAATTTTACCATTTATTTCAACTTCAACACCAATTGCTTTACCTTTTTCTATTATGACTTTGCGCGCAAAAGCACGAACAATTTTGCAATTTTTTCTTTTCAATGCGGAATGTAAATATGCATTGGCAGCAGACCAACGGCGACCTTTATAAACAGTTTGCTCCATTGGGCCAAAGCCTTCTTGCTTTTCGCCATTATAATCCTCAGTTGTTTCATATCCCGCTTGCTGTCCAGCTTTAACAAAAGCTTTAAATAATGGATTTTTGCGTGGCCCCCGCGAGACATGTAGCGGACCTTTTCGGCCGCGCCAGCTTTTATCTCCTCCATGACCTCCGCTGCGCCAGTTTTCCATTCTTTTAAAGTATGGCAGTACATCTGCATATGACCAACCGTTAGCACCCGACTGTTCCCAATAATCATAGTCTTTGGCATGCCCTCGAACATATACCATTCCATTAATTGATGAGGACCCACCTAAAACTTTTCCCCTTGGTGTTGCAAGTTTACGATTATCCAAATGTGGCTCTGGTTCAGATTGAAATCCCCAATCATATGCCTTCATATTCATTGGATATGATAATGCTGCTGGCATTTGTATTAATGGTCCCATATCTGAACCACCATATTCAATTACAATTACAGTATTCACTTCGTCTTCTGATAGCCTATAGGCCATGGCGCATCCTGCAGAACCAGCCCCAATGATTACAAAATCAGCTTTCATTAATACTTTTCCTAATATGGTGAATCAACATTACCCATTCGAACATAAACAGTTTTTAACTGACTGTAATGCTCTATTGCGGCTTTGGAATTTTCACGCCCGACACCTGAATCTTTAACACCACCAAATGGGGCCTCAACAGGTGCATCATTATATGAATTTATAAAGCATGTCCCTGCTTCCAATTCATCAACAACCCGGTGTGCTCTTTTTATATCGTTTGTGAAAACACCACCCGCTAATCCCAAGTTTGTATTATTTGCTCTGGCAATAACTTCATTCTCATTGTCAAATTCAAAAACTGACATAACTGGTCCAAAAATCTCTTCTTTGGCTATTGTCATATTGTCTGTTACATCTGAAAAAACGGTTGGCTCAATAAACCATCCATCTCCTTCAATTATATTTCCACCACAAATTAATGTCGCACCTTCCGCTTTACCTTTAGCAATGTATTTCATGACAATATCTCTTTGTTTTTCAGAAACCATTGGTCCAAATTGTGTTTCTTCATTCATTGGATCGCCAATTTTAATTTTTGCTGCTCGTTCTGCAAAACGTTTAAGAAAAGCTTTTTTAATACCACTTTGCACAAATACGCGTGTACCATTTGAGCATACTTGACCTGTTGAATACATATTAGCCAACATTGCGCCACCAACTGCATTCTCAATATCAGCATCATCAAAAATAATGAGAGGAGATTTGCCCCCAAGCTCCATAGTAACATGTTTCATGCTAGCAGCTGCTGATGCATAAACTTTTTTACCTGTTTCTGCAGATCCAGTTAGTGAAACTTTATTTACTCGTCTATCTGAAACTAAAGATGCACCTACATCGCCATACCCCTGAATGACATTATAGATTCCTTTTGGTGCTCCCGCTTCAATTAAAATTTCAGCTACTTTTAGCGCACATAATGGGGTCATTTCTGATGGTTTGAAAATCATTGAATTACCACAGGCTAATGCTGGTGCGCCTTTCCAACATGCAATTTGTGTTGGATAATTCCATGCACCTATTCCTAGGCAAACTCCAATTGGTATTCTTTTGGTATAAGCCCAATCTTCACCCAAAGGTATATGCTCACCAGTTATTGATCCGGATAGGCCACCAAAGTATTCTAATGCATCAGCTCCAGAAGTTGCATCAACGTATAATGTTTCTTGTAATGGCTTTCCTGTATCATATGTTTCAAGAATTGATAACTCATGATTACGCTCTCTTATCAAATCAGAAGCTTTGCGTAATACGCGACCCCTTTCAGTACCTGATAATTTTGCCCAAGATTTTTGTGCTAATTTTGCAGAGCTTAATGCCATTTCAATTATCTTAGGAGTAGCTGAGTGTAATTTAGCTATAATCTCACCTGTTGCTGGATAAATACATTCAATTAGTTTTCCATCAGTATCCTCAACATATTGGCCATCGATAAAATGACTCGCTGTTGGTTGGCATTTAAGCATCATATTTTTTAATCCCCATCAATAACTTATAAGTATAGCAAATAATTTGTTATTCTCCACGAGGAAATCTATTATTATTTTCTACATCGTTTAAATCCATATGGTTTCTCATATATCGTTCAGATGCATCTTGTAATGGTTGAAAGTCCCAAGGAAAGTAATTGCCATTTCGTAACGCTTCATAAACTATCCATCTTTTTGCCTGACTTTCACGAACAGCTAAATCAAATTTATTTAAATCCCATCGTGCTTCAGATTTAGCGCGAAGTTGATCTAAAGTTCCTTGACATTTAGGAACATTTACCAAATTTTCTAATTCGTTAGGATCATTATCAAGATTAAAAAGCTGATCTCTGTCTAAAGAACACCGATTATATTTCCAGGGTCCATATCTTAAGGATACCATAGGTGCAAAAGATGCCTCTGCAGCGTATTCCATAGCTACTGGATTTGTGCGCTCGCCTCCTTGGCCTAGATGAACCAGACTTTCGCCTTCACACCATGGGGCTATTTCTTCAATTGAAACATTTGCTAAGTCGCAAAGTGTTGGTGTCAAATCAATATTTGAAACAGGATATGAAATTAATCCAGGTTCCATTTCTGGAGAGCAAATCATAAGAGGAACTCTTGCAGATCCTTCATAAAAGGACATTTTAAACCAAAGTCCACGTTCGCCTAACATATCTCCATGATCAGATAAGAAAAGAATTGTGGCTTCTTGCCTTGTAGATTCTAATGCTTCTATAATTTCACCAATTTTATCGTCTAGATAGCTTATATTAGAAAAATAAGCTCGGCGAGAACGCTTTATGTCATCTTCAGTAATATCAAAATCACGCCAATTGTTTGCATCAAAAATTCGTTTTGAATGATTATCATGTTCTTCATATTTAAAAGCGGGAACAGTAGGTAATAAATGCTCACAATCTTCATATAAATCCCAATATTTTTTTCGAGCAACATATGGATCATGAGGATGAGTAAAACTAATCGTCAAAGACCATGGCCGGCTATCTTTTCCTCTAGATAGGTCATAAATTTTCTTTGTTGCATTATATGTAACTTCATCATCATATTCCATTTGATTTGAAATTTCTGCTACGCCTGAATCTGTGACTGATCCCATATTGTGATACCACCAATCAATTCGTTCGCCAGGTTTGCGATAATCAGGTGTCCAGCCAAAATCAGCTGGATAAATATCTGTTGTTAAGCGTTCTTCAAACCCATGCATTTGATCAGGTCCTACAAAATGCATTTTTCCTGATAAGCAAGTTTGATACCCTGCACGTCTTAAGTGGTGGGCGTAAGTTGGAATATCTGAAGAAAATTCAGCAGCATTATCGTACACTCTTGATCTTGATGGTAATAACCCGGACATAAATGATGCACGACCGGGCGCACATAAAGGTGAAGCAGTATAGCAATTTTTGAAACGAGTTGATTTAGCCGCTAGTTTTTTTAAATTTGGTGCATGTAACCATTCAGCGGGTCCGTCTGGAAAGAATGTTCCATTTAATTGATCAACCATGAATATTAGTAAGTTTGGTTTTTTCATTAGAGTGCCTATAAATACTAATTTATATAATAAATTCTGATTCAAATATAATATTCATATTATGTATAATTTAGTGTTCAATTGCGACAGAAATTGTAGATCGTACACATCTTAAACAAATCACCGCTTTACCTTGATGTTATAAATGGAAAAGTGGTGAGCCGGTCGGGGCTCGAACCCGAGACCTACTGATTAAAAGTCAGTTGCTCTACCAACTGAGCTACCGGCCCACTAATGCGCGTATTATGATGATGACACGGAAGGGTCAAGTCCTATTGTTATAAAATTAAGACCTATCTAGAATGATTGTTTTGATTGGGTTATATCATCAATATGATAAAGCAAGATATATATCGAAATGGGCTACCATTTTTAAAAATGCATGGTTTAGGCAATGATTTTGTAGTCATTGATGCAAGAGATGTAGAATCACCTATAAATTCTAGAATAGCTCAAGCTATTGGTGAAAGGCATTTTGGTGTAGGATATGATCAATTAGTGGTTATGACAGAATCTGAACACACTGATGTACATTTAGAGTTTTGGAATTCTGATGGGTCTCTATCAGATGCATGTGGCAATGCGAGCCGATGTGTAGCTAGACTGATAATGGATCAAAAAAATTCACAAGAAATTACAATGAAAACTGGAAGTAGATTATTACTTGCTAAAAAAACTCAAAATGGATCGATAACTGTGAATATGGGACACCCACAGTTAGAATGGAATTTGATACCCTTAAAAGAAAATGTTGATTTAATAGATCTTCCTATCAAAGGTAATCCTGGTGCTGCTGGAATGGGGAATCCCCATTGTGTATTTGTAGTTGATGATGTTGATTCTGTAGATTTGCTTAATTGGGGTTCAAAAATAGAATCTCATGAACTATTTCCTCAGAAAACAAATGTGGAATTTATTCAAATAATAGATAAAAAAAATATTCGTCAAAGAACATTTGAGCGTGGTGTTGGTGAAACCCTTGCTTGTGGATCAGGGGCTTGTGCAGCTGCTGTTGTTGCGAACCGTAAAGGTTTGACAGATCGAAATGTTAATATTCATTTAGATGGTGGCAAGTTGAGTATAGATTGGTCTGGGGATGGAGTTTGGATGACTGGGCCAACTGCTATAGTCTTCAAAGGTACGTTAAGTGGTGAGTTTTTGAAAGCTTTGCAATGACAACTCCAAAGTTCATGACACAAGGTTGCAGGTTAAATGCTTACGAAACTGAAGCAATGAAAGAATTAATTAATGATTCTGGACTAGAAAACATTGTGGTGGTCAATACTTGTGCAGTTACTGCTGAAGCAGTGAGAAAATCCAAACAAGAAATAAGAAAACTTCGAAGAGAGAATCCAAATGCACAAATGATTGTAACAGGATGTGCTGCTCAAATTGAGCCAAAGACTTTTTCTACAATGTCAGAAGTTGATTTAGTGGTTGGTAACACTGAAAAAATGAAACCAGACACTTGGAATAATATTTCAAAAAACCCAGATTTTGTTGGTAAAACTGAAAAAGTTTTAGTTGATGATATTATGTCAGTTAAAGATACGGCTGGTCATCTAATTGATGGATTTGGAACAAGAAGCAGAGCTTATGTGCAGGTGCAAAATGGATGTGATCATAGATGCACATTTTGTATTATTCCATATGGAAGAGGCAATTCTAGGTCAGTTCCAGCAGGAGTTGTGGTGGATCAAATAAAGCGTTTAGTTGATAAAGGTTACAATGAAGTAGTTTTAACTGGTGTTGATATTACAAGCTGGGGTGCTGACCTACCGATGATGCCAAAGTTGGGTGATTTAGTTCAACGAATTTTAAAACTAGTTCCAAGTTTACCAAGATTACGTATTAGTTCAATTGATAGTGTAGAAGCTGATAGTGCGTTAATTGATGCTGTTGCATCTGAGATGAGGCTAATGCCACATTTGCATCTCTCATTACAAGCAGGTGATGATATGATACTAAAACGAATGAAAAGGCGGCATCTACGAGACGATGCTGTTGATTTTTGTTCCAAGATGCGCGTGGCTCGTCCTGATATTATTTATGGTGCTGATATTATCGCTGGGTTTCCTACTGAAACGGAAGAGATGTTTGAGAATAGTTTAAAATTAATAGAAGATTGTGGTTTAACTTGGTTGCATATTTTCCCTTTTTCTCCAAGGGAAGGTACTCCAGCAGCACGAATGCCTCAGTTAGATAGATCTATTGTTAAAGAACGCGCTGGTAGATTGAGGTCATATGGAGAGCTGGCTGTAAAAGATCATTTAGCTAAGCAAGTTGGATCAACACATAACGTTTTAATTGAAAATTTGCGAATGGGTCGAACTGAAGGCTTTACAGAAGTATTATTTAATTCTGATCAAATTAAAGGTTCAATTGTAGAATCTAAAATAATTGGAAAAACACAAACACAATTAATTTCATCGTGAAACTCCCTATTTTATATTCATTTAGACGTTGCCCATATGCAATGCGAAGTAGATTGGCCATTTTAAAAGCCGGAATTAAAGTAGAGCTAAGAGAGGTAGTGCTACGTGAAAAACCTTTAGAAATGTTAAGATTATCACCTAAAGGAACTGTGCCAGTATTACTATTACCTGATGGAACAGTCATAGAAGAAAGTTACGATATTATGACTTGGGCTTTAGGAAGTAGTGCATCAAGTTTAAAGGAGCACGACTTAATCAAGTTATGTGATCTAAATTTTAAGAATTGGTTGGATCAGTATAAATACCCTAATAAGTTTAATAACTATAATAGAGATTTTGTTTTAGAAAATGCTGGGATTTATTTGAATTTATTAGAAAATAATCTTGAGAAAAATAAATTTCTATTTGGAAATATACGTGGTTTTGCTGATATTGGTATTGCACCGTTTATCAGACAGTTTGCCCATGTTGATATTAATTGGTTTTTAAATTCAGACTGGCCTAATTTAATAGCTTGGTATCAAGATTTTGTTGAATGGAAGAGCTTTAAATCTATTATGGTTAAGCACCCTAAGTGGGCCCATGGTCAGCCAATGGTTATATTTCCTTAGAAGTATAAATTTATATTTTTTATCTAGTTTGTTTGAGCGCTTCAGAAATGGCCATACCTGCTGTCATAGCAACATTAAGTGAGCGTGCTTTACCAAACATAGGCAATTTTATGTGAGCATCACATGCATTATGGACTTCAGTTGGAACGCCTGCACTTTCACGACCCATTACTAAGGTGTCTGTATCCTTAAATTTAAAATCCCACAAAACCTCATCTGCTTTTGTTGTTAAAAGTATTAATCGGCCTGATTTTCGATCAGCTTGAAATGATTCCCACGAATCGTGGCGAACCATATCTACTATATCAGCATAATCCATTGCACTTCTGCGCAAAGCTTTAAGTGATAATGGAAACCCACAAGGTTCTATTATATCAAGAGAAACACCAAAGCATGCACAAAGACGAATCATTGAACCTAAATTAGGTGCAATATCAGGTTGATAACTGGCTAATCGCATTTTTTTACCTTTGTTTTGCTGGTGCGTCCAAAAGGCCGCTAGACGAATGTAACATGTGCGTGTAAACCGCGATCAGACAGTCAGATTCAGTCTGATTTTAAGTGTTTATTACGCCCACTAAGTAGGGCAAGGCAAGGGAGACGCTAATCGTGTCCGAAGATAAAGGAAATCGCCGCGATTTTTTATACGTGGCAACTGCAGGTACTGGAGCAGTAATTGGTGGCGCAGCAGTCTGGCCAATGATTAATCAAATGAATCCAAGTGCTGATGTACAAGCTCTATCATCAATTGAAGTTGATGTTTCTGATGTTGAGCCTGGAACTCAAATTACAGTAAAATGGCTAGGTAAGCCGGTATTCATTCGACGCAGAACATCAGAAGAAATAAAAGCAGCTCGTGATGTTGCTTTAGAAGATTTGCCTGATGTCGATGCTCGAAATGCAAATGCTTCACCAGTTATTGGAGAAACAGAAACATATGCAAAAGATTCAAATCGGTCATTAGATGAAACTGGTGAGTGGTTGGTAATGATGGGTGTGTGCACTCATTTAGGTTGCGTTCCTTTAGGTGACGCTGGTGACTTTGGTGGTTGGTTTTGTCCATGTCATGGATCGCATTACGATACGGCCGGCCGTATTCGTAAAGGTCCTGCACCAGAAAACTTACCAGTGCCTGTTGCTGCGTTTGTAGACGCTAATACGATTAAATTGGGTTAGGAGAAACACTATGGCTGGAATTCCACATGATCATTACAAGCCAAAAACTGGCATGCAAAAATGGTTTCACGAGCGCTTACCTATAGCTTCTCTTGTTTATGATACATTAACATTTCCAACACCAAAAAATCTAAATTGGATGTGGATTTGGGGGATTGTATTAACATTTTGTCTTGCTCTTCAAATAATCACAGGGATTATTTTAGTGATGCATTACACACCTCATGTAGATTTAGCTTTTGACTCAGTTGAACACATCATGCGCGATGTTAATGGAGGCTGGGCATTTCGTTATCTACATGCAAACGGTGCTTCTTTATTTTTTATTGCTGTTTATGCACATATTTTCCGTGGATTGTTCTATGGTTCTTACAAAGCGCCAAGAGAAATAACTTGGATATTAGGTATGCTAATTTATCTTATGATGATGGCTACAGGATTTTTGGGGTATGTTCTTCCATGGGGCCAAATGTCATTTTGGGGAGCTACTGTTATTACGGGGCTATTTGGTGCAATTCCTGGAGTAGGAAGTATACTTCAAGAATGGCTCTTAGGGGGCCCAGCTGTAGATAATGCAACTTTAAACAGGTTCTTCTCGCTGCATTATCTATTACCTTTTGTTATTGTTGGTTTAGTGGCGCTGCATATATGGGCCTTCCACACTACAGGTAATAATAATCCAACAGGTGTTGAAGTTCGCCGTAAATCAAAAGCTGAAGCACAAAAAGATACTGTACCTTTCTGGCCTTATTACGTGATGAAAGATTTGTTTGCTCTGGTTATGATCATGATTGTGTTTATGGCAATAGTAGGCTTTATGCCAAATTATTTGGGCCACCCTGATAATTATATTCCAGCAAACCCTTTAGCAACTCCAGCACATATTGTGCCAGAATGGTATTATTTACCGTTCTATGCGATTCTTCGCGCTATTACTTTTGATGTTTTATTTTTAGACGCTAAGTTTTTAGGTGTTTTAGCAATGTTTGGTTCAATTGCAGTTATGGCATTAGCGCCATGGACAGATACATCACCTGTTCGTTCAGGTAGATATAGGCCAACATTTAAAATTGCATTCTGGATTTTAGGATTTGATTTCATGCTATTAATGTGGTGTGGCGCACAACCTGCAGAAGGTTTGGTTCCACTGGTGTCATTAATTGGAGCAATTTATTGGTTTGCATATTTCTTAATTATTTTGCCTGTACTGGGTTGGACTGAAAAGACTCTGCCAGTACCCGAAACTATTGAAGCTGATTTTGATGCACATTACCCACCAAAATCTAGCACAGTTAAATAATTGAAAGAGGATATAATATTATGAAAAAACTACTTCTTTCAGCGATACTTGCTTTTGGGATAGTCACCACTGCTAATGCAGAAGTAGGTGAAACACATATTGAAGACTTTGACTTTTCTTTTGAAGGCCCATTTGGTAAATTTGATCAGTACCAATTACAGCGTGGTTTGCAAGTTTATACAGAAGTTTGTTCTGCTTGCCACGGGTTACGCCAAGTCGCATTTCGAACTTTAGGTGATGAAGGTGGACCTCATTTAGATTATGAGACTGTCAAAGCTTATGCTGCATCTAATTTTGAAGTTTATGATGCAGAAAAAGATGAGGATCGTCCTGCAATACCGTCTGATAAATTTCCAGAGTCAGGCCTTGAAAACGCACCAGATTTATCCCTTATGGCAAAAGCTCGAGCTGGTTTCCACGGTCCAAATGGTTTGGGTATAAATCAGATTGTTAAAGGTATGGGTGGGCCTGAATATATTGCGTCTGTATTAACAGGCTACACTGGTAAAGAAAAAGAGCAAGCAGGTACTACCTTTTATGAAAATACTGCTTTTCCTGGAGGTTGGATAGCAATGTCTCCGCCTTTATCAGATGAGTTGGTTGAATATGCAGATGGTCATAATAACGACATGTACCATATAGCAGAGGATGTTTCGGCGTTCTTGATGTGGACTGCTGAACCAAAAATGATGGCAAGACAACGCTTAGGTTTGATTTCTGTGGTAATGCTCATGGTCTTAGGTGTTTTATTATATTTTTCAAATAAAAAATTATGGCGAGATATAAAACGTAAAAGCTAAATCAAATATTTAAAAAAATGGTTTTGTTAAATTCAAAGCCATTTTTTTTGGGATGATTGTTCTTTAATTAGTTTCCTAGATATTTTGCTAAAGCTGCAGGTGGATTAGCAAATAATTTATTTGTGGTTACAGGCCTGTGAGCTTTACCTTCTGCTATCAAAATAGTTTGGTCAGTAATATAAGAAGCATCATCAGGTTGGTGTGTAACCATTAATAAAGTTGCATTTGTAGTTTCAGCTATTTCTTGAACTAAATCTAACATTTCCTTCTTTAAGGCAGGACCCAGTGCAGCAAAGGGTTCGTCTAAACATAAGATAGGCTGTTTCCTAATAAGGCAGCGAGCTAATGCTACTCGTTGTTGTTGGCCACCTGATAATTCACTTGGCATTTTATTTCCTAAACCATCTAACCCAACACGTAACAAAGCCTTATCTATAGTTTCTATTTCTTTTAAAGATAGCTTCAAGGTCGTTGTGATGCCTAATGCAATGTTATTTCTTACAGAAAGATGGGGAAACAAATTATGGTTTTGAAATAATAATGCTATTGGACGCTTTGCGGGTGGAGTGGATGTAATATCAGTATTTTCAAAAAAAATTCTACCACTATCAGGTGTTTTGAACCCTGCAATTGCTGAAAGCAAAGTTGATTTTCCCCCGCCTGATGGGCCTAGCAATGCTATTTTTTTCCCTTTTTCAATTTCAAAGTCTGCTTGAAGTGAAAATTTTCCATGGCTAATCTTCACATTATCTAATTTTATGCTCAAGGCGTCCTCCTCTATCAAAAATCCAGAATAATATAATGCTTAATGACACCAATAATAATGCAACACCAGCTGCTCCTGTTAATTGATAACTAGACATCATGCGATACATGACTAGTGGTAGAGTTGCTACATCAGGTGGAGCAAATAAAGTAATAACGCCTAAATCCCCCATAGATAATGCAGCAGCTAGTCCAATAGAAAAACCTACAGGCCGTCGCAATCTTGGCCAAATTGCAATATTAAATCGCGCCCAATCATTCATTCCTAAACTATCAGCTAAACGCCCATATTGGTTTTCTGCATTGGTCATTGCAGGTAGAATCATTCGCAAGGAAAAAGGCAAAGACATTGCTGCATTTACCAGTGCTGTCATTGGAAGAGCAATTGTAAAAGGAGAAATAAAAGGAAATGTTAATATAAATAAGCCTGTTCCTATAACCAGAGGTGAAGAAGCAAGAATAAGAAAACTGATAATTTCCATAGCCTTTGACATAATTGGAAGTTTGTATGACATTTTGATAATAAATATCGACATAGAAATAGCCATTCCAACAGATAAAAATGCAGAAATAACAGCAACAACTATCGAGTTTAAGGCAGCTATCCAGACTAATGCTGGCAGAGTAAATAATGGAACTGCGCCCCGTATAATTATAGAAAATAACGGTAAAAATAAAAACAAACAAACAATAAGAAGAACAAGTATATCAAAGATTTTATGGTGAATTTCATTACCATCCCAACGTTCAATTTCATGGTCCAAGCCCTGTATAAAATTTATTGGTTTTGTGATAAATATAGCTAATGAGCCTAATATTGCACAAAGGCTGAATTGGATCATTGCTAATTGAGATGCTTTTGCCAAATTGAAATCAAATCTTAAAGCTTGGTAAATAGCTAATTCTATAGTGGTTGCTTTTGGACCGCCCCCAAGCGCAAGTGCGATTGCAAAGCTTGAAATGCATAATAAAAATATAATTAAAAAAGCACCTGGAACTACAGTACGTAGCATTGGGCGTTCTATATGGCGTCCAATGCCAGAAGTGCTAATGCCTAACTGTGCTGCTAAGCGAAATTGCTCTACTGGTATTGCAGTCCATCCTTGAACAATTAACCTTGTGGCAAGTGGTATATTAAAAAACACATGAGCTAAAACAACACCATAAAATCCGTAAATATTTATTGGATCATTGCCAATTTTTTGTAAAAATTCTGAAACATACCCAGATCTACCCCAGACGGCTAAGATGCCTAGGATTGCAACAATAGTTGGTAATATAAAAGGTGCACCCATCAGAGTTAATACAACTTGTCGCCCTTTAAATTTTCGTCGAGAAAGTGCACGGGCTGCAGGGATTGCAATCAAAATAGATATTGTTGCTGAGGTTAAAGCTTGAAAAATCGTAAATTTAATGATTGCCCAATCTGATACGAGTAATTGAAATCCAATATCGGCATGAAGCCAGAGAGTTATAACTGTACCTAGTGTCAGCAAAAGTAGTAGCGCAAATGCGCTACTACTAAATATAAGCTGAATTGGCCTTAACGGCTTAGTTCTGTAAGCCATTCGGCTAGGGCCTCATCGCGTACTTCTTGAGCTTCATTTGAATTAATAATTAGGCTTTTAGATGGCGTAATAAGTTTATCAAAGCCCACTGGTAATCCTTCAGAAGGTATTACAGCTGGATACATCCAATTGGTTGTAGGTATAATAGATTGGAATTTATCCGATATCATAAAATCTAAAAACTTATCTGCTAATTCTGGTTGATTTGAAGATGCTAATTTAGCAGCAACTTCTATCTGCATATAATGGCCTTCTTCGAATTTAGCCGCTGATTTTGTTAGGTCATTTTCTGCAATAATGTGGTATGCAGGCGATGTAGTATAGGAAAGTACCATATCAGCTTCCCCATTAGTAAACATACCATATGCTTCGGACCAGCCTGCGGTTACAGTTAATATTTTTGGAGAAAGTCCAGACCATATTTCAGAAGCACGTTCACCGTATGCTTGTTTTACCCATAAAAGTAATCCAAGGCCTGGAGTTGAGGAGCGAGGGTCTTGTATGACAATCTTAAAGTCGTCGGGCATATTAATTAAAGCTTCAAAGCTATTTGGTATATTTGTAACCTTTGTATTATCATAAACAAACGCAAAATAGCCCCAATCATAAGGAATAAATATATCATCTGCCCAATCTATCGGTAAATCTAAGTTTGTAGTGTTTGTTGAGTGTCTTGCAAATAAGCCAGTAGCTGTTGCCTTGGCTGTTAAATTTGTATCTAAGCCAAGAGCAATATCCGCCTCACTGCGCTCTCCTTCAAGCTGTAATCGAGTTAAAAGCGCCGCTCCATCACCTGCTCCAACTAAGTTAAGATCACATGCGCATGTGGCCTCAAAAGCTTTTTCGATTAAAGGCCCTGGGCCCCAGTCAGATACAAAGCTATCATAGGTGTACACAGTTAGTTTAGGTAATTTTTCTGCAAGGGCTGGTGACGCAAGCGTCAATATAAGGCCCGCAGCAAGGGTAGTAAATTTATTCATTTCAATTCTCCAATTGCTACAAGCGTAAGGGGGTCGTTTGAAACGAAACCTTCCCTACGCCGGTATGATCCGGTTCAGGTTCGACGGGTTCGCGTAAATGCATCTCAGCCAAAATGGCCCCCCGAGGTAAGTCTGTTTCTAGTGGGGTATTAAAAAATAATCAAGGATGGGTTTTCTTTTATGTCATTCCTAGGGTATTGGTTTAAAAAGTATTGGAGTATGCGTTATGGCAACGAATTCATTTGGACGAATGTTCACAGTTACAACTTGGGGTGAAAGCCATGGGCCCGCATTGGGCGCAACCATTGATGGATGTCCTCCTAATATAAGATTAGATACAAGTGATTTGCAATATTGGCTTGATAAGCGAAAGCCTGGTCAAAATAAATACACTACTCAAAGGCGGGAAGCAGATGAGGTTAAAATCTTATCAGGAATGTTTGAAGGAAGTACAACCGGTCATCCAATTCAGCTTATTATTGAAAATACTGATCAAAGATCTAAAGATTATTCTGATATTATGGAGAAATTCCGTCCAGGACATGCAGACATAACATATTGGCAAAAATATGGCATAAGGGATTACCGTGGTGGTGGACGCTCATCTGCAAGAGAAACAGCAGCAAGGGTTGCTGCTGGTGGTGTGGCGCGCAAGGTTTTAAAATCAATAGCCCCAGACATCAAAATTACTGCTTATATGGTTCAAATGGGACCTCATAAAATAAATCGTTCCAAGATTGATTTAACAGAAATAGACAAAAATCCTTTTTGGACGCCTGATGCTGATGCTGCAGTACTTTGGGCAAAATATTTAGATGAGTTGCGCAAATCGGGCAACTCAGTTGGTGCAGTAATTGAAGTAATTGCAACTGGTGTACCTGCAGGTCTTGGGGCTCCCATATATGGTAAAATTGATACAGATCTTGCTAGTGCTATGATGTCAATTAATGCTGTTAAAGGTGTTGAAATAGGCGCTGGATTTGGCTCTGCTGAATTAACTGGTGAGAGCAATGCAGATGAAATATCTTTTGTGGATAATAAACCTCAATATAATTCCAACCATGCTGGTGGTGTTTTGGGTGGAATTACAACTGGGCAGGATATAATTTGCAGATTTGCTGTAAAACCAACCTCATCAATATTAAAAGAAAGAGAAACTATTACTAAATCTGGCAAAGATTCATCAATTATAACAAAAGGCCGGCATGATCCATGTGTTGGCATTCGAGCGGTTCCTGTCGGTGAGGCAATGATGGCGTGTGTTATATTAGATCATTTTATGTTGCATCGTGGCCAAGTAGGTAAAAACCAAGGTAAAATTGGATAGTTTAATACTTCATTTTTGATTTTTGTACTGCAAGAATTCCTGCCATAATTACAACAACACCAAGCATATCAAAGTAAGATAATTTTTCACCTAATAAAACGGCTGCAATAGCAACTCCAAAAAATGGATTTAAAAAATGAAAGGTTGCTGCTTTTGTGGCGCCAATTCTTTCAACTAAAAGAAACCATATATATGTAGCAATAATTCCAGGAACTATTATTGTATAAGCAAATGCTAATAATGCTGTTTTATTCCAATTTACATCCCAGTTTTCTAATAATAAAGCTGGAATAGCCAAAGATACAGACCCTATAAGCATTTGCAGGCCAACTACCATAAATAGGTTTCCTCCAGTTGAAGCAGATCTAACAGAGAGTGTTGCAACTGATAATGCTAAAACTCCAATTATGCATTGCCCAATACCAATTAAACTTATTCCGTTGGATAGCCTAGATCCCATAATAATTATTACACCAGAAAAACCTATGATCAGCCCTATAGATCCTAATAATGTTAACTTTTCTTTAAATACTGTTAACAAAATAAACCCAACTACAAGCGGTAAGCTCGAGGCTATAATAGAAGCAGCTGAAGCCTCTATTTTTGTCATTGCCATGAAATTTAGACCTAAATAAATAGCATTCTGACATATTCCAAATATAATAATACCAAGCCACTGTTTGCGATTAAATTTTGCTCTTTGACCTAGTAAATAAGCAATTCCAACGGCAATTAGTCCTGCGATTAGAAATCTTAGAGCGGATATTGATAACGGTGGTGCCACTTGAACAATTATGCGTGCTGAAGTGAAAGCACTTGACCAGATGAGTGCAAAAGCTAATCCCATAAGACCTGATTTAATATCCATTAATACCTCAATAAAAAAGGTCATCTCTATGAGATGACCTTAATCATGTAATTTACTTCGTCGAGGAGAAAATTCTCCTTCAACAAAATTAATCGTTAATAACGTCTTTTAATGCTTTAGCGATTGTTACTTTTGCTACTCTGTCCGCTGCTTTCATGAACTGTTCACCAGTTGCAGGGTTTCTGACCATGCGCTCAGGGCGTGCACGACATTGAAATTTTCCTAGGCCCGGTAGTGTTACTGCTCCACCTGCTGCGACTTCTTTTGAGACGATATCAGCTAAAGCTTCTAATGCTCTGTTTGCTGTTACTTTATCGCTACCAGTTGCTTCTGCAAGGTTTGCTACTAGTTGGGTCTTTGTCATTGGTTTCTGAGACATTTGCTGCTCCTTAAGTTTAAGTGAATACAAAATATTCCGTTTTGTAATGATATTATGAGCACATATTGTGTCTAAAAAACAAATTGTCCAAGCGAAAAATGCAATATTTCCTTATTTTTATGGGTTTTGGCAATAATTAGCCTAAAAATATAGTTATTTTTGTTAAATACCCCATATTTTTGGTTCAATTTAGCAACGATTAGTAAAATTTTTATTAAAAAATCTTAAAATTTTGCAAAAAATAAAAGGTTTAAACGAACTTTTCTGCTAGATATAATAATTTCATATTGATACTTATATTAAATATGAATGTAGATAATTATAATAGTAAAGGTTTATAGTAACTAAAATTGACATAGTTTATGTAAATTTTATTAAAAATAAATTTGTAATTTTTACGAAGAAATTATTAAAATTAATATAAATATAACAAATGCTATCCAAGATTTATTCAATACTTTTATTGCATTAATTATGTCATTTCTTTCCATATTGTATCTGCCAGTTTCATTTATAAAATCATCATCAGATAATTTACCATCATAAATACGAGGTCCAGAAAGTGCTACATTTAATATTGATGCCATTGCGGCCTCTGGCCATCCTGCATTTGGTGAAGCATGAAATCTTGCTTCTTTTATCATGACATTGAAACTTTTTAATGAAAAATGAACCAAACACATAAGTGCACCACAAAATCTTGCAGGTATTAAATTTAATAAATCATCTAATTTAGCTGAGCCAAATCCAAACTCTAAATATTTTGCTGATTTATAACCAACCATACTATCTGCTGTATTTACCATTTTGTATAAAAATAGACCTGGTAGCCCAAAAAGCATGTACCAAAAAGCTGGTGCAATAACAGCATCAGAAAAATTTTCAGCTGCACTTTCTACTGCAGCACGTGAAACGTTTGACTCATCTAATGATTTTGTTTGTCGTCCTACAATACACGCAACTGCATTACGTCCTTCATTAAGACTACTATTAAGTCCTTTAGCTACATCTCTTACATGTTTAATAAGTGAGTTATGAGCAAGGAGTATAGTAACAAATACTAACTCTATAATTCCATAGTCAGGTATTAAATGTATAAGTGCCCCTGTTAAATATGCAGTTAATGATAAGAAAAAAATTGTAATCAAACCTTTGATTTTACGAGCTGAACCAAAGTTATATTTTTTATCAAACCATGAAATGGAGTTTCCCATTAATACAGCAGGATGGGGTATTTTTGTCCATACTTTATCTGGATCGCCAATAAAGTAGTCTAATATTAAGGCAATTAATAAAATTTCAAGAGTGCTCATTTATTCCTCTAAGGCTTTTGATAGTCTCTCAAACTCAATATCATTTTTGGGTATGCCAAGTCTAAGCCAATTAGTTGAATATGGAAAAATTCTTGTCCAAATAAAGCTTTTGGCAAGTTTAATTTGTATTCTATTGGAATCTTTTACCTCAAACAGGCGAAATAAATTAGTACCGCCTATTGGCTTTATGTTATGACTTATCATGATTTGGTCAAGCCGTTCGCTATTAACCTTTAGTTTTAACCTAGTATCACTAATCCAATTTATATCTGATAAAGCTGCTTTACCAATAAATTGAGCGGGCCCAGAAATTGCCCATGGTCCAATAAGTTTATTAATACTTTCAATTAATTCGGGCGCTGCAATTGCAAACCCAAGTCTTAATCCAGCCAACCCCCAAAATTTACCAAGGCCCTTTAAAACAATAACGTTTTTTTGTTTTGTAAGATGAATTAAAGATTTTTCTGGAGTAACATCGCAAAAACTTTCATCTATTATTATGAGATCATAATTATTGCTATCTTCTTCAGTTATTGGGTGGTGTTTACCGTTTGGGTTGTTTGGATTGACTAAGATACGTACATTTCCATTACTTCCAACCTTCCACCCATTAGATTTGAATGCAGCTGCATGTTCATTATACGTTGGGCTAATAATTTCTACTTTACCGGCTGGAAGCAAATTTGGCATAATTGCAATTAGTTGAGATACACCAGAACTAGCTATAATATTTGCATTTTTAGGTACATTCCAAAATAAGCGTGCTGTTTTTAACATAGAGTTTTGAGCTTCACTATCTGGTAAAGTATTCCAAAAATAATTAGGAATTTTTGGAATGCTATAGTGATTTGGGTTGATTCCAGTTGATAAATCTATCCAGTTATTGCGAACGCTACCGTACTCTTTGATGGCTATATCAAGTCCACCACCATGATCTCTGACATCTGACATTAATTGTTATCCAGGGTTGGAAGTCGAGCGCGAAAATGTCCTTTAATCACTTTTGGCCACTCCCTGTATGGTACTTGACCTTTTTCACTAGCTGCATGTAATTTTGCATACTCGAGAATACCTACTGCATTTTCAATATTTGGTGTAAAATTGCCTAATACATAATTTAATTTGTTTTTACTCTGGATTGTCACATTGCATGCAAAATCACATCCCATTAAACACGAATGTCGCCTAAGATTTATTTCAGGAAAATCCTTTGCAGCTTTTTCAATAAGATTAGCCAGCATTTCACCGTCTGTTTTATTATTGGTTTCTACATTCCAATCTGCGCGCTTACAGGTTTGACAGATAGTAATGGTTGTTGACATGCGCCTATCCTCATTTTTGAAAACTTGGTTGCACATAAACGGTATAGAACGCAATTATTTTCGTAAGCAAATGAAGTTTATTTTAAATATTATGCTTAAAAATTTATAAATAATCACAAATCATAAATCACGGGTATGTGGTTCCGTCCAATTAATTATTGGATTTATTGGTATAATTCTATTTGGATTTATAGTTTCATGGCTGAAATGATAATGGCGTATAATATGATCAAAATCTGTTGTTTCTTCAATTCCAGTAACTTGATAAAGTTCTCGAGAATAATTCCAAATATTTGGATAATCAACAATACGTTTTCGATTGCATTTAAAATGCAAAACATAAACACTGTCAAAGCGTACTAATGTAGTGAACAAACGCCAATCAGCTTCTGTTAACTTATTTCCCATCAAATATCTATTTTTTGATAACCGAGATTCAACCCAGTCAAGTGCATCAAATAGAACAGTTACTGAATCATCATATGCTTCCTGAGTTGTAGCGAAGCCAGATTTATAAACACCATTATTTATCGCAGAATATATTTTTGAATTTACTTTTTCTATGTCTGTTTGCATATTGATTGGCCAAAAATTTTCAATATTTCCAGTAATATTGTCAAATGCTGAATTGAACATTCGAATAATTTCTGAAGATTCATTAGAAACAATTGTATTGGTTTTTTTATCCCACAAAATAGGTACTGTTACTCTAGTGCTCACTGATGGATCTGCTTGGGTATATATTTCATGTGCAAATTTAGAATTAAACAAACTATCACCTTTGGCTAAACCATGATGTTCAAACGTCCATCCTTCATTGAGCATATCTGGGTGCACAACATCTACAGTTATGTGATTTTGCAACTCCTTAAGTGTTCGAAAAATTAGAGTTCTATGTGCCCAAGGACACGCTAATGAAACATATAAATGATAACGGCCACTTTCAGCTTTAAACCCTCCATTTCCACTTATGCCTGGTGATCCATCTGGTGTTATCCAATTGCGAAATCCTGCTTGTTGGCGTATAAATTTACCTCCGCTTAATTTGGTATCATACCATTGATCAACCCATTTTCCGTCTATTAGTAAGCCCATATTAAAACCTTTTAAATTAAATTTTATTTAACAATTAGTTTCTATTAAGTTCAATGAAAAGTCTTGCAACTTACTATATGTGCTGCGGAAACAATAATAAGGTCGGTTTCATTTAATAGTCCGGCGCGAATCTGTTGCGCCTGAATTGTTGCTGATCTATATGTATTGTGACGAAGCCCCAGAGGGCCGGAAAGAAGTGTTGTACACGGTTGACCCAAATTAGGAACTAGCATCAACATCGTCAGGCTAAATGCCAACTTTTCGTTCATCTGTAATTAAGGAAGTAATATGCGTTTATTTGCAGTTTTATTATGTTTGATTCCAATCCCAGCATTTGCTCACTGGGGACATTTACCTGAATTGGCAGGTCATAGTCATTGGATTGGGATGGCCGCAGCAGCTGCCGCAGCAGCTGCCGCAGCTTGGGGAATTCGTGAGAATTCTAAAGATTCTTCAAAGGATGAAGAATCTGTTGAAGAAAATGAAGAAGAATTACAGGAAGCATAACTTATGGTAAATAAAATTGGTGTCATGATTTGTGGCCATGGTTCACGCAGTCAATCTGCCGTTGATGAATTTGCAACATTAGCTGAAAAGTTACCTCCATATTTACCACCTGAATGGAATATGGAATATGGATATTTGGAATTTGCTAATCCATTGATAAGAGATGGACTAGATAAATTACGAGAAAGTAATTGCGACAAGATACTTGCTGTGCCTGGCATGCTTTTTGCTGCCATGCATTCTAAAAATGACATTCCAACAGTTTTAAATACATATGCTGCTAAACATAACATAGATATTAATTACGGCCGAGAATTAGGTGTTGATCCCAAAATGGTTGCTGCCGCTGCTGGTCGTATTCAAGATGCTGTAAATGCGGCAAACATTAAACATGGTGAAATGGATCTTCATGAAACGGCATTAGTGGTTATTGGGCGAGGCGCATCAGACCCTGATGCAAACTCTAATGTGTCAAAAGTTGCACGTATGTTGTGGGAAGGTATGGGTTTTGGGTGGTGTGAAGTTGGCTATTCTGGTGTCACATTCCCATTAGTTGAACCATGCCTAGATCACGTTTCACGATTAGGATATAAGCGGGTGATAGTTTTTCCATATTTTTTATTTAGTGGTATTTTAATAGACCGTATATATGGCTTTACAGATAAATGTGCGGATAAATACCCAAACATTCAATTTATTAAAGCAGGCTATTTAGGCGATCATCCAAAGGTTTTAGAAACTTTTGCAGAGCGCATTACTGAGCAGGTAGGTGAAATACCCCCTCCAAATTGTGCTTTGTGCAAGTATCGAACACAGGTTTTAGGATTTGAATCTGAAGTTGGATCTGTACAAGAGAGTCACCATCATCATGTAGAAGGCCAAGGAGCATCTGCACCTGGTTCTAATGTAGAAGACTGTAAGCTTTGTGAAACTTTTTGTACTGGCGAGTGTAGGTTGGATATGAGTCATGACCACCACCACCATGATCACAGTCACAGTCATGACCACCAACATGATCATTCTCATTCTCACCCTGAGTATCCTCAAGCTAAACATCCATTAGGCCCTGAGTCTGCTCGAAAGAAGTGATTAGATCATTGATAACTTATGAACGTGATCCAAAATCTATTTATGCAGCTAGTTTTGCTACTGTAAGAAATGAAGCAAACCTGGCAAGGTTTTCTCCAGAAATGCAGGCTGTTGTTATTCGATTAATCCATGCATGTGGGATGATTGAGGTTGCTGATAGAATTGCTTATTCACCTAATGCTGCGAATGCTGGATCTTTTGCATTAGCAAATGGCGCTCCAATTTTATGTGATTGCGAAATGGTTGGTGCGGGAATAATTCGACGATATTTACCTGCTAATAACGAAGTAATTGTAACTTTAAATAATCCAGCTGTTTCTGAATTGGCCACAACCATTGGAAATACAAGGTCAGCAGCCGCAATAGAATTATGGGAACCTCATATTGAAGGATCTGTAGTAGCAATTGGGAATGCCCCAACCGCATTGTTCCACCTTTTAGAATTAATTGACCAAGGTTTCCCTAAACCAGCATGTATTCTTGGTTTTCCTGTAGGATTTATTGGTGCAGCTGAAAGTAAAGCTACACTGGTAGCCTCTCCACGTGATTGTGAATTTATTGCCCTTCGTGGTCGTCGGGGAGGGTCAGCAATTGCTTCTGCAGCGGTAAATGCATTATCGGCAGGTTTGCCAGAGATATCGTTATGACTGTTTGGTTGCATATTGTGGGGATTGGTGAAGACGGAATCGAGGGTCTATCGCCGGCTAGCCGAGCAGTTGTAGAGGCTGCAGAAATAATTGTTGGAGGCTCAAGGCACCAAAATTTAATTAATTCCCAAGCGGAACGAATTAACTGGCCAAGCCCATTTGATGCTTTAATTGAACTGCTAAAGTCAAAGTCAGGTCACAGAGTTGTTGTTTTGGCTACGGGAGATCCACTTTGGTATTCTGTTGGAGCGAGAATCGGACGTGAAATAGATCCATCAGAAATTTCATATCATCCTCAAGTTGGAGCTTTTCAATTAGCAGCGGCTAGGATGGGATGGTCAATGGCTGACTTGGAAACACTAACTGTTCATGGTCGGCCAGTAGAGCAGATGATTGCTTTTATCCAGCCTAATCAACGGTTATTGATTTTGACTACAGGTGCTGAAACCCCAAAACAAATTGCAGGCTTTTTGACTGAGCGAGGCTTTGGAAAATCACAATTGACTGTACTAGCATCAATGGGTGGAGAGAATGAGGCAAGGTTTGATGGTAAGGCAGAAACTTGGCAGTATGAAGTTCCAGCATTTAACACACTAGCTGTGGAGTGTATTGCTGCTAAAGATGCTGCAATGTTACCTAGAGTTCCGGGATTAGCCGATGAATTGTTTCAAGGTGATGGAACAATGACTAAGCAAGAAATAAGAGCTACATCTGTCGCTAAATTAATGCCTATGAGGGGTGCTTTATTGTGGGATGTTGGTTGTGGTTGTGGTTCAGTTGCTGTTGAGTGGATGCGGGCTGCAAGATATGCAAGGGCCATAGGCATTGAGCCACGAGCAGATCGAAGAACATATGCAGCTAATAATGCATTAGCACTAGGGGTCCCCAAGCTCGAGTTGATAGATGGTTTTGTGCCAAGTGCGCTTAATGATTTAGAGTCGCCAGATGCAATATTTATTGGTGGTGGATTAAGTATAGAAACATTTGAAGCTTGCTGGTCAGCTTTACGGCCATTAGGTCGATTGGTTGTAAATGCGGTTACATTAGAATCAGAACAAATTCTATTAAACTTATATGCAAAATACGGTGGTGATTTAGTTCGCATTCAAATCAGCAAGGCAGATAGTATTGGTAAAGTTACTGGATGGAGACCATCTATGCCAGTTACACAGTGGAGTTTAGTAAAGCGATGAAAGGTATCTTATATGGCGTTGGGCTTGGCCCAGGAGATCCAGAGTTAATGACACTCAAAGCTTACCGATTAATAGCAGGTGCAGAAGTTATAGCTTATCCAACCTTAGAGGGAAGTGATAGTTTTGCGAGGTCAATTGCTTCAGACATTATAAATCCTGAAACTGAAGAAATTGTAGTTGAGATTCCTATGTCAGTTGAGCGAGGTCCGGCACAAACTGCTTATGATTTAGGGGCACTAAAAATTTCAGAAAAACTAAATGAAGGAAAAGATGTAATAGTCTTATGTGAAGGTGATCCATTTTTTTATGGATCTTTCATGTACTTATTTTCCAGATTAAATAAAGAATTTGAATGTGAGGTTATACCTGGAGTTACATCTGTAACTGCATGTGCGGCCTCAATTGCAACACCGCTTACTGCCCGAAACGAAGTCTTAACCATTATTCCGGGACCAATTAATGAAGTTTTATTAGAGCAACGTGTGGCTGGCTCTGAGGCTATTGCAATTATGAAAGTTGGCAGGCACCTACCAAAAATTCGTAGGGTTTTAGAGAAATTAGATTTAACCAAATTCGCATATTATATAGAACGAGCTACTCTCCCCAATCAGATTGTCTTGCCATTATCTGATGCGCCTTTAAAGGCTCCTTATTTTTCAATGATATTAGTCACTAAAGGAAATGATCCATGGCTTTAACTCCTGTTGTTTTATGCCTTTCTCAGTCGGGTTACAAAACTGCTAGAAGAATTGCAGATGTATTAGGTGCTCAGTTGCATGGGCGAGAAGATCGCGTTGAAGGAGTTGATGCAACATTTGAAAATGCGTTAGATTATATTCGAGTTTTATTTGGGGCTGGAACACCAATTATTGGTGTATGCGCTGCTGGAATATTAGTCAGGGGTGTTGCACCAATGTTGGTTGATAAACTAAAAGAACCTCCTGTTATTGCCGTGCCTGATGATGGCTCAACAATAATACCACTCTTAGGAGGGCACCGTGGGGCGAATAGATTGGCTCAACAAATCGCTGTTGAGTTAAATTCTAATGCAGCAATAACTACTGCAGGTGATATAGCTATGGGTGTTGCTTTAGATGAGCCTCCAATTGGATATAAATTGCAAAACTTTAAAGATGCAAAATCTGTAATGGCAACCCTACTAAGTGGAGCTCAAATAAGTGTTTTAGGAGATAATATATTTGAAATTGAAAGTTTTCCTGAAGGTAAAATCAAATTAGCTGTTTCTGAATCACCGCTAGTTGGTGATGAGATGACATTAGTATATCACCCGCAAAAATATGCCCTGGGATTAGGATGCGCCAGGGGATGTTCGATTGAAGAAATGTGGAGTCTTGTTTCAAAGTGTTTGCTGGATTCTAATATAGCAGAGGGATCTATTTCTTGTATTGGGTCATTAGACTTAAAGGGCGATGAGCCAGCAATTATAGAAACTGCTTTACGACTAGGTGTCCCATTCAGAGTGTTTAATGCTAGTGAATTGGAAGCTATGACCCCTAAATTAGCTAATCCATCTAGTATTGTATTCTCTGAGGTTGGTTGCCACGGAGTATCTGAGGCAGCAGCTTTAGCTTTGAGTAATGGTGAGCTAGTTTTAGAAAAGAAAAAAACTCTTAATGCAACATGCGCTATAGCAAAATCAAGTAATGTAATTACTAAGTTTAAAGGTCGCTCAAGGGGTAAGCTGTCAATAGTTGGTATCGGTCCAGGTCAACACTCATGGAGGACGCCTGAAGCATCTGCATTAGTTTCTGAAGCTGATGAATTAGTTGGATATGGTCTTTATATTGATATTTTAGGACCATTAGCTGTGGGAAAAGATAGATCTGATTTCCCTCTAGGCGGGGAAGAAGCCCGATGTCGATATGCTCTAGAGCAAGCTGGAAAAGGTAAAAATGTTGCTTTAATTTGTTCAGGTGATGCAGGAATTTATGCAATGGGAGCATTGGTTTTTGAGCTATTAGATCGTGATGAGAATGATATGGGTGTTTCTCAGGCAGCAAAACGTATTGAAGTACAATGCACTCCGGGCGTATCAGCATTACAAGCTGCTGCAGCGAGAGCTGGAGCTCCCCTTGGCCATGATTTCTGTACTATAAGTTTGTCAGATTTATTAACCCCACGTGAAGATATAATAAGGCGCCTTCATGCTGCTGCTGAAGGTGATTTTGTTATAGCTTTTTATAACCCAGTATCAAAAACTCGAAGAACATTATTAGCAGAAGCGCGCGAAATTTTACTAAAACATAGACCTAAAGATACACCAGTAATGCTTGCTAGTTCATTAGGGCGACCAGAAGAAGAAGTTCAGTATAGGCGTTTAGATGAATTGGAGGTTGATGAGGTAGACATGTTAACAGTTGTTTTAGTCGGTTCAAGTAATTCACGTTTAACAAATCTTGGTGAGGGTCCAAGAATGTTTACTCCACGTGGTTATGCACGAAAAATTGATGGAGATTTATCATGACTGTTTACTTTATTGGCGCTGGCCCAGGTGACCCTGATTTAATAACTTTAAAAGCAAAAGCTTTAATTGAAAAATGTGCAGTATGTTTATATGCTGGATCACTTGTGCCTGAAGCAGTGGTTGCATGTGCTCCAGAATATGCAATTGTTAAAGACACTGCTGTCATGACTTTAGATGATACACATGCAGATATAAAAGAGGCACATCGGCTTGGAAAAGATGTTGCACGCGTTCATTCTGGAGATCCATCATTATATGGGGCAATAGCAGAACAGATCCGTAGGCTAAAAAATGATAATATCCCCTATAAAATTATTCCTGGTGTGCCGGCTTATGCTGCTATGGCTGCAGAAATGGGCCAAGAGTTAACAATACCAGAAATAGCTCAATCGATCATTTTAACTCGCATGTCTATGCAGTCCACATCCATGCCTGAGAATGAAACATTAAGTAATTTTGGACGTACAGGAGCAACTCTAGCAATACATTTAGCTGTAAGGAATATGCGAGAAATAGAACGACAGCTAATACCTCACTATGGTGAAGATTGCCCAGCTGTCGTTGGTTATCGCGTTGGATGGCCAGATCAAATGATAATTCGAGGTACACTTAGTACGATACGAAAAAAAATACGCAAAGAAAAAATTACAAGAACTGCATTGATTATGGTTGGGCCAGCATTAGCTATAAGCCATGATTTTGTTGATAGCGCGCTTTATGATCCCAATATACCTCATGTGCTTCGTCCAGTTGTAGGAGTTGATTTGATAGAAGATCATAATACGTAAGTATCTTAATAAATTCTTAAAGTTGAATTTTATCTTAAAAGCGAAGAATATACTGATATTTCATATAAATTCGAATAATATTCGATAGAATTATAGAATATACTAATTTTAGCAATTAAATATGGTTTAATTGGTGGCATTAAAGATTAGTAAAATAGAAGTGAGATAGATTATGATTAAGTCCCCTTATTTGTTGTTTCTTGGAGATGCAGCTGATGGATTAGCTGCTAAAGTTGCTCAAGGTATAAAAGATTGGCGCCCAGATTTAAGTGTAGGCCAGTATCGAATGGATAAGTGTAATGCTGATTTAGGTTTAACTGATATGAGTTTTGATCAAGCCGTTGAAGCTGGTGCAAAAACTTTAGTAATTGGTGTAGCAAATCGAGGTGGGGTCATCTCTATTGAATGGCAAGAAAGGCTATTAGAAGCATTAGAAGCGGGTTTAGACATAGCATCTGGATTACACAATTTATTAAAAGACGAAAAAGTTTTAGTTGATAAAGCTGCTGAATTAGGACGAAGTTTATTTGATGTAAGAATACCAACAGAAGCTTATCCTATTGCCTCAGGTATTAATCGAACTGGAAAAAGATGTTTAGCTGTTGGTACAGATTGCTCTGTTGGGAAAATGTATACAGGCTTAGCAATCGAAAAAGAAATGCTTAGTCGGAATATGAAGGCTACTTTTAGATCAACTGGACAAACTGGTATTTTAATAACGGGTAATGGCGTACCATTAGATGCAGTTATTGCAGATTTTATGGCTGGTTCAGTTGAGCATTTGACTCCAAACAATGATGAAGATCATTGGGATTTGATTGAAGGTCAAGGAAGTTTGTACCATGCTTCATATTCTGGAGTTACTATGGCATTAATTCATGGTGGGCAGCCTGATGCTTTAATTTTATGCCATGAACCTACACGGGAACACATGCGTGGATTGCCAAATTATAAATTACCAAGTTTAGACGAATTGCGTGATACGGCACTAATTTTAGCTAGAATTGTAAACCCTGAAGTAAAAGTAGTTGGCATATCAGTAAACACTCAACATTTAAGTGAAGTTGATGCTATTAAGTATTTAAAAGAAACTGAAAATAGAATGGGCATTCCAGCAGTTGATCCATTCCGCCATGGAGCATCCCGTTTAGTTGATGCATTAGAAGCTTGTTGAATATTTGATGAAAATTTCTATTGAATTTAACAGCTTTAAACTAGCTCAAGTTTTTACAATTTCTCGAGGCTCTAGAACTCAAGCAGATGTCTTAACAGTCATCATTTCTCGAGGAAAATATCATGGTATGGGAGAGTGTGTCCCTTATGCAAGATATGGTGAAACAATGGAATCTGTAAGCCAACAAATTAATGCTCTTCCAGCTGAGTTTGATAGAACAATACTTTTACAACTTTTACCTGCAGGTGCTGCGCGAAATGCAATTGATTGCGCTTTATGGGATTTAGAGGCTAAAGAAACAGGTATTTCAGCCTGGAAGATAGCAGGCTTAAATAAGCCAAAAGCTGTCGAAACAGCTTATACATTATCCTTAGATACGCCAGAAAAGATGAATTCACAGGCTGCAAAAAATTCATTTAGACCACTTTTGAAAACAAAACTTGGCGGTGGTGAAGCTGATATAGATCGAATTCGTGCAGTGCGAGCTGGTGCCTTGTCTTCACGAATTATAGTAGATGCTAATGAAGGATGGACACCTGAATTATACGAAAAATTAGCACCAATTCTATTAAATCTTGGGGTTGAAATGGTAGAACAGCCATTTCCTTCTGGTGAGGATGAAGCGTTATTAGATTTAAATAGAGTTTTACCTGTTTGTGCTGATGAAAGTTGTCATGATAGAGCTAGTTTAAAAAATCTAATGGGTAAGTATGACATGGTTAATATTAAATTAGATAAAACTGGTGGATTGACCGAAGCTTTAGAGTTAAAGCAAGCAGCATTAAATATGGGTTTTGACGTTATGGTTGGATGTATGGTTGGGTCTTCTTTAGCTATGGCACCTGCTATTTTAGTTGGACAAGAAGTATCCGTTGTTGATCTTGATGGACCACTTTTATTAAGTGAAGATCGCAAACATAAATTATTTTACGATGCCGAAGGTGTACATCCTGCGCGGCCAGAATTATGGGGTTAAATATGACACGAATTGTATATTTGAATGGTGATTTTTTAAACGAAAATGATGCAAAGGTTTCAATTTTTGATAGAGGCTTTTTGATGGCTGACGGGGTTTATGAAGTGACATCAGTAATTAACGGAAAGTTAATTGATTTTGATGGACATGCTATCCGTTTACAACGTTCAATGAGCGAATTGATGATGGAATCTGCCATTTCAAAAGAAGATCTTTTAGAGGTTCATAGGCAATTAATAATAAAAAATGATCTGAATGAAGGCATGATTTACTTACAGATTACTCGGGGCTCACCAAATGATCGAGATTTTGTATTTCCAGATCCTAAGCTAATAAAGCCAACTATTGTTTTATTTACACAATCTAATGCTAATATGGTTGAAAACCCAAAAGCGCAAATAGGTATGAAAGTTATATCAATTCCTGATGAACGTTGGGGCCGGCGTGACATAAAGACTGTTCAACTTTTGTATCCTTCAATGGGCAAGATGATTGCAAAATCTAAAGGTGCTGATGATGCTTGGATGGTTGAAGGTGGAATGGTAACTGAGGGAACCTCTAACAACGCGTACATAATTAAAGATGGCGCTATAATTACCAGAGAGCTATCAAATGATATTCTGCATGGTATTACTCGCGCTGCAGTATTAAGATTTGCAAATGAAGCGCAAATGACAGTTGAAGAACGCAATTTTTCAATTGAAGAAGCTCAAAATGCTGATGAAGCATTTATAACTTCAGCTTCAACTTTTGTGATGCCTGTAGTCAACATTGATGGTGTTGATGTTGGGTCAGGTAAGCCTGGAAAAATTGCTGCTAGATTAAGGGAAATTTATTTAGAAGAAACACTAAAAACAGCAATTTAAAATTTTAATATTATGGCTGTTGAGTTAGTTATAATAATTATTTAAATTAGCTGGCCATTTATCCATTTAGTGATTTTCTTTAAATGAATTTTTTTGTTCTTTAGTAGCTTCAGTTTGATATTTAGTTTTCCATTCATCAAATGGCATTCCATAGAATGTTTCACGTGCATTATCTTTAGATATTGAAATGCCTCTTTCTTCTGCTGCTTCCTGATACCATCGTGATAAGCAATTTCTGCAAAAGCCTGTTAAATTCATCATGTCAATATTTTGAACATCTGTTCGTTTTGCTAAATGGTCTCTTAAAGTTCTAAATGCTGCCGCTTCAAGTTCAGTTTGAGTTTGTGTGTCCATAATTTATTCTTTTCGTTAAATTAAAATATTTGGATATTTTTGTAATATTTGTTTTTAGTTAATTTTACACCAATTTTACATATATAAAAAATTATTTAATATTAAATAATAGATATAGCAATTTACTGGTTGTTTTTTCTTTAGCAGGTATTTAACTGAATGTTGAAAAAACGACATAATTATAAAGATAAAGACACTTTTAAGGGGAACTGCAGTGAGAAGAAATCGAAATGTCAAGATTGTTGCCACTCTGGGCCCAGCGTCAGATACTTATGAAATGATTAAAAAGTTATTTGAAGAAGGTGTTGACGTATTCCGTTTAAATATGAGCCATGGTACTCACAGTGAAATGAGAGACCGGTATCAAATGATACGTGATATTGAGAGGGATGTGGGTCGCCCTATATGTATTTTGGCAGATTTACAGGGACCAAAATTGAGATGTGGTTCGTTTCTTAACGGAAAAGAAATTCTGGAAGTTGGTTCAAAGTTTCGATTTGATTTGGATGAGACAGAAGGTAACCAAAATAGAGTTTGTCTACCACACGAGGAGATTTTTGCTGCTTTGAAGGTTGGATCAACTTTATTGATTAATGATGGCAAATTACGTGTTAAAGTTTTAGATTGTGGAAATGACTTTGCTAATTGCGAAGTAATGGTCGGTGGTGAAATATCAAACCGTAAAGGTGTAAATGTTCCTGATGTTATTTTACCATTAGCTGCTCTATCTGAAAAAGATCGTAAGGATTTGGAGTTTTCTTGTGAGTTGGGTGTTGATTGGTTAGCTCTGTCATTTGTTCAGCGTCCAGAAGATGTAGAGGAAGCTAGGGCTTTAACTAACGGGCGTGCGGCTATTTTATCTAAAATTGAAAAGCCAGCAGCGGTAAATGCATTTGATGAAATTCTTGCTGTATCCGATGGGATTATGGTCGCCAGAGGTGATCTTGGAGTAGAGCTTCCAGTGCAAGATGTGCCTCCAATTCAAAAGCGCCTTGTCACGTCATGTCGAGATGCAGGAAAGCCAGTAATTGTTGCTACTCAGATGATGGAAAGTATGATTGAAAGCCCAGTTCCAACTAGAGCAGAGGTTTCTGATGTTGCAACTGCTATTTATGAGGGCGCTGATGCAGTTATGTTGTCTGCTGAATCTGCTGCGGGCAGTTATCCAGTTGAAGCAGTGAGAACAATGAATGCTGTGGCTGTAGAGGTTGAGCGAGATCAAACTTACAGGACAGGAATAGAAGCAACGCGTAGTACTGCTAGAAGTAAAGTTGCGGATGCAATAACAGCTGCGGCACGTGAAATTGCAGAAACAACAGATGTAAAAGCAATATGTTGCTTTACTTCCTCTGGTACAACTGCTGTCTTGGCATCACGTGAGAGACCAAAAGTCCCAATTATTGCATTAACGTCATTGCCTGCAGTAGCTAGAAGACTAGGGTTAGTGTGGGGGTTGCATTGTGTGGTGACTGGAGAAGTAACAAGGTTTAAGCATGCCGTTATAAGTGCTGCTCGTGCAGCAAGAAGTTATGAGTTTGCAGCAGATAAAGATAAAATAGTAGTAACAGCAGGTGTTCCATTTAATACAGCGGGTTCAACAAACATTATCAGAGTTGCTTCAGTTGATGAAAAAATTATAAATACGTTAGAATCTTAAATTCGTTTGGTGTAAGGAATTTAAAAAATATAAATGATTTATGGATGACTAGGGCTTGCAATTATTATCTTTGAGTCATAAAAGCGCGTACTGAGAAACATTTCCGGCCTATAGGGTATGCCGAGCGATGTGTTAACCAACTCAAAAGGAGATGGAAATGCCCAAAATGAAGACTAAATCAGGCGCTAAAAAGCGCTTCAAGATGACTGCCTCAGGTAAAGTCAAATCCGGTCAAGCCGGTAAACGTCATGGTATGATTAAACGTTCTAATAAATTCTTACGCAATGCACGTGGTACAACCACATTGTCTGCGGCGGATGCTACGATCGTTAAAAAATACATGCCTTACGCGCGCTGATAGGAGATTTAAACAATGGCAAGAGTTACATCTGGTAAAGTTACACACGCTCGTCACAAAAAGGTCATAAAGGCCGCTAAAGGTTATTACGGAGCACGCAAAAATGCGTTTCGTACGGCAACCCAAGCTGTAGATAAAGCGAATCAATATGCAACACGTGATCGTAAGAACCGTAAAAGGAACTTTAGAGCACTTTGGATTCAACGTATTAACGCAGCAGTTCGTTTAAACGATGAGACATTAACATACAGCCGCTTCATAAATGGTGTCCAAAAAGCTGGAATAGAAGTGGATCGTAAGGTTTTGGCTGACTTAGCAGTTCACGAACCTGAAGCATTTGGTGTGATTGTAGAGCAGGCAAAAGCTGCTCTTTAATAAAGTTATATAACTGATCAAAGACCCTGCAGTGAAATGTGGGGTTTTTTTTTGAGACTGTGTAAATTTAAATCTAAAGTTATGAATATATTTTAGCTATACTTATGTAAATATATTTTGATAATGCTAAGCTTGCATCTGTGGGCTGTTGTGATAATTCATTTAACAACAATAAGGACATGATCATGGAAGCATTAAACGACCTCAAATCAAAATATTTAAATGCTGTTTCTGAGGCCGTTGATGAATCAGCTTTAGAAAATTTGCGTATTGCTGCTGTCGGTAAAAAAGGCGAAGTAAGCTTAAAAATGCGTGAACTTGGTAAAATGTCACCAGAAGAGCGACAAACAGCGGGCCCAGCGCTTAACGCTTTAAAGGATGAAATTAACTCAGCATTAACTGCTAAAAAAGCAGCACTTTCTGATGCAGCATTAAATGAGAGATTACAAAATGAGTGGCTTGATGTTTCAATGTCAGGGAGGCCACGGCGTCAAGGATCATTGCATCCAATCTCTCAAGTTACTGAAGAAATTGTTGCAATATTTGCATCATTAGGTTTTTCGGTAGCAGAGGGGCCTCAAATTGAAAATGATTACTATAATTTTGATGCACTAAATATAGCTCCAGAGCACCCAGCGCGTCAGGAGCATGACACATTTTACATGCATCGGGATAAAGAAGATGAGCGAGCTCCAAACGTATTGAGAACACATACAAGCCCAGTTCAAATTCGCTATTTAGAAAAAAACGGTGCACCATGTAGAATTATTTGCCCGGGTAGAGTTTATAGAGCAGATTATGATCAAACTCATACTCCAATGTTTCATCAATATGAGGGTATGTGTATTGATAAAGATATTTCAATGGCCAATTTGAAGTGGACTCTAGAAGAATTTTGCCGTGCGTTTTTCCAAGTTGATAATATTGAATTAAGATTTAGGGCTTCTCATTTTCCGTTTACTGAACCAAGTGCAGAAGTTGACATAAGATGTTCATGGGCTGGAGGCCAATTGAAAATAGGCGAAGGTGATGATTGGATGGAAATACTTGGATCAGGCATGGTTCACCCAAAAGTGCTTCATGCGGGTGGTATTGATACTGATATATACCAAGGCTTTGCTTTTGGTATGGGTATAGATCGATTGGCGATGTTGAAATATGGCATTCCTGATCTTAGAGCATTTTTTGATAGTGATTTACGTTGGCTCCGTCATTATGGTTTTGCAAGTTTAGATGCACCTAACTTACATAATGGAATTAGCCGTTAATGATTTTTTACAAGGGCAAATAAAATGAAAAAATACTTTGATATAGCTCAAAAGCTTGGATTTGGATTGTTTACAATTGTATTGTTAAATATTTTGTCTGGTATTTTCTTAGGTCAAATATTTATTAGCATTTTTATTTCCTTTTGGTTTTTTACCATAGGATTAGCTCTTGTTGTTTATCCCGCAGTCTTAAAAAAACGTAATGAAGATTAGTATTGGTTTGATGCCTTCACTTTGTAACTAGTTTCTATTACTCATCTATAACAGAATTCTTAACACGGTAGACTTATGAAATTTACATTATCTTGGTTAAAAGAACATCTTAAAACTGACGCCTCTCTTGATGATATTCTCTACGCATTAACTGACCTTGGGTTAGAAGTTGAGGATGTCGTAAATCCACTAGATAAGTTGGATGATTTTACTATTGGCTATGTAGCTGATGCGGAAAAGCATCCAGATGCAGACAAGTTAAGAGTTTGCAAAGTAAATACAGATGAAGGTGAGCTCCAAATTATATGTGGAGCACCTAATGCTCGCAAAGGCATATATGTAGTGGTAGCAAAACCTGGCGTGTATGTTCCTGGGTTAGATATAACAATTGGTGTTGGTAAGATCCGTGGAATTGAATCATTTGGCATGATGGCTTCAGAGCGTGAAATGGAATTATCGGATGAGCATGATGGTATTATTGAATTAGAGGGAAGCCCAAGTATTGGTTCAAAGTTTGTTGATTATTTAAAGAAAAATAAGCCTGAAACGGTTGATCCAATAATTGAAATAGCTATCACTCCCAATCGACCAGACGCGCTAGGTGTTAGGGGCATAGCTAGAGATCTTGCTGCTCGTGGAATAGGTGAATTAATTAATCGAGATACGGAAGTAGAAATTGATGGAAAGTTTTCCTCTAAGCTAAAGATTAGCATCGATCAAAGCACTTTAAATGGATGCCCATTATTTGTTGGACGAGTAATAAAAGGTGTAAAAAACGGTCCAAGTCCTAATTGGCTTCAGACTGCATTACGTGCAATTGGCTTGCGCCCAATATCACTATTAGTAGATATCACGAACTATTATACATATGACCGTAACCGGCCTCTCCATGTATTTGATATGGATAAAGTTTCTGGAAATTTACGTATTCATCAAGCTAAAGGTGGTGAAACTATCACTGCGTTGGATGACAAAGAATACGTAATGCAAAAAGATATGATGGTTATCTCAGATGATAACGGAATAGAAAGTATTGCTGGTATTATGGGTGGGCTTAATACTGGATGTGATGAAAATACTGTAAATGTATTTGTTGAAAGTGCGTATTGGGATCCTACAAAAATTGCAATCACTGGAAGAAAATTAAAGATTAATTCTGATGCTAGATATAGATTTGAAAGAGGTGTTGATCCTTTATTTACAATAAGTGGATGTGATCATGCTGTTGCATTAATCCAAAAATTTGGGGGAGGAGAAGCATCCAATCTTATAACTGCTGGTTCGGTTCCAGATGTCTCGCGGTCATATACCCTGGATACTGATAGGGTTGAATCTTTGGTTGGAATGGAAATTTCTGCTAAAATGCAAATTAAATATTTAACAGATTTAGGATTTATTATTAAAGGGGATCAGGCTTATGTGCCAAGTTGGCGCCCAGATATACTTGGTTCAGCTGATCTAGTTGAAGAAGTTGCACGAATAGCTTCATTAACAAAGCTTGTAGGTGTTCCTCTCCCACGTTTGTCTGATGGTGTCCCAAAACCAATTTTAACTCCAATGCAGCGTAGAGAAGCTATGGCTCGAAGAACTATAGCAGCTTTAGGATATAATGAATGTGTTACATATTCATTTATTGATCGTGTATCTGCTGAGCTTTTTGGTGGTGGATCTGATAATGTTATGATTGGCAACCCAATTTCATCAGAAATGAGCCATATGCGTCCGTCATTATTGCCAGGATTATTGCAAGCGGCACAACGCAATCAAGCTCGAGGCGTTATGGATATGGCATTATTTGAAGTAGGGCCAGTATTTCATGGCGGAGAGCCTGAAGAGCAGGAATTATTAGCTTCAGGATTACTTGTTGGGCATACTGGACCACGCGATGCTTATGGTGTCAGGCGTGCAGTTGATGCTTTCGATGCAAAAGCAGATGCTGAGGCTGTCTTATCAGCGATAGGAGCACCAGAAAAATTAATGGTTTTGCGTGGTGCTAAAGCATGGTGGCATCCAGGTAGATCAGGTAAACTTTCTCTAGGGCCTAAAAATATTATGTGTGCTTTTGGGGAATTACATCCAAAAGTTGTTGAGGCATTTAATATAAAAGGTCCGGCGGTTGCATTTGCAATACATCTAGAAAATCCACCACTTCCAAAGAAAAAAACAACAACAAGAGCAGCTTTGAAAACTAGTGACCTGCAAACTGTTGATAGAGACTTTGCTTTTGTTGTAGATAATTCTGTAGAAGCATTAACTATATTAAATGCAGCAAAAGGAGCTGATAAATCTTTAATATTTGATGCTTATGTCTTTGATGTATTCGATGGAGTTAAAGCTGAAGGGCAAATGGGACCTGAAAAAAAATCTGTTGCATTTACTGTAAAGTTACAGCCAAAAGAAACTACGCTAACAGATAAAGAAATTGAAGCTGTATCTGAAAAAATTATTGAAAAAGTAACAAAAGCAACTGGTGGGGCTTTAAGAGGGTAATATGAAATTAAAAGTTTATTTAGCAGGTGAAATTCATACAAATTGGCGAGAAGAAATAATATCAGGATGTAAAGCTTTAGATGTAGAATTTACCTCACCAGTAACTGACCATGGTTCATCTGATGATTGCGGTGTTATTATAATGGGTTCAGAAGAAAATAAATTTTGGCATGATACTAAAAGTGCAAAATTAAATGCAATTAGAACACGTAAGGCAATTGATGATGCAGATATTGTTGTTGTAAGATTTGGTGAAAAATATAAACAATGGAATGCAGCATTCGATGCAGGGCAAGCCTATGCTTTAGGAAAATCTTTAATCGTCATGCATCAGGGAGAACATCAACACCCATTAAAAGAAGTTGATGCAGCAGCTCTTGCAGTTGTTGAAACACCTACACAGGTATCTCAAATCCTTGAATATGTTTTAAACGGCTCATTGCCAAAGTAATTATTTATTTATGTAATATTTTTTCTTGTTTAAGGAAAATTTCAAAGGCATCAAAATTTAATTGTTCAAATTGGCCAAAGCTTTCCATCCAGATTGCCGCATCGCGCATTGCATGCATTTGAAGTTTACACCATTTTACCCGGCCTCTTTTTTCCTGAACAATTAATCCAGATTTGGATAAGATTTGTAAGTGTTTTGATATTGCAGCTAATGATATATCAAAAGGCTCTGCAACATCTGTTACAGCCATATCATCTTCTAGTAACATAATTAGTATTTCCCTCCGAGTAGAATCGCCAAGGGCTGCAAATATTTTATCAAGATTATTATTCATAATAATTTCTATCTTTTATTGAATGTAAAGGTCAACTAACTGGTTGATTAAATACTCTTAAATTATTTTAATAATTTAAGTTACTTTATTACTTAACCAAAAGGTTGAATAATAGATTTATGGTATTTTTTGTTTATAATTTTTTGTAAATAATTTTTTTGTGAAAAATTTATTAAAAAACTGTTTATTTTCAGTAGGATATGTACTTTTATAAAGTACCTAAATTCGTTGACACTAGCCTACTTGCATTCTATTACACTTCAAACTGTCCTTTGTTCCTAGATGAGGTGTTTATGGCTGATAAAATCGACCCCAAACGTCTTTCTGATTTGAATGATAGGTTAAATGCTAAGAAAAGTGTCTCTAAAAAAGAGGCTAAGCATGAAGACCATTATTCAGGTGCCCATCTGGGTTGGAGAATGGTTATTGAGTTGGTTGTGGGTATGCTCATGGGGCTCGGTATAGGTTATGGTTTAGATCATTTACTTGGCACTTTGCCTTTGTTTTTGATTATTTTTACAATTCTAGGCTTTGCTGCCGGTGTACGCACTATGATGCGAACCGCACAGGAAGTTCAGATAGAAGATACAGTTATTGATAGTGATGATCTATCAATAAAAAATATGGATGATAGTGACGATTAAAAAATAATCGTTTTAAGTAGAAGGAACATTAGCGTGGCAAAAGAAGAAGCAGGTAACGGTTTAGTTTTCCATCCTATGGATCAGTTCCAAATTAAAACGCTATTTGGTGATGGGCCAGTTCATTGGTACAGCTTTACAAACGTCACACTTTGGATGGGGCTTACACTTCTTGCAATATTTGCATTGTTAGTTTTGGGAACATCTCGACGCGCAATGATCCCTAATCGCATACAATCTGTTGGCGAGTTGGCATATGGTTTTATTTACCGGATGATCGAAGATGTAGCTGGCAAAGATGGTGTGCGGTACTTCCCACATATTATGACATTATTTATGTTTATTGTTTTTTCTAATTTTCTTGGTTTATTGCCAATGGCATTTACCACAACGTCACACATCGCAGTAACGGGCGTATTAGCGATGGGGGTGTTTTTATCGGTTACGATTCTAGGTTTTGCAAAGCACGGGCTAGGCTTCCTTAGTGTATTTTGGATTAGTTCGGCGCCTTTGCCTCTACGACCAATCCTGGCTCTTATTGAAGTAATTTCGTACTTCGTTCGCCCGCTCAGCCATTCTATTCGTCTAGCCGGTAACATGATGGCTGGTCATGCTGTGATCAAAGTGTTTGCTGCTTTTGCGGCAGTGCTTGCGATCTCACCCTTTGCCATTGTGGCAATTACTGCAATATATGCACTCGAAGTACTGGTAGCTTTCATTCAGGCTTATGTCTTTGCAATTTTAACTTGCGTGTATCTGAAGGATGCATTGCACCCGCATCACTAATCTACTCTTAAACTTAAACTTAAACTTAAACTTAAAACACACTAATCGTAAGGAGATTTAATATGGAAGGCGACATCGTACAAATGGGCGCATATATTGGCGCAGGCCTCGCATGTACTGGCATGGGCGGCGCAGCCGTCGGTGTTGGCCATGTGGTCGGTAACTTTTTATCTGGCGCATTGCGCAACCCGTCTGCAGCTACAGGTCAAACAGCGACAATGTTTATCGGTATCGCATTTGCTGAAGCTTTGGGCATTTTCTCATTCCTAGTAGCGCTTCTACTAATGTTTGCTGTTTAAGCAAATAAAGATTGTGCGAATTCGTTTGCACTAAAAAATGCGAGTGAGGTTTACCTCACTCGTTTCCCTAATTGGAGAGCAACAATATGGCTGATAAAGTAGAAGGCGTAGCAGAAACTGCACCAGGCATGCCTCAGTTGGACTTTAGTACATTTCCAAATCAAATATTTTGGTTATGTGTAACATTAGTTGTCCTATATCTTATTTTAAGTCGAGTAGCATTGCCTCGTATTGCTACAGTTCTGTCAGAACGTCATGGTGCAATCCAGCGCGATCTTGATAAAGCTGAAGAAATGAAAAGATCTGCTGTAGAGGCAGAAAATACTTATAATAAAGCTCTAGCTGACGCTCGTGCGAAAGCAAATGATATAGTTAATGAAGCTAAAGTTGAGATGCAAAAAGATCTGGATAAAGCTATAGCAAAAGCTGATTTAGAGATTGCTGCAAAAGCAGCTGAGTCTGAGAAGGCAATAAGTGCCATTAAAGATAGCGCGGTTCAATCTGTTGAAGAGGTTGCTAATGCAACAGCCAATAATATTGTAGATGCTATTCTTCCAGAAGCTGCTGATACAAAAACAATTAAAGCGGCAGTAGCTGCAAGATTGAAAGGTTGATTTAATGCGTATTATTTTATCATTAATTATAGCTTTATTGGGAAACCCAGTATTTGCTGCTTCAGGACCATTTATATCATTAAGCAATACTAATTTTGTAGTACTTTTAGCATTTTTGCTATTTGTAGGAGTGATTGTATATTTAAAAGTTCCTGGAAAATTAAATGGAATGTTGGATGAAAGAGCAAAAGGCATCAAATCTGAACTCGATGAAGCAAGATCTTTAAGAGAAGATGCGCAAAGCATATTGGCTGATTATGAACGCAAACAAAAAGAAGTTCAAAATCAAGCTGATCAAATTGTTGCTAATGCAAAAGAAGAAGCAAAAGCGGCCGCATTAGTTGCTAAAGATAACTTGAATGCTTCAATAAAGCGCAGATTAGCTGCGGCTGAAGAGCAAATTGTATCAGCGCAGATAGCGGCAATAAAAGAAGTTAAAGATACGGCTGTAACTGTAGCAATTGCTGCTGCAAAGGATGTAATATCTATTGGCATGAATACATCTCATGCGAATGATTTAATAGAATCTGCCATTAAAGATGTGAATGGAAAATTTCATTAATTATTAGTCATTAAAATTAGTAATTTTTAAGCCTTATTTTCTAAAATAGAGAATAAGGCTTTTTTACAATATGTTATGTTGTTCTTGTATGCTCAAGGCGAAGTTTAGCAATCTCTTCGTTTGCTTGAGATTTATTCACCTCTTGCATGCAATTTTTAATAAAATCCATATGCTCTTCAACTGCTTTGCGGGCAGCTTTTGCATTTCTGCTTTGAATAGCATTGCAAATAGTTTTATGTTGCTCGAGAAGATTACTGCGATTTGTATGTCTGCTAAACATAACCTGACGATTATAAAACACACCTTTTTTAAGCATTTCAAACATTGATCTAACCATGTGAAGCAAAAAAACATTGTGTGAAGCTTCAATGATTGCCATATGAAACTGTGCATCTAAAGTAGCTTCTTCAAGGGCATCTTTTTTATCATGAGCGAGTTTCATTTTATTAAAGATAGCTTGTATTACTTTTAAATCTGTTTCAGAGCCTAAATTTGCAGCGCGCTCAGCAGCCATACCTTCAAGATCACTTCTAAATGAAATATAGTCAAATACTGCTTCGTCATGAGTTGAAAATAATTCTGTAAGAGATGGTGCAAACGGTGACCCTAAGAGGTCAGCAACAAAGATGCCAGAATTTGCCTTTGTTGTAAGTAATCCTCTCTCTTGAAGAGATGATATAGCTTCTCGAAGTGAAGGCCGAGAAACACCTAATTTTTCTGCAAGATCCCGTTCTGATGGTAAGCGTTCCCCAGGCCTAATAATGCCCCTTAAAATCAGTTGTTCAATCTGAGTTATGACTGATTCGGCAACTCGGTCGAGCTCTATTTTTTGAAATGGCATACTATCCTCCAGATTAGCAAATTGTATTGCCAATTTAAAAGCGAGACAAGCTAATCATTTATTTATAATCGTACTGAAAAGCTTAAACCCACATTTGGTAATTTTGCATTTTTATCAGGTGCAGGTGTAATTACAATTTCTACCCTGCGATTTGAAGCGCGCCCTTTTGAGGTTTCATTTGACATTGCAGGCTCTAGTTCACCTCGGCCATATGCTTTTATTCGTGATCTAGAGACATCATTTTGAGCCAAAATTGTAGAAACACTTTCTGCTCGACGTGTTGAAAGTTTTTGATTGTAATCTTGGTCACCTACATTATCTGTGTGGCCAATTATTTCAACACTGGTGGTTGGGTACTTATTCAAATTTTTTGATAATCTTACGATTGAATCTTCTAATGAATACCGCACTTTAGAGCTATCAATATCAAACGTAATTGCTTCAGGAAGTGTTACAATCAGCTGGTCACCCGTATTTACAATTAGTGCACCACTACCTTCTAATTCTTTTCGTAATTCTTCTTCTTGAATATCTAATTCATTACCAATTGCTGCTCCTAAGGCTGCACCGGCTAATGCGCGCTTGATTGTTCCATTGCTATCATCGCCAGTTAGAAAGCCAGACATTACTCCTGCAGTAGCTCCAATTATTGCACCTTGCTTTGCATTGTAAGGGTTTTCTGTACATGCAAGTATGCTGAACAGGCTAAATAATAAAACTGATATCGTTTTAAATGATTTATTCAAAGTATTGATCCTCATCTAATATATAAATTTAAACTATTTTTACTAACTTTTTTGAAAAGTTTCTACATAAATAATAAATTTTCAAAATTCTGTTTTTAAAATGTTATTTTTAATATTTAATCCCCACCGATAACCACCTAAGCTACCTGTTTTTCTTATTACTCTGTGACATGGGATTAACCAACATATTGGATTTCTCCCAATTGCTGAGGCAATTGCACGTACAGCTTTTGGTCTTTTTAATTGGTATGCAATATCACTGTAACTTGTTACACTTCCAGTTGGAATTTTAAGCAGTGTTTTCCAAACATTAATTTGAAAAGGGCTTCCAATCATATGAATATTTAACGGGTCTTTATGTTCTAAAATTGATCTTGATTGAGAAACCAGTGCATCGTCATTTTGTTGAAAATTTGCATTTGGCCAGTATTCAAACATTTTTGAGATTGTCTTTTTTTCCCCATATTCATCTGCAAATGCCAAACCACAAATACCTTTTTCTGTAGATGACAAAAGCATTGGGCCATATGGGCTCTTGAACCAGCCAAAGACTATTTTAAAAGTATGATCAGTGGGTGTTTCAAATATTAAGTTTATATTTTTCCACTGCCTTTTTTGAGCCATTGACTCATGATTTATTAATTTTTTTTTAAGAATTTCTTGTTCGATTTCTAAACTTGGTAGGTCTTGATTTATATTTGATTTTTTCATTTTTTCATTTTGGTATAAAAGTTGATAATTAGCTATATGTTATTTTAATACTTTACTTGGCAAAAGTGTATTTTAATGACAAAAGAAAGGATGCCAAAGCAATTAGATTATCAAAGTATATATGAAATTTTTTCACGTTTTCGTGAACATGAAGCAGAACCAAAGGGTGAACTTGATCATGTAAATGCATATACACTAGTTGTAGCTGTTGCTTTGTCTGCCCAATCAACTGATGTAGGTGTTAATAAAGCTACAAGCGCACTTTTCATGATTGCAGATACCCCAGAAAAAATGATTGCCTTGGGTGTAGACGGCGTTATGGAATACATAAAGACAATTGGACTATATCGCCAAAAAGCCAAAAATGTAATTAAAATGAGCGAACTATTAATTGAAAGGTACAATAGTATTGTTCCTTCATCTAGAGCGGCGCTTGAAGGATTACCTGGTGTTGGGCGAAAAACTGCAAATGTCGTTTTAAATATGTGGTTTGGACAACCAACCCAGGCTGTAGATACACACATTTTACGTTTTGGGAATCGATCTGGAGTTGCAATAGGTAAAGATGTTGTTGCCGTTGAGAGGGCAATTGAAGACCATGTGCCAGCAGAATTTCAACATCATGCTCATCATTGGATGATCTTACATGGCCGTTACACGTGTAAGGCCCGCAAGCCAGTTTGTATGAATTGTATTATAAAAGACTTATGTCAATTTGAGGAAAAGATTAGTGAATAAAAGTTATAAGGTTGTTGGAATAGGCAATGCGATTGTTGATGTTTTAGCTAAATGCAGTGATGAATTTTTAAGTGCCAAAGGAATTGAAAAGGGCATAATGCAACTCATTGATACTTCTAGGGCTAATGAAATATACACTGCTATGAATGCAGGTGTCGAAATATCAGGAGGATCTGCGGCGAATACGATTGCAGGAATTGCTTCAGTTGGAATAAAAACGGCATTTATTGGAAAAGTTAAGGATGACCAATTAGGGCGCATTTTTGCTCATGATATACGTGCACAAGGAGCAGATTTTGATACGCCAATGGTTAGTATTGATTCTGTTGATGAAACTGGCAGAAGCATGATATTGGTTAGTCCTGATGGTGAAAGATCAATGAGTACTTATTTAGGTGTGGCAAACCAATTGGGTGTATCGGATATTGACCCCAAATTAATGGCAGATACAGACTGGTTATACCTTGAAGGCTATTTATTTGATCGTCCAGAAAGCCAGGCTGCATTTATTCGAGCTGTAGAATTATGTAATGAAGCAGGCGGTCAATCTTCGATTAGCTTATCTGATCCTTTTTGTGTAGATCGCCATCGAGATGCATTTCATGATTTAATAGCCAATCATATAAACATGCTCTTTTGTAATGAACACGAAGTTTTAGCAATGTATGGAGGCGAAAACTTACAAGATTCAATTATTAATGGTGCGAAATATGTAGATACCCTAGTTTGTACTGCTGGTGCTAATGGGGCTTATATTGCGAACAAAGGTAAAATTATTCATGTCCCGTCTAATCCAGTTAATCTTGTTGATGCAACTGGAGCAGGAGATCTGTTTGCAGCAGGGTTTTTAGCGGGTTTATCACAAGGTAAATCATTAGAAATTTGTGGAAAAATGGGTAATATTTCTGCAGGAGAAGTAATTTCGAGTATGGGTGCACGCCCTCAAACTAGTTTGCAGGATTTATTTGAAATTAATAAGCTTTAGAAAGCGATGCGATTAGAATAATGTTGATTTGTAAAAGCTAAAAAAGGTATTAAAATATGGCCTATAAATATGATAATCAAAATATATTTGCGAAGATTTTACGCGGTGAAATTCCAAATGATACAGTTTTTGAAAATGAACATGCGCTAGCATTTCGAGATATCAATCCACAACGCCCTCATCATGTTTTAATAATTCCTAAAGGGAAATATGTTAGCTTTGATCATTTTTCTAAAGAAGCATCAAATGAAGAAATAATTGGATATATACAATCTATAGGAAAAGTGTGTGATTTGCTTGATATATCAATAGATAGAGGCGATGGTTTCAGAATGATCGCAAATAGTGGTCAACACGGCATCCAAGATGTACCACACCTTCACGTGCATATTTTAGGCGGTAGCTCTTGCGGTAAAATGATTCAACTATGAATATTTTTAGTAAAGTATCGTTGGCTACATAATGTAATTATTATTAAGGAAAGAATAATGAATAAAGAGGCAAAAGAAATTAAAGAGGTGACATCATCTCGAGTAGCTTGCGATGGAGGTATTGGTGGTCACCCTCGGGTATGGCTACAAATCTCAGAAGAACAAGGTTGGATTGAGTGCCCATATTGTGATTGTAAATATATTCAAAAAAACCATATCGATAAAGGTGCTTAAATAGTGGAGTTTGGGAAAGGTCATCACCTTCACTTAATTGACGGATCTGGATTTATTTTTCGTGCTTATCATGCTTTGCCACCTTTAACTCGTAAATCTGATGGATTGCCTGTTGGTGCTGTTAGCGGTTTCTGCAATATGTTGTTTAAAATTATTGAAGACCAAAAAGGATCTAATGCACCCACTCATTTAGTTGTTGTTTTTGATGCAAAAGGAAAAACATTTAGATCTGACATTTATCCTGAATATAAAATGAATCGGCCCCCTGCTCCAGAGGATCTAGTGCCACAATTTCCCCTTACAAGAGATGCAACAAGAGCATTTGGGCTTGCTTGTATTGAGCAGGAAGGTTTTGAAGCTGATGACATTATTGCAACTCTAGCAATTAAAGCTCGTGATGCAGGAGGACATGTTACTATTGTTTCTTCAGATAAAGATATGATGCAGCTCGTTGGTAATGGTGTTGAGATGTTTGACGCTATGAAAAATAAACGTATTGGAATTGAGCAAGTTGAGGAAAAATTTGGAGTTGGTCCAAATCGTGTGATTGATGTTCAATCATTAGCTGGAGATAGCGTAGATAATGTACCTGGTGCGCCAGGTATTGGCGTAAAAACAGCAGCACTTTTAATAAATGAATATGGAGATCTTGATAGCCTCTTAGAGCGCGCTTCTGAAATTAAGCAACCTAAACGGAGAGAGACATTAATTGAAAATGCAGATCAAATTCGGACAAGTCGTGAATTAGTTACGCTTAAAACGGATATGGAAATGGATTGTCTTTTAGACGATTTTGAAGTTCAAGCTCCTGATCCTGAAGTTGTATTAAAATTCCTTTCTGAAATGGAATTCCGAACCATGTCTGCACGAATAGCAAATAAGCTTGGTGTAAATGCTCCTGAAATAATATTGGTAGACAAAAACATAAATAAAAATCAAATTATTGATGCAGAATATATTCCTATAACTTCAGATAAATATGAGTTAATTAATGATATTAATGGGTTAAACCGTTGGATTGAAAAAATATATCAACGTGGCTATGTAGCTGTAGATACAGAGACTACTGGTTTAAATGACATGATTGTTGATTTAGTTGGTATCTGTTTGTCTGTAGAAGTTGGTGAAGCCTGTTATATCCCACTTGGTCATACAAATGGTGAAGATGATTTATTTGGTGGAGCATCACTTTGTGAGGGCCAAATTAAACTCGAAGAAGCATTAACAATTTTGCGTCCTGTTTTAGAAGACTCTTCAATTTTAAAAATTGGTCAAAATATTAAATATGACACAAAAATCTTTGCAAGATACGATGTTAGTTTAGCACCTGTAGATGATACTATGTTACTTTCGTATGCTATAAATGGCGGCAAGCATAATCATGGTATGGATTACCTTTCAGAGAGATATTTGGATCACAAACCTATAAGCATAAAAACTTTGTTGGGTTCAGGAAAATCTGCAATCACATTTGATAAAGTATCTATCAGTGATGCAGTTAAGTACGCTGCTGAAGATGCTGATATTACGCTTCGACTTTGGAAACTATTCAAGCCAATGTTGCATGAGAGCAATGTGACTAAAGTGTACGAAACATTGGAAAGACCTCTTATACCTGTATTGGCTAAAATGGAAATGAATGGCATTAAGGTTGATCGAAATACATTAAGCCGAATGTCTAATAACTTTGCACAATCAATGTCTGGACTTGAAGCAGAAATATATAATCTAGCAGGTCAATCTTTCAATGTTGGATCACCAAAGCAATTAGGTGAAATATTATTTGATAAATTAGAATTACCAGGTGGAAAAAAAGGTAAAACAGGTGCGTATGGTACTGGCGTAGATGTTTTAGAGGATTTGGCATCAGAAGGTCACGAGCTACCTGTTAAAGTGCTTGATTGGCGCCAAATGTCCAAATTAAAGAGTACTTATACAGATGCTTTGCAAGGTCATATTAATTCAAATACTGGGCGAGTACACACATCATATATAATTTCAGGTGCATCAACTGGGCGCCTGTCTTCAACTGATCCAAATTTACAAAATATACCAATTCGATCTGAAGCGGGTAGAAAAATTCGTGAAGCTTTTATTGCTGAAGAAGGCAATGTCTTGCTTTCCCTTGATTATAGCCAAATTGAACTTCGTATTTTGGCACATATTGCAAAAATTGATACTCTTAAACAAGCGTTTCATGAAGGCCAAGATATTCATGCACTTACGGCATCGCAAATGTTTAATGTCCCATTGGAGAATATGGATCCAATGGTCAGGCGCCAAGCAAAGGCAATAAATTTTGGTGTTATTTATGGTATAAGTGGGTTTGGGCTTGCTAGAAATCTGCGTATACCCAGAAAAGAAGCACAATCGTTTATCGATACATATTTTGAAAGGTTTCCAGGGATTAGAGCTTATATGGATGAAACTGTTAGTTTTGCCAAAGAAAATGGATATGTTAAAACCTTATTTGGTAGAAAAGTTCATACTAGTGAAATTAATGCAAAAGGACCTCAAGCAGGTTTTGCAAAGCGAGCAGCTATAAATGCACCAATTCAAGGAACTGCAGCAGATGTTATTCGGCGTGCAATGGTGCGAATGCCTAATGCTATTGCACATTTACCAGCTAAAATGTTGCTTCAGGTGCACGATGAATTGATATTTGAAGTTAACAAAGATGCTCTAAATGAAACTACAGAAGTTGTAAGAAATATAATGGAAAAAGCAAGTGAGCCAGTTGTTAAACTTGATGTTCCATTAGTTGTTGATGCTGGTTTTGGTGACAATTGGGCAGATGCGCATTAATTCAAAAATAAGTTTTAATATTATTTAACTCTTGTATGACAATTTTTTTTATTTACCATAATTGTTAGTTTATTTCTTTTCGATATGGGGAAAGATTTTATTGAGATTGTTTTATTTAAAGCTGTATTTGACAAAAGCCTTAGATATTTAACACTTTAATTAATTTAGGGAGAACAAAATGTCGAATTTATATTCAAAAAACTTTGATGATGCTGATGAAGTGAAGATGCCACCAAAAGCAAGGGTGGATATTGTAAAATTAGGAAATATTAATGCATCAAAATTAGTTCTTCAACCAGGTTGGGTATGGTCAGAATGTATTAAGCCAACCGTTGGTGGACATAGTTGTCAGGCAGGCCATGTCGGTGTTGTTATTTCAGGTCGCCTAGGTTGCTCACATGATGATGGTTCAAAAATTGAAGTTGGGCCTGGAGATGCTTATTATTTCGCCCCTGGGCATGACGGTTGGGTTGTTGGTGACGAACCATGTGTAATGTATGAAATTGTTGAGGCTGGTAAAGATTTTGGCCCTTGGACAAAGGCTAGTTAATAGCACTTTATTAATATCTGGGATGTAATTTATCTTAGATATTAATAAAAATTATAACTTTTTAATTTAATTCAGCTTCTGGAATAATTGGAAAAAATATTTCACTTGAGCGTATTCCAAACCAATTAGTTCCTTCAAAATCTTGGATAGAGCCCAGTTCAATGAGCCTGTAAAAACTTTTACGGTCTATTAATGCTTCTAAATTTTTTCTAATTAAAATATATGGACTAGGCTCGCCTGTTTCTTTATCACGAACAACTCTAATAGGATTATCTTTTCTAGCGATTGCCTCGTCACCTACGTGAGTGCGAAAATTAATTATCTGGTTTAATCCTTTATTTTCAACATCAAAATCAACGGCGACAAATGGCGCATCATCAACAATAATTCCAACTTTTTCTACAGGGGTTACTAGAAAGTAATCATCCCCATCCTTTCTAATAATAGAAGAAAATAGTTTTACTAAGGGTGCTCTGCCAATTGGTGTTCCCAAATAAAACCAAGTTCCATCTCGTGCGATCCGCATATCTAAGTCTCCACAAAATGGTGGGTTCCAGAGGTGTACAGGTGGGGGGCCTTTTTTCGATGCAGACATAGCTGCTTGAACTATGCTGTCTGAATTTTTTTTCTTAATTGTTTTTTTCATTTAATTTTTCGTTAGTATATATTTTATATAAATATTTATATTAGGACTGTGTAAAGTTTTATTAGTATAGATAAATTATTTCATTAATAAATCTAGATTGTTATTAAGTATCGTAATTATACTACTATTAAATGTAATTTTTAGAAATCACTTGCTTTTTATAATTGGTAATATTATTTTACCAATAACAAAAGGATACTTAAAATGGATATGCCAACACCTAGTGCCGCTGTATTAAATAAAAAAGCACACATAGTACGACGTTTAGCTAAAGTTTTGCCAATTGAATCAGTTATATCTGAAGAGAATGAAACGCGAGCATATGAGTGTGATGCATTAACAGCATATCGGTGCTTACCTATGATAGCGGTTCTTCCGGAAACTACTAAACAAGTATCTGATATCCTCAGAATATGCCATGAGGAAGGTGTTCCTGTAGTACCACGAGGATCTGGAACATCACTTGCGGGTGGAGCTATGCCAACGGCGGATTGTGTTATCTTAGGAGTAGCAAAACTAAATGACGTTCTTGAGACTGACTATGATAATCGATTAATTCGGGTTCAATCTGGCCGAACAAACCTTTCGGTCTCAGGAGCTGTTGAGGAAGATGGGTTCTTTTATGCTCCAGACCCGAGTAGCCAACTTGCTTGTGCAATTGCAGGAAATATTGGAATGAATTCTGGAGGTGCACATTGCTTAAAATATGGTGTTACTACAAATAATTTGATGGGTGTAACCATGGTGATGATGGATGGTGAAATCGTTGAGATTGGTGGAGGCCACTTAGACTCTCCAGGCCTTGACCTATTGGGACTAATTTGTGGTTCTGAAGGTCAATTGGGTGTTGTAACTGAGGCTACACTTCGCATTTTAAGTAAGCCGGTAGGAGCAAGACCTGTTCTAATTGCTTTTGATGAAAATGAAGTGGCTGGAGCATGTGTGGCTGATATTATTAAGTCAGGTGTTCTTCCTGTAGCCATGGAGTTTATGGACCGTTTATGTATTGAGACTAGTGAAAATTTTTCTAATGCAGGTTATCCAGATGCAGAAGCTCTTCTAATAGTTGAAGTTGAAGGATCAGAGCTTGAAATTGAAGAGCAATTGACAAAAATTATAGCTATTGCACAAAAGCACAATCCAATCGAATTACGTGAGAGTAAGTCAGAAGAAGAAAGTGCTAAAATTTGGCTTGGACGCAAATCAGCATTTGGAGCAATTGGACAAATAAGTGATTACATGTGCTTGGATGGAACAATCCCAGTATCTGAATTACCTTACGTTCTTAAGCGGATTGGTGAAATAAGTGATGAATATGGGCTAAGGGTTGGAAATGTTTTTCACGCTGGTGATGGAAACATGCATCCTTTGATACTTTTTGATGCAAATAAACCTGGAGATCTTGAGAATTGTGAGAAGATGGGTGCAGAAATTTTAAGGTTGTGTGTTGAAGTGGGTGGTTGCTTGACTGGGGAGCATGGAGTTGGGGTTGAGAAGCGTGATCTAATGTTTGACCAATACAGCGAACAAGATATTGAAGCTCAATTAAAGGTAAAAGACGTCTTTGATCCAAAATGGCTATTAAATGGAGCAAAAGTATTTCCTTTAATTTCCACTCAGGATCGGCGAGCTGCATGATTTCCCCTAGCTCTGAAGTGGAGCTTTCTGAACTTCTATTAGATTCTTCTGAACCTATTAGAATTATTGGTGGTGGTACGCGTCAAAATTTAGGTAATAATGTTCAAAGTAAAAAAAATATATCTACCTCTAAATTAACGGGAATTACATTATTAGAACCTGCTGCACTTACTTTAGTTGTGCGCTCTGGAACCCCGCTGGCTGTGGTTAAAAAATCACTTGATGAAGTCAATCAACAGCTACCCTTTGAGCCAATGGACCACTGTGATTTGTTGGGGTCTAGTGGTTATAGTACTATAGGTGGTGTTGTGGCCTGTAATATCTCTGGCTCAAGGCGCATTCAAACTGGGGCATGTCGAGATAGTTTAATAGGTGTAAGGTTTGTAGATGGAATGGGAGCGATCATTAAAAATGGTGGTCGAGTAATGAAAAATGTTACTGGATATGATTTAGTAAAGTTAATGGCAGGCAGTTATGGTACACTAGGTGTTATGACAGAACTATCATTTAAATTATTACCAAAACCTGAGGCCACAGCAACGATAATTTTACATGGTTTGAATGATGAAGAGGGAGTTGCAGCATTATGTAAAGCATTAGGCTCTCCTAATGATGTTAGTGGCGCAGCTCACTTTAATAATGAAACTTTAATTCGAATTGAAGGCTTTACAGGCTCTATATCTTATCGAACTGAGACACTAAAAAAATTATTTTCAAAATATGAGATTAGTGTTGTGACCGATACAAAAAAAAATAAAGAATTATGGAATTCTATAGGTAATGTTTCAACTTTTTCAAAGACTGAAACATCTATTTGGCGTCTATCAGTGAAGCCAACATCTGGTCCGAAAATAATGGATACTTTACTAAAATCAGGGATAAAAGCCGAAGCACTTTATGATTGGGGGGGAGGACTAATATACCTCTCAGTTCCAGATAATATAAATATACGTGATCATCTCTTTGGAATGCAAGGCCACATAACTTTGGTACGTGGTAATGGTGGTGGAGCAAAAGTAATGCCATTAAAAAATAATTTGATAACAGAAATTGAAGAGGGTTTAAGAAACAAATTTGACCCTCGGAAAATCTTAAATGTTGGGATTATGGGATAATGCAAACTAATTTTACAAAAGCTCAATTGGAAGAGCCAAAAATTGCTCGTTCTAATGCAGTTTTGCGAAATTGTGTTCATTGTGGCTTTTGTACAGCAACCTGTCCGACATACCAAATACTAGGAGATGAATTGGATAGCCCACGTGGGCGTATATATCTTATTAAGGATATGTTGGAAAACCAACGTAAGCCTGATGAAAAAGTAGTAAAGCATGTTGATAGATGTCTTTCTTGCTTGGCATGTATGACAACTTGCCCATCTGGTGTGAACTATATGCATTTGGTAGATCACGCACGAGAGTATATTGAAGATAACTATAAGAGACCAATTTTTGATAGAATAATGCGAGCAACTTTAGCTCAAATTTTACCTTATGATAAGAGATTCCGGTTTGCGATGAAATCTGCTAGGTTAGTAAAACCTCTATCACCTTTGATGCCTTCAAAGATTAGAAATATGGTTGATTTTGCTCCAAAAAAGATACCTGTTCCAAGTTTAAATGATAAACCTCAAGTTTTTCCTGCGGAAGGTGTTCGTGTTAAGCGCGTGGCTTTGATGACAGGATGTGCTCAAAAAGCTTTAGATACGGATATTAATGATGCAACTATAAGATTACTTCGGCGGCATGGATGTGAGGTGGTTGTTGCTGAAGGTGCAGGTTGTTGTGGTGCGCTTACGCATCATATGGGCAAGGCAAAACAAAGCCATATATCAGCTGCAAAAAATATCCGTGCCTGGATAGCTGAATTAAACGGTGATGGTCTAGATGCAATTGTAATTAATACTAGTGGTTGTGGAACAACTGTTAAAGATTATGGCAACATGTTTGCTGGAGATCCATTAGAAAACGATGCTAAAATAGTTGGATCTTTAGCAAAAGATATATCAGAAATAATGATAGATCTTGGTTTAAAAAATGCATCAATCCCTGAGATGCGGGTTGCTTATCACGCTGCTTGTTCTCTTCAGCATGGGCAACAAATAAAAACACATCCAAAAACATTATTGAAGAACGCTGGGTTTACGGTTGTGGAGCCTAAAGATAGTCATCTTTGCTGTGGTTCAGCTGGAACTTATAATTTACTGCAACCAGAAATATCTAAAAAACTTAAAACACGTAAAGTTGAAACTTTAGAGGCAACCAAACCTGATGTGATAAGTGCTGGAAACATTGGCTGTATGATACAAATCGGATCTGCAATTGGAGTTCCTGTAGTTCATACTGCAGAACTTTTAGATTGGGCTACTGGAGGGCCAAAGCCTTCTAAATTATTATAAGCAAGATTTTTTAATATTTGGATAATATTTCTGATTTTTCTATTTGGACATAGTTAGTTTCATGCTTAAAGTACCCTTAGAGGGTAAAAATGAAGTTTATTTTTTCGATTATATTTATATTTCTTAGTTTCAGTGTCATGGCTGAAGGTATTACAAATAAATACTTGACCAAAGAACAAAAGCAAGCTTGGTCGGGTGTTGGCCGTGTTAATATTATTGGGGGTAATCACAGGATATGTTCTGGAGTATTAATTTCAGATACATATATTCTTACCGCTGCGCATTGTGTTGTAAATGAAAATACTGGAATTGCTCATACTCCCAATAGGATACAATTTTCGGCAGGATGGAACGACGATGGTGCTTCTGCTTATGGTCAAGCAAAACGTGTTTTTATTCACAAAAGATATAAAACTTCGAGTGTTTTAAGTGATGATATTGTCTCATCAGACTTAGCAATAATAGAACTTTCCATGCCTATGAATGCAAATGGAATCAAACCTTATTATTTACATAAATTGCCAATAAAAAAGAAAAATATCAATATTGTCTCCTATGTTGAAAGCCCCTCTGAAGCAACTATTACAAAAAAAGAATGCAATGTATTGGAGCATAGGAATAAAATAATTGTTACTAGTTGTTCAGTTGATTTTGGGGCATCTGGTGCACCTATATTTGTTTGGGAAGATGGTCAATTTAAAATAGCGTCAATTGTATCTGCTAAAGCAGAATTAGATGATATTGATGTTTCATTGGGTGTTTCGCTTGAGAAACCATTAGATGAATTAATTAGTCAAATTTTTGAGCTAAATAGCCCTCTTGAAATTAAATTTTTTAAAGAAAATTTAATACATTGATAAATTTTTTGTTCAGGCATTGTAAAAAAATTTAAAAATTACTTGCCAAAGTAAAATAACTTGCTGTATATTGTAAAACGGATGCCCAAATGGGGTCCAAAACTAACCTGGTCTGTCCATAAGGAAGGCCGATATAACGTATCGCTTAGAAAAGGATATGCACATGCGTAATTATGATTTTACACCATTATACCGTTCAACAGTTGGCTTTGATCGTTTAGCAAGTATGTTAGATGTAGCTCTCACAGCAGACACTGGAACAAATACTTACCCACCCTATAATATTGAAAAAGCTGGCGAAAATAAATATCGTATTACATTAGCTGTTTCAGGCTTTAGTGAAGATGAGCTCAATGTTGAAATGAGGGAGGGGCAACTTGTTATTGCTGCAAAAAAAGCTGAAATTTCTAATGATCAAGTAACCTATTTGCATCGTGGAATTGCTCAAAGAGCATTTGAAAAACGGTTTCAATTAGCTGATCATGTTCGGCCAATAGGAGCAGAAACACGAGATGGATTACTCCACATCGATCTTTTGCGAGAGGTTCCTGAGGCGCTGAAGCCTAGAAAAATTGAAATCTCAAATTCAGCAACAATCAACGGAAAATCTATAAAAGAAAAATTAAGCTCAAAAGCTGATTAATATAGGGCTTTAAAGTATACAAAGCTCTAAGCTAGTTCTTTCCCTTTTCTAGCGAGAGCATTGTTCCCAAAACGATGTGTTTATTCAAACTTTGGGTTATGACGCCATCCATTCCTCCACGGGTGGCGTCGTTTATGAAACAATTATTTTACAGAGGTACAGATGTATTTCATCTCTAAGAAATCTTGAATCCCATGATGGGAGCCTTCTCTACCTAATCCTGACTGTTTCACACCACCAAAGGGTGCAACTTCAGTTGAAATTATTCCAGTGTTTACGCCAACAATTCCGTATTCTAGACTCTCTTGAACACGGGTTACTCTACTTAAATCATTGGCATAGAAATAACATGCTAAACCATAAATTGTATCGTTGGCAGCGGCTATAACGTCTTCCTCATTTTCAAATTTAAATAATGGAGCTAATGGTCCAAATGTCTCTTCTTCAGTCATCAACATATTTGATTTTGCACCGGTAATAACTGTTGGTTCAAAAAATGTTCCACCTAATTCATGACGACTGCCGCCTGTTTCGATTGTAGCACCTTTGGTCACTGCATCAGCAATATGTTCTTCTACTTTTTCAACAGCAGCCATATCAATAAGTGGTCCATTAATTATTCCTGGGACCATGCCATTTCCAACAGTCATTAATTTGACACGGTCAATTAATTTTTTAGCAAAAGCATCATATACACCTGCTTGAACATAGATACGATTTGCACAAACACATGTTTGACCATTATTACGGAATTTCGAAATAATTGCTCCATCAACAGCATCATCTAAATTTGCATCATCAAAAACAATAAAAGGAGCATTGCCTCCTAGTTCTAGGGAAAGTTTCATAATTTGGTCAGAACATTGACGCATTAAAATTCTTCCTACTTGAGTTGACCCTGTAAAAGTTAACTTTCGAACTTTATTATTTGTACAAAACTCTAATCCAATTTCATGAGATTTTGATGATGTTAGAATTGATAATAGACCTTTTGGTAGTCCAGCTCTTTCAGCTATAATTGCAATAGCTAAAGCTGAAAGAGGTGTCTCGGTTGCTGGTCTTCCAACAAATGAACATCCAGCTGCCAATGCAGGAGCTAATTTTCTTGTAATCATTGCTGAAGGAAAGTTCCAAGGGGTTATTGATGTTACAACTCCAATGGGTTCTTTGAGAACTGTTATGCGCTTATCTCGCATGTGACCAGGTATTGTTTCTCCATATATTCGTTTTGCTTCCTCTCCAAACCACTCAAAAAAACTTGCTGCATAAGCAATTTCGCCCGTTCCTTCTGCTAATGGTTTTCCCATCTCAGCAGTTAATATAATTCCTAAGTCATTAGCATGAAGTGTCATTAAGTTATACATTTCACGCAAAATAGCGGCACGTTCTTTGCCTGTATATTGAGCCCATTTCTTCTGCGCCAACGCAGCCGCATCAATTGCATGTTTTGCGTCTGAAACATCTAAATCTGGTAAACTAGCAATTATTTCCCCTGTAGCAGGATTAATAACATCAAATGTTTTGCCGTTTTGTGCATTTATCCATTCGCCTGCAACGTATGCTTTTTTTGCTAGAAGGCTTGGGTCATTTAAGAGTGATTCCAGTTTAATATTTTCTGACATTTTGTTTCCTAAAAGATTGTTGTGAAAGGTATATTTTTTTTATCTTTAATTCATTATTGTATATATTATCAACTAATGATTGCCCAAAGTACTAATACAACAAGATTATGATTATAAATTATAGAATCTAGTAGCATTTAATTCATATTTTTGGCAAAACTACATCCATAACTTTTATACAGGATAAAATAATGATCCCATATCGTTCTAGGACAACAACACATGGTCGTAATATGGCTGGAGCTCGCGGGCTTTGGCGAGCAACTGGTATGACAGATGAAGATTTTGGTAAACCAATTATTGCGGTTGTAAACTCATTTACACAGTTCGTTCCAGGACATGTTCATTTAAAAGATTTAGGCCAGCTTGTTGCGGGTGAAATTGAGGCAAATGGTGGGGTTGCCAAGGAATTTAATACCATTGCGGTAGATGATGGTATTGCAATGGGCCATGATGGAATGCTTTATTCTTTGCCTAGTCGTGAAATTATTGCTGATAGTGTTGAATATATGGTAAACGCGCATTGTGCAGATGCAATGGTTTGTATTTCAAATTGTGATAAAATTACACCTGGTATGCTGATGGCTGCTTTAAGGTTAGATATACCTGTTGTATTTGTTTCTGGTGGCCCTATGGAGGCTGGTAAAGTCGATATAGATGGTGAATTGCGAAAAGTTGACCTCGTTGATGCAATGATTGAAGCTGCAAATCCAGATATGTCTGACGCTAATGTTAAAGCAATAGAGGAAGCTGCTTGCCCAACATGTGGTTCTTGTTCGGGTATGTTTACAGCTAATTCTATGAATTGTCTTGCTGAAGCTTTAGGATTGGCACTGCCTGGTAATGGGTCAACATTAGCAACACATTCAAAACGTGAAGCATTATTTCGCGAAGCTGGCAGGTTGATTGTAGATCTTACTAAGCGTCACTATGAAGGTGGTGAAAAAGACCTTACAGCGCGCGGTATTGCTACGAAAGCAGCTTTTGAAAATGCTATGATAGTGGATATAACCATGGGTGGATCTACTAATACTATATTACACTTATTAGCTATGGCAAAAGAAGCAGAAGTTGACTTTACGGTTGATGATATTGATCGTTTATCAAGATCTACACCATGTTTATGTAAAGTTGCTCCAGCAATAGCAAATGTTCATATGGAAGATGTGCATCGTGCAGGAGGAATTTTTGCATTACTTGGTGAACTTGATCGGTGTGGTTTATTGGATACATCTGTCTCTACAATTCATAGCCCTACAATGGCACAAGCAATTAACAATTGGGATGTTGCCATAACAAATAATAAAGCGGCACATGATTTATTCTTAGCTGCGCCAGGAGGAGTTCGGACTACTCAAGCATTTAGTCAATCACGTGAATATAACGAACTAGATTTAGACCGAGCAAATGGTGTCATAAGAAGTAAAGATAATGCATTTAGTACTGATGGTGGTCTTGCTGTATTATTTGGAAACATTGCTCAAGAAGGTTGTGTTGTAAAAACAGCTGGTGTTGATGATAGCATACTAAAGTTTAGCGGGCGAGCAGTTGTTTGTGAAAGTCAGGATACTGCAGTTAATCGTATTTTGAATAAAGAAGTAGTAGCAGGTGACGTTGTTGTCATTAGATATGAAGGCCCAAAAGGTGGACCTGGCATGCAGGAAATGCTTTATCCAACATCCTATTTGAAATCTATGCGTTTAGGTAAGGCTTGTGCCTTGATAACAGATGGCCGCTTTTCAGGAGGTACATCTGGTTTATCAATTGGCCATGTTTCTCCTGAAGCAGCAGAAGGTGGTAATATTGGATTAATAGAAGAAGGCGATATCATTGAAATTGATATTCCCAACCGCTCAATTAATGTTTCTCTATCTGATAAAGAGCTAAACGATAGAAGAGATAAAATGATTGCTAAAGGCGAAGATGCTTGGGCACCAGTAGAAGAAAGAAAGCGTAAAGTTAGTCGTGCATTGCGGGCTTATGCATCTTTAGTGACTAATGCTTCTCAAGGCGCTGTTCGAGGTGAACCTTAGGTTATAAATTAGAAAAAATGGAAATATTTAAATTTAATAAGTATTTCCATTTCAATACAAATGTTAAATTATATTATTATTTAATTAAACTAATTTGTCCGTTTGGGCTAAGGGTTCTGCAATGAAAAAAACAACGACCTTAATAAAAAATGCTGATGTTATAGTTACAATGGATGCAAAGCGGACAGAGCTAAAGGGTACCAACATCTTAATTGAAAATGGTTCTATATTAGGGGTTGGTAATAATTTAACATCAGCTGATGAAGTAATTGATGCAAATGGATGCGTTGTCACTCCAGGTTTAATAAACACTCATCACCATTTATTTCAATCTTTGGTCCGAGGAGTGCCTGCTGGGCAAGATGCTTTGCTGTTTGGTTGGTTAAAAACGCTCTACCCAATTTTTCAACGGATGGAGGGTGAGGATATGTATGTCTCTGCTCAATCAGGACTGGCTGAATTAGCTTTATCTGGGTGCTCTTTAAGTTCAGATCATCAGTATATATTTCCTAATGATGTTGAAATGGAGCATGCCATAAATGGAGCTAAATCAATTGGTATAAGATTTCATGCTACTCGTGGAGCAATGTCAGTTGGAGAAAGTAATGGTGGACTTCCACCTGACAGTTTGGTTGAAAAAGAATCTGAAATTTTAAAAGATTTTGAAAGAGTTATAAGCGAATTACATGATCCATCTAATAATGCGATGGTGCAAGTTGGATTGGCGCCATGTTCACCTTTCACTGTTTCGGAAGGATTAATGCGAGATACTGCTGTAATGGCATTAGATAAAAATGTTATGTTGCATACTCACCTTGCTGAGAATGATGAAGACATCGCATATTCATTAGAAAAATTTGGTTGCAGGCCTGGAGAATATGCTGAGCGACTTGGGTGGACAGGAAATCATGTCTGGCATGCGCACTGTGTAAAATTAAATACAGAAGAAATTAATTTATTTGCCCGCACCAAGACAGGAGTAGCACATTGCCCATGTTCAAACTGTAGGCTTGGATCAGGAATTGCCCCTATACGTGAAATGAGAGATTCAGGAGTGAAAGTTGGTTTGGGCGTTGATGGTTCAGCGTCAAGTGATTCTGGACATTTATTATCAGAGGCAAGACAATTACTATTATTACAAAGAGTAAAGAATGGCGCAAATTCTATGCGAGCGAGAGAGGCTTTGGAAGTTGCAACACTTGGTGGCGCTTCTGTTTTAAACCGTTCTGATTTAGGGTCAATTGAGGTAGGTAAACGCGCAGATATTGCAATTTGGGATATTACTGGCCTTGCGGCAGCAGGAGCATGGGATCCAGTTGCAGCACTTGTTTTGAATGGGCCATTTAATGTTAGAGATCTACTTGTTGAGGGTCAGCGTGTTGTCTCAGATGGTAAGCTGGTCAATCAAGAAGAGGGTATGATAGTAGAGCGGGTTAATAAAAGGGTAAAAAGATTGATGAACTGATATTAGGGCAATTTTCTCTAATAAGTCTAACACATTACGCTTCGAATGATTCTATTTTTTTGAAAAAGCTATTTTTTTTTGGTAACTTAAATATTCAATATGCTATTTAATCGTTATATCTTTTATATAATTAAGAAACTATGATTTTCTAAATATGTTATAGTTTCTATAATAAATTTCTCTGTTAAATTAATATGTTAAGAGAAAAAATATAATTTTTTTTATTATAATGAATAATTTTTAAATCAATAATGAATAATATTCACTAAATTTTTGGTTTTATCTTATTTTTAAAGTTTATATTGAAAAATTTGATAATGAATACAGTTTATAAGATTTTTCTTGATTTTATGTTTTTTTCTGCCATCCCTTAGATAGTTTGTGGGCAATCACAACATAACGTACCTTTTCCAGGTGCAAGAAATAGGGGAAGAAAATGACAGATTCTATAACAGGAACTCCAGAAGAAATGAGAGATCCAAACGTCACACCGCCAATGGGGCAGGCAATTCCATTAGGCATTCAACATGTATTAGCAATGTTTGCTTCGAATGTAACACCATCTGTAATTGTAGCAGGCGCCGCTGGCCTTGCGTTTGGTGGTACTGAGCAAGTCTACCTTATTCAAATGGCAATGTTGTTTGCTGGGGTAGCCACACTATTTCAAACTGTTGGATTTGGTCCAATAGGTGCACGACTTCCAATCATGCAGGGAACAAGCTTTGCATTTGTTGGTGTTCTTGCAGGTATCGCAGCAACTCAAGGTTTAGGCGTGACTTTAACATCATGTTTAATAGCTGGTATAATTCACTTTTTCCTTGGTGGATTTATTAAGCATCTTCGCTTTATGTTTCCACCATTGGTAACTGGCTTGGTAATATTAGCAATTGGTTTATATCTAATTCCTGTTGCAATTAAATATGCCGCAGGCGGTGCAGCTAATTTTCAAATGGAAGCAGATAGCTTTGGTTCATTGATGCATTGGTTTGCAGCTCTGACTGTTGTTGTGGTTGCTTTAGTTTGTAAGTTTATGGGTAGAGGTTTAGTATCAAGTGCAGCAATTCTAATTGGTCTTGTTGCAGGTTATGCAGTTGCATGGGCTCAGGGTATGGTAAATTTTGGTGCTGTTGCGAAAGCAGGATTTTTCCAAATTCCAACTGTATTCCCATACGGCTTTGAATTTAGCTTAGCTGCCGTATTTGGTGTAACTCTAGTGTCGATCGTTTCTGCAATTGAAACTGTTGGTGACACATCTGCAACTGCAAAAGCAGGTGCTGGTAGAGATGCAACAGATGAAGAAATTTCAGGTGCAACATATGCTGATGGACTTGGTTCCGCAGTAGCTGCTGTATTTGGTGGCTTACCAAACACATCGTTCAGTCAGAATGTAGGGATAGTTGGTATGACTGGTATAATGTCACGCCATGTTGTGACAATTGCTGGTATTATTATGATCGTTTGTGGCTTAATACCAAAAGTAGGAGCCTTGATTGCATCAATGCCTCTGCCAGTGCTTGGCGGCGGTGTAATTGTAATGTTTGGCATGGTGGCTGCAGCAGGTATGAATATGCTTGCATCAGTAAAAATGTCTCGAAGAAATATGATTATTATCTCTGTTTCATTGGCTGTTGGTCTTGGACTGAATTTAGTTCCATCAGCAGTTCAATATCTACCAGGTATTTGGAAAACATTAGCAACATCAGCAGTTGCTCCTACAGCAATTTTAGCAGTAGTTTTAAACTTGGTATTACCTGAAGAAGATTAATTTTTTAAAAAGCAAGAATAAAAGCCTCCGTGTTAACGGGGGCTTTTTTGTTTAAAATGAATACTTTTCAGTAATATCAAGCTGAGCTAAGGTATATATAATATATACTTATTTTAAATATTAAATTTTGGTAATAGTATCTAAAATAAAGACTTCTTGGGGAAATATATATGACACTTATTAGGCTAGATAACCTCACAAAGGCATACCCCGGTGTTATTGCAAATGATGATATAAGTTTTGAAGTTGATAAAGGTGAAATTCATGCTTTGTTGGGTGAAAATGGTGCAGGTAAATCAACATTAGTAAAAATGATTTATGGTTTAGTTCAGCCCGACTTTGGAATGATGAGGTTGGAAGGTAAGGGATTTACTCCTACTGAACCGCGGACCGCAAGGCTTGCAGGTATTGCAATGGTATTCCAGCATTTTTCGCTCTTTGAAGCTCTAAGCGTAACTGAAAATATTGCTTTAGGAATGGAAAACCCACCAAGTTTAATTATACTATCTGATAAAATTAGAAAAGTTTCATCTAAGTATGGATTAAGTTTAGATCCGAAAAGATTGGTAGGAGACCTTTCAGTTGGTGAGCGCCAACGTGTAGAAATAATTCGGTGTTTACTACAAGATCCAAAACTTTTGATTATGGATGAACCAACATCTGTTCTCACGCCACAAGAGGTAGAGACTTTGTTTTTAACGCTACGCCGTCTTAGAGATGAGGGTACATCAATCTTATATATTTCACATAAATTAGAAGAAATTAAGGTATTGTGTGAGCGTGCAACAATATTAAGACGTGGCAAGGTTATTGGCACATGTGTACCTAAAAATGAAACAGCTAAAAGCATGGCTGAGATGATGGTTGGTTCAAAACTTAAATCACCAAAGAAATCAAAAGCAAATTTTGGCATGCCAGTATTAGAAGTAGATGAGTTAACATTAAAATCATTAGATCCTTTTGGAACTTCTTTGAAAAATGTATCCTTTAATCTACGTTCTGGTGAAGTGATGGGCGTTGCAGGAGTGGCTGGGAATGGACAGGATGAGCTTATGTTTGCTTTGTCTGGAGAAACTTTGACTGATAAAAATTCTATAAAGTTGGAAAATGAATTCATAGGGCAATCAAATCCTGTACAACGCAGATTACTTGGACTGTTGACTGCACCTGAAGAACGGCTTGGTCATGCTGCAGCTCCTGAAATGACACTAGCTGAAAATACACTTTTGACTGGATTTCAGCGCCAAAAATTGGGCCGCCGAGGGTTTTTAAATAAATCTGGAGCAATCGCTTTTGCGGAAAAAATTGTTCAAAAATTTGATGTAAGAACACCATCAGTTCGAAATGGTGCAAAATCTTTATCTGGTGGAAATTTACAAAAATTTGTAATTGGGCGTGAAATTTTACAAAGTCCAAGAGTTTTTGTTGTTAATCAGCCTACTTGGGGTGTGGATGCAGCTGCTGCAGCTTTTATTAGGCAGGCATTGCTTGAACTTGCTGAAGGTGGAGCTGGTGTATTGGTTATTAGTCAAGATTTAGATGAATTAATGGAAATTTCAGATAGTTTTATGGTGCTTTCAGAGGGTAAAGTATCAAAACCAAGACCAGCTAAGGGAATAACAATAGAAGAAATTGGATTAATGATGGGGGGGACTGAAATAGCATGATGCGACTTGAACCACGAACTGACCCATCAAATATAATGATTGGCTTAACACCTATTCTTGCGGTTTTAGCTACTATGATTTTTGGAGGGTTACTTTTTGTTTTTTTAGGGAAAAACCCTTTTGATGCCATTCGGATGATTTTTTGGGATCCCTTGCTTGGCGAGCATGCATTCTATTATCGCGGACAAATTTTAGTAAAAGCTGCACCTCTAATAATGATTGCATTAGGTTTATCATTTGGATTTAGGGCTGGTATTTGGAATATTGGTGCAGAAGGACAATTTATAATGGGTGCTGTGATTGGTGGTGCTACTGGTTTAGCATTATATCCAATGGATAGCTTTATAGTTTTTCCTCTAATGATATTAATGGGTTCAATTGGTGGGTTGTTATGGGGTTTGATTCCGGCGTATTTGAAGATTAAATTTAATGCAAATGAAATACTCGTATCATTGATGCTAGTATATGTTGCTTTTAATTTTCTTGTTGGAATGGTTACTGGACCTTTGCGTAACCCTGATGGATTTAACTTCCCAGAGAGCCGTTCCTTTCAAGATTTCCCTTCAGCACATAATCCTGAATTATGGTCTGGAACTGGTATCCATTGGGGAGTTTTAGTAACTCTAGGAATTGTTATTATGGCTTATATTGCAATTACTCGACATATTTTTGGATTTAATGTTCGCTTAGCTGGTCAAGCTCCTCGTGCTGCTAAATTTGCAGGCGTAAATCCAAATAAGATGATTGCAATCTGTTTGGGATTATCAGGTGCTTTAGCTGGGATGGCTGGATTGTTTGAATTAACTGGACCTGCTGGGAAATTAACCACCACATTTCCAGTTGGCTATGGATTTACTGCCATTATTGTTGCTTTTTTAGGAAGATTACATCCAATTGGTATTTTATTTGCAGGGTTACTTTTAGCTGTGACATATGTTGGTGGAGATATTATTCAATCACAACTTAGTTTACCTAAAGCATCAATCCAGGTCTTTCAGGGGATGCTTTTATTCTTTTTGTTGGCAGTGGATGTATTGGTAAATTTTAAAATACGAATTGGCAAAAGGATAACTAAATAATGGATATTTCAGTTGTATCTTTAATTGCCAGTCTAATTGTTGCTGCCACACCAATTCTTTTAGCAGCAACAGGTGAATTAATTGTTGAGAAATCTGGTGTTCTTAATCTTGGGGTGGAAGGCATGATGATAATGGGAGCTATCTGTGGTTTTATAGCTGCGGTTAATTCAGGTAGCCCTTTTGTTGGCTTTTGTATTGCTGCAATTTCTGGAGCAATTTTATCATTACTATTTGCAATTCTTACACAATATTTACTAGCGAATCAGGTTGCTTCTGGGCTTGCTTTAACTCTTTTTGGTTTAGGATTGGCAGCTTTATTGGGGCATAGTTATTCTGGAATAAAGCCTCCAAGTTCTCCAAAATTTGAATGGTTTGGAATGTCAGATATATCTATTATTGGTCCTATTATCTTTAATCATGATCTTATGGTGTATTTTAGTGTGTTTTTGGTTTTAATAGTTTGGATTTTTTTAAAGTTTACCAGAGCAGGGCTAATTTTAAGAGCTGTTGGTGAAAATCATGATGCAGCACATGCTCTAGGCTATAAAGTTATACGCATAAGGGTTTTAGCCATAATGTTTGGAGGAGCATGTGCAGGTTTAGGTGGTGCTTATTTGTCATTAATACGTGTGCCCCAATGGACAGAAGGTATGACTGCAGGTGCTGGATGGATTGCCCTAGCAATAGTTGTTTTTGCAAGTTGGAAGCCTTGGAGACTTATACTTGGTGCCTATTTGTTTGGCGGAGTAACCATATTACAGCTTAATTTACAGGCAAATGGGTTTGCCATACCTGTTTCATATCTTTCTATGGCACCATATCTTGTTACAATCGTAGTTCTTGTTATTATGTCTGCGGATCGTACGCGTGCATCTGTTAATGCGCCGGCCTCTTTGGGCAAAATTTTCCACGCCTCATCTTAAGAGGTTTAATTCATTGAGGCGCTAATGCCTCGCAAAAAAAGGAGATTAAAATGAAGCTGCTAAAAACACTTATGGCTGGTGCTGCACTGGTCGTTGGATTGGGTGGAATGGCCCAAGCTGAAGATAAAACTAAAGTTGGTTTTGTATATGTAGGCCCAGTTGGGGATTTCGGCTGGTCATATGAGCACAATGAAGGCCGTAAGGCAGTTGAAGAAGCGTTTGGTGATAAAGTTGAAACTATGTTTGTTGAGTCAGTTCCAGAAGGTGCAGACTCAGAACGTGTAATGACACAAATGGCGTTAGATGGCGCAGATCTAATTTTCACAACGTCTTTTGGATATATGGATCCTACTATAAACGTAGCAAAGAAATTTCCTAATGTGAAATTTGAGCATGCTACAGGATACAAGCAAGCTGATAATGTTGCTATTTATTCTGCGCGCTTTTATGAAGGACGTTCAGTCATTGGACATATTGCTGGTCACATGACTAAAACTAATACAATTGGTTATATAGCATCATTCCCAATTCCTGAAGTTATCCGTGGAATTAATGCTGCTTATATTGCCGCAAAAAAAGTGAATCCAGATGTTAAATTAAAGATTGTTTGGGCATATACTTGGTTTGATCCGGCTAAAGAAGCTGATGCTGCAACTGCTCTTATTGAACAGGGTGCAGACATTATTATGCAACACACAGACTCACCTGCTGCTATGACTATAGCTGAAGAAAAAGGTATGTATGCTTTTGGACAAGCCTCAGACATGAAGCAGTTTGGCCCTACAGCTCGCTTGTCTTCTATTATTGATGATTGGGCGCCTTACTATATTGCTCGCACACAGGCAGTAATGGATGGAACTTGGGAATCAACATCTACATGGGATGGTATTAAAGAGGGAATGGTTGGCATTGGTGATTTCTCTAATGATATTCCTGCTGATGTTCAGGCGTCTGCGACAGCTTTGAAAGAAGCATTAATGAGTGGATCTACGCATAGCTTCACAGGCCCAGTTAACAAACAAGATGGCTCAGCTTGGTTGGCTGCTGGAGAAACAGCTGACGATGGAACATTACTTGGAATGAATTTTTATGTAGAAGGCATTGAAGGTAGCGTGCCTAACTAAAATAAAAATTACTCAATTTCTAAAGCCTGCAGTTTTGCTGCAGGCTTTTTCTATTCAAGGCCATTAACCGGCACTTTTAAAACTTTATTTCCATTATTATCAGTTGGAACTTCCCCAGCTCGCATGTTTACTTGCAAAGCAGGAATAATTAATTTTGGCATTGCTAGTTGAGCATCACGTTCAGTCCTAAATTTAATAAAATCATCTCTAGTTTTATCTTTACCTACGTGAATATTATTATTTTTTTGCTCTAGAACTGTTGTTTCCCACTGAATAGATCTCCCATTTGGCCCATAGTCATGACACATAAAGAGCCGGGTTTCATCTGGAAGTGTGAGAACTTTCTGAATGCTATCATATAATTCCCCAGCATCTCCTCCAGGGAAATCTGCGCGGGCTGATCCCCCATCTGGCATAAATAAAGTATCACCTGCAAATGCAGAATCTCCAATTATATGAACCATGCATGCAGGAGTGTGTCCTGGTGTAAACATGGTAATAGCCTGCATATTTCCTATCATGTAGGTATCACCATCTTTAAAGAGAGCATCGAATTGAGAACCATCGCGTTGAAATTCAGTCCCTTCATTAAATATTTTCCCAAAGGTTTCCTGAATAAGCATAATCTTTTCACCCACACCAATTTTTCCACCTAGCTGAAGTTGGATATAAGGCGCAGCGCTTAAGTGATCTGCATGGACATGAGTTTCAATAATCCAATCAAGTATTAATTCACGGTTTTGAATTTCATTTATTATTTTATCTGCACTTTCATAAGTAATTCGACCTGCTGCATAATCCATGTCCATTACGCTATCTATGATTGCACAATGGTTACTGGATGGATCTTTTACTAAATAAGTAATTGTATTGGTTGATTCATCAAAATAGGCAGTAACATCTGCTTTTGTGGTTAAATCAATGGGGTATTTCATTCGTTTCTCCAGCGTAAATTTTAAACTTTGATATTTCATTAATATTAAATTTTATTAAATTTAGTATCATATCTAAATAATGCGATATTAGAATCTTACACTTATTATATATTCTAATTCTTGAATATCAATACCTCTATAGCTTGCATATATCTTAAAAACTATACTTAAATATGGCATTTTTTTAAAAGCTTATTTTTATGATATTATCATAGAGAAAAATTGGAGATACTCTTGAATTTTATCTTAATTGGGGTAAAGTATTTAACTTCGATCCCAATGTTTGGATCTTGCTGAAATTAAGGTCCTGATAATGGAAATAAGAAAATGATAACGTTAGTTGCTGACGTTGGTGGTACACAATCACGATTAGGATTGGTTCAAAATGGAGTTTTGAATGAATCGTCAATATGTAATTTTCTTAATAATAATTTTAATTCTTTTTATGAAGTTGTTTCAGAATATTTACGAGACAAAAAAGAAATAAAAATTTTTTCTTGTGTAATAGCTATTGCTGGCCCAATCGTTGAGGGTAAAGCGTCTTTCACAAACCTTGATTGGAATATTTCTGACTCAGAAATCAAAATACTAACTAAATGTGGAAATGTTGTGTTAATTAACGATTTAACCTCATTAGGTTATAGTTTAAAAAAGCTAGCTCCTAAAGGAATACAACATATAATAGGACCTGAAATTTTTAATAGAAAAAATGGTCAATATTTAGTTGTTGGACTTGGTACAGGTTTTAATGTTTGTCCTGTAGTTGAAGATAAAAGTGAAAAACCAGTTTGTTTACAGGTTGAACTTGGACATATCTCTTTACCAAGTAGTGTAAAAGAAGTTTTAATTAGAAAAATAGGTCTATGTAATTTTGTGACTGTAGAAGATTTGTTTTCTGGAAAAGGCTTAAGAGATTTATATAAAGTCATTTCAAGTGGAAAGATAAAATCTGGAGAAATGATATCAAAAGAGCACTTAGAAAAAAGTGACCCTTACGCCACTCAAACATTAGAATTATTTTCTGAAATGTTGGGTTTGATGACCAGAGAGTTGATTTTGCAATACTTACCCTTTGGAGGTATTTATTTTGCAGGAAGTGTATCACGAGCAATCTTTAATGCTAAACTAACCTCAAAATTTGAAGAAGCATTCAAAGAAAATACACATTATTTTAAAGAATTAGAAAAATTTCAAATTAATTTGATAACAGATGATGCGGCTGGCTTATTGGGGTGTGGAGTTTTGTCTGTTGCCTAACTTTCTAATTAAGTGTGAATTAAATAGATAAAATATTTTAACTGTAAGGTTTGGGTCATGAGCACGTTTGATGAAGAGCTATTTTTAAAAGGTTTAGAAAAGCGTAAGGGCACACTGGGTGCAGATTATGTTGAAAAAAATTTAGCATTAGCAGATGATTTCACCCGACCATTCCAAGAAGCAATGACTGCTTGGTGCTGGGGTTTTGGTTGGGGAGATGAAGTAATTGACCCTAAGACGCGTTCTATGATGAACTTGTCGATGATTGGCGCTTTAGGAAAAATGCATGAATGGGAAATACATTGTCGCGGTGCTATTAATAATGGTGTTTCGAAAGAAGAAGTTCGTGCAATAATACATGTAATTGGAATATATTGTGGTGTCCCACAAGCACTTGAGTGTTTTAGAGTAGCCAAGATCGTTTTCAATGAAAGTGAGTAATATTTTTATAAAATATATTTGGTACACCCGACAGGATTCGAACCTGTGACCCCCTGATTCGAAGTCAGGTGCTCTATCCAGCTGAGCTACGGGTGCACACTAATCTTGATATCACATGGTATTTAGTTGCTGTCAATTAGTGAAGAGCTGAGTATTCTTAAATATTTAATTTTTAAATAATTTTATAAATTTAAGTATATAAATAAACATTAACATTAATAAAATTTGGCCAAGTATATCTCCAATAGTATAACCAATAAATGATATTGTTAAGAAACTTTTATATACTAAAAAGCTATGACTTAATCCATTTAAGAATGAGCCAACCAAGCCTGCAAGCAATAAAAGTTTCCATTCTTTTTCTATGATGTGCTTAATATTCTTAAAAATAAATTTAACTGCTATAATACAGGCGATCCCACTAAATAAAGGTGATAAAGGATGTAGTGAAATATTGTTTGCATATACAGTTATAAACCACATTAAATACATTGAAGGTAACAATAATGGCAGTGCTTTCCAGCCATAATAATATGCAGCTAAAATTCTAATTCCATGGGGTAAAAATAATAAACTAATACTGGTGGTAAATGTGGGTAAAATAAGCTCTTGGAGTGGAGCTATAAAGCCAGCAACAAGCGTGTAACTAGCTATATAAGCAACACTTATTATTATAAAAGCTCCAATTGTTTCCCGAGTGGTTTTTTTCATAAACTTATAATTTTAATTGGTGCTAGAAAGTTCTATTAATTAAGCTACCACTTACTTTCTACTCCATTTAAAATAGTATTTTATTAAATTAACTAGATATTATTAACAAGAAAAAGACCAACTTTTTTTTGGGGGGCATTTTTAATCAATCCTTTTTCTTGAATTGATTTTAATGCTCGAAAGAACGTAGGACGTGACATGTTTTGGGTAAAATTGTGCTCTAGAATATGTTTAGTCTCAACGGTTCCATCTTTAGCTTTGATGTCTTGTGCGGCCAGATAAACATTTTTTTCTACTATAGATAAACCTGTTAAACCAAAGTCTTGCTCCATATCTGAAAGCATAGATTTTAACCTAATTATATTATCAACTAAACTGGAAGCCATTTTTTTTCCTAAAATTTTTTCTATTTATGATTTTTTTAAATTCACATTTTAAATACAAACTGTCAATTTTTTAAAATCTAATAATACAAGTATGACTTTCAAATAGAACAGGAATGTAAATGGTGCACCCGGCACGATTCGAACGTGCGACCCCCTGATTCGTAGTCAGGTACTCTATCCAGCTGAGCTACGGGTGCATTAAAGGCGATTTACTTTGCCTGTTGGCAGTTGGCAAGAGCCAATTTTAAATTTATCAAACTAGCTTTTCTAAATTTTAATATTTAATGCTGCAGAAATTAATTCTTTTGTATAATTTGATTTTGGACTTTCAAAGATTTCTTTGTTTGTTCCAGTCTCCACAATATTACCGTTATACATAACTATTACTTTGTGGCTTAGAGCACGAATAACACGTAGGTCATGGCTAATAAATAAATATGCTAAGCCATACTTAATTTGCAAATCACGTAAAAGTTTAACGATTTGGACTTGAACTGTCATATCTAATGCAGACGTAGGTTCATCTAATATAAGGAGTTTAGGCTTTAATATCATCGCTCTAGCAATTGCTATTCGTTGGCGCTGTCCACCTGAAAATTCATGGGGGTAACGGTCAATCATATCTTTTTCTAAACCGACTTCTATCAATATATTCTCTACCATTGCCCTTCGGTTTTGACCTTTATCTAAGTTATGGACATCCAAGCCTTCAGAAATAATTTGTTCAATTGTAAAGCGTGGTGATAAGGATCCATATGGATCTTGAAAAACCATTTGAATATCACGTCTAAATGGTTTCAATTGCTTATTAGTAAGTCCGTCTAGCTTATTGCCCATAAACGTAATTTGCCCTTTTGAGGAAATAAGACGCATTATTGCTAAAGCTAATGTGGTTTTGCCAGAACCACTCTCACCAACAATTCCAAGTGTTTCGCCCTGTGCTATATTTAAGCTCGCATCATTAACAGCTTTTACATTGCCAACAACTTTCCTCAAAAGGCCTTTAACAATTGGAAACCAAACTTTTAAATTTTTAATATTTATAATTTCAAAAGCATTTGATTTTATGGGTTTTGGAAAACCTGAAGGTTCTGCATTTAAGAGTTTTTTGGTATATTCATGATTTGGAGAGCTAAAAATTTCATTTGTTGCACCAGCCTCAACAATTTCACCGTCTTTCATTACGCAAACACGATCTGCTATGCGCCTTACAACGCTAAGATCATGAGTAATAAATAACATTCCCATTCCTTCAGATTTTTGTATGTTTGCTAATAATTCTAAAATCTGAGCCTGAATGGTTACGTCTAATGCGGTGGTTGGTTCGTCAGCAATTAACAAATCAGGTTTATTAGCTAGCGCCATTGCAATCATAATTCGTTGGCGTTGGCCGCCAGAAAGTTGATGAGGATAATTTGAAATTTTTCTATGAGCTTCGTCTATCCCAACCTTTGAAAGTAAATCTAATATTTTTTCTGTAACTTTTGATCCTTTTAATCCTTGGTGAAGTTTTAAACTCTCGCTTAGCTGGCGTTCAATTGTATGAAGTGGATTAAGAGAAGTCATCGGTTCTTGAAATATAAAACTAATGTCATTACCCCTGATTTTGCGCAAATCTTTGTTAGAAGTATTTATTATTTCTTTTCCACAATACTTAACAGAACCAGTTATGTCTGCTGATTGGTTAATTAAACTGACAGTAGCAAGTGCAGTGACTGATTTCCCAGATCCACTTTCACCCACTAATGCAACAGTTTCACCTTTTCTTATTGTTAAGCTTACATTTTTAACAGCTTTGTTTTTACCAAAATAGACTGATAGATTTTCTATTGCTAAAATCTGTTTCATTTAAATGTCTTTCGAGGGTCAAAAGCATCTCGAACACCTTCAAAAACAAAAACTAGCAAAGATAACATTGTTGCTAAAGTAATGAACGCTGAGAATGCTAACCATGGAGCTTGAAGATTGTTTTTTGCTTGAAGCGCTAATTCACCTAGAGATGGGTAGCTGGGTGGTAATCCATATCCCAGAAAGTCTAATGTTGTTAATGTTCCAATTGATGCAGTGATTGTAAATGGTAAGAATGTAAGTGTTGCAACCATTGCATTAGGTAAAAGATGACGGAACATTATTTTTGTATCGCTCACGCCCATAGCTCTTGCTGCTCGAGTATATTCGAAATTACGTGCTCTTAAAAACTCTGCACGAACGACGCCGAGTAAGCCGGTCCAACTAAATAAAATAACTAGGAACACTAATATTGGAAAATTTATATTAAATAAAGCTGCCATAATTATAATAACATATAGCATTGGCATTCCATCCCAGATTTCCACTAACCTTTGTAGGATTAAGTCTACCCAGCCACCGAAGTAGCCCATGATAGCACCAGCGGCAATTCCAATGATTGAGCTGAAAAAAACAACTATTAATCCAAAGATTGTAGATATTCTAAAACCATAAATTATTCTGGCAACAACATCACGAGTTTGGTCATCAGTTCCTAAAAAATGATTATTATCAGGTGGAGATGGCGCGCGATCAATATCATAGTTAATTGTGTTAAAGCTATAAGGAATTGGTGCCCATAACATCCAACCTTTTAATGTTTCTTGATTTGAGGACTCTAGTGAACCATTACCTAAAGAAGTTATTGTTTCTTCTGGCTCATCAAGGCAAACTTCAAGGCCACCAGTCTTTATCAAACACTGTGTTTCAATCTCTTGATAAATAGCTTCTGTTTTAAAATCACCACCAAAATAAAATTCTGAATAATATTTGAATGCAGGGGAATGTAATTCACCTTTGAAGCTAACAAGTAGTGGCTTATCATTTGCTATTAATTCTGCAAATAAACATAATACGAAAATTATTCCAAATATCCAAAGAGACCAATAAGCGCGTCTATTAGATTTAAAGTTTTGCCAGCGCCTTTTTGAAAGTGGTGATTTAAATATTTTTTTCATTACGTTTCACGGCTTCCAAAATCAATTCTTGGGTCTATCCATATATAGGTAAGATCGGAAAGTAATTTCACCAGTAAGCCAATTAAAGCAAATATATAAAGGGTAGCAAAAAATACTTGATAATCACGATTTATAGCTGCTTCATATCCAAGTAGGCCAAGTCCATCTAACGAAAATATAACCTCAATTATTAATGATCCACCAAAAAATATTCCAACAAATAATGCTGGAAAACCACTTATAACTATCAGCATCGCATTTCTAAAAATATGGCCATAAAAGACATTAAATTCTGTTAAGCCTTTTGCTCTAGCGGTCATGACATACTGTTTATTTATTTCGTCAAGAAAACTATTTTTTGTTAAAAGAGTTAACGTGGCAAATGCAGCAATAGTAGAAGTTAAAATTGGTAATGCTGCATGCCAAAAATAGTCAATTATTCTTTCAAAGAATCCAAAATCTGATGCGCCCTCAGAAGCAAGGCCTCTTAATGGAAAAATTTGCCAATAAGATCCCCCGGCAAACAAGACTATTAATAGAATGCCAAAAAGTAATCCTGGAATTGCATATGCTGCAATTATGATCCCAGAAGTCCAAACATCGAATGCTGACCCATCTTTAACAGCTTTGCGAATTCCTAGAGGTATTGATACTAAATAAGCTAATAAAGTTGACCACAAACCTAGCGTTATAGACACTGGCATTTTTTCTAAAATTAAATCAATTATAGTTATTGATCTAAAATAACTTTCACCAAAATCAAACCTAATATAATTCCATATCATGGTTAGGAATCTCTCTACGGGAGGCTTATCAAATCCAAATTGTCTTTCTAAATCTTCAATTAATTCAGGTGGTAATCCTCGAGCACCTTTATACTCATTATTTTCTGATTGGCTGTTTGAGTCATCACCACTACCACCAGTGAATCTATCAGTTGCACCTGCAGATCCATCTTCCATCTGAGCAATTATCTGTTCAATTGGACCACCTGGAACAAATTGAATTAATATAAAGTTAATAAGCATAATTCCTATTAAAGTTGGAATTATTAAAAGTAATCTTCTAAGAATATATGCGCCCATTTATTTGAAAGCACCCTTTGATACGAGCTCATCATATTTCTTTTGGTCAAACCACCAAGTGCCCATTACACCAAGTGCATATTTTGGTTTAATTTCAGGTCGACCAAACACGTCCCAATAGGCCAAACGATCTTCTGCTAAATGCCAATTAGGAATACGTATGTGATATGCTCTTAAAATTCGATCAATCGCTCGTACTGCAATATGCATTTCACTTCTCGTTTTTGCTCCTCCTACTTTTTTGATTAAATCGTCTACAGCTGGGTGACCAAAGCCAGATAGGTTTGCTCCACCAAGCTGCTCAATGCCAACAGAGCCATATAACTGAGCTATTTCTTCTCCTGGACTTGAGCTTGTACCATAACCGGCAACAAGTACATCAAAGTCATAATTCTTCATGCGCTCAATCATTTGTGCACGATCAATTTGCGTAAATTTTGCATCTATTCCGGCACGTTTCATAGTGTCTATGATAGGTGATAAAATATGTAAGAAATCATCGTTGTCATCTATGAATTCAATTTTGAATGCAGTTCCGTTTTCATCTTTTAAAATTCCATTATCTAATAGCCAACCAGCTTCTTCTAGCAATTTACTTGCAGTTCGTAATGCCTTTCTATCAAACTTATTTTGTTTCATAACAGGTGGAATGTAAGCTGGATCATCAAAAATAGAAGATATTAATTGATCGCGATATGGCTCAATTAGACTAAGTTCATTATTGGCAATAAGGCCTTGAGCTTGCATTTCAGAATTTTCCCAGAAGCTGTCTGAGCGAGTATATGAATCATAAAAAACGGTTTTATTTGTCCATTCAAAGTTGAATAAATGTTGAAGTGCTTCACGAGTTTTTATGTTTTTAAATTGGTTTTTTCGTAAATTTATCCAAATACCTTGATTTGACTGTGGGGAACCGTCAGGAAGCTGTTCTGCCTTTACCCAACCTTTTTGAATGGCAGGAAAATCATATTGAGTTTTCCATTTTTTAGAAATATTCTCTTCACGAACTAAATAAGCCCCACTTTTGAAAGCTTCAAAACTCACATCTCCATCCTTAAAATACTCATAGCGAATGCAGTCAAAGTTACCAGTACCAACATTTGCGGGGTGATTTTTTGCCCAATAATCTTTTATTTTACAATATTTAACAAATAACCCTGGCTCAAAATCAGTAATTGTATAGCCTCCAGATCCAACTGGAATGTCTGTTCCAGATTTACCAAAATCTCGGTCTTTCCAATAATGTTTTGGTAATATTGCTAGTCCGCCAGCATATTGTGGCAAATCACGCATATTTGCGCCTTTTTTAAAATTAAATTTAACAGTTTTATCATCAAATATTTCAATTTCATCAAAATCTTTGAAAAATACATTTTTATAAAATGGATGACCTTTTTCGATTAATATATCGTGAGTAAACTTTACATCGTATGCTGTAACAGGGTTTCCATCTGAAAAAGTTGCATCCTGCCGTATTTTGAAAATGACCCATGAGCGATCTTTTGGGTATTCCATACTCTCTGCCATATACAAATAAGAACTATCAGGTTCATCAGCGGAAGCTATTAGTAAACTATCAGAAAGCAGACCCAAGCCTGTTACACGAGCTCCTTTTAAAATATAATTATTAAAACTATCAAAAGTAGAGCCACCTGTTGAAGGGCGTAATGTTAAAGTTCCACCTTGAGGCGCATCTGGATTAACATAATCAAAATTTTTATAATTTGCTGGATATTTTAAATCTCCATAAGCCGAAATACCATGAGTTTTAAGTATTTCTTCCGCATTTGTGATGCTACCAAATAGGATTAGTAAGCTAAAAGCTATTATGTTGTTTATTTTAAAATACCGTTGCATTTCTTTCAAAGCCTCCATTTTTTTTCATACTATGTGATTTTGAACAGATCTCAACACAAAGAGGCATTTAAATACTAATAAAAAAAGCCGCCCCATTGGGACGGCCTAAAAAACTAGAATAATTTGAATTATTTGATTGTTTGAAGGTAAGCAATTATATTTGCTCTATCTGTATCTTTCTTGATACCAGCGAAGCCCATTTTAGTACCAGGCGCGTATTTTTTTGGATTTGTTAAAAATCCATTTAGTGCATCTGTAGACCAATTTCCATCAAGCCCTGCCAAAACAGCTGAATAACCAAATTCATCAATTGAGCCTATGTCACGATCTACTACATTAAATAAATGAGGGCCGGTTCCATTAGCTCCGTCAGCAAGTTTGTGACAAGCTTTACATTTTGAATATACCTTTTGCCCTTTGGCAAGATCAGCAACTGCTAATAGATCTGATAGGTTTGATTCGACAACAACAGTTTCTGTTTCTTCTTCTGCTTTATAGATTGATGCTGGTGCAAGTGAAGCACTTTCTGAATGTGAATCTCCGTGCCCACTATCGCCAGATTCAACATGATAAAGAGTTTCTGCAGCCCAATTAATCATTAAAAAGATTAATAAAGCCCCACATACTGCTCCAGTGATTTTTGTGAATTCCATATTGTCCATAGCTGTGTTCTCCGTAGGCTTTGGATTCTTTAATTTAACTGTTGCCCTTCTAGCCTCTTCCAATGTGACAATGCAAGATGTAGAACCGCGACTAAACGACCATTTTAAGAGGAACGTGAAATGTCCAATACTCGTATCAAAATAGCTTTCCAAGGTGTCTTGGGGGCATATTCGCATCAAGCTTGTTTTGAAGCCTATCCTGAGGCAGATGTTTTGCCATGTAATAGTTTTCAATCAGCAATTGAAGCAGTAAACTCAAAGCGAGCAGATTTGGCCATGTTGCCAGTAGAAAACTCCACATATGGACGTGTTGCGGACATTCACCAACTTCTTCCTAATTCGGGGCTGCATATCATTGGTGAACATTATGTAAGAGTACATATTAATCTACTTGCAATAAAAGGTAGTAAAATCAGTGATATTAAATCAGCGATGAGCCATACAGTTTTATTGGGGCAATGTCGAAATTTCCTTAACGAGCATTCTATAGAACCCATTACTGGAGTTGATACTGCAGGTTCTGCAGAAATTGTTTCTAATAACCAAAACCCAACTCAAGCGGCTTTAGCGTCTGAATTGGCAGGAAAAATATATGGTTTAGAAGCTATTGCTAGTCAAATTGAGGATGAATCTAACAACACAACACGCTTTTTAGTAATGTCGCAAGTTCCAAAAGCTGCAAAAATTGAGTTAGATAAAATTAAAACTTCTTTTGTATTTAGAGTGCGTAATATACCGGCAGCGCTTTATAAAGCTATGGGTGGGTTTGCTACAAACGGAATTAATATGGTTAAATTAGAGAGTTATATGGTTGATGGATCTTTTACAGCTACTCAATTCTATGCCGATATTATTGGCCACCCTGATGAACCTGCAGTTAAGCGTGCAATGGAAGAATTATCACATTTTACATCACACATTGAAATCTTAGGTGTCTATAAATTAGGTGAATATTAACTAATATTGATGGACTAAAATGCCTTTTACCCAATTTTGTATAAGAAATTCTGCAATAGTCCCTTGTCGAGCTGGAGTTATGCCAACATCAAAGCCAGCATAAGCTTTTAGTAATGTATCTTTACTAAACCATTGTGCATCTTCTAATTCTAGTGGGTCAATTGTGATTTTTTTTGAGATTGCTTTTGCTATACAGCCTATCATCAATGATGATGGGAATGCCCACGGTTGAGAAGTTACATAGCTCACCTGTGTAATTTCAATATTAGTTTCTTCTTTTACTTCACGGGATACGGCAGATTCTAAGGTTTCACCTGGCTCAATAAATCCTGCTAAACAAGAATACATCTTATCAGGCCATTGTGGTGAACGGCCTAGCAGGACGTTATCTCCTTCAGTAATTAACATTATGACAACCGGGTCAGTTCTTGGATAATGTTGGGTATTACATTTTGTGCAATCGCGTTGCCATCCTGCCAATGTAGAAATAGACTTATTTCCACATTTTGAGCAAAAGTTATTACTGTTGTGCCATGAAAATAATGCTTTTGCTGTTGAGGCTAAACTGGCTTCCAATTTGGTTAACTGTGTCATCATTAATCTTAAATCGCTGAAAGATTGATAAAGCTCTAAATCAGGATGATTTTGTTGTGTTTCATCTAAAAAATTGGATTTTAAAATGTCATTTGATTCTTTGGGATCCCAATTTGAAATATCATGTGCATAATAATCTATTTCATCAATTTGGCCTAAAAAAATTGGTGAAATATCTGAAATATTAATTATTGGATGAATTGAAGGTAAATAAACAATATTAAAATTATTATGGTCGATTAAGATTTTTCCACGCCAAATTACAAGGTTTTTTGCATTTGATTCAATTTTTGAAACAGCTTTTTTTGACCGTAAATGAGCAGCTCTATCAAATTGGGCTCCACTAAAACTTAATTCTGCTAAATTTAACATAGTTTCCCTTTGTGTGCTCTCAGCTCTTGAAGCTGCTTATATAACGCTTTATATCCATCGTCGAGAGGTTGGCGCGGGCAAGCGCCTCGCCAACCCGGTCAGGTCCGGAAGGAAGCAGCCGCAACGAGCCCCGTTTGGGTCGCTGTCCAGCCTCTCACCCTTTACTTAAGTTTGAATATTTTTAGTAAATATGGTAAAAAAATTTACAAATTATGAGTTTGTTTACAATCAGAGACTTGCCGATGTGTGTTGCAAGCTTTACGTTGATATAAGTATTATAAAGCTGTGGAGCCAATGAGCGAGATTTCAGAAATCCAAAAAACATCATATCAAGTTTTAGCACGTAAATACCGCCCAGAAACTTTTTCTGATATGGTTGGGCAAGACGCAATGGTGCGTACATTAAAAAATGCTTTTGATGCTGATAGAATAGCTCATGCATTTGTAATGACGGGTATTCGTGGAACTGGAAAAACAACCACAGCTAGAATTATTGCTAAAGGAATGAACTGTATTGGGATTGATGGACAAGGTGGTCCAACAACAGAACCATGCGGAAAATGCGAACACTGCGTTTCAATCATTCAAGGTAGACATGTAGATGTTATGGAAATGGACGCAGCAAGTAGAACTGGCGTTGGTGATATCCGCGAAATCATTGATAGTGTGCATTATTCAGCCGCATCTGCTCGTTATAAAATATATATAATTGACGAAGTTCATATGTTATCAACCAGTGCCTTTAATGCTTTATTAAAGACACTAGAAGAGCCACCTGCTCATGTGAAATTTATTTTTGCTACTACAGAGATTCGCAAGATTCCTGTAACTGTTTTGTCTCGCTGTCAAAGGTTTGATCTTCGACGTATTGAGCCAGATGATATGATGGATTTATTAAAACGAATTGCTTCTGCCGAAAATGCTAAGATTTCACAAGACGCAATTGCTTTAATTACTCGCGGTAGTGAAGGTTCTGCTAGAGATGCAATTTCATTGTTAGATCAAGCTATCGCTCACGGCGCTGGAGAAACCAATGCTGAACAAGTAAGGGCAATGCTTGGGCTTGCTGACCGTGGTCGAGTTTTAGATTTATTTGATATGATAATGCGTGGGCAAGCTGATAAAGCCTTACAAGAGTTATCTGGTCAATATGCTGATGGAGCTGATCCCTTAGCTATATTACGTGATTTAGCTGAAATTACTCATTGGATTTCAGTAATTAAAATTTCACCACAGACTGTAGATGACCCAACTGTATCTCCAGATGAACGAGAGCGTGGAAAAGCAGCAGCTTCTGATTTGCCAATGAGAGCAATGACACGCATGTGGCAAATGTTATTAAAAGCAATAGAGGAAGTTTCATCAGCACCTAATGCAATGATGGCGGCCGAAATGGCTATTATTCGGTTAACTCATGTAGCTGACCTTCCAAGTCCAGAAGAATTAATTAAAAAGATACAAAATGATCCTAATCCGCCTAGTCCAATTGGGAATAATACATCGATAGATGCAAATAATTCAGCAAACATAGCCCCAAAACAACAAAATATAATAGCGCCATCTAATTTATCTGGGGCTAAATCATATAAAGAGGGATCTGTAACTATTGCTATTCCCCAATCTCAAGTTGAAGATCCTTTATCAAAATATACTCAATTTAATCAAGTTCTAGAATTAATTCGGACACACCGAGATATGAAACTTCTTTATGATGTTGAAACATATGTCCGCATAGTAAAGTATTTCCCTGGTAGGCTGGAGTTTGAGCCAACAAATGATTCACCAAAAGATTTAGCACAAAGATTAGGGAAAAGGTTACAAGAGTGGACACACTCACGCTGGGCAATAACTTTGGTCAATGAGGGTGGTGGAGCAACTATTGCAGAGCAAAAGTTGGAAGCTCGTGATGATTTGCATGCAAAAGTTTCAACTCACCCATTAGTTAAAGCGACACTATTAGCATTTCCAAATTCTGAAATTAGAAATGTTAGGTCTTTAAATGATATGAATATGGGTGATCAAATATTGCAAGAAGTCCCAGAAGAGGACGATAATTGGGATCCGTTTGAGGATAATTAAAGGAGAGCATAAATGCTAAAAGGTTTAGGTGGTCTAGGAGACATGGCTGGGATGATGGCCAAGGCAAAGGAAATGCAATCAAAGGTTGAAGAGGCTCAAGCAAGAGTTTCTGAAATTGAAGTGGATGGTGAAGCTGGGGCAGGGCTTGTGACATGTAGAGTTAATGGAAAAGGTGAAGTTAAAGCATTAAGTATTGATAAATCAATTTTTGTGCCAAATGACAAAGAGATTGTTGAAGATTTAATATTAGCTGCTTTAAAAGATGGAAAAGATAAAGCTGATTTAAAAGCTAAAGCTGAAATGGGGAAAATAACTGAAGGTTTGAATTTACCTGCAGGTATGAAGTTACCATTTTAAATGTCTAATAATCAGGATATTGATGTATTAATCGCCTTAATGGGTAAATTGCCTGGTTTAGGGCCTAGATCTGCACGACGGGCTGTGCTCCACCTTATTAAAAAACGAGATATTCTGCTATCACCATTATCTGATGCATTATATAATGTTGCTAAAACTGCCAGAGAGTGCCTGAATTGTGGAAACATCGATACAAAAGAAATTTGTGAAATTTGTTTGAATTCCAAGCGCGGAAATGGACAAATATGTATAGTTGAGGATGTATCTGATTTATGGGCAATGGAGCGATCAAATGTTTTCAAAGGGCGTTACCATGTTTTGGGAGGTAACTTGTCAGCACTAGATGGTATCGGTCCTGATGAATTACGTATTCCTCATTTAGTAAAGCGTGTTAAAGGTGAAGATATATCTGAAATAATATTAGCTTTAAACGCAACTGTAGATGGTCAAACAACTGCACATTATATTGCTGATCAACTAGATGAAATGGAAGTAATGGTCACATCATTAGCTCAAGGTGTTCCAATTGGTGGTGAGCTGGATTATTTAGATGATGGAACAATTTCGGCTGCGTTAAATGCAAGAAAATCAGTTTAATTTTTCGCTAACCTTTCTCGATTAGTAATATATATTGTAGCAGCAATTATAATTGCTGCACCAATGTATGTAGAGACGGCAGGTGTTTCATTAAAAAACAAATAAGCCATTAAGCCAATTAAAACCACACGAATATATGATATTGGAGCAATTACTGCGGCTTGCGCGTAACGATATGCTTGTATGTCTGAATATTGACGAAGTATTCCAAACAGGATCAAAATCAATGTCCAGAGTATTATCGTTATATCTGTTGTTACTTCAAATACTGGTGCGGCTAATGGAAGTGTAATTACCAGACCAATTACACTTGTAGAAATTAATGTACTTAAAGGACCATCTGTTCGAGCTAGATTGCGAGACATAACTAATGAAAATCCAAAAAATATTGAAGAGCCTATCCCATAAATCATATTAGTATCAATTATTTCAGACGAAGGACGCATAACTATAATAGTTCCTATAAACCCAACTAAGATCGCTAAAGTTCGCCGAAAACCAATTGTTTCTCTGCCCAAAAGCACACTTATGATAGTTGCAAATATTGGTGCAGTTGCAAATAGAATTGCAGCAGCAGCAAGCGGGACAATTGATAGTGTATAAAAGCCTAAATGTATCGAAAATGCCATTAATATCCCACGAACTAAGTGAGCACGTGGTTGGTTGAATCGTATTTCAGACCTTAGCCTAGGAACTATCAAAATTAGTAGTCCAATAAATATTAAAGTAAAAAATAAACGGTAACCAACAATAAGTTTTGTATCTAATCCTAAAGAAGCACCTCGAACTGACACTGCCATTGCAGATGCACCTAATACAGACAGCATTGCCCATAAAATGCCACGCCAATTTTCAGTTTCTTGATTGTTTTCTGGCACGGCAAATCCTTTTATAAAATTATTCTCTTACCGCTTTAATCATCTTTGTTACATTATCGGGGTTTGCATCGGGAGTTATTCCATGGCCAAGATTAAATATATGTGGTCCATTAGATAAAGTTTTTACTATTCTTTTTGTTTCTTTTGTTAGTGCGTGCCCTCCAGATATTAATAATCTCTGGTCCAAGTTACCTTGTACACAAGTGATTTTTTGCAAATAATCAGCTGCCCATTGTGTATCAACAGAACTATCAATAGCAACGCAATCAACAGCAGTCATATTGGTATAATTTATGTATCCAGCATTATTTGCACCACGAGGAAATCCAATTATTTTTATATTTGGATAAATTTTTCGTAATTCACTTACGATTAATTTAGTAGGTTCAATGCAATATTGATCAAATAACTTACCCTTTAAAGATCCAGCCCAACTATCAAATATTTTGATAACTTCTGCGCCAGCATCTATTTGTTTTGATAGATAATGTATTGTGGCATAAGTTATTTTGCTCATTAATAAATCAAATACTTTTTGATTAGATTTAATCAAATCCAATGCTGGCTTTTGATCTGGTGTTCCACGACCTGCAATCATGTAAGTGGCCACGGTCCAAGGTGCTCCTGCAAAACCTATTAATGTAGTTTTATCAGGTAAGTTTGATGATAAATTTTTCACAGTTTTGTAAATTGGAGAAAGAATATCATCAATATTTTCAACATCTCCAAGCATATCAAAGTCATTTTGATTTGTTATAGTAGATAATCTTGGGCCTTCACCAGTCACAAACCACAATTTGGCTCCTAGGGCTTGTGGTATGAGTAAGATGTCAGCAAACAATATAGCTGCATCAAAATCATATCTACGAATGGGCTGCAATGTAACTTCAGTTGCCAATTTGGGATTATAACAAAGTGATAAAAAGTCACCCGCCAAAGAACGTGTTGCTTTATATTCTGGCAAATAACGTCCTGCTTGGCGCATCATCCAAATAGGTGGCGTTGTTAATGTTTCCCCATTTAGTGCACGTATAATTAATTTATCATTTGTTTTCATTCAATTGTTCTAGCGAGGATATGTCACAGTGGAAAGTATAATCATTACCATTGAAGCGAATGTCGCAGGGCGTTAAGAATAATTTATGAAATTTAAATCAAGTTCACCTTTAGTCATAGGCACACGAGGCTCTCCATTAGCTTTAGCACAAGCTCATGAAACAATGGGCAGACTAATTCGTTCCACTGGTTTAGATGAAAGTTGTTTTAAAATAAAAGTTATAAAAACAACTGGAGATAAGATTCAAGATCGTCCTTTGAGTGAAGTAGGAGGGAAAGGTTTATTTACTAAAGAGATTGAAGAAGCAATGTTAGATAATAATATTGATATTGCTGTTCATTCGATGAAAGATATGCCTGTTATATGTCCTGAAGGACTAATTATTAGTTGCTATCTTCCAAGAGAAGATGTGCGTGATTCGTTTATTTCTACAAAATACAAGAGTATTTCTGAATTGCCAAATGGCGCTACTGTTGGGACATCTAGCTTGAGGCGCCGCGCGCAATTGCTAAACAAGCGACCAGATCTTAAAATTGTTGAATTTAGAGGAAATGTTCAAACGCGATTACGCAAACTAAACGAAGGTATTGCTGATGCAACGTTCCTAGCTTGTGCAGGCTTAAATCGCTTAGGGCGCAATGAAATTTCAAACCCAATTGAGACTGATGATATGCTTCCAGCAATTGCTCAAGGTTGTATTGGGATTGAACAACGGAAAAATGATATTGAAATATCAAAAATTTTATCAGTTATTAATGATAAATCAGCATCATTACGCTTAGCCGCAGAACGAAGCTTGTTATTAGGATTAGATGGTTCTTGTCAGACTCCTATTGCTGGTCTTGCGGAATTAAATGGTCAACAAATGCGTTTACGAGGTGAAGTTATTCGCCCAGATGGATCTGAAGTTCTCCAAGATGAAATAACATGCCCTGTAAGTGAGGGAGTTGAGATGGCTACTCTAATGGCAAAACGCTTTAGAAGCCAAATGGGTGAAAATTTTTTTTAAAATTTGCGAAATTGAGTTTACAAACATGATTTTTCACGCCACAAGGTCCACGTGATGCGAGCGTGGCGGAATGGTAGACGCGCCAGACTTAAAATCTGTTGTCCGTATGGGCGTGGGGGTTCAAGTCCCCCCGCTCGCACCACAAAATCTCAAAACTATTTAAAATATACCTTAAATATAATTAATTTCTAGTTATTTTCATTTATAGTTTTGGATTATAGCTTCCAATAAATTTATGGCATCTTGAGAAAACCAATCTGCTTCACGTTGAATTCTGGCAATTTCTTGCCCGTCAGGATTTAGAATCAATGTTGCTGGTAATCCACGAACACCAAAAGATGCAGCTAATTTCATTTTTGGATCTCTATGTAGTGTAAGTGATGTTATCGCGTTCTCTTTAAAAAACTCTTTCATTATTGGAATTGAATTACGCCCTACAGCAACTGTGACAACCTCAAACTTATCGTTATTAATTTTTTTGTTTATTGCATCAAGAGATGGCATTTCGGCTCTGCATGGCGCACACCATGTTGCCCAAAGGTTTAAAAGAATAACTTTACCGTTATAAGTAGATAGGTTTAGGATATTATCATTTTCATCAGAAAAAGTTGTTTTAACTATAGTTTTTGGCTCTGTATGAATAGCTACTAAGCGCATATCCCCTGAACGAATATTTAAAAGATTATTCACATTAAGGGTATTAGCTGTCAAAGGATTTGCACCTACTGCCAGCAAGGTATAAAGCGTTGCGCAGAGAATTCTAATTTTAGTCACAATGTGGCTCCTTAAAAATGGTATTAATTATATGTCTGATAAAAATTCATCAAATGCAATGTGGGGCGGACGTTTCGCAAGCGGACCAGACGCCATAATGGAGTCAATTAATGCATCTATTGATTTTGACAAGAGGATGGCAGTACAAGATATTGCAGGATCGATTGCCCATTCTGCAATGTTAGCAAAGCAAAATATAATTACTGAAACTGATGCTGAAGCCATAAAAGAAGGACTTCTTATAATCCAGTCAGAAATTGAAAATGGAACTTTTGAGTATTCAAAAGCACTAGAAGATATTCATATGAATATAGAAAGCCGATTAAAAGAAATAATTGGTGAGCCTGCTGGCCGATTGCATACAGGGCGTTCAAGGAATGACCAAGTTGCAACAGATTTCAAATTGTGGACACGTGATCAATGTGATGCAATAATTGAAGGTCTATCAGAGTTGATGAAAGCATTAATAAACCAAGCTGACAAAGGCGCTGAGATTGTTATGCCTGGCTTTACTCATTTACAAGTAGCTCAACCAGTTACTTGGGGTCACCATATGATGGCATATGTCGAAATGTTTGCAAGAGATCGTTCACGTTTTTCAGATGCTAGAGCACGTATGAATGAAAGCCCCTTAGGAGCAGCTGCTCTTGCTGGTACTGGTTTCCCCATTGATAGACATAATACTGCTCATGCATTAGGTTTTAGTGCGCCCACGGCAAATTCATTAGATTCAGTTTCTGATCGTGATTTTGCATTAGAGTTTTTAAGTGCATCATCAATTTGCGCTACTCATTTATCTCGTTTCGCAGAAGAGTTAGTTATTTGGTCTTCTGCTCAGTTTAAGTTTGTTACTTTATCTGATAAATTTAGCACGGGTTCGTCTATTATGCCTCAGAAAAAAAATCCAGATGCTGCGGAGTTAATTCGAGCTAAAGTTGGCCGTATTACAGGATCGTTAGTGGGGCTTTTAATGGTTATGAAAGGCCTACCATTAGCATATTCAAAAGATATGCAAGAAGATAAAGAGCAGGTATTTGACGCCTCTGACAGCCTGATGTTAGCACTCGCAGCAATGACTGGAATGGTATCAGATATGAAGCCTAATATTGCATCTCTTGAAAGTGCAGCCTCATCAGGGTTTTCAACAGCTACTGATTTGGCTGATTGGTTGGTTCGAGACTTGGGAATGCCATTTAGAGAAGCACATCATATTACTGGAGCTTTGGTAGCAAAAGCAGAGGAAAAAGGGTGTGATCTTCCTGATTTAAGCCTTAAAGAAATGCAAAAAGAAAATGAAAAAATTAACGCTGATGTATTCAATTTTTTAGGAGTTCAAAATTCTGTTGCAAGTCGTCAAAGTTATGGTGGAACAGCTCCTAAACAGGTGCGAAAGCAGATAGCTCGGTGGAGAGAAATTCTATCATGATTTATAAACTATTTTTTGCATTAGTATTAATTACAAGTATCAACGGTTGCGGGATAAAAGGTGATCCTTTGCCCATTGGTGAGGGTGTATCATGTCTTTCATGCGATTAATTTATTTAATTTTAGCTATACTGGGTGGCATTAAACCTATGATGCATTTTTTAGCATGGTTTAATGAATTTGGTTATTCATGGGCTGGAATTGTTTCTGCATGGACTGTTAATGAAGCAGCTCGAGGTCTAATGTGGGATTTAACAATTTCTGCTTCTGTCTTAACAATTTGGATGGCTGTAGAAGTAATTGCTCGCAAAGATTGGTGGGTTTTCATAGTATGCTTTATCGCAACTTTTGGCGTTGGTGTTTCGTGTGGCTTGCCACTATATTTATTCTTGCGCTCGCGCTCTATTAAGTAGGTAATTATGGATCATTTTATATACCGCAACGGTATTTTGCATGCTGAAGATGTAGCTATAACAGAAATTGCAGCTGCAGTTGGCACACCTTTTTATGTTTATTCACAGGCTACTTTAACGCGTCATTTTCGAGTATTTGATGAAGCTTTGAATGGAATGAATCACCTTATTTGTTATGCAATGAAAGCAAATTCAAACATTGCCATTTTAAAGATCTTAGGGGATTTAGGCGCTGGAATGGATGTTGTTTCTGGTGGTGAATATCTACGGGCTAAAGCAGCAGGCATATCTGGGGATAAAATTGTATTTTCTGGCGTTGGTAAAACTCGTGAAGAAATGGCATTAGCTATAAAGAATGGTATCCGACAATTTAATGTTGAAAGTGAAGCGGAATTAAAAGTATTAAATGAAGTAGCTTTATCACTGGGCGCAATAGCTCCTATTACGTTGCGTGTGAATCCAGATGTTGATGCTAAAACACATGCTAAAATAGCCACTGGTAAATCTGAAAACAAATTTGGTATTCCAATTTCAAAGGCACAAGAAGTTTATTCAATAGCAGCATCTATGGAGGCAATTGATGTTGTCGGTATTGATGTTCACATTGGTTCACAATTAACAGATTTAGAACCCTTCAGGTTGGCGTATAAAAAAGTTGCTGAATTAACAAAAGTATTAAGACAAGACGGCCATAATATTAGACGTTTAGATTTAGGCGGTGGTTTGGGAATACCCTATGAAAGTTCCAACCAGTCACCACCGCTACCTGAAGATTATGCAAAAGTTATTCATGAAACTGTTGGTGATCTTGATTGTGAAATCGAAATTGAACCTGGTAGATTATTAACTGGAAATGCTGGTTTAATGGTGTCGTCTGTAATATATAATAAATCCGGTGAAGGGCGTGATTTTATGATTGTTGATGCTGCAATGAACGATCTCATACGACCAGCTTTGTATGAAGCTTATCATGAAATTATTCCTGTTATTGAATCTACTGAGAATTCTGAAACACAAGATTATGATATTGTTGGCCCAGTATGTGAAACTGGTGATACATTTGCAAATAAAAGAGCATTAACTCCAGTTGCTGATGGTGAGATGGTTGCATTCCGCTCAGCAGGTGCGTACGGCGCCGTTATGGCATCTGAGTATAATACACGACCACTTATACCTGAGATTTTAGTGCACGGAGATCAATTTTCTATAATACGAGATCGCCCAAGTATCGAAGCTATAATAAAAAGAGATATTATTCCTGACTGGCTCTAATCCTCATTTAAGTGAAGATTAATCGTTTGATTTTATAAATTTATCAATTTGTGGAACAGCAAATTCCATGTAGCTATTTTTTATGTTTGAAAAAACATAAGTGACCTTTGATTTATATATTTTTAAAGAATTTTCAGCTTGAGGGATATGTTTTGATATTTCTGGAGCAAAAACATATGTGCCACTTGCAATTGTTAAAATAAGAAATACTCCAATTATTAATTTAGAAAATTTATTGCTATAAAGTTTAATACCATTTTTAGAAGACTTAGATTTGTTTTGTTTTGAAGATAGCATCCTGATAGAGCTATTAGCCTCTATTTTTAGATTAAGTTTTTGAAGGTCTTTCTTTGATATATTAAGTTTTTTAGAAGTAAGGCTCCGAGCTTTATTCAGACTTTTTGTATTTTTTGAATACGCTGCTTCTTCTTGGAGTATAGATTGAATGTCAGATGATACTTGGGGGTGAAGTTTATTAACCTTAATGTTTTTATTCCCAATTTTTTCTTGTGTTCTAGGAAAAGTATATTTCCAAATTTCCAAACAGTTTGTGCATTGTACAATATGTTCAATTTCTAAAGCTATATTTTCAGAAATATTATATTGTGCGTCACAGTTTGGACAATCTATCTGCATATTGCGCTCTGTTTTATTTATAATATGTTTTGTTTAATTAATTCGCATATTATAGGATGAAATAAGAAATTTTCGTTTGGTTATTATAGTTACCATATTATGCTTTACTTTATAGTCCAATATAGAATCTTAAAATAAAGATTGTTTATAGATTTGGCAATCATATGAAACTAATTGTAAGGAGTATCTAATTGGTTGTTGTACAGTTTCTATTATCTATAATATTTATATTTTCAATGTACCTATCAATGACATTATTTGCGGTCTTGGGAGCTATACCAGCACTGGTATCGCGGAAAGCAACATACTGGGTTGTCAGGAATTTTGCTGGCTCTGTTGTGTTTTTAGCAAGGATCATCTGTGGTCTAAAAGTTGAACTAAGAGGTCAAATACCAACTGGAAACGTAGTTATAGCATCAAAGCATCAAAGTTTTTTTGATGTTATCTTACATGCTTACTATCTAAAAAATGTGAATTTTGTGATGAAGCAAGAGTTAACTTATTTTCCAATTATTGGATTTTATGGAAAAAGACTTGGAGTAGCGCCTGTTCGAAGAGGAGGTAAAGGAAAAGCAGTTTCTCAAATGTTATCTGGTTTGGAAAGAAACGATGGAGATACGCAACTTGTAATTTACCCTCAAGGAACACGGGTCGCTCCTGGGAAAGTCATGCCTTATAAAGTGGGTGCTGCTGTAGTTTGCCAACGTATGAACCGGAGGTGTATATTGGCTGCAACAAATGTGGGAATGTACTGGCCAAAACATAGCTTACTACGTAAGCGAGGAACTGTAATTTTAGAATATTTAGATGAAGTGCCAAGTGGTCTAAAAACTAAAAGCTTCGTGAGATATATTGAGGAAAATATTGAAAATGCTTCTAATGCTTTAATAGAGGAAGCTATTTCAAAATAAGGATGTCTTTCTGATGGAATTTATAAAAACAATTGACGAACTTGAAAAAATTTATGGTCCACCAAGTATTGCTTCAATTAAAAAAGTATCAAATCGGATAACACCAACTTACCGAAAATGGATAGAAGCATCGTCTTTGTGTACCTTAGCGACTGTGGGGCCTAATGGTGTTGATGCCAGTCCAAGGGGAGATGACACTAACGTTGTTCTTGAATTAAACGATAAAAATTTATTGATACCAGATTGGAGAGGAAATAATCGTATAGATAGTTTAAAAAATATTGTGCGAGATCCAAGAGCTGCTTTAATGTTGATTATAGGTGGTTCAAACATTGTAATTCGGATTAACGGAATGGCTCAAGTTACTTTGGATAAAGAATTAATAGAATTATTTGAAAAAAACAAAAATAAACCTCGTTCTATTATTATATTTGAAATTGAAGAAATATATTTTCAATGTGCCAAAGCATTGAACCGATCTAAAATTTGGAAAAATGATAGTTGGCCAGAACTTGCAGATTTACCCACTGCTGGGCAAATATTAGAAGAGATGACTGATTCAGAAGTTGATGGTGGCAAATATGGCCACTCTTGGCCAAAAAAATCTGAAGAAACCCTCTGATAGGATATTAAAGAAATTTTATTTTCTGATAAACTAGAGTGATTTTGAACCTAAATCTAAGAATTTTTGTCTGCGCTCTTTTAATAGTAAGTCCGGTTTTTTGGATTGGAGCTCCTTTAAAGCTTCAGCTATACTTTTTCTGACTACTTTATATGTTTCTTTATGGTCTCTTTGTGCTCCACCAAGTGGCTCTTTCATTACTTTATCAGCAACACCAAGTTTCTTTAAATCCTGCGCAGTAAGACGAAGCGCTTCGGCAGCTTCTCGCATTTTCTCTGAATCTTTCCATAAGATTGACGCACATCCTTCTGGAGAAATAACAGAGTAAACAGAATGTTCTAACATTAAGAGCTTATCAGCAGTTGCAAAAGCTACTGCACCACCTGACCCACCTTCACCTGTTATGATGGATATTAAAGGCACACGAACTTGCAGACATTTTTCTGTAGATCTTGCTATAGCTTCGGATTGGCCACGCTCTTCTGCGCCCTTTCCAGGGTATGCACCAGGTGTGTCGACTAAAGTAATAATTGGCAAACCAAACTTATCAGCCATTTCCATTAATCTGATTGCTTTTCTGTAGCCTTCTGGACGTGCCATGCCAAAATTACGTTGGATGCGAGTTGTAGTATCATACCCTTTTTCATGTCCAATAATTACGATTGGTTGATCTTCAAAGCGAGCTAAGCCACCCATTACTGCTGCATCATCTGCAAAATTTCTGTCTCCTTGAAGAGGAGTATATTCTGTAAATAGTTCTTGGATATAATCTTTGCAGTGTGGACGATCTTGATGGCGTGCAACTTGACATTTTCGCCATGGATTAAGATTTTTATACAATTCTTGAAGCATACTTTGTGCTTTTTTATCAAGCGCATTGGCTTCAGCATCTACATTTACGCCATCTTCAGATTTTTCAGCCATTGCCCGCAATTCAGCAGCTTTACTTTCAATTTCTGCAAGTGGTTTTTCAAATTCTAGGTAGTTTTGCATAAAAATTTTCTTTATCTGTTTGTGATATATTACATATGGCAAAGTGTCTGGATAATTGCAACGCCCAAGAGATTACTGCAAATCATTGAATGCAACTTCTAATCTCTTCATGGCTTTTTTTAAGTCTGCACGTTGAGTTGCAAAATTAAAACGTAAAAAAGTTTCACCACCTGTTCCAAATGTATCTCCATGACTTGAAGCTATTAGAGCTTGTTTTTGCACGCGATTAATATAATCAGTTTTAGGCATTCCAGTGCCTGAGAAATCCACCCAGGATAAGTATGTTGCTTCTAATTGCATTGATTTAACACCTGGAATTTTTTTTATAGTTGCATCAAGTATTTTTCTGTTTCCATCCAAATATATACACAATTCATCGACCCACTTATCACCATATGTATATGCAGCTTCGGCCATATATAATCCAAATGAATTAGGTGAAGTTCCTGTTGCTTTAAGAGTTTTCGCAAATTTTGAACGCAGTTTTTCATCAGCTATTATTACATTCCCGGTATGGCAACCTGCTATATTAAAAGTTTTAGTAACAGCAGTCATCATAACTAACCGATTTGAGATCTCTGGAGCTGCTATGGGCATCACAGTGTGGTCAGAACTAAAAGTTAAATCGTGATGTATTTCATCAGAAATGAGAATTAAATTATGTTTTTCTGCAAATTCTGCTACTTGTTTAAGTTCATTAATTGACCAAATGCGCCCACCTGGATTATGTGGTGAGCACAGAATAATCATTTTTGTATTGCTGTCCATTTGTGCATCATATTTGTCAAAATTCATTACATAACGCCCATCACTTATTTCTAATTCACATTCAATAACTTTTCGATCAGCTGCATCTATTACCCTAGAAAAAGCGTGATATACTGGTGTAAATAAAACTATACCATCACCGACATTTGTGAAGGACTGGACACATAAAGCCGTTCCATTTACGAGCCCATGGGTAGAAAAAATATGATCTGGGTCCACATCCCAATTATGTCGTCGGTCCATCCAACCTACAATGGCTTCACGGTAACTTTTATCATTGCCGTAATATCCATATACACCTTGTTTAGCCATCAATGATAAAGCATTATTAACTTCAATTGGTGGTTCAAAATCCATATCGGCTACCCACATTGGTGTGCCTTTTGTGGGATCAACCCCATAATTTTTTTCCATCATATCCCATTTATCAGAATGTGTATTAATACGATTTATTTTTTTATCAAAATTCATATTGTGCATTTCCTTGATGTTGGATGACTTTGTATTTTCTTAGTAAACTATACTAAGTCCCACAAAATGTTTTATAATTGGAGTTTACCATAATTGGTGGGTTTGAATAGATTTCTTTACCAGGCCTTTCATCGAAGGGGCTAGTGACTATTTCTAAAAGTTGTTGAAACTGTGAATAGTCGTCTTCCAACTCTGCTGCGCTTAGAGCTGCTTCAACTAAATGATTTCTGGGGATAAATATGGGATTTTCTTTGCGAATATTTGTTGCTAAATTTGTCTCAATTGAACTACGTTTATTAAATATATTAATCCATTCATCCAAATTTTTTGTGTCTAAATAAAGATTGCGTAGTTTAGTGGGGTTGCCCTCTGCTAAGTCAGCCAATGCACAAAATGATTGGGTAAAATCGACTTGGTTATTTGTCATAGTTTCAAAAAAATTATCAAATAATTCAGCATCATTCTCTTTATTTTTCTTAAAGCCAAATTTTCTACGCATTTCCTTGAGCCAAAATTTTTCATATGTAACAGAAAAATTTTCTATTATTTCTGTAGCGGCTTCAATTGCCTTGTTTGTATCACTGTTTATTAATGGTAGTAATGTTTCTGCTAGTCTAGCCATATTCCATCTGGCAATAAGTGGTTGATTAGAGAATGCATATCTACCATTTCTATCTATTGATGAAAAAACGGTTTTTGGGTCGTAAAAATCCATGAATGCACATGGCCCATAATCGATAGTCTCACCTGATAATGTTGTATTATCTGTATTCATAACACCATGAATAAAACCTAAGCCTATCCATTTTGATATTAAATAAGCTTGGTTATCAGCTACATTTCTTAATAATTCTAAGTATGGATTTTCATGATTTTTGGCATCTGGATAATGACGATCTATAGTATAATCAGCAAGTTTTTTTAGTTTACTATTTTCTTGCATGGAAGCAAAAAATTGAAATGTCCCAATTCGAATATGACTACTTGCAGTTCGGGTTAAAATTGCGCCTTTTTTATTGGTGTCTCTTTGAATATTTTCTCCAGTAGAAACAGCGGCTAATGCTCTAGTTGTAGGCACCCCAAGTGCATACATTGCTTCAGAAACTAAATATTCTCTTAAGACTGGACCTAGTCCAGCTTTGCCGTCACCATTTCTAGAAAATGGTGTTCGCCCGGAGCCTTTTAATTGGATATCAATTCTTTTCCCTTTTTTAGATATTACTTCACCAAGAAGAAGTGCTCTACCGTCACCAAGCTGTGGGTTAAAATGCCCGAACTGATGCCCAGCATAAATTTGAGCAAGAGTGTTTGCACCTTTGGGTTTTTCGCTTCCAGAAAAAACCTTGGGTAAATCTATATTTTTTGAGTCGATTCCTAACTGATCTGCAAGCTTCTTATTAAACTTAATCAATTTTGGATTGGGAGGACTATCTGCATCACATTCTGCATAAAAATCATTAAGTTTGTTAAAATATGTATTATCAAATTGCATTTAAAAATCTTGCATTAATTTAAAGTTAAGTGAATTCTAGGATGTCTGGATCATTACTTAAAGTAAATTAATTCATATTATTTAATAATTTTAGATAGTAAGCTGTATTAACATATGCTTATAACTTGAACATATACTTACTTTAACATAAATCCGTCGTATGTCATTATTACCTATTCTTTTACATCCTGACCCGAGACTTAAAAAGCTATGTGTTCCTGTACAATCTGTAGATGCAGAAACTAGAAAACTGGCTGATTCGATGATCGAGACAATGTATGATGCACCAGGCGTTGGCTTGGCTGCTCCTCAAGTTGCTTCAGATGCAAGGATATTTGTCATGGATTGTACTGATAGTGAATCTGATAACCAACCGTTAGTACTAATAAATCCTGAAATTATTTCGGTTTCTGAAGAGTTAAACACATATTCTGAAGGTTGCTTATCATTACCTGATTTGTTTGAAGATGTTGAAAGACCAAAGCAAGTTAGGATGTCATTTCTAGATATTGATGGGAAAAAACATGATGAGCTTTTTGATGGTCTCTGGGCTACATGTGCACAACATGAATTAGACCATTTAAATGGAGTTTTATTTATTGATCATTTGAGTAGAATGAAGCGATCAATGATGACAAAGAAAATGGTTAAATTGAAAAAAGAATTGGCACTGACTTAATGGCTATTAAAAAGTTTATTCGGTACCCCGATAAACGTTTATCAGTAAAATGTGAGCTTATAAGTTCTGTAACTGATAAAGACCATGAAGTATGGAAGAATATGTTTGACAGCATGTACAATATGCCTGGTATTGGTCTTGCTGCATGCCAAATCGGCATTTTGCGATCTTTGGCTGTTGTCGATGTTGGAGATGGTAAAATTGAACCATTTGAAATGGCTAATCCAAAAATATTATATTCTTCTGGTGTTTACGTAGAGAATCAAGAAGGAAGTCCAAATCTTCCAGGTGTATGGGCAAAAATAAAACGTCCGAGGGCTGTAACAGTCAGCTATATTAATAAAAATGGGAATCAAATTGAGCGAGATTTTGTTGGGCTTTGGGCAGTTTCAGTGCAACATCAAATTGACCATCTAAATGGGAAAATGTTTTTTGAACATTTGAGTTCTACAAAGCGTAAGATGTTAATAAATAAATCGCAAAAGTTGTCAAAGCAAGGATTGAAATAATGCGAATAATTTTTATGGGCTCTCCAGAGTTTTCTGTACCTATTTTGAATTCTATTATTTCTGCGGGCCATGATATTATAGCTGTTTATTGTCAGCCGCCCCGTCCAGCAGGACGTGGCAAAAAGGAACGATTAACACCAGTTCATAGTCGTGCGCTTGAATTAGGATTGGATGTAAGGCATCCAATAAACTTTAAAAGTAAAGAAGCAGTTTCTGACTTTGCTGCCTTAAAGGCAGACATAGCAGTTGTTGTCGCATATGGGTTAATATTACCTCAAGAAATCCTGGATTCAGTCGATAAAGGTTGTTTGAATATTCATGCAAGCCTTCTGCCTAGGTGGCGGGGCGCTGCTCCTATACATCGTGCAATCATTTCTGGAGATACTAGTACTGGAATATGTATCATGCAAATGGATGCCGGCCTCGATACAGGTGATGTTCTTTATCACAAAGAAACTGAAATATTACAATCTGATACAACAGCGATTTTGCATGATCGATTAGCTTATATTGGTTCACAATGTATTGTAGATGTACTCAAAAAATATGATTTTTTTGAAGCAGTTCCTCAATCAAATACAGGAATTATTTATGCTTCAAAAATTGACAAAAATGAATCCAAGATTGACTGGAATAAATCTGCTATTGAGATTGATCGACAAATTAGAGGATTATCACCATTTCCAGGGGCGTGGTTTGATGATGGAGAGCAAAGAATTAAAGTATTAATGAGTGAGGTTGTTGAGGGCTCTGGTTATCCAGGAGAAATAATAGATCAGCTATCTGTAGCTTGTCAAAATGGGGTTATAAAATTAAATCGACTTCAAAGGCCTGGCAAAGGTGTGATGGATGCAAAAGTTTTTTTACTTGGATACAATTTCCCAAATAAAAAGGTATACTAAACCTTAAAGGGTTCCATACCATTTCGAGCTAGCTCATCTGCTTGTTCATTTTCTATATGACCAGCATGCCCTTTAATCCATTCCCAATTTACATCATGTTGCTTTGTTGCTTTTTCTAAACGTTTCCAAAGCTCTTCGTTTTTTACTGCTTTTTTTGCAGAAGTTTTCCATCCATTTTTTTTCCATCCAAAAATCCATTTTGTAATGCCATCTTTTACATATGAACTGTCTGTAACTATCGTAATTTTACTTGGTTTATCTAAAGCTTCTAATGCCATAATAGCAGCAGTTAATTCCATTTGATTATTAGTGGTTTCTGCAGCGCCACCTGATAAAGATCTTGTTTTAATGATATTATCATCCTGTTTAGCAAGTAATAATACCCCCCATCCTCCAGGGCCAGGATTTCCTGAGCATGCACCATCAGTGTAAGCATAAAGTTTAGGCATAAGCAGTCACGATCATAAAAGGTTCGATTGCGCCTGTCATTGAAAGTGTTCCATTCATATCCAAGCGTTGTGTGTTTATACTAAAGCCTGATGAAATTAGAAGGGAATTTAATTCTTCAGGTTGGTAATATGTATAATTACGCCCTAAAGTATCGCGCATTTCCCCATTCCCTATTTTTAATCCAATATGCAAATAACCATTTTCTTTTAAAGATGTATGAATCTTTTTTAAATTTATTAACATTTCAGATCGAGGGGCATGAAGTAAAGAAAAGTTCGCCCATACCCCATCATATAAATTTATATCAGACAATTCTTTAAATTCAGCTTTTATTGCTTTAACATTAAATAAATTATTTGCAATATTTACCATCTCTTGGCTACCATCAAAGGCATAGACTTTTAGACCTGCAGCTTGCATTATTGCAGAAGAGTTTCCTGGTCCACAGCCATAATCTAATACTGTTCCACCAGGCTTAATTGTCTCCATGAATGATTTAAGATCAGAATCTGGTTCTGCATTGCATACCATATCAAGGTAAGATTTTGCAGACGCGTCATAATAATTAATAGTTTCAATATCCAAATTTAAGCTCTTTAAATATTTATGGGTATAAAAAATTTGAAAAAAGTAATATTCCAAATACAGTAATAGAAAGAGGTACTCTTAATTTTAGCCACCAATCTGGGGTTAATTCTAATTTAGTAAAATATATATCAATAGGTAATAGAAAAATAAAGCCAATGCCAATTAAAGGTATTAATAGCTCATTCAAATAAAGATATATTATTAAAACATAAATTGTAGGAAGTATTGAAAGTATATACGGAAGCGCTGCCTGATTTTTTGCATTGGCGGCAAACCCCCAAAATGTTCCTGACATAAAACATAAAATAATTATTGAATAAATAATTTGGATTTCTAAACCAGTTGTTTTGAAATTTTTTTCAAGAAAATTATAAAATATTGGATGAAGTAATGAAAGAAGGGCAATACAAAATGGAATTAATCCAAGTATTCCCAATATTTTTGCAGGCTTTGGTATTGTTGCTTTCATGTTATTCACGCAACACTCTTGGTACTTTAAACTCTATATTTTCTACTGCTGTTTCAACAGTTTTTTGTGTAACATTGAAGCGGTTTGATATTGCTGATATTACCTCATTAATTAATATTTCTGGGGCAGATGCTCCAGCGGTTATGCCTATAGATTTAATTCCTTGTAATGCTCGCCAGTCAATATCAGATGCTCTTTGAACCATTTGAGAATAATTGCATCCTGATGACTTTCCAACCTCTACAAGCCGTCTTGAGTTTGAGGAATTTGGAGCGCCAATCACTAATAAAGCTTCAACCTTGGGAGCAACTGCTTTAACAGCTTCCTGACGATTTGTTGTAGCATAACATATATCTTCCTTGTGAGGCCCAACAATGTTTGGAAAGCGAGATTTAAGCTTTTCAACAATTTCAATTGTATCATCTACAGAAAGTGTTGTTTGTGTAATGTAAGCAAGTTTATTTTTATCTCGTGGATTTACCTTAGAAACATCTTCTGGAGTTTCAACTAAAAGGACTTCCCCATTTGGCAACTGTCCCATTGTTCCAATAGTTTCAGGATGGCCATGATGTCCAATCATTACCATTTGTAAACCATTCGAATAGTGGCGCTCAGCTTCGATATGGACTTTACTAACTAGAGGGCAGGTAGCATCTACAAAAATCATATTACGTGCATTTGCCGCAGCTGGGACAGATTTTGGTACCCCATGTGCTGAAAAAATAACAGGCCTATCATTAGGACATTCTTCAAGTGTTTCAACAAAAATAGCACCCATAGAGCGTAATTCATCAACTACATATTTATTATGGACTATTTCATGCCTAACAAAAATGGGAGCTCCCCATTTCTCAAGTGCCATTTCAACAATCTTAATAGCGCGATCTACGCCAGCACAAAAACCTCGCGGGGCTGCAAGATAAAGTTCTATATTTGGTTTTATCATGATGATATTTTAAACAACTATTTCAAGGTTATACAATGCATTTTAAGTAATATTAATTTTTTACATTTAAATAAATATTATTAATTTGGTTTTATTACGTCTCGTAATTCTTCTAGGTCAATATAGTTATCTGCTTGCCTACGAAGTTCATCTGCAATCATAGGGGGGTTTGAACGCGTAGTAGATACTACTGAAACGCGGACGCCTTGGCGCTGTAATGATTTAACTAATGCTTGAAAATCACCATCTCCTGAAAATATGACAATGTGATCAATACGAGGCGCTATTTCCATTGCATCAATCGCTAATTCAATATCCATATTTCCTTTGATTCTTTTTTGACCAACAGAATCAGTAAATTCTTTTGCAGGTTTTGAAACTATTGTGTAACCGTTGTATGTTAGCCAATCTACCAGTGGTCGAAGAGGAGAGTTTTCTTCATTTTCAATTAGTGCGGTGTAATAATAGGCTCTGAGTAGCTTACCTCGTTTGATAAATTCATTTCTCAGTTTTTTGTAATCAATATCGAGATCTAGAGCTTTAGCTGATGCATTAAGATTTGATCCATCAATAAATAGTGCAGTTCTTTCATCACTATAATTCATACTATATCTCCTATTAAGTTATGATTAAAAATAATTGTTTATTTATAGTATAAAATATTTAAAAACAGGCTTAACCATTAACCAGTAGAATTTATTAATCAATATATAATGTTAAAAAATAACTCAAAAAAAGTATTAATAGCAATGGGCTCTAATGCCTCTGATGATTTACAAGAATCATATGATTTGATTCTGGATGGCTTAAAAAAACTTTCTAGCGGTGTAATTAGTAATATTATGGTAAGTAAATTTTATAAAACGCCTGCATTCCCTATTGGAGCAGGGCCTGATTTTATTAATTGTGCACTTTCAGCGAATACAAACTATCTACCAGAAGATCTATTAAATCAATTACATTTAATTGAGCATGATTTGGGCAGAACCAGGCTAAAGCGTTGGGCACAAAGAACTCTTGATATTGATTTACTAGATTTTGAATCATACATTATTCCTAATAAAAAATATGTAAATGAGTGGTTAAATATGCCACTTGATAGTCAAAAAATTAGATCCCCTGAACAATTAATTTTACCCCATCCACGTATCCAGGATAGATCCTTTGTTTTGATACCATTGAACGATATTGAACCTAATTGGGTGCACCCAATATTAAATAAGTCCACACATGAAATGCTAGGTGAATTATCTACAGATGAAACAATTGGGATTAGTTGTTTTACCTAATTAGATTGCTTGAACTGCTCTTGCCATTTTGATCAAAACACCGTATGTAACGGCTTTCTTAATATACCAAAAACTTGGAGTTTCCTGATGGCACGTGTAACAGTAGAAGATTGTGTTGATAAAGTACCAAATCGTTTTGACTTGGTGATGTTGGCTGCGCATCGTGCACGCGAAATATCTTCAGGGTCAGAATTAACCGTACCTAGAGACAATGACAAAAACCCAGTTGTTGCACTACGCGAAATAGCAGATGAAACACTAAGTGCAGCAAACTTACATGAAGCAGCTGTTCAAAGTTATCAAACACAGATTGAAGTCGATGAACCTGAAGAAGATGAAATGGCTTTATTAATGGGTGGCGCAGATGACGAGCCTGATGATGGCATGAATGATGAAAATTTATTACGTTCGCTTATGGAAGCTCAGGAAGCAAAGTAAATGCGCCTCTGCCTATTTGCAGGAGCTGTCTAAATGATCGATATCCAAACGCTTGTTGATCATGTACGTACATACAATCCGAAATGTAATGAAGACCTCATACGCCGTGCTTATGAATATGGTAAAATAAAACATGCGAAACAGAAGCGCCAATCAGGTGAGTTGTATTTTACACATCCTATAGAAGTTGCAATTATACTAGCTGGGCAAAAGCTTGATGATGATACTATAGTTACAGCATTACTTCATGATACTTTAGAAGATACGGATGCAACATTAAATGAATTATCAGATTTATTTGGTAACGAAATTGCCCAATTAATTGATGGTGTAACAAAGTTAACGAATTTAGAGCTTTCTTCAGTTCAAGCAAAACAAGCTGAAAACTTTAGAAAACTGTTACTCGCAATGTCTCAAGATTTGCGAGTTTTATTGGTTAAGCTAGGTGATAGATTGCATAATATGCGAACTATCAAGCATATGCGCCCAGAAAAGCAAGTTAGTAAAGCACGTGAAACCATGGATATATTTGCTCCACTCGCAGGCCGAATGGGTATGCAATGGATGCGTGAAGAATTAGAAGATCTAGCTTTTAAAGTATTAAATCCTGAAGCCCGCAGTTCAATAATTCGTCGATTTATTAATTTAAGAGATCAATCCGAAGATTTAATACCTTCAATTATAAAAGATATTCGTGCATTATTATCCGCTAATGAAATTCAAGCTAGTATTACAGGGCGAGAAAAAAAACCATATTCTATTTGGAGAAAGATGGAAGAAAAGCAGCAAAGTTTCTCTAGGTTATCTGACATTTATGGCTTTAGGATCATTACGGAAAATGAAGATAATGCATATCGCGCATTAGGGGCTGTACATCAGAGGTGGACTGGAGTTCCTGGGCGTTTTAAGGATTATATATCAGCGCCTAAATCAAATGGATATAGATCAATTCATACTACAGTAGCTGGGCGTGATGGTAAGTTAGTTGAAATTCAAATTCGTACTCGTGAAATGAATGAGGTAGCAGAAGTAGGTGTCGCAGCGCATTGGTCATATCGTGATGGGATGAGAGCTAAAAACCAGTTTACTGTAGATCCACTATCTTGGCTATCGAGTTTAGCAGTTCGAATTGAGAATGAAGAAGATGATTACGAAGAATTTTTAGAACATGTGAAATTAGAAATGTTTTCGGATCAAGTTTTTTGCTTTACGCCAAAGGGTGATGTAATTCAATTACCACGTGGGGCGACGCCGATTGATTTTGCATTTGCCATACATACAAGAATTGGATCAACTTGTGTAGGTACTAAAGTAGATGGTCGTAGGGTCCCATTATGGACGCGCTTACGAAATGGACAGTCTGTAGAAATACAAACTGCAACAGGGCAAAGACCTCAAGCAACATGGATAGATATCGTCATTACTGGGCGTGCAAAATCAGCTATACGTCGCGCTTTGCGTGAAGATCATCAAGCAGGGTATATTAAACTTGGGCGAGAATTAGCACGTGTTGCTCTAGAACATGTAGGTAAGAAAGCAACTGATAAAGCGCTTATGACGGCAGCTAAAAAACTTGGTTTAAAAGATTATAAGCAAGTTTTACTAAAACTTGGCAGTGCAGAACTTATGGGAGTAGAACTTGTAGAGGCACTATATCCCTCATTACTTCAAAAATCTGAAAATAATATAAGTAAATCTGCAGCAAAAATAATTGGCTTGGATGCTGATCAATATATTGAAGGAGCATCTTGTTGCCAGCCTCTGCCTGGCGAAAGGATAGTTGGAATTGCTACACGTGGTAAGGGAGTTTCAGTACATTCTATTCATTGTGACACATTAATTGAATATGAAGATCAAACTGATCGTTGGATTGATTTAACTTGGACAAAAGGTCATAGCGAGACTGTGAACAAAGTTACTATTGAAGTGACAATGGCTAATTTTAGTGGTGTTTTAGGGCGAATTTGTATCTTAATATCTGAACAAGATAGTAATATCATTGATATGCATTTTAGTGATAGAAAGCAGGACTTTTATCGAATTGCTATTGATATTCAAGTTAGGGACGTGGAACATCTGGAAAATATTATTACCGCAGTTGAGGCAGATTCAGATGTTGCTCAAGTCTTACAGTCTCGACGACATCAGGTTACACTAGAAAAATAAATAATATAATATTAAGGTAGATTATTAATCTAATGTTTAAACGCCGCACACCGCTATCTTACTTTCAATGGTTTAAGGAGGGGGTCTATCCTCGTTCTGGATGGCGACGTGTTATTAATTATACTAGCTATCGACTAAAGCGCCTTCCTGATACTCCACATAGAATTGCCCTAGGATTTGCATGTGGAGCATTTGCAAGTTTTTCACCATTATTTGGTTTACACTTTTTTTTAGCGGCATTTCTTGCAATTATTTTTCGCGGCAATGTGCTTTCTTCATTGATGGGAACTTTCTTTGGTAATCCAGTAACATTCCCCATAATTGGAGTTGTTAGTTATCAGACTGGATTATTCATAATGGGCATGGGTCCTGAAGAAACTGCATGGCAAACAATTAGATTTGGAATTAGTGAAGCTTTTAGTAGTATTTGGAGTGGAATTAAATTTCTATTTGGATATGGCCCAACTGAGTGGGATGGATTTGTAGATTTTTTCCATATTGTGTTTATTCCTTACTTTTTTGGTGGTTTATTACCGGGATTTATAACGGCTATAGTTATTTATTTTGTGTCAAAGCCGTTGGTAAATGCATACCAGCATCGACGTCGTGGACGTCTTATAGAAAAAATTAAAGAAATCCGTGAAAAAAGAGAAGCCGAAAATTCAAAAAAAGATATATAAAAGTAAAGAATACTTTTAACTTAAAAAAATGATTCAAATTGAATATAATTATAGGACATTGCAATGGTGAAATCATCTTCAAATTCTTTGCGTTTGGGCGTTAATATTGATCATGTAGCAACAGTAAGAAATGCACGTGGTGGAAAGTATCCTGATCCATTAAGAGCTGCGCTTTTAGCTGAGACAGCTGGTGCGGATGGTATTACAGCACATTTACGAGAGGATAGACGCCATATAACCGATAAGGACATTGAATTATTAATAGATGGATTAAATGTTCCTTTGAATTTTGAAATGGCTGCTACAAAAGAAATGCAAGAAATTGCACTACGTCATATTCCACATGCAGTTTGTATTGTCCCTGAGAAACGTGAGGAACGTACAACAGAAGGCGGGTTAGAAGTCGCACGAGAAGAGAATAAAATAGGTGATTTCATTGCACCATTACGTGAAGCTGGTTGTAGAGTATCAATATTTATTGCTGCTGATAAAAGGCAAATTGAAAGTGCTGCAAGAATTGGTGCGCCTGTAATAGAATTACACACTGGTGCTTATTGTGATGCACATGCAGAGGGTAGAGTGGAAGACTGCAAAATTGAATTAAAGCGATTAAGTGAAATGTCTGAATATGCAAACAAGCTTGGACTAGAAGTCCATGCAGGGCATGGTTTAACTTTTGATTGTGTTAAACCTATTGCTGCTTTTCCTCAAGTAATGGAGTTAAACATTGGCCATTTTTTGATTGGTGAAAGTATTTATATTGGCCTTGAAGCGTCGATAAAAAAAATGCGTAAGTTAATGGATGATGCAAGACCATGATCTTAGGAATTGGAACTGATTTAGCAAATATAGATCGTATTCAAAAAACAATAGATAGATTTGGGCAAAGATTTAAAGATCGTGTATTTACTAATATAGAACAAAACAAAGCAGAAAAGCGTAAAGATGTAGCTGGAACTTACGCAAAGCGATGGGCTGCAAAAGAAGCATGCTCAAAAGCTTTAGGAACTGGTTTGGCTATGGGAATTTCTTGGAAAGATATGTCTGTATTGAATCTAAAGTCAGGACAACCAACAATGGAATTAACAGGTTGGGCGGCTAAAAAAATGGTTGATATGACGCCAGACGGCCATAAAGCTGTTGTTCATGTAACGCTGACCGACGATCACCCTTGGGCACAGGCATTTGTAGTTATTGAAGCATTGCCGTTATAATAATGACAGGTTGACTATAAGAGGGCATTAGCCCAAGAAACATCAAAACAAATTCAAGAGTTCAATATGGCAATTAAACAAAAAAAAGAAGATGGAATTGGTGAGTTAATTAAAACAGTGGTGTATGCATTGTTAATTGCGGGTGTTGTGCGCACACTTTTTTTTCAGCCATTTTGGATTCCATCGGGATCAATGAAGAATACCTTATTAATAGGTGACTTTATGTTTGTTAATAAAATGGCATATGGTTATTCGCGCCACTCATGCCCATTTTCCATGTGCCCTTTTTCAGGTCGTATATTCGGTAGTGAGCCTGAACGAGGTGATATAGTTGTTTTCAAGCACCCAACTACTCAAGTAGATTTTATAAAGCGGTTAATTGGAGTTCCTGGTGATCGAGTACAAATGAAAAATGGAACTTTATATTTAAATGGTAAATTAGTTCCACAAAAAAAAGCTAATTCTTTTATAGAAGTTAAGAGCCAGCAAGGTCCTATGAAAAATATTCCAAGATGTGCCAATGATCCTGTTGGTCTTGGGGCAGAATGTAAAAAAGATCTTGCAATAGAAACTTTGCCAAATGGCGTAGAACATAATGTTTTAAATATTTCAGAAACTTTTGCAGACAACACACCAGTTTTTACAGTACCTAAAGAGCAGTATTTCTTTATGGGAGATAACCGAGATAATTCTGGAGATAGTAGAATACCAGCTAATATCGGTGGAGTAGGGTTTGTACCTTTTGAGCAATTGATAGGAAGAGCAAACCGTGTGATTTTCTCATCTGCTGGCTCGAGAATTTTATATTTTTGGACATGGCGTAAAGATCGATTTTTTAAGGCTTTAAATTGAAGCCGGCTGCTGAATTAACTGCTTTTTCTGAGCGATTAGGTCATAATTTTAAAAAGCCTGAACTATTGATACAAGCAATGACACATTCTTCTTTATCATCCGCTACACGTGGCGATAATCAAAGGTTAGAATTTTTAGGCGACCGAGTTCTTGGTTTATCTATTAGTGATGCTTTATTTCATAAAGATTCCGATGCTCCAGAAGGTTTATTAGCGCCAAGGTTTAATGCCCTTGTACGCAAAGAAACATGTGCTCAAGTAGCGATTGAGATTAAACTTGGTGAAGCATTGAAAATGGGTAGGTCTGAAATGTTATCTGGTGGCCGCAGAAAAATAGCAGTACTTGGTGATGCAATGGAAGCTGTAATTGGTGCAGTTTATCTTGATGCAGGGTATGTAGTTGCTAGAGATATGGTTGTCCGTCTATGGGCAAACCATATAGATAATGCAGCACATGATGCTCGTGACCCAAAAACAATGTTGCAAGAATGGGCTCAAGCAAAAAAATTACCAACGCCTAAGTACATAGAAATTGGTAGATCTGGTCCTGATCACGCACCAATTTTTACAATTGAAGTAAGTATAGAAACAGGCCAAAGCGCAAGAGCGCAGGCACAATCAAAAAGAGCGGCCAGCCAAGAAGCTGCAGCAGGCCTTTTAGGTCAGTTAGAGAGTTAAAAATGATAGATACGAAATGTGGATTTGTAGCCTTAATCGGTGAACCAAATGCTGGAAAATCCACTTTAATGAATCGTATTGTTGGCGCAAAGGTGTCAATAGTCACACATAAAGTTCAGACTACTCGAGCTCGTATAAGGGGAATTGCTATGCAAGATAACTCCCAATTAGTTTTTGTTGATACGCCTGGATTATTTAAAACGAGAAGAAAATTAGATAAAGCAATGGTAGCTGCTGCTTGGACTGGTGCAGCAGATGCAGACATAGTTGTTTTAATTGTCGAAGCTCATCGTGGCATTACTGATGGTGTTGAGATGATAATAGAAGGCTTAGAAAAACGTGATGTAAAAGGTCAAAGGTTGGTATTGGCAATTAATAAGATAGATAGAATAAAATCTGATGCACTTTTAAGTTTGACCCAAAGTTTGAATGAAAGACTAAGTTTTGAAGAGACATTTATGATTTCTGCAGAAAAAGGTTACGGTGTCAAAGTACTCCAAGATTGGCTTTCTTTAAACTTACCTAAAGGACCTTATCTATACCCTGAAGACCAGATTGCTGATGTTCCAATGAGAATGATTGCAGCTGAGATGACGCGGGAAAAATTAATGCTAAGGCTTCATCAAGAATTACCATACACTTTAACGGTAGAAACAGAAAAGTGGGATGAAAAGAAAGATGGTTCAGTTCGAATTGAGCAAGTTATCTATGTTGCACGTGAAGGCCATAAAGGCATTGCTCTTGGTCCAAAGGGTGAAACAATTAAAAGTGTCTCAATGGCTTCTAGAAATGAACTTAAAGAAATGATGGGACGTGAAGTTCATTTATTCTTACAAGTTCGCGTAAGACCTAATTGGGAAAATGAAGCAGAGCGTTATACTGAGATGGGTTTAAACTTTAAAGATACAAAATGACTGCTCGACTAACTACAGATTTTTGGATTTCAGCATATCGAAGACGATTACAGCTTTTCGAAATACCTGCATTCGTTACAAATAAAGGTGATGCCGTTGCTGGAGCAATTTTAATTAAATTGAATACTCTTGATGGTATGGCAAAGCTTTTTCATAGAACTTTTGATGAAAACTTTAATCGTCAATGGACACTATTCTTGGAAGGCACAGAAATAGAAATAAATGAAACTATAATCGAGCAAATTAAATTTGATTCAGATCTTTGGGTTTTAGAAGTTGAAGACCGAAATGGAAGGCACTTACTGGACGATAAGAGTTTGAACGTCTAGCATATAAATAATGAATTGGACTAGCGAAGGAGTGATTGTATCTGTACGTAAGTATGGTGAAAACTCCGCTATAATTGATGTATTTACTCCAACACATGGGCGTCACTCAGGTGTAGTTAGAGGTGGTGCATCAAGAAAAATGGCAGCAACTTTACAACCTGGATCGCAAGTCAAGTTAGAATGGCGAGCACGTTTAGAAGAGCATTTGGGAAATTTTCGTGTAGAACAATTGGAGAGTCGTTCCGATATGTTTGATGATCGATTGAGACTTGCTGCTTTAAGTTCAATTTGTTCCATAATCAGTTTTTCTTTTCCAGATCGCATGCCACTAATTAGCCTTTATAAAAGCACTTTAAATTTAATGAACGTTTTAAATTTAAATGGTGATTGGAAACCACTTTATGCCCTATGGGAATTACAAGTGCTCGAAGAAATGGGGTTTGGCCTTGATTTAAAATCATGTGCTGTAACTGATGTTACACAAGATTTGATATACGTTTCACCTAAGACTGGCCGAGCAGTGAGCCGAAAGGCTGCAGGTGAATGGAAAGAACGACTTCTACCATTACCAAGTTTTTTACGAAATAAATTTGAAACTGCTGATCATGAAGACATTTTAGATAGCTTAAAAACTACAGGACACTTTCTTTCAACATGGCTTGCAGATTCACTGGGTGATCGCCAATTGCCAGAATCTCGCAATCGTTTAATTACACGATTAAAAAATACAAAAAAATAATTTTTATTTATTTTTGATTGCCTGATCTAAAACAGAGGGTCCTACAAAGTTTTCATATTGTGAAAAATTATCAACAAACATTGAAATAAGTTTTGCTGCAGCTATGTCATATGCGCTTTTGTCCTCCCAAGTATTGCGGGGGTTTAATAAATTAGAATCTACGCCTTCTAAATGAGTTGGTACATCAAAGCCGAAATTATCATCTTTACGATATGTACTATCATTAAGTGAGCCGTTTAAGGCAGCAGTTAATAGTGCACGTGTGGCTTTTATAGGCATTCTAGTACCTTGACCATATGCTCCTCCAGTCCAGCCTGTATTAACTAACCAACATTTAGATTTATTTTTAGCAATTTTATCTCGAAGTAAGGCTCCGTATACCTCAGGCCTTCGGGGCATAAATGGTGCACCAAAACATGTTGAAAATGTTGGCTGAGGTTCAGTAACGCCTCGTTCAGTACCTGCTACCTTTGAGGTGAACCCTGATAAAAAATGATACATAGCTTGCTCTGGTGATAAGCGTGCAATTGGAGGCAATACGCCAAAAGCGTCACAAGTTAACATTATTATATTATTTGGTTGTCCCCCAATTGCAGACTTAGATGCATTGGAAATATATTCAAGTGGATAAGCACAGCGCATATTTGCTGTTAAGCTATCATCATGAAAATCTAACTCCTTTGTATAATTATCATAAATCATATTTTCGATAACTGTACCAAATTTAGCTGTAGTTGCATGAATTTCTGGTTCTGCTTCTGCGGATAAATTTATAGTTTTTGCATAACATCCACCCTCGAAGTTAAACGTAGTATCGTCAGACCACCCATGCTCATCATCGCCTAATAGCACACGATTGGGATCAGCTGATAGCGTAGTTTTACCTGTACCAGATAACCCAAAAAATACTGCGGTATCTGACGTATCGCCAATCGCGTGGTTGGCAGAGCAGTGCATTGGCATAATATTTTTTTCAGGTAAAAGATAATTCAAAATCGAAAAAATAGACTTTTTATTTTCTCCTGCATATTCAGTACCGGCAATTAATATTGTTTTTTGCTCAAATGAAATTGCAATAACTACATCTGATCTACAACCATGTTTTGAAGGATCTGAATTAAAACTTGGACAATTAATAACAGTAAACTCTGGTTCAAATATGTTTAACTCATCAAGTTTTGGGCGACGTAACATTGTGCGTATAAAAAGGCTATGCCAGGCTAGCTCCGTAATCATGCGTACATTTAATTTATGTTCGGGATCTGATCCGGCATAGAGATCCTGCACAAAATATTCTTTTTGAGCCATATGACCTAACATATCTGATTTTAATTTATTGAATGCAGATATTTCCATTGGTGTATTATTTTCCCACCAAATCGTACTTTGAACACTATTTTCATTCACTACAAATTTGTCTTTAGGAGACCTACCAGTATATTTACCAGTAGAAACTAGAAAAGCACCACCATTACCTAGTACGCCTTCGTCACGTTTTATTGCTTCAGTTATAAGGTCATGATCTTTTAGGTTATAAAAAACTTTTGATGTACCAAAAATTCCATTTTCTTCTAAAGTTTGACTTGGATTAACGTGCCCGACAATCATTGAATGAGTTCCTTGGTAAACAAGTTTTTAGCAGATATGTTTTTGCTATATCGAACCATAATAAGAGTGTCGACAGCCTTATCCTATTGTTAGCGCTAACAATATTTATTTTTTTAAAAGTGTTGGAAATAATTAACTTTGATGAAAATTTATTTTATCTGATGAAAATTATTTGTCTTTTTAACTGCATATAAATTATCAATATGATAAAGTTTTTAATATTGCGTAATCTATGGTTATGTAAATTTTACAATTGAAAACTGGTAATTATTTAATGATTGAACTAAAAAAAGGTCTCCAACACGGGTCTTGTGTTGATTTTAATGGTAAAGGACTTCTTATATTAGGAGATCCAAGAAGTGGAAAATCATCTTTAGCATTGGCATGTATGTCAATAGGAGCGATTTTAGTTGGCGATGATTATATTGTACTAAATACCTGTGATAATAAAATTATAGCGAATAACCCACCAAATATTTCTGGAAAAATTGAAGTTTCTAGAGTGGGAATCTTAAATTGTGATTTTATAAAAAAAACAAAAATTGATTTAGTAATTAATATGTCTGAAATCGAAATCTCAAGACTACCAAAGAAAAGATATATTTCGTTAGATAACTGTCAGGTATCATTAATTTATGGTGCAAATATTCCAAATTTACATAGTATTGCTCTACAATACTTTAAAAAAGGTTTTGCTATTAAATAATTTATAGACCTATTAAAACTTTTACTAAGATTTATAAAATAAAAATTAAATATTATTTATAATTTTTATTATTATCTCCTTCAGAAGGTAGACATAGAATAGCTACCATGACAAAAGAGATATATATAGTTAAAATGGAATTAGTGTGACGAACTATGGCACACTGTAAAAATAAAAGACGTAGCAAAATTGCACGGTACTTAGGAGAATTACCCTAATGATTGGTATTGTAATCGTTGGGCATGGAAGGCTAGCAGAAGAATATCTTGCGGCAATAGAACATGTCATGGGTCCACAAAGAGGCATCAAAGCAGTCTCCATAGCTGCTGAGTGTGATCGTTCAAAGAAACAATCTGAAATCTGTGATATTGCGAATTTTGTAGACAGTGGAACTGGTGTTATTGTCGTAACAGATATGTTTGGTGGTTCGCCTTCTAACTTATCGATGAAAGCTTGTGACTGTGATAACCGCAGAATTCTTTATGGAGCAAACCTTCCAATGTTACTTAAATTAGCTAAATCACGAACAATGACTGTTGATCAAGCTTTAGATGTCTCAATGGAAGCTGGCAAAAAATATATTAACTGCTGCAATGGCTCAGCGGGAATATAAATAGATATATGAAAAGTAAAATTCAGATTATTAATGAAAAAGGGCTGCACGCACGGGCTTCAGCAAAATTTGTTGAAATTGTTGAAAATTTTGATGCATCAGTTACTGTTTCAAAAGACGGTATTAATGTACTTGGAAGTTCAATAATGGGACTAATGATGTTAGCTGCATCAAAGGGAACTTATATAGAAATAAATACTTATGGAAATGAAGCTGAGAAACTCGCCAAAGCATTAACTGATCTAGTTAATACTTGTTTTGGGGAAGGATGCTAATTTAATTTTAGTGTTAAATTAACAAAGGCTCTTAATTTTTAGAGCCTTTGAATTTTTATTATAGTGCGTCAGAAAGCTCAGGGACTGCATCAAATAAATCAGCAACTAAGCCATAATCCGCAACTTGGAATATTGGGGCCTCTTCATCTTTATTGATTGCAACGATAACCTTTGAATCTTTCATTCCAGCCAAGTGCTGAATTGCGCCTGAAATTCCACATGCAATATATAAACTTGGTGCAACAACTTTACCGGTTTGTCCAACTTGCCAGTCGTTAGGAGCGTAACCGGAATCAACAGCAGCGCGTGAGGCTCCAACGGCAGCATTCAATTTATCTGCTAATTTTTCAATAATTGCAAAACTTTCTTCTGATCCAACACCACGCCCACCAGAGACAACTATTTCAGCAGATGTTAATTCCGGTCTGTCAGATGATTGTACTTTATCTTCTACCCATTCAGATAGATTTTGATCATCTAAAGCTGAAATAATTTCAATCGATGCAGATCCAGTTTCAGGCGCTATATCAAAACCAGCTGTTCTTATAGAGAGAACTTTTTTAGAATCACTTGATTTTACAGTTTGTATTGCATTGCCAGCATAGATTGGGCGTTCAAAAGTATCAGAATCTACAACGCCTGTTACATCTGTAATAACCATTGCATCTAAAAGCGCTGCGACACGTGGCAAAATATTTTTTGCACTTGAAGTTGCTGGAGCAGCTATATGATCATAATCAGCTGCTAAAGATACTATTAGATCAGCTATTGGCTCTGCCAATCCATTTTGCAGCGAAGGACTATTAGCGCAAAGAATATTTTTTATTCCAGCTAAATTTGCTGCTGCTTTAGCCGCTGTTGAGGTGTCAGCTGAAGCGCACAATAGAGTTACTTCACCTAATTTTTGCACAGCAGTCAAAGCTTTACCAGTTTGGTCTAAGGATATTTCACCACTTACAATTTCTGCTAATAAAAGTACGGCCATTATATAACTCCTGCTTCGTCTTTAAGTTTTGAAATTAATTCAGCAACGCTAGAAACTTTTACACCAGCAGCTCTTTCAGCTGGCTCTGAAGTAGACACCACTGTTAATCTGGGTGTAATATCAACGCCAAGGTCCTCTGGAGATTTTTCGTCCATAGGTTTTTTCTTTGCTTTCATTATATTAGGCAAAGAAGCATATCTTGGTTCATTTAATCGTAGATCTACTGAAATTACAGACGGCATTTTGATTTTAATTTTTTGTAGACCACCATCTACTTCACGAGTTACTATTGCATTTTCACCTTCTATATCAAGCTCTGAAGCATAAGTTGCTTGTGACCAACCTAATAGCGCAGAAAGCATTTGCCCAGTGGCATTCATGTCATTATCAATTGCTTGCTTACCACATAGGATTAAACTTGGCTGCTCTTCGTCAACAACTGCTTTTAAGAGTTTTGCTACTGCTAATGGTTCAATATCATTATGAACGTCATCAGTTGCTTCTATTAAGATTGCACGATCTGCGCCCATAGCTAAAGCTGTTCGAAGCGTTTCTTGTGACTGTTTAACACCAATTGAAACGGCTATAATCTCGTCTACCTTACCTGCTTCTTTTAAACGTATAGCTTGCTCTACTGCAATTTCATCAAATGGGTTCATTGACATTTTAACGTTTGCAAGATCAACACCGCTTCCGTCTGCTTTAACACGAACTTTCACATTGTAATCAATGACACGCTTAACGGGAACTAACACCTTCATATGTATTTCTCCTCAATCATTGGGATTTATTCAATTGTAATTATTAGAAGTCTTGTAGCTTCAATACTATGTATCGAAAAGTGTAAAATAGACAGTTTAAGTCATTATTACGCCGCGTTTATTATAAAGTTAATTATACTTAAAAATTTAAGGCTATTTTATGTTTGCTTTTCAAATCTTATCTGTTAGCTCCAGGAACCCATAAAATATCATCTTTTCCATTATTATTAGCGACACGACCAACAACAAAAAACCAGTCTGATAAGCGATTCAGGTATTTCACAGCTTCTTTATTTATATCTTCAAAAGTTGCTAATTCCACACAAAGCCTTTCAGCTCGGCGAGAAATGGTTCTGCACAAGTGCAAATATGCAGCAAGTTCGGATCCACCTGGTAAAATAAAACTTTTTAATGGGGAAAGATTTTTATTCATTAAATCAATTTCAGCTTCTAAGCGTTCTACTTGTGATAAACTTACGCGTAAAGGTGGATATTCTGCGGTTGCATCATTAGCCATATCTGGGCGGCATAAATCTGCTCCCAAATCAAATAAATCATTCTGAATCATAGCGAGACTATTGTCTATATCTCCGTGGGAGTGAAGTCGTGCCAAACCTACAGTAGCATTGGTTTCATCAACTGTACCATATGCACTTACTCGTATTGACTGCTTTCCAACGCGTTGCCCGTTGCCTAAAGCAGTTTCTCCAGCATCACCAGTTTTTGTATATATTTTATTCAGTGTAACCATTTTTTAACTACCTTTTAACGTAATAAATAATAAAATTAATCCTATCGCAACGGCTTGTAAAATAATACGCCATCGCATCAATTTATTTGCGTACTTACGATTAAAATTGCCACCAGTTGTAAAACCACCAAGCCCAATCATTAAAACAATGAGAACAGCTAATATTGCGACAACAACAATTATATAGAGAAAATCCATATACATAATCCTTTTTTTAATGACCTAGCTCAAGACCATGTGAAGTCTATTTTTTTAAATTTTAGTTTTAATCCAATCCAGAATTCGAGTTGAAAAAAGCCTATTAAACATTCCAAACATATATGTAGGTAGCGTGACATAATATCTTGGACAAGGATTCTTTGACTCCAGTGCATGGATAATTTTTTTTGTTACTGCGGCTGGTGGTAACTCACCAAAATCTAAAGAATTTTTCTTTGAGTATAATCTTGGAATTAATTTTTTTTCATAAAATGTAATATTTTTTGAAGTCTTCCAATTTACCCAATGCTCAAAATGTTTTTGTGAATTAATTCTAATATTTGCGGTAATTGGCCCTGGTTCAATCAAAATAATTTTAATAGGAGAATTACGTAGTTCTAATCTTAGTGTATCAGTCAAGCCTTCCATTGCAAATTTTGTTGCGTTGTAGGCACCTCGAGCTTTTATTGCTGTAAATCCAAGTATAGAGCTACAATTTATAATTCTTCCATGTCCTTGATCATGCATTATTGGTAGAATCTTATTTATTAAATCAAAGTATCCAAAAAGGTTTACTTCAAAAATTGCACGGTAAGCATTTCTAGGTATATCTTGAACTAAACCTGGTATGGCATATGCGCCGTTATTATATACAGCGTCTAAGGTGCCTTTTGTTCGTTTTAATGTTTCATCTACTGCAGCTTGAATGCTTTCTTCAGATGAATAATCTAGTATAAAACTTTCAAGCCCTTCATTTCTAAGCCGGTCGCAATCTATCTCTGATCGACAAGTTGCAAACACACGCCAGCCTTTTTTTGATAAAGTATGAGCTACATCATACCCAATACCGGATGAGCAACCTGTGATTAAAATTGTTTTTTTTCCCAAAGTCTTTCTTTCATAATTTAAAAAATTATTTCAATTTTATATTTATTATTTGAGTTCACTTGGAATGATAAAGTCTTGGAGATTACCAGATGAAAATTTAGCATCCCTCCAATGTGATATATTAAAATCAACTACAGTGGTTGCGCCAGAAGGGTATCCTAAGAACCTGTAATGACTTGGAGGAGTTTCACATATTTTCTCAGCAAATTCACCAATTCCTGGATTGTGTGCGGTTAAAAAAACAGTATCTGTTGAAGCGGAATTTAAGCAATTTAAAATCATATTTGGTGAAGAGTGATAAAGATCATTAGTATAAGAAATTTTTGCACTACAATTTAATCTTGTATTAATATTTTCCCATGTTTGAATGCATCTAGTTGCAGTAGATGAAAAGACTTCGCCTGGTATATAATTTTTTGATAATAACCAGTTTCCGATGAGACCACATGCTTCAAACCCGCGATCAGTTAATGTTCGCTGAAAGTCTGTATGCTCTAAATTTTCCCATCCAGATTTTGCATGGCGTGTAAGTATTAACCTTTTCATTTATTACCTTTAAAAGCATTCATATGTAAAAGACTATGTTCTGGATTACGGTTTACTGCAACTGAAATTGGGCATGCAGTTCTTACTTTGCATGAATTTTTCATGCAGGTTTCACCTTGTTTAGTATTTAAAAAATCATAACAATTCTGAATATCATATCCTTTTGGTGTAAGGGCATTTACTGGGCAAGCAATTATACAGGGCTTATTAATACATTTAATACATGGATTTTTTGCATTATTTTTTTTTAGTTTTATTTTGTAATCAAAAATTAATGCACCACGATAACTTACCATTAAGCCCATTTTATCATGCACTAACATACCAACAGGTGAGCTCCAAGCTTTTCCAGAGGATATTGCCCATTTTAGAAAAGGTGCGTGACTGCTTTCTCCAAAAGGAAATTTAGGAACAGCAGCAACTTCAGTTGCAATTTTTGAAATTACTCTAGTTGACCAAGTATCTATTGGGTCAGTTATATTTTGGCTATATTCGGTGCTTTTTTTAAATATCTCCCAGAAATTATATGCTGGGCTAAGTAGGATTATAGTTTGATAAGAAGTTGAATGAAAAGAGCCTGAAATGTTTAATCCATTTGATTTAGCATGTGTTGCAATATCATGTAATTTTATAGTTTTTTGAATGGTATCCAAAGTGACCAGCCTAGTTTTGTTGGTTTATCGTTCTGCCATTTTAAACCTAGTTTCATATTTTTATGCCCATCTCGAGGTTGGTCTAAGTAGCACTTAAACACTTTATCCCAAATTGATAATGAAAATCCATAATTTTTATTATGTTCTTCTATATAAATTGAATGATGTATCCTATGAAGGTCTGGTGTTACGACAATTTTTCTTAAAAGTGCTTCAAGCTTGGGGGAAATTTTTAGATTTGCATGATTAAACATTGCCATTCCATTGAGAATAATTTCAAAAATTATTACTGCTACGGCACTTGCTCCTATTATATAAATTGCTGCAATTTTTATAAACATTGAAAAAATTATTTCAAAAGGATGAAATCGAACAGCTGTTGTAACATCAAGATCTCGGTCTGTATGGTGCATTCTATGAAAGCGCCAAATAAATGGAATTTTATGACTTAAAAAATGCTGCCCCCAAATTATAAAATCTAAAATAATTATTATGAGTATTATTTCAAACCATGATGGTAAGTTTATTATATTAAAAAGCCCCCATTTTTCGTTGGAGACATCTATGGCGGCTATAATAGCAATAAAGGGTATAAATATATGTACTATGTTTATTGATGCTGTATTTATAATAGTAATTAAACCATTGGTAATCCATCGGTTTTTACGGCTATGAATACGTTCTTTTTTTGGTAAGAAAATTTCAGCTAAAATTAGCACAAGTAAAATTCCCATGAAAAAAATTAGCCGAAGTATTGTATCTGACATATTAGCCTTTAAATTATGCGCGGATCATTGATCCTGCGCCGTGATCAGTGAATAGCTCAAGTAAACAAGCATTAGGAACTCGGCCATCCATTATTACTACCGCTCTGACTCCAGAAGAAATTGCATCAAGTGCTGTCTGTGTTTTTGGAATCATGCCTCCAAAAATAATATTGTCTTTAGTCATTTTGTTGACTTGATTTGCGGTTAGATTGGTAAGAACATCACCTTCTTTATCTTTAACGCCATCAACATCTGTTAGCAATAATAGTCTGTCTGCCTTCAAGCCGCCAGCAATTGCACCAGCAGCGGTGTCGCCGTTAACATTATATGTTTCTCCACCAGCACCTGAGCCTAATGGGGCAATTACTGGTATGAAATCATTTTCTATCAAAGAATGAATTACTTCAGCATTTACTTCATAAGGATCACCAACCATACCAAGTAATTCATTTGCCTGTTTGCATTGCAACAAATTCGCATCTTTTCCAGACAATCCTACTGCTTTACCGCCTTGACTATTAATTGCTTGAACTATTGTTTTATTTACTTTGCCAGATAAAACCATTTCAACCACTTCTACAGTTTCAGGCGTACTTACGCGTTTACCCTCAACAAATTCAGTTTTTATTTTTAGTTTTTCAAGCATTTCATTGATCATTGGTCCACCACCATGAACAATAACAGGTTTTAAATTACATTGGTGCATTAATACAATATCACGTGCAAAGCTGTTCATTGCTTCATTACTGGAAATCGCATGGCCGCCTAATTTTATTACAACTATAGAACCATCGTGACGTTGAATGTGTGGTAAAGCCTCAGATAACATTCTTGCTGTTGCAATTGAATCACGTTTCATAGCATGCGACTTCTCCATAGTTTTCTACCCTTTGTTTGGTTATCTTTACCTAGGAAAATAGCTCTCGCCAAGAGAATTTAAATAATTTAATTTAAATTAAAGTACGTATAATGTGACGTAAAGTTGGAATTCCATCACCTTTTTCTGATGATGTTAAGACAAACTCAGGAAATGCTGCCGGATATTTAGCAACAATCTTACCTGTTTCAGATATAACTTCTTCTAAATCCATTTTTTTGGGTTTGTCTGCTTTTGTTAAAACTACTTGGAAAGTTACAGCTGATCTGCCTAATAATTCCATAATTTCTTCGTCTACTGATTTTACCCCGTGCCGTGAATCTATAAGCAAGAAGACACGCCGTAATGAAGCCCTGCCTGATAAATATGCTTTTAATAGTGTTTGCCATTTTTTAACTACAGGCAATGGTGCATTTGCAAAACCATACCCTGGCACATCCACTAAATAATGGCTTTCATTTAGAGTAAAAAAATTTATTTCTTGGGTGCGTCCAGGTGTGTTGGATGTACGAGCTAAAGACTTTCTCCCAGTAAGTGCATTAATTAAACTCGATTTTCCAACATTTGATCGTCCTGCAAAGCAAACTTCCATTCTGTCTGCTGGTGGCATTCCATCCATAGCCACAACGCCTTTTAAAAAGTCTGTGGTTTGAGCAAATAGTAAACGCCCTTGTTCAGCTTCATCAGGAGTGGCATTTTCTGCTATTGTATATTGCATTTCCATTAAACTAATTCCGCCTTGTCACCTATATTAATATATCCAGATTTTGAAACTATACCAAATACACCAAAATTTTGATGTCCATGTATTTTGTTGAGTGTATGCAATGTATCAGCATCTGAAATAGCCGTCTCAGGATCTATTGTTGTTGCCATGCAGCGCTCAATTGGCTCTATGATTTCTATTTCAGCCGTTCCAATGCGCATTACTTTACCTATCCAATTAAACTCTGACCAAGCTGTCTCTCCATTTAGCCATATGTTACCCCGAAAACGTCTTTGATCTAAAGGTTTGTTCATACTTTTTGAAAGTTCTTCTAATGTTGCGTTAGCATGAATTGATATTGTTTGTGTGGATGTATCTGTAATTCCTCTATTAGTTTTGAAAACTTTAAAAGGTAATGAGCGTTTTGGATTGCATACCTGAATAAGCCACTTAATTAACTCGTTACTGTCTTTATCTGGATCAATAGTTAGATCTTTTAGTTTTGGGTGCTTCAGTGTGATTAGTCCTAATTCTTCATCCAAATAAGAAGATATGGCCATCAACTCATAGTTACTTGCTGCTCTTACAAAATTTATACACGAAGCCCATTTTGGATCTTCAAAGCTTACTTTAGAGTTTTCATGAGCAATTGCCCAATTTCGGTCCATAGGCATACATCGCCCATTTTCTAAAACTACATTTTTTAGCTCTTCGCGTCCAACTCCTTTAATAGGGTGTCGCCATAAATTAGCGACAGTACCCATTATGTTTTTTCTTTTTTAAAGCGCTTAAACATATTTCCTAAAATGTCAGGATTAACCCCTTGGCTTCTCATAATTGTATATTGTTGGATAAATGTGAGCGTATTGTTTGCTACCCAATAGATTACTAGCCCAGAAGCAAAACCACCAAGCATAAACATAAACACCCAAGGCATCCAAGCAAAAATCATTGCTTGCGTTTTATCTGTAGGTGATGGATTCAGTTTTTGTTGTAACCACATTGTTATTCCCATTAAGATTGGCCACACACCAATTGATAAAATAACAAAGAAACTATTTGGTCCTGGCGCATCCCATGGCATTAGCCCAAATAAATTTAGTAATGAACTTGGATCTGGTACAGATAAATCTTTTAACCAACCTATGAATGGTGCATGCCGCAATTCCAGAGTTACAAAAATAACTTTATATAATGAGAAGAAAATTGGTATTTGAAGCAGAATCGGTAAACAGCCAGCAGCTGGATTAACCTTCTTAGTCCTATACATTTCCATGGTGGCTTTTTGCATAGCTTGGCGATCTTCACCGTGTTTTTCTTTTAGTTTCTCCATTTCAGGTTGTAATTCTTTCATTCGAGCCATTGATACGAATGATTTATATGCAAGCGGAAATAATATTGTTTTTATGATTAATGTTAGGGCAATAATTGCCCATCCCATATTGCCAATTAGACCATTTAAAAAATGTAACAAGGCAAACATTGGTTTGGTTATGAAAAAGAACATTCCCCAGTCAATACTATCAACAAAGTCTGTTACACCTTCGTCTTCTCCATATTGTTTAATTGTTCCGTATTCTTTTGCTCCAGCAAATAGTCGAGACTGTACTTTTAGTGTTTGTCCAGCAAGCACCTGTCTTGTTTCTTGCCTAGCCTCAGCTTGATATCTATCAGCAGTTTCAGAATATTTCGAAACTGCTTTAAATGCTGAATTGTCTGGAATTAGTGTGGTCATCCAATATTTACCTGTAAAACCAATCCATCCCTCTTTATTAGAATCAATAATTTTTAGATTTGCACGTTCTGATGATGAAAAGTCTTCGTCTGGCATATCACTATAATCAATTTCTTCAAGAGACGACCCTGTTTGAAGTACAATACCTTCGTGTAAAATATAAACACCATTTTTTGAACTTTCTTGGCGGCCATAAGCGGCCCTAGCAATGGGCCCTTTTTGAGCAATTAACCCGTAAGGAGCTAGAGCAATATTACTATTTGTATTATTTTTAACAGTTTGTGTAATGGTAAACATATAATCGTTGTCGACCGAAATTTCTCTGTAAAATATTAACCCATTTTTATTATCCCATTTCAGAAGCACTGGTGAATTAGGTGTTAAAATACTTCCATTTTCAACAGACCAAACTGTTGTTGCTGTAGGAACATCATCAAAATCTAATGAGCCTGCTGGTGAAAAACCATGAAGAATATAATAAGCAGATGGACCACCTGCAGGAGATAAAAGCGTCACTTTTTCTGAGGTATCATTTAATTTAACATTGTAATCTAATAACTTCAGGTCATCTATACGAGCGCCAGTTAAAGATAATGACCCACTAATACGATTTGATTTAATCTCAATCCGTTTGGTTTTTTCTAAAGCTATTTCACGAGTTTCAGCAGTTGTTGTCGCAATAGATGGTACTGACGCTACAGAATTTCCTGCAGAAGGGGCAGATGCTATCCCGTTATCAGAAATAGAATTTTGATCATTAGTAACTGGCTTATACTCTTCTTGAGGAAAGAAATAGAACCAAGTTAAAAGTACCAGCATTGAAAGTACGCTAGCTAATATCATGTTTTTATTATTGTCGTCTTGCATTTTACCGCCCAGATAATAGGAATTTTTATTTGGGTTGGTTCAATAGACTCTTGAGCAAAAGGTCAAGGGAATTGCTACTTATCTTCTGCTGGGTTTGATCGAACAAGACCACTAAAATCAAAAAGCTTTTCATCTAAAAGGTGGCTTGGCCTTGCATTTGTTAAACTCTTAAACAAAACTTGCCGCCTTCCAGGTGAGCTTGCTTCCCAACCATCCAAAATAGCTTTTACTTGTTGTCTTTGTAAGCCATCCTGTGAGCCGCATAAATCACATGGAATAATTGGATATTTTAGAGCATTTGCAAATTTTTCACAATCAGACTCTGCCACGTGAGCAAGAGGCCTATACACGAATAAGTCACCTTCATCGTTGACTAACTTTGGAGGCATTGTCGCTAAACGACCGCCGTGAAATAAATTCATGAAAAAAGTTTCTAAAATGTCATCTCTATGATGTCCTAAAACAACAGCTGAACAACCCTCCTCGCGTGCAATCCTATAAAGGTTACCACGACGAAGCCTAGAACACATTGCACAATAAGTACGACCAGCAGGAACTTTTTCCTTAACTATAGAATATGTGTCTTCATATTCTATTCTGTTTGGAATACCCATTTTTTCTAAAAATTCTGGTAAAACTGTTGCTGGAAAGTTTGGCTGTCCTTGGTCAAGGTTACAGGCAAGAATTTCAATTGGTAGTAATCCTCGCCATTGGAGCTCAGTTAATGCTGCCAATAATGTATAACTATCTTTTCCACCAGATAAACAAACCAGCCATTTTTTCCCACGCTCAATCATACCGTATTGTTCTACAGCTTCACGAGTTTGGCGGATTATTCTTTTTCGCAACTTTTTGAAATCTATTGTGCTTGGAGCACCTTCAAAAAGGGGATGGATTTCTTTTCTTTCATCTAACATAAGGCAGCCTATAACTGTTTATAATTGTAATGGCTAGATAATGAATTTCATGATTAACATCATTACATATTAATTGTTTATCACAAAATTTTGATTTGAAAGTAACTAATGGACAATTTTAAGGGAATCTTACTCATGCTTGTCGCTATGGCGGGCTTCACGATGGAAGATTTATTTATGAAAAAACTTTCTGTTACCTTATCAACAGGGCAGATTCTAATTACTTTAGGAATCGGAAGCAGTTTAGTATTTGCTTTGATGGCAAAAAGCAAAGGCCATAAACTAACGGCAAATATTTTTTGGACAAGAGGTATGATAATACGCCAATTTGCTGAAGGAATTGCAGCTATATCCTTTATTACTTCTTTAACATTAATCCCGCTTTCTACAGTTGCATCTGTTTTTCAGGCAACTCCACTAGTTATAACAATGGGTGCTGCATTATTTTTGGGTGAAACTGTTGGCTGGCGTCGATGGTTAGCTATATTTGTTGGTTTATTTGGTGTATTAATTATAATTAGACCAGGAATGAATTCTTTTGATCCAAATGTATGCTATGTTCTTGTTGCTGTTTTATTTGTAACTATTCGAGATTTAATAACTAGAGGTTTGCCTGCGAATGTGCCCTCTACAGTTGTTTCTTTTCAAGCTTTTGCATCATTAATAATTGCTGGTGTACTAGTAATTATATTTGATGGACAAAAAATTGTAAGTCTAGAAAATAACCAAATCTTTTATGTAATTGGAGGGGTGCTATTTGGTGTTATTGGATATTATTGTATTGTTGCGTCAACACGAATAGGGGAAGCAGGCGTTGTAACGCCGTTTCGCTATTCCCGATTATTATTTGCTATAATTATTGGATTTTTTGTTTTTAATGAACGGCCAGATTTTTTTACATTATTTGGTGCAAGTATTGTAATTATGACTGGTATTTATACAGTATGGCGGGAACGTATATCGGCGCGTGAAAAACGCGCCAATTTTTTTAAGCATTAATAATATTATGTTCAGGTCCATATGGAAACTTAGTAATGTTCTCTACTACACCGTCTTGTAAAACTAAAATATCGTGTTCTCGATAACCACCGCCTGCAATATCATGATCTGGTATTGTTATCATAGGTTCCATTGATACAACCATATTGGATGTTAGTTCTGTATCAATATCTTCTCTAAGCTCCAAGCCAGCCTCGCGACCGTAATAATGAGATAAGACTCCAAAAGAGTGGCCGTAACCAAAGCTTCGATATTGGAGCAAATTATGTCTTTCAAAAAGAGAATTTATTTCTTCAGTTATTCCAGAGCATGTAGCACCTTCTTTTATTAAAGATAATCCAAGTTCATGTGCTTGTATATTTGCTTCCCAGATTTTTAAACTTTCTTTGTTAGGTTCACCAATAAAAAGTGTTCTCTCCAATGCTGTATAATAGCCTGATATCATTGGAAATGTATTTAATGATAATATGTCTCCTTTAACTAACTTACGAGTTGTTACTGGATTATGTGCACCATCAGTATTAACTCCTGATTGGAACCAAACCCAAGTATCCCTTAATTCAGAATCAGGAAAAGATTTTGCTATTTCAAGTTCCATAGCATCACGGCCCGCCATAGCTACATCAATCTCACGGGCACCAACACTAATAGCATCATGAATAGCAAAGCCACCAATATCAGCTACTTTTGCGCCTTTACGAATTAATTCTAGCTCATCATTTGATTTTATCATACGCTGCTTCATTGATGCAGGTGCAATATCAATAATTTTTGCAGGATTTAGAAAATCATTTAATTTTGACTGTTGAGCTATTGTAATGTGGTCACCTTCTATTCCAAGAACTTTTGCATTTCCAATACAAGATTTTACTGCGCGCCAAAAATTGTCTCTTTTCCAGTCTGAATATATAATATTTTTGGTTGCTGAACGTCTTGCGGGTTGTCCACCATCAATTCCGGCTGATATTGTAAATGCTTCATTATGGGTTACTATACATGCATATGGTCGGCCAAATGAACAATAAGTAAATCCAGTGTAATAAGACACACAATGCATTGAAGTTAAAATAACGGCCTCTAGTCCCATAACAGACATTATTTCTCTTAAACCATTAAGACGCATATCATACTCTGCTTGCGAAAATTGTAAGGGTGGTTTTTCGCCATTATCAAATGTATAAAAATCTGTACGTGTTGAAAGAATTGTTTCCAATTTATCCTCCTATTTATGGGGATAAATTATACCCCCAGCAAAATGTCCGGGCGTTCAGGACATAAAGATGAAGATTAGGCGACGCCATCGCCTATTTTTTTTTAATAAAATTTTGATTTTGATTCTATTTCAAAAACGACAATTTTTTTATTTAATCAGGTACATTATCAATTCCAGAATTACCCCATGGATGACATTTAAAAATACGCTTCAAAGTTAACCAAGTTCCTTTAATACCGCCATGTTTTTCCAAAGCTTCTAGAGCATATGCAGAGCAAGTTGGATGGTATCTACAATTGCTACCAACCCATGGGCTAAAAATTAACCTATAGGCTTTAATTGGTAATGCACAGATATAACCTAGGGCAGTCATTTATGCACCTTTAGTAATGCATATTTTAAATCATCTCGTAGTTTTCTAAAATCTCTTGAAGCTGTAACTTCTTTTTTGCCAATTAAGACATAGTCCCAGCCTTTTTTGGCTGATGATACAAGCTCAAGATGTGTGATTTCACGCAATCGGCGTTTAGCACGATTCCTTGCTACGGCATTTCCAACTTTTTTTGAGCATGTAAAACCAACTCGAATACATTCATCATTATCGTTACGATTTCGAGCTTGTAGTAAAAAACCTTTAACACCAAATCGCATTGCTTTTGATGCTTGGATAAAATCACTTCGCTTTGTAATTCGTGTTAAACGTGAAAAAACCGCCGATTGCGTTGCATCAGCGCCCTTTTGGATGCTTGATGGCGCTTTAGGCGGTTCCATGAGAAATTCCCTTTCGGGATGGTCTAAGCAGATAGGCTCTTACGGCCTTGAACTCTACGACGGTTTAAAATTTTTCGGCCATTCTTTGTAGCCATGCGAGAACGGAAGCCGTGTCGGCGTTTGCGAACCAAATTACTTGGTTGGTATGTACGTTTCATATCGATCTCCTGATCGTCTTTGAGGCAAATCACAAAAGGATTCGAGCCAACTTAGTGTTCGAATGTGCTATTTAGGGGTGAACACAAAGTAAGTCAATTCAGTTTTGCAATGTTTTCTTGTTATTTTGCCCAATTAATAATTAATTTAAATTAATTAGCATCTTTATATTTTACCATCTGACTAGAATACTATTATGTCACAATACTAAACAGTAATTATGTTACGTCATAACTTAATAAATAATATTGGAGTATGTTTAAATGATTCAAGAATATAATAAATTTGAGTTAAAAAATAAATATATTTTGATTGTTGGGTTTGCTATATTAATATTTCTTGTTTGGTATTTTTTCCTTAGATATTATATTTCGTATGATTTTTTAGTAAAAAACCATGATATGTTATTATTATGGAGGGATAATAATTATAATTTTACAGTAATTTCTTTTGTTGTAATTTATATATTAATTGTATCATTATCTCTGCCAGGAGCTTCATTAATGTCGCTAACTGGGGGTTTTTTATTCAGTACATTTCCTGGCGTTTTATTTAATGTGTTTGGTGCAGTAATAGGAGCTATCTTTATTTTTTCTGCTGCTAAAACATTTATGGGTGATTTTTTATTAGCAAAAATTAAAAGTAAATATACTGAAGATAATCTTTTAATTAAAATGCAAAATGAAATAAAAGAAAATGAGTTTAGTTATTTGATGATTTTGCGCCTTGTGCCGGTAATACCTTTTTTCATTGCAAATTTAGCGCCAGCATTTTTAGGAGTAAAATTACGTATCTTTGCTTTAACAACTACAATTGGAATTTTACCTGGTACAATTATTTATACATCATTTGGTGCAGGTTTGAGTGCTATTTTTAAAAATAACAAGACTCCAAATCTAGATATTTTTTCAAATCCAAATATTTTAATATCATCGATTGGATTGTTTTTCTTAGCGCTTCTTCCAATCTTTTTGAAAAAAATGAAAAAGGTTAATTAAGTGAATAAAATTTTTGCTGATATTTGTGTAATTGGAGCTGGTTCTGGAGGGCTTTCTGTCGCATCTGCGGCTTCTCAGCTGGGAATAAATGTAGTTTTGCTTGAAGGCAATAAAATGGGTGGAGATTGTTTAAATTATGGTTGTATCCCGTCTAAATCTTTAATCGCAGCATCAAAATCTGCACATGCACTAACAAAAGGTGAACCCTTTGGAGTAAAGTCTGTTTATCCAGAGGTCGATTTCTCAAAGGTAAAAGCGCATATATCAAATGTTATTAAAAAAATTGAACCTCACGATAGCGTCGAAAGATTTGAAAAATTAGGTGTAAAGGTAATAAGACATTATGGGAAATTTATTTCCAAAAATGAAGTTATGGCTGGAGATACATTAATAAAAGCCCGTAAGTTTGTAATCTCAACTGGTTCGCAACCATTAATTCCCAAAATAAATGGACTTAAAAATATAGAATATTACACAAATGAAAATATTTTTGATTTAAAAGAACTTCCTAAAAATTTAATCATAATAGGTGGTGGCCCGATTGGAATGGAGATGGCGCAAGCATATTCACGGTTGGGCGCAAATGTTACTGTCTTGGAGGCTAAAAATATTTTAGAAAAAGATGATCCTGAAGCAGTAAGTATTGCAATAATGCAGCTTAAATCTGATGGGGTTCAAATTAAAGAGAATTCACTAGTAATCAATATTGAAAAAGATTCAGATAGCATAAAAGTTATAACTTCCGATGGATCTATTTATAATGGGTCTCATTTATTAATAGCTGCAGGGCGCAAATCAAATATCAAGTATTTGGATTTAGATAAAGCTAATGTGCATCATTTGGACCAAAATATAAAAGTTGATTCATATTTAAAAACATCAAATAAACGAATATATGCTATTGGTGATGTTACAGCAAAATGGCAATTTACTCATTCAGCAGAATATCAAGCTAGTATAATAATAAAATCAGCTATCTTTGGTCTAAAAATTAAACAAAAAACGCATCATATACCATGGACAACTTATTTAGATCCTGAAATTGCCCAAGTCGGTTTAACTGAAGCGCAAGCACATAAGGAATACGGTAATAAAGTTTCTATAGTAAAAGTAAACTATAGGGATAATGATAGAGCTATTGCTGAGTTAGAGCCTATTGGATTTGTAAAAGTAATGGTTTTTAAAGGAAGGCCTGTTGGAGCCACTATAGTTGGAAAACAAGCTGGAGAACTAATCCAAATATGGTGCTTAGCTTTATCAAATAAATTAAAAATGACAGCAATTTCATCAATGATCTCTCCATATCCAACTTTAGGAGAGCTCAATAAACGTGTTGCTAACGCTTACTTGGCACCTATAGTTCTAAATAATATATTAATTAAATGGATTGTACGTTTTTTTAAGAAATTCTAATTCATCGTGCGACTATACCAATTGCATTTTTTACCTTTTCAAGAACGGGTGAAGCAATAATATTAGCACGCTGGGCTCCATCTCCAAGAATCCGATCAATTTCAGTAGGATCAGCCATTAAGCGTGCCATCTCATTTGAAATAGGAGCCAAATGGTTCACTGCTAATTCGGCTAAAATTGGTTTGAATGTTCCAAATTGTTGACCTCCAAACTCTTGCAATACAGCTGTGATGGATGTGTCTGATAAAGCTGCGTAAATATTCACAAGATTACGTGCTTCAGGTCTGCTTGATAATCCTTCAATTTCGCTTGGTAGTGAATCAGGGTCAGTTTTGGCTTTGCGAATTTTTGAAGCAATTGTATCTGCATTATCAGTCATATTGATCCGACTTTTGTCAGATGGGTCTGACTTTGACATTTTCTTAGATCCATCCCTCAAAGACATTATGCGTGTAGCAGTACCTTCAATAATTGGCTCGGGTAACGGAAAAACTTCTGATTTAAAATCATGGTTAAATTTTGCTGCTATATCGCGAGTTAATTCAACATGTTGTTTTTGATCTTCACCAACAGGAACATGGGTTGCTTGGTATGCTAGTATATCAGCTGCCATTAATGCAGGATAAGCATATAAGCCAAGAGACATTTTTTCAGCATTTTTTCCGGCTTTATCTTTGAATTGTGTCATTCTATTCATCCACCCTAAACGAGTTACACAACTTAATATCCAACCTAATTCAGCATGAGCTGACACCTGTGATTGATTAAACAAAATTGATTTTTTAGGATCTAAACCACAAGCAATATAGGCTGCTGCTAATTCACGGGTTTGGTTTTTTAAAGCTGCAGGGTCTTGCCAAACAGTAATAGCATGCAAATCGACAACACAATAAATTGTTTCAATTCCAGTATTTTGCATTTCAACGAAACGTTTCACTGCACCTAAATAGTTACCTAGTGTTAAATTTCCTGATGGCTGTATTCCAGAAAATACTCGTTTTTTAAAGTTTACTTCAGACATAGCAATTTTTCTCCGCCTGTATTAAATCTGTTTGATCTGCTTATCGCGGCTATTTTGTCATTGGTCAACTAAAGGACGCACTCTATAATGTTTAATCCAAATTTTAATCAAGCTCCTATAAATATATTACCAAAATCAGTTATTTTATTGCTGTGTTTAATTATATTTATTGAGCTTATTTTACAATCTGGTGAAAAAGGATTGATTGGTGACCAAAATTCTATAGCTTGGCGTATGGAGTTAGTGCGTAAATATGGGTTCTTTGATTCAATATTTGAATGGATGCGCATTAATAATACATATAACGTAAATGACTTATTACGTTTTTTTACTTTTAATTTTATTCATAGAAGTTTTACAGAAATAATATTTGTATTAGTTTTTATCGCTGCTTTTGGTAAGTTTATAGCAGAGGTTTATGGAGATTTGGCTTTTTTAATAATATTTTTATTAAGTGGAGCATTTGCTGCATTGGGGTATGGAACATTCTTAAATGGGACTCTGCTTATAGGTGCATATCCAGCAGTTTATGGTGTTATTGGGGCATTTACTTGGGTGCAGTTTTATTTGCAAAGGACAAAAGGGCTATCAGGATTTCAAGCATTCCATTTAATAATTATTTTTATGGTAATATCTTTAGTCTATAATATTATTTATTCAAATAATAATAATGAATGGGTAGCAGAGATAATTGGATTTATTACAGGTTTTTTTCTTGCAATTATTATTATGTTTGCAAAAATGAAACCTCAATAAATGTATTATAAACTAATATAAATTATAAAATGGTAAGATTTTTTTTTAACAAATAATATTTTGTCTTGGTCTTGATCAGGCATTTACCCATGTATAGCATTTAACAGTATCCCCAAAGCCATCCATTACATCGTTCCCATAAGAATCTTTAACCGTGGTTAATACACGAACTCTTTTAATATAAGAATTTTCGTTTGGAACTTTTACTGCTGGGTCAGTTTTGGTTACTAATGATGCAGCAGATGATACTGAACCGAAGGAAATTGTAATAATACTTAAAATAGCCAGCTTGGTTAATTTCATTTTAAATACTCCAGATTTGATAGTTTAGATAATATATGCATGTTATATTCTGTTGATGATAATTTACAACAAAATAATAAGCATTGTTATTTCTAAAATAGTATCATTTTTTTATGAATTTTCTTATGTCTTTTTTTGATATTACACCAAATAAATTTATAAAAAAGATATAACTTATTATCCCTGAAAATATCAAAATAAAGAGTGAAAAATAACGAATATTAGGCGCGTTTAGATTATTAATTAAAATTAATTGTACTAAATAAATAATTATTCCCATTAGAATACTAGAAGCAATTATTAATGGAAGGTTTTTCTTTAGGCGGAAATCAATTTTTGTTGCTTGCCCCATGCCCCTACAGCCGGACCACAATAGAAATATCATAGCCCATGAAGAAACTGTTGTACCAATGGCAGCAGATAAAAAGCCAAAATAAAATGATAAAATAATTGCCAAGCTAACGTTTAGGATCATAGCAAATATTGCAAATCTAAATGGGGATTTTGTATCTTCGCGAGCAAAATATAATGGTTGTAATACTTTTTGAAGAACGAAGGCAGGCAGTCCTAAACCATAAATTGCTAATGCATGGGCCGTTGAAATGGAGTCTGTTTTTGTAAACATGCCTCGTTCAAATAGTACAGAAATTAATGAAACAGGGATAATAATCAGAGCAATTGCAGATGGTATTGTAAGTAATAATGAAAATTCCAAAGCTCTGTTAAATGCATTTTGTCCTTCATTAATATTTTTATTTATTAAGGTCCGTGATAATTCTGGAAGTAATACGATACCAATTGCAATTCCCACCACACCAAGTGGAAGTTGATACAGTCGATCAGCATAATAAAGCCAAGCAAATGCACCCTCAAAATAACTGGCGACTTGGCGCCCAACCAACAAGTTTATTTGAACTACACCACCTGTTAAAATTGCTGGGACAGCTAATATAAATAGTTTTTTTATATCAGGTGTTAGTTTTGGTAATTGTAATGTTAATTTTATTCCTAAGCTACGAACAGCAAAATATACTAATCCCATTTGAGATATTCCGGCTAAAAAAGCACCCCAAGACAAAGTTATACCAATATTCCAATTCATTTTAGCCGCTAAAACCATCGATAAAATGAGAATAATATTTAATAAAACTGGGGCTGCTGCTGCTGCCATAAAATGCCTATGAGAATTTAATATTCCACTAAACAATGCAGTAATGGATATAAATATTACATATGGAAAAATAATTCTAGATAGCTCAACCGCTAGATCAAAACGTTCATTGCCTGCAAAGCCACTTGCCATTGCATAAATAAAATAAGGCATAAAAAGCTGTGATATTAAGGTTAGTAATATTAATAATCCTGCCAGAGTAGATAAAGCCTGACTTGCAAATTCCTCATGGTCTTTCTGGGAAGCTAATTTTTTTGTATAAAGAGGAACAAAAGCTAAATTAAATGCTCCTTCAGCAAAAAACCTTCGAAATAAATTTGGCAATGAAAATGCAGCTTGAAATGCTTCTGCAATTACGCCTGTTCCAAGATAGGCAGCCATCATTAAATCTCTTATTAAACCTGCTATACGACTAATTAATGTCCAACCACTTACTGTTAAAAAATATTTTATCATTTTTCTAGATTTAATCATGCCATTGATGCTTCTGCACCAAGTTCAATTGCCTGTTGGAGTTTTTCCCTTATAGATTGTTGTTTATTTTCTGCAGTAATTTTCAATCCTATCATATCTTTAACATAAAAAACATCTACTGCTTGTGCGCCATATGTTGCTATAACTGCACTAGCTATTTGAATATTTGCGTTAGCTAATGTTCGCGTTAAATCAAATAACAAGCTATTCCGATCTCGAGTATCAACTTCTATTATCGTATATATATCTGACCCTTGATTATCAAAGGTAATATCAGTGGGAACTTTGAAATTACGTTCTCTTGGTTTTAATTTATTTCTGACTTTGAGAGCATCGCGAGCAATAACATCTCCAGATAGGGTTTGTTCAATTAGTTTTTTCAACCTATTTAATCTTGATAAATCAAAAGGTTTTCCATCATTATCTTGTATCCAAAAAACTGGAGTAGCATATCCATCTGAAGTTGTGTATGTGCGGGCATCAATAACATTAGCATTTGCTAATGCAATTGCCCCGGTAAGTCTTGAGAATATACCTGGATGGTCTTGCATTACAAACTGGGCTCGAGTCGCATCTCGATCCTCATCAACCTCATAATGGCTAACAATTTTTTTACTTCCAAAACTTTTAAACAAATTTGCAAATATATATTGAGTGTTAGTGTCTAAGCCCTGCCAGTAGGCTGGGTAGTGTCGGTCAATTTCTCTTTGAATTTCTAAATTATCCCAATCTACTAATAAGTCTGTTAAAGTTGATTTAGCTATTTCGTAAGGCTTATTTTTGCCTTGTGTGTCGAGCCCACCCTTTATTAGATTACGTGTATTAGTATACAGTTCTCTTAAAAGTTGTGCTTTCCAATTATTTAGAGCGCCTGGACCAACACCCATAATGTCACAAACTGTTAAAACAGTTAATAAGTTTAGGTTAGAAGTTGTTTTAACTATTTTCCCAAAATTACTGACAGTTCTAGGATCAGATAAATCACGTTTTTGGGCAAAGTCTGACATTACTAAATGATTTTCAACCAACCAAACAACTCTTTCAGTTTCTAATGTACTTAGACCTAATTCAGGGGCTATTTTTTTTGCAATATTAGCTCCAGCAATTGAATGATCTTCAGGGAGTCCTTTACCAATATCGTGTAAAAGCATTGCGATGTATAATACGCGACGATCTACACCAGATTTAAGAATTTCAGAAGCTATTGGAAGTTCTTCTTTTAGTATACCTTGTTCAATTCTTGCTAAAAATGATATGCATTGAATTGTGTGTTCATCTACTGTGTAGCTGTGGTAAAAGTTAAATTGCATAAGTGCTATAATACGTTTGAATTCTGGTATAATTGCACCTAATACACCTAATTCGTTCATTCGTCTTAACGCGCGTTCGGGGTTCCCATAGTCTAGTAATAACGACATAAATATGCGTTGTGTTTCAGAATTTTTCCTCACTCTACTTGTGATTTTTTTAAGGTTAGCAGTAACTACCCTCATGGCATCCTGATGGATTAAAAACCCAGTCTTTAGGCCTTCTTCAAATAAACGTAAAATATTTATTGGATCTTTTAAAAACATTTCAGGATCAATTATATTGATTCTTCCCTGTTCTAAACGAAAGCCTTCAGAAACTTTTCCATCAATATTTAATGTCCGCCAAAGCATATTTCTAAATCTATCACCTAAAGATTGAGTTGATTTTAATTGCCGTGCCTCTAGTGCGGTTAAGAATACTCGAGTTAATTCTCCAACGTGCGTTGCATGGCGAAAATAATCTTGCATAAACCTTTCAACACCTCTCATTCCTCGGCCACCCTTATAGCCAAATCTTTTGGCAACCTCTATTTGATGGTCAAATGTTAATTGCTCAGATGCTCTATTGGCGCTCAGATGAAGATGACATCTTACTGCCCACAAGAAGTTGTGTGCTGCTTTAAAATTATCATACTCTTGTTGAGTAAAATATCCTTGATCTATCATTTCTTTATGAGTGGTAGCATTTGCAATATATTTTGTAATCCAAAAAAGAGATTGCAAATCGCGCAAACCTCCTTTGCCTTCTTTTACATTTGGTTCAACCATATATCGTTGACCGCCCTGCCTTTCGTGACGCTTTGCACGTTCGTCTAATTTTTCCTCAACATATTCGGCAGCACTTGCGTTAAATAAATTGTTTTTAAGTTGTTTACCAAACTTATTGTATAAATCCTCATGCCCACAAAGATACCGGTGTTCTAATAAAGCTGTTTTTATTGTTTGATCAGTTTTGCCTAGTTGAACACATTGGTTAATACTTCGTGTCGAATAACCAATTTTTAATCGCATATCCCAAAGTATATAGAGCATGTCTTCAATAATTTTTTCAACTCGAGGATTTGGTTTTGCTTGGGTTAAGAATAAGAGATCAACATCAGAATGTGGGGCCATTTGAGCTCGACCGTAGCCACCTACTGCAATTATTGAAATATAATCAGAAGTAGTTTGCGTGGCTTTTTTTTGCTGTAAAATTGATTTAACAAGATCAAAAGCATATGAAATTAAATTATCTTTTAAAAAACTATATGAAGCAATTGTTTTAGCTGATTCAAATGGAAATTTCTTAAATTGCTTTTGAATTTCTAATCTGCCATTAACATTTGCTTCACTAAGGATATTTGCAATTGTTGAACGTAAATTATCATTTGAGATTGTTTCTGTGGCTGATTTAATTTTAGTGTTTAATTTTTTTTTATTGAACAATAACTCTTCTGAACAAATTAATGTTCCTGAGTGAGTAATATCATTTTCCGATTTCATATAAAAAAGCTCCTGATCCACCAAATCTTGTAGGCGCTGGAGAAATAATTCTTAAAGCACCTGCAGATGCCTCTGCAACAGATAAGGCTCGTTGAGCAGAGCCATTATTTAATAAGCGAAATGCCCCACTAGCTCCCTTGAAACCTTGAGGTCTAGTTAGCTGTGATCGTTGTGCAGCACCTGTATTGCCTTCGCTGAGTAATGTGGCAAATATTTTAGTTCCGTCGTAAGCAAATCCGGCCAGTGGATGCGGCGGTTTTCCATAAACTTTCTTAAAACGTTTATTAAAATCATTTATTGCAGCCCCATCTGGTACTGTAAACCAACCATTTCGAAGCCCTGGTGTATTAAGTGTGGATTGAGGAATATCCCACCGAGATAATCCTAATACTTTTATATCTTTTATAGGTAATCCTTTTGCTAATAAGAACTCTGCTAAGAGTGGCAATCCTGATGCACTATCTGTTGTTAAGACTACTGCATTTGAACCAGATCGTTTTATTTTCCGTGTAATTTTTGATGCACTGTTTGCTATGCCATCAGCTGAAAATGGATAATTAAATGAACCAACAAGACTTAAATCATTGGATTTTGCAGATAATTTTACTGCATTTGCAGCTATGCTGCCAGCTGAAGTTTCTGGAGATACAATAGATATTTTATTGTATCCCTTTTGAGACGCAAATTCTAAAAGGCGGTCTGCCGTATTCTGAAATGAATTTCCTAGTATAAATACATTATTTCCAGCAATACTGGACGTATTTGAAAAACTTAAAACATTTATATTGTTTGCAGCAGCAACTTTCCCAACAGCTTTGGCAGATTCAGCAAACAAGGGGCCAATGATGAGTTTTACTTTTTGAGAAATTGCTTTTTTTGCGGCAGCTTCAGCTTTAATTGGATCTCCTGCAGTTCCATAAATAATCATTTCAATATTGGCTTTAGGATGATCTGAAATTGCCATTTTTGCTGCTCGAACAAGGTTCTGCGCTAAATCTTCTTGGTTTTCATCGGATGAACCTAATGGAACAAGCAAGGCTACTTTAATATTGCCCGCAGGGTTTACAACAGGGCCATCGTTAAGTTTTTGTGTCCGCAGATCCTGACAAGCAGTAATTGTTAAAGCTAAAGTGCAAATTATAATCAAGCTTTTAAGCTTTAATATTGAAATATTTATATTCATTTTTATTTCCTGCAAAAAGACTGGTAACTTTGGGTAACCATGTGTCAAAAGGTATTCGAAAGATTATTAGATTACAACGGGTAGGCATTAATAATGGAAGAAAATCTTATGAATATTAAGAAACTTGATCCAGGACTGCATATTTTAGCTACGCCTATTGGAACTGCAAACGATATCACAATTCGTGCTTTAGATATTTTACGCTTTGCGGATGTTTTAGTTGCTGAAGATACAAGAGTATTACGTAAGTTAATGGAAATTCATGGAGTTAATCTCTATGGGAGAAAAATTCTATCATATCATGATCATAATGGAGAAATGCAAAGGCCTAAGATAATGACTTTACTATCTGCTGGTAAGGTCGTTGCTTATGCTTCAGATGCAGGAACACCTTTAATAGCTGACCCAGGGTTTTCACTAGCAAAAATAGCTATTGAAAATAATATTCGTGTTCACGCCGCTCCAGGTGCAAGTGCTATTTTAACTGCGCTATGTTTGGCAGGCTTGCCTACAGATAACTTTTTCTTTGGGGGGTTTTTAGGATCAAAATCTTCACAAAGGTTGAAGAATTTAGAAAAAGTTCAAGATTTAGATGCCACTTTAGTATATTATGAATCCCCAAAAAGAACACTTTCTGCATTAAAGGATATTTCTAAAGCTTTTGGAAGTGATCGTACTGTATCAGTTTGCAGAGAAATGACTAAAAAATTTGAAGAGGTTATTAGGGGAACTTTAGATGAAGTAATAAATGAAATAGATGCGCGTGTATCATTTAAAGGTGAGGTTGTAATTGTTTTGGGGCCTCCATTAAAAAAAGAAGTTAGTAATGATGAACTATATTCTGCTTTGCAAATTGCTCTAAAAGAATATCGAATTAAAGATGCTTCTGCTCAAATATCTGAACAATTTGGCGTTTCAAGAAAACGTACTTATGAAATGGCTTTAAGAATTAAAGCTGATTTAAATAATTTAAAATGAATAATTTATAAAATTTAAATATATCTTAATTATCCTAGACAACTTGCATCATTCTTATCTATGGGCCATTTAGTTTTTATGTTTATTTTTTGGAGAATACCATGCGTCTAAAAATTGCTGTTCAGATGGATCCAATAGAGTTCGTTGATATAGATGCTGATAGTACATTTAGAATAATGGAAGAAGCCCAATTGCGAGGACACGAATTATTTTATTATAATCCTGATCAACTTGCGTTTGAAGAGGGTAATATAACAGCAACTGGATGGCCTATTAGTGTGACCCGTGCCTATGGTGAGCATTTTAAAAAGGATGAGAAAGTAAAAATAAATCTTAAAGATTTTGATGTAGTTTGGCTTCGTCAAGACCCACCATTTGATATGGGGTATATTACAAATACTCACCTTCTCGAAATGCTTCATCCAAAAACTTTAGTTGTTAATAATCCCAAATGGGTTCGTAATTTTCCTGAGAAACTATTGGTATTAAATTTTCCAGATTTAACGCCCCCTACAACAATCGCTAGAGATATAGAAATTTTGAAGGCATTTAAAGACAAATACAAAGATATTATTTTGAAGCCATTGTATGGTAATGGAGGTGCGGGTGTTTTTCGGCTAGATGAAAATGATAGAAATCTAAATTCACTTCATGAGTTATTTTGCACGATAAATACTGAACCATTAATTGCTCAAAAGTTTTTACCTGCAGTTTCTGATGGGGATAAGCGTATTATATTAGTTGATGGTGAGCCAGTGGGCGCTATAAATCGTGTGCCTGCAAAAGGGGAAACGCGATCAAATATGCATGTGGGTGGGCGGCCTGAAAAAATTGAATTAGATGATCGTGACAAAGAAATATGTTTAGAAATTGGGAGCCTCCTAAAAGAAAAAGGACAAATCTTTGTAGGTATTGATGTAATTGGAGGTTATTTGACTGAAATAAATGTTACATCCCCAACTGGTATTCAAGAATTAGAAAGGTTTGATAATATAAATATTGCAGAAAAAATTTGGAAATCGATCGAATCTAAATTTTAAACTTTGTTATTAACGCCCAGAATCCGCCAATTTGTTTCGCCAAGATGCTCAATATGTGTTATGCTGAGGTTATCAATTTGAAAGCTAATAGCACTACGTGCTTCTATTTTTGCAGCACGTTGAAGTTGTGTTAATATTACACCAAAGTGCCCAATAGCAATTATGTTGCAGCCTTTATATTTTTTATTTATTTGATCGACTTGTTTGTCTACTCTTTTTGCAGCTTGATTCCAGCTTTCTCCATTTGGAGGTGAAACATCTCCGGGATTAGACCAATATTCTTTTGATAGATTTGGATATTTTTTTGAGATTTCTTCTGAATTTTTAAGTTCCCATTCGCCAAAGTTAAATTCACGCAAATTTTTATTATTTGGAATTCGTTGCCGTTTATTTTGAATCAAGTCGGCTGTTTTTATAGATCTCTTCAAGTCAGATGATATAACTATGCTATCTTTAGGTAGATAATTATTTAATCGAGCAAACATATCAATATTTGATAAATCTACCTCTACGTCTGACCAACCAACTAAACCTTTTAAATTAGTTGGTGCATGTCTTATCCAATACCAGTTTGTCATGAAAGTTTTGAGGGTAATTGGCCTTTTAAGACCATCGGAATGCCAGCAGTAACTAATACTACAAGATCGGATTGTGCTGCAATATCTTGATTCAATTGGCCTTGAGCAGTTCTAAATCTTCGCGCCAGTGTGTTATCTGGAACCACTCCCAAGCCAGTTTCATTAGAAACGCAAACTATATGTCCTGCATGTTTGCATGCTTTTATAAATTTTTTTGTGTCGATTTCTTTATTATCCAATATATGATTGCTGAGCCATAAAGTTAAGCAATCAATTAATGTTACGCCTTCCTTTGGTAGAGGAAATATATCAATTGGAGCTTCAATTGTGTTCCAATCGCCGCCGCGATCTTTTTGATGTTTTTCTATTTTTTTCTGCATCTCATCGTCAAATGCCTGAGCAGTAGCGATATAGTTTTTTGTCAAAGCTGATGAACAGACTAATTGTTCTGCAAATGCTGACTTCCCAGAGTTGGCTCCTCCGAGAATTAAAGATAGTTTGGGAAATTTTTTTGACACATTCAACCTCAAAGTGATCCAATTATTGGCTTGTTGCGTAACAATTATACAAACTGAAACATTAGATAAAGAAAAATAAAATATGACACTTGATACATCCTATGAAAAACGTTTGCAAAAAACTGCCATGAAAGCAGAAATGCTAGACGTTGATACAGAATATAAACTTGCAGTAGCATGGCGTGACCATAAAGATGAAGATGCGTTGCATAGATTAATTAATGCATATATGCGGCTTGCTATCTCTATGGCATCAAAATTCCGCAGATACGGTGTATCACAACAGGATCTTATACAAGAGGCTGGAATGGGTCTGATGAAAGCTGCAGACAAATTTGATCCAGATAAAGGTGTGAGATTTTCAACATATGCTCAATGGTGGGTAAAGGCATCTATACAAGACTTTGTGATGCGAAATTATTCTATGGTTCGAACTGGTAGTACAACAAATCAAAAATCGTTGTTTTTTAATATTAAGAGAGTAAAAGCTCAGCTTGAACGTGACGCCGTTCAAAATAATCAAACGGTTACCCCAGCGCAGATTTTGGAGCAAGTAAGTACTGAATTAGGTGTTCCAATGCGAGATGTTATGATGATGAATGGTCGCATGTCTGGCGGAGATATGTCTTTAAATGCCATTCAATCAAACGATGATGAAGGCCGCGAATGGATTGAAACTCTTGCAGATGATGCGCCAAATGGGGCTGATATTGTTGAACAAAGTTTTGATGAGAAAAAATTAAAAACTTGGATTGGACAATCCATGGAAGTGTTAAATGATCGTGAAAAGTATATTGTTATTCAAAGAAAAATGATTGATTCTCCTAGAACTTTAGAAAGTATTGGTATTGAATTAAAATTGTCAAAAGAACGAATTAGACAAATAGAAAACGCTGCATTGGAAAAGCTAAAGAAACGAATGGGTTCAGACGGCCATAATGCATCTAGGCATATTGAATTAGTATAACGCGACTTGCCAGAAGCCTACTTCGAGATTAAACAGACTATCACTAACAATTGGTGATCAGTTATGTTTCATGGAAGACGAATCTTATTAATTATAGGCGGTGGTATAGCTGCCTATAAATCGCTTCAGTTAATTAGAGAGTTTCAAAAAAAAGGTGCTACTGTAGTCCCTGTGATGACAAGAGGGGCTGCTGAATTTGTTACGCCACTATCAGTTGCTGCGTTGTCAAAAAATAAAGTATTTAAAGATTTATTTGATTTGAACGATGAATCTGAAATGGGTCATATAGAATTATCAAGATCTTCTGACTTAATTGTTGTTGCACCAGCCACTGCTAATTTGATGGCAAAAATGGCATTTGGAGTTGCTAGTGATTTGGCCTCAACGCTTCTACTGGCTACTGATACACCAGTACTAATTGCTCCAGCAATGAATGTTAGAATGTGGGAGCATCCCGCCACACAAAATAATGTTAAAATTTTAATGAAAAATGGCATTCATTTTTCTGGGCCAGAAGAAGGAGATATGGCTTGTGGTGAATTTGGCTTTGGACGCATGTCAGAGCCAGAGGCAATAGTTAAAGCTGCTTCAGAAATATTAATTAATGGGCCTTTAAGAAATAAACATATTTTAATTACTTCTGGTCCAACCCATGAACCAATTGATCCAGTGAGATATATTGCCAATAGATCTTCTGGAAACCAAGGCAGTGCAATAGCTAATGCATTAATTGCATTAGGCGCAAAAGTAACTTTTATATCTGGGCCTTCAATAAGTGAAATGCCTAAAAATTGTCATATAATTAAAGTTGAAACTGCAATTGAAATGCTAAAGGCAGTAAAATCAGCAATACCATGTGATGTTGCTATTTTTTCAGCAGCAGTTTCTGACTGGCGGGTTGAAAATCAAAATATAAACAAAATAAAGAAAAACGGTTTAAATGATGGCTTGAAAATTAATTTTGTTGAAAATCCTGATATTTTGAAAACTATATCTAATTTAGAACATAACCGGCCAAAATTAGTTATTGGGTTTGCTGCTGAAACAGATAATTTATTAAAAAATGCAACTGAAAAAAGAAATAGTAAAGGTTGTGATTGGATTTTATTAAATGATGTTTCGCCAGAAACTGGAATAATGGGTGGTGAAGAAAATCAAATAACTTTGATTTCTTCGAGTGAGAATGAAGAGTGGCCTAGAATGTCAAAAAGTGCTGTTGCAAATCAATTGGCAAAAAAAATAGTGGATCTAGGAATATGATAAATTTGGATATCCAAATAAATTTTTTGGAGCATGCGGACAGAAAAATTGCTCTGCCTTCATATGAAACAAGCCAATCAGCTGGAATGGACTTAAGGGCAAATTTCAGTATGGAACATCGTGAACTGGGAAAAACTATATTAAGTCAAAAATGGTTGCTAATCCCAACTGGCCTAGCAATATCTATACCTATTGGATACGAAGCACAAATTAGACCTAGATCTGGGTTAGCTTTAAAATTTGGCATTAGCGTTTTAAATTCACCTGGAACAATAGATTCAGATTTCCGTGGAGAAATAGGTGTTGTGTTAATCAATTACGGAAATAATGATTTTCATATCAAGCACGGTGATAGAATTGCACAAATAATTTTTGCACCAATAGTTCAGGCTGTTTTGAATCCAGTAATTAATTTAGACAAAACACTTCGTGATACAAATGGGTTTGGGTCAACTGGGGTTTCTTAATGAATATATCATTAAACCAAATTATAACACCTGAGGGAGCATTCCTAATCGGGTTAATATGTATAATTTATTTATATATCAGAATTTTACGGCGTAAATCAGCAAAAACCAGAATTGAACTATCAACTTCACCTGATGAGATACCTCAATCATCTATGACTGAAACTGAATTAGACAGATATTCAAGGCATATACTATTACGAGAAATAGGTGGGCAAGGGCAATCAAAGTTACGAAAAGCAAAAGTTTTAGTCGTTGGTGCTGGAGGGCTTGGATCTCCTATATTGTCATATTTAGCAGCTGCAGGTGTTGGAACTATTGGTGTGATTGATGATGATTTAGTAAGCTTATCAAATTTACAAAGACAAGTGCTATTTGATGAAGATCATTTAGATTATCCAAAAGTATTTGCAGTAAAAGATAAAATTAAAAAACTTAACCCTTTTATAGACATATTACCATTTAATAGACGTTTAACAACGCTTGAGGCAGAACTATTATTTATTGAATTTGATTTAATTGTAGATGGTTCAGATAATTTCTCAACTCGCCAAGTTGTAAATTTGGCATGTGTTAAATTAAATAAGCCTTTAGTTTCTGGCGCTATTAGTCAATGGGAAGGCCAGGTAAGTATATTTAATGAGACAAAAAATTCAGCATGTTATGCATGTATTTTTCCAATTGAACCAGCTGATGGTTTAGCTCCAAATTGTGCGGAAGGCGGCGTTATGGGAGCACTACCTGGAATTATTGGCTCTGTTATGGCTTCTGAGGTTATAAAGAAAATAACTGGTGCAGGAGTAAATTTAACTAATAAATTGATGATTTTTGATGCTTTGAATAACGAATTTAGTAAAATAAACATAAAAAAGAATATAAATTGTAAAATCTGTAAGGAGCACTATGAAACCTAATCGAGATAAATTAGATACTGCAATTCCATCAATTTTAGCAGCTCCTAAAAACAACGCAAAAATTGAACAGCTTTGTTATAGGCCAGATTTTAGTAAGCGTACTTTTGTTAATCAATTATCAGTTAGTATTGCTGGTGGAGTGCAAGGTTGTAGGTGGTCACATACACCTTGGTTAAAGAAAGATGATGGATCTGGTGATCCCCGAATACAGGTTAGTATTTTACAAAAAAGAGTATTGGATCTGATATATGCACCGGGTAATGAAGAAACACACCCTGGGGATACTTTTATAGTTGATATGGATTTGTCACATGAAAATTTACCAGTGGGTTCAGTAGTACAAGCTGGATCAGCCCTACTTCGTATAAGTGATCATTGGAATAATGCATGTGTAAAATGGAAAGTTAGATATGGAAGTGATGCGCTTGACTGGGTGAGGCATAATGAAAATATCAAATATCGTTTAAGAGGTGTGCTTTGTGAAGTCGTTAAAGATGGTACCATTGTAAATGGTATATCGCTTTATAAAGTTTAAAATTTTGGTATACACATATTAGGTGGGCGATGACCATCTTGGTGCATTTTTATATTTAATATAACTGTTTCACCCATTTCGTGCCGTGCTTCTTGGGTTGCCGAACCCATATGAGGAAGCAACATTACATTAGGTAATTCACAAAGTGTTTTATTTACATTTTTGCCAGTAGCTAAAACATCCAAACCAGCAGCAGCTAAGCTTCCTTTTAAGAGAGCGTTTTCTAATGCGGCTTCGTCGATTAAAGCTCCGCGGGCAGTATTTACAACTACTGCACTGGGTTTCATGAAACTCAAAGCTTTTGAGTCTAAAATATGATGTGTTTCAACACTTAAAGGACAACATGTGGCAAGAATATCAATCTTAGATAACATCTCATGAAAATTTTCATAGTAGTCTGCGTTTAGACGTGTTTCTGTATCTGGGTGGACTTTTTTTCTATTATGATAACATACATTTAAACCAAACGCCCTTGCTCTCTCAGCTAATGCAGTTCCAATTCGGCCCATACCTAAAATTCCTATTGTTTTTCCTGCAACCCTTGTTCCTAAAAATGCTGAGGGCGCCCATCCTTGCCAATCACCAGACTCCATGACGTTTGAACCTTCTTTAAAGCGTCTCATTACTGCTAATATAAGTGCAATTGTCATATCTGCAGTGTCTGAAGAGCTGACTGTGGGCGAATTAGAAACTAAAATTCCACGCTCATGTGCTGCTTCTACATCAATGTGATCTACGCCTGAGCCATAATTTGCTAAAAGTTTTAATTGATTACCTGATTCAGCTAATACTGATGCATCGATGTTATCATTTAGTGTAGGTACCAAAACATCAGCACGTTGCATTGCAGTAACTAATTCGGATCTATTTAAAGGGATATCATTTTGACTGAATTCCACATCAAAAAGTTCTTTCAGCCTTGCTTCAACTGTATTGGGTAGTTTTCTTGTTACAATAACTTTAAATGTAGAATTCGGCATTTAATAGATTCTCCTACTGGATTTCTTGTACACATTCTGGCAAATTATAAGCCATTGTGGAAGGTGGAAAATTCAACACTGATAATAATGTAAATTTAAGGTTAACTATGTATAAATTTAGCAAAATAATTGCAATTACAATATTATTATTATGGCCCCCTTTTGCTGAAGCAAAAGAGCGAGGGTCAGTTACCAATCTACCAATTCCAAGGTTTGTATCTATGAAAGCAGGTGAAGGGTTTGCAAGAAGAGGCCCCTCAAAATTGCATAGGATTGATTGGGTCTACAAGCATCAAAACATGCCTCTTATGATTACGGGTGAATATGGGCATTGGCGCCGAGTGCAAGATATTGATGGCCAAGGTGGTTGGATGCATTTCAGATTACTTTCTGGAAATAGAACGGTGGTTTTTAAAGGAGAAAAGAATCCAGTCACGCGGCGGCAAAATGTAGGTTCTGACATAGTATTTTTTGCTGAAAAAGGCGTAATTGGAAATTTAGATGAATGTAATATTAGTTGGTGCAAAGTTTACGTTAAAAAAAGAAAAGGATGGGTATTAAAAGCTAATATTTGGGGTGTTTTTGAAAATGAGCTGAGAAATTAGCTTTTAACCAGCAGCCAATATTTTTAAATAAACCATTACTAGAATTCTAACACTCTAAAAATCCTCGACCTTTAAGTAATGCATCAACTTTTGGCATTGAGCCACGGAAGTTCATATAAAGTTCATTAGCAGGTAATGATCCACCAGCAGAGTAAATGTGTTTTTCCAACAAATGGGCTACCTTGGAGCTAAATGGATCATTTTCTTCTCTAAATGCTTCAAATGCATCAGCATCCATTACCTCTGACCACATGTAACTATAATATCCACTAGAATACCCATCGCCTGAAAATATATGAGCAAAATGTGGTGTTGCATGGCGCATTGTTATTTCAGGTGGCATTTCTATTTGATCAAGAATCTCTTTTTGTTTCATCATGGGATCTTTAGGCGGTGTTTCCGTATGAAATGCTAAATCAACTAATGCACTTGAAACATATTCAACAGTTGAAAACCCTTGATCATAGTTTTCTGCCTCAAGTAGTTTTTCCAATAAAGGTTTAGGAATTGGACTATTGGTTTCAGCATGTATTGCAAACTTTTCTAATACAGATGGGACAGACAGCCAATGTTCATATAGTTGACTGGGGAGTTCAACAAAATCACGTGCAACTGAAGTTCCTGAAATATACGGATATTTTACATTTGATAACATTGAGTGCAAAGCATGACCAAATTCATGAAATAATGTACGTGCATCGTCAAAATTCAACAGAGATTTTTGCCCTTTTGGTGCTTTTGCAAAATTACAAACATTTACTGTAATGGGGCGCTGATTTTTATCCATAGAAGATTGGCCTCTAAATCTAGAACACCATGCTCCCGATCTTTTAGAAGGGCGAGCAAAATAATCACCTATAAATACAGCCACATGCTCATTGTTTCGAGTTACCTCCCAGGCCTGAACATCTGGATGATACATTGGCGCATCTATTTGATGAAAATCTAAATTAAATAGTTTTTTAGCGCAATAAAACGAGGCCTTAATCATTTGGTCTAATTGGAAGTATGGCTTAAGTTCTGTCTCGTTTAAATTGTGCTCTGACGCGCGTCTTTTTTCTGAGTAATATCGCCAATCTGCGGGTGTTAAATCTCCTATAGTTCCATCGGCATTCATCATTTCAGTTAATTTTTTCGCATCGTTAATAGCAGCTTGTCTCGCAGGCTTCCATACAGCCATTAATAATTCAGTAACTTTGTCTGGTGATCCAGCCATTTCTGTTTCTAATTTAAAATCTGAAAATGATTTATAGCCCAGTAAATTTGCGCGCTCTTGACGTAATAAAAGTGTCTCTTGAATAATTTTCAAATTATTTGTTTTTCCCTGATTTGCACCACGTAGCTCCCAAGCCTTAAAAGCTTTTTGGCGTAAATCGCGTCGGGGTGAAAACTGTAAGAACGGCACAATTAAACTTCGTGATAGCGTTATTATATATCCATTGATACTTCGCTCTTGAGCGGCTTCTCTGGCTGCATCTTTTAGAAATTGAGGGCATCCGATAAGATCCTCATCTGTTATGCTCATAAACCAATCGCGTTCGTCCTTTAGTAAATTTTGTGTAAAATTTGTACCTAATTCAGCTAAACGCTGGAGTATTTTTTTTAATTTTTTTTGCTTAATGTCTTTTAGTTCTGCGCCTGATCTTACAAACGAAAGATGGTACAATTCTAAAACTCTTAGCTGTTCTTTTGTTATGTTTAAATATGCTCTTTTTTTATAAAGGCTATCAACACGAGCAAATAATTTTTTATTAAGTTTAATGTCTGAATCCATTTTAGCCCATTTGGGAGCTAAGTCGCGCTGGAGTTCTTCAAGTTTTGAATTTGAATCTGAACTTGCTAAGTTTGCAAAAATACTAGCAACCTTATTCATTAAACCATCAGATCGCTCTAGTTCTTCTATAGTATTCTCGAATGTGGGTAGGTTAGCTTGATTGGCAATTTTTTCTATTGCTAATTCAATTTGAGAAAAAGCTTCTTTGAACGCCTCATCAAAATGATAATCTTTTATTAAATCAAAAGGTGGAAGTTGAAATTTAGATTCCCAGTTGAACAGTAGTGGATTTGATGTTTGCATGAAGAAATTCCTTATTATTTTAATGTATCTAGGGCGCTTGCTGTTACTAATCCAGTATCAAATCCAAACATTGTCGTTTTTTGAAAAAAACAGTCGGCAGGTTGACTGCTATTGCTGATTTTTCTGCAATTCTGCATATTATTTTCATTTGGAGATTCGAAGATGAAAACTCATGTAAAAGCTTTAGTAGTTGGTGGTGGTGCTGTTGGGACAGGTATAGCATACCATTTAGCCAAATACGGCTGGAATGATATTATGTTGTTAGAGCGTGATGAATTAACATCTGGATCTACCTGGCATGCTGCTGGATTGTTGCCACTATTTAATATGGGTTATGCTACTTCACACTTACATGATTACTCAGTTGATTTTTACAAATCATTGGAAGCAGAAACAGGATTAAATGCAGGCTTCTCAGTTGTAGGTAATCTTCGTATGGCTCAAACCAAAGACCGTATGGATGAATATATGTTATATGGCTCAACAGCAGAGACACTAGGAATAGAATATGAAAAACTTACCCCAAATCAAATTAAAGAGCGTTGGCCACTGATTAGAACTGATGATTTGGAAGGTGCAATATACCATCCAACAGATGGATATATTAATCCTGCTGATGTTACTATGGCAATGGCCAAGGGCGCGCGACAAATGGGCGTAAGTATTGAAAGAAAATGGCAGGTTGATGGCTACAAGTGGACTGGTGAAGAATGGAAAGTTACATGTACCAAAATGGTTGAGAAGGGTGGAAACTTAATACCATCTGAGGAACAAATAGTTATAACTGCTGAACATGTTGTAACTGCAACGGGCAATCATGCCCAAAGAACTGCAAGGCTTTTGGGAATAAAAATCCCTGCAATACCTGTTGAGCATCAATTTATTGTTACTGATGTAGACCCATTGTTGCAAAAATGGCGAGCAGAGGGAAATCCTGAACATCCAGTTATACGCGATGCTGATGCACAGTCTTATGTTCGTGAAGAGCGGGGCGGATGGATATTAGGCGTATATGAGAAGCATGCTCCAGCAAGATTTGAATATGGTGTTCCTGATAGTTTCAGGGCAGATTTATTTCCATTAAATTTAGAAAGAATTGAAGATCAGTATATGGCAATGATTCATCGTATGCCTTCATGTGAAGAAAGTGGCCTTAAGGATGATTTTAATGGCCCTATTTGTTATACGCCAGATGGTAATCCACTAGTTGGTCCAGCTCCTGGTTTGCGGAATATGTGGTTAGCAGAAGGATTTAGTTTTGGTATTACCGCAGCAGGTGGTGTTGGCAACTATATGGCACAAATGATGGTTAATGGAGAAGCTGAAATTGATATGGCTTCATTAGACCCCAAACGATATGGCTCATGGATGACCACTGAATACGCTGCTCGCAAAAATGAAGAATGCTATGAGCATGTATATATATTACATCACCCAGATGAAGAGAGGCCTGCATGTAATGCATTGCGAACATCACCTGCTTATGATCGCCAAAAAGCTGCAGGCGCTCAATTTGGCCGTGTAAATGGATGGGATCGCCCTAACTATTTTGGTCCAATTGATGCTGATGAAAATTTTGACCATGACAGTAGATCTTTTCGTAGAGGTAAATGGTGGAAATATGCTGTTGATGAGGCAAGGGCAATTCGTGAAAGTGTAGGGCTAATCGATGCAACTGCTTTTACAAAACATATTGTAAAAGGTCCTGGTGCCACACAATTTTTAGATTGGTTTACATGTAATAAGCTGCCAAAAATAGGCCGTATAAATCTTACATATGCATTGACCAGGTCTGGTACTACACGCACAGAATATACGATTGTTAGAAATGGGCAAAATGATTATTATCTGGTTTCTGCGGGTGCTTGGACTGCATATGATTCAGATTATTTGACAAAAGCTGCTGAAGATAAAGCAGCTGAATTTGGTTACATAGAAATTCATGATGTAACAAATCAGTGGGGTGTTTTCGCAATTGCAGGACCAAAAACACGTGATGTATTATCAAAAATTATTAAAGATTCAGACCCATTAACAGCGCTTTCAAATAAAAGGTTTCCTTGGCTTTCAACGCAAAAAATTGAATTAGGAATGTGTCCAGTAAATGCGATAAGAGTTGCATATACAGGTGAATTAGGATGGGAATTGCATCACCCGATTGAAATGCAGAACTATTTATATGATTTAATAATGGATGCTGGTTCTGATTTTGGAATTAAGCTTGTGGGAGGTAGAGCGCAGAATTGGTTGCGACAAGAAAAATCATATCGAGCTTTTGGTACTGAATTAGGACGAGATGCAACACCACAAGAAGCGGACCTTCCTAGGTTTATTGATTTAGAAAAAGATTTTTTTGGTAAAGATGCAATGATTGAAACTGGTATTCGATCAAAATGTGTGACTCTATTAATTGATGGCCCATCAGATGCAGACCCATGGGGTCGGGAAGCTCTATATAGTAATGATATAAAAGTTGGTCGATTAACCTCTGGTGGTTATTCAGTAACCTTTAATAAATCTATTGGTATGGGATATGTTAATCCTGAATTAGCAAAAGTTGGACAAAAATTAACTGTAAATATTTTAGGTAATCTTTATTCTTGTGAGATAGTTAAAGATAGTCCATATGATCCAAAAAATATTACAATTCGAACTGATATTTAACTTAAATTATTATTAAGCAGTATCAATAATATTGCTTAATAATTTTATCTAAATATAATTATTTTCCGTATTTTATTAGTGCATTTTGAAAAATTTTTCTATCAACATTACCGCCTGTTGCAACTACTATCACATCTTCATTATTTAATTCTTTTCCGTGAAATAATGCGGCAGCCAATGCCACTGCTCCTCCTGGTTCCACAACAATTCGTAACTGTTCAAATGCAAGAACCATTGCTCTTAGCGCTTCTTCATCAGAAACACTGAAACCTGCTCCGCATAAGCGTTTTAGAATTGGAAATGTTATATCACCTGGACATAGTGTTAAGACTGCATCACAAACCGAACCACTAGTATGTTTGTTACATTCAATTTTTCCACTTTTTAAAGATTTTTTTATATCATCAAATTTATCAGGTTCAGCGGTTCTAACTAACATATTAGGATTAAGCTGCTCTAAGCTTAAAGCAATGCCAGATGCCAACCCTCCTCCTCCAGAGCAAACAAGAACATCAGCCTTTTTAATATTTCTTGTTTTAGCTTGGGCGGCAATTTCAATGCCTACAGAACCTTGACCCGCAATTACATTATGATCGTCATAAGGTTTAATTAGTAGAAGCGATTTATCAGGATTGACTTCCGTTTCTATAAGATTTCGATCTTCTGTTTTGCGGTTATATAATATTACTTTTGCACCTAAATCTTTAGTGTTTTTAATTTTCACATCAGGGGAATCACTTGGCATAATTATAGTTGCTGAAACATCATGGTGTGCAGCAGCTGATGCAATTCCTTGAGCATGATTGCCAGATGAAAAGGTTATTACACCACGTGCGCGATCTTTAGGTTTCAGTGCAGAGATTGCAGACCATCCACCTCGAAATTTGAATGAGCCTGTGTGCTGTAAACACTCTGCTTTTACCCATAGTCTACGTTTAGCAATTCTGTCCAAAAAAGGTGATGATAGTAACGGTGTATATATAGAATGAGGAGCTATTCGATCATAAGCTGCCAATATCATTTGGAAGTTACTCATTTAATTCTTTCACAATGCTAGGTATGGCTGATAAATTATTTACTATCTTCCAGGGTTTAAAATTAAGACGATCTTGAGGGTTAAAATTACGGTTAACCCATAGTGTTTTAAAGCCAAATTTACTTGCACCAGAAATATCCCAACCATTTGAAGATATAAATAATACATCTCCTTTGGTGCAATTGAAGTGGTCCAAAACCATTTGGTAGACTTTTGGGTCTGGCTTATAAATCTTTATTTTATCAATAGACAGAACAACGTCTAAATTGTCATTTAAATTTGCAGATTTAACTGCACTATCTAGCATATCTCTTGAGCCATTTGATAGAATACCCGTGCGAATATTATTTGATTTTAATGCTATTAAAACATCACGAGCTTCAGAATATGCTGACAAATTCCAATATAAATCTAGTAGGCGGTTTCTTAGCTGAGTATTTTGTATCTGACTCTCTTCTAAAGCAAAATCTAATCCGTCTTTTGTAATCTGCCAAAAGTCCAAATAATCATCCATAATATTGCGCAGCCAAGTATATTCAAGCTGCTTGATACGCCAAGTATTAGAAACTTTTTCTGAATATTTTGAAAATTTATCGTATGCTTTTTCGTTAGCTAGCATTCGAGCTGCAGACATTACATCAAAAAGAGTTCCATATGCGTCAAATATACAAATATTAGCCATGTTTATCTCCTTTATTTATAGCATTTAATAAAAGGAGTGTAGCGTCAATCTAATTAAAGATTTTCAGATTGTGCCATACCTAAAACATGATACCCGCCATCAACATAAATAATTTCGCCTGTTGTACACTGCCCATAATCGGAAGCAAGATAAACAGCAGTCCCGCCAACACTTTCTAATGTTGCGTTTGCGCGCATGGGTGAATTTGCTTCAGTTGTACGAAATGTTTTTCGTGCACCACCAATTGCAGCGCCAGCTAATGTTCTCATTGGTCCAGGGCTTATTGCATTAACCCTAATTCCTTGGGGACCTAAATCATTTGCAAGATATCGAACTGCACTTTCTAATGCAGCTTTTGCAACACCCATGACATTATAGAATGGCGTAACACGATTTGAGCCTTGATATGTCAATGTTAAGATTGTTCCACCATCTGTCATAAGTTCTGAGGCTCTTCGGGAGACTTCAATTAAAGAATAACATGAAATATCAAGTGAATTTTTAAAATTCGCACGACTTGTATCCACAAACCTGCCTACTAATTCATTTTTATCAGAATATGCTACTGCGTGAACAATAAAGTCTAATTTACCCCACTTTTCTTTAAGTTCATTAAATGCGATATCTAAAGAAGCATCATCAGTTACATCTGCATCTACTAATATACTTGACCCAAGGCTTGCTGCCAGTGGTTGAACACGCTTTCCGAATGCTTCACCTTGGTATGTAAAGGCAAGCTCAGCGCCTTGTGCTGCCATTTCACGAGCTATACCCCAAGCGATTGATTTATCGTTTGCAACACCCATTATAAGGCCGCGTTTACCCTTCATTAAATCAGACATATTTTTTACCCATTATATTTGCTCATAGCTAAACTGGCATTAGTACCACCAAAGCCAAAGCTATTTGATAAAACCGTATCTAAACTTGCATTATCAATACGTTTTGTAGCAATTTCATTTTCTTTTAAAGCGGGATCTAATTCAGAAATATTTGCAGATGCTGCAACAAAATCTTTATCAAGCATAATCAAAGAATAAATTGCCTCCTGAACTCCAGTCGCTCCAAGTGAATGGCCTGTTAAAGACTTTGTTGAACTTATAATAGGCTGCTCTTTGTCCGAAAATACTCTACGTACCGCTTCAACTTCAGTAACGTCTCCCGCAGGAGTGGAAGTTCCATGTGCATTTATGTAATTTACGCTACGCTCACCAATGGTAGATATAGCAAGCTTCATAGAACGTTCACCACCTTCACCTGATGGTGCAACCATATCATGGCCATCTGATGTTGCCCCATATCCAGTAACTTCAGCATAAATTTTTGCACCACGTGCAAGTGCATGTGTTAGTTCTTCTAGAACAACTACGCCTCCACCACCTGCAATCACAAAGCCATCACGATTTGCGTCAAATGCACGAGACGCTTTTTCTGGTGTGTCATTATATTTAGAAGACATAGCTCCCATAGCATCAAATAAACAAGACATTGACCAATCTAATTCTTCTCCACCTCCTGCAAATACTATGTCTTGTTTTCCCATTTGAATTTGTTCAACTCCGTTACCAATACAATGCGCAGACGTAGAGCAAGCAGAAGTAATTGAATAGTTTACACCTTTTATTTTGAATGGTGTTGCTAAACACGCTGAATTTGTTGAAGACATGCAACGAGTGACCATAAAAGGCCCCATTCGTTTTGGCGCACCTTTTTCAAGCGTAATTTGATGTGCATTAAATAAATTAATAGTTGATGGACCACCAGATCCCATCACCATTCCAGTGCGTTCATTTGAAACCTGACTTTCTTCTAAGCCGCTGTCTGCAATGGCTTGTTCCATTGCTAGGTAATTATAAGCGGCTCCTTGCCCCATAAATCGCATTTGTCGTTTGTCTATATGCTCTGTTACATCAATTTTTGGTAAACCATGTATTTGAGATCTAAAGCCTTTTTCCGTATAGTCTGGTGCAGCTACAATTCCTGAGCGCCCATTTATTAAACTATCTGTTACTTCATTTATGTCATTTCCAATGGAAGAAATGATGCCCATCCCTGTGACTACTACTCGACGCATTTAAATCTCCTTAAAATTATATTTAGGCTTAAACTTCTTGGTTTGCTAAGCCAACTTTCATATCTTTTACAGCATAAATTAATTCGCCGTCAGCATGTACTGTACCATTAGCAACACCAATTTTGAGTTTTCGATCAATTACACGGGTAAATTCTACATTATAAGTCAACATTTTCCGTGATGGAGTAACCATTCCTGTTAGTTTTACTTCTCCAACACCTAATGCCATTCCTTTACCAAGCATTCCTCTCCACCCAAGATTAAAGCCCGTTAATTGCCATAAACCGTCTAATCCTAAACAGCCTGGCATTATGGGATTTCCTGGAAAGTGACACTCAAAAAACCATAATTCAGGCTTGATATCAAACTCAGCAACTACATGGCCTTTGCCAAATTCGCCTCCATCTGTAGACAATTCAGTAATTCGGTCCATCATAAGCATTGGTGGAGCAGGTAATTGGGCATTTGTGGGTCCAAATAATTCTCCACGTGAACATTTTATTAAATCTTCATAGTTATAACTAGTTGGTCTTTCGGTCATATTTTTGCTCCGTGCCTCAATTTTACCAACACTTACCATCTCATTGCATTTGCTTGCAATAGAAGCTTGCAAGTAGAAATTTAAAGAGTTTTAATGAAGTGGATTGAATTTTAATTATTTTAGGATCATAATATAAGTGATATAGAGGTTTTTAATGGTAAATATTCAAGAAAACAGAGGCCGAGAATGGCTAAAGAGTGCTGGAGTTCGGCCAACTAGGCAACGGTTAACGTTAGCTGAGTTGTTAATTGGTGATGGTTTAAATCGTCATGTTTGTGCTGAAAGTTTGCATGAAACTGTTTGTAGTAATTCTTTAAACGTTTCACTGGCAACTATTTATAATACTCTTCGAACCTTTTGTGATGCTGGCTTGATGCATGAAATTCATGTTGATGGTCATAAATCTTATTTTGACACTCGAACTGACGATCACCCTCATTTTTACTGGGAAAGCAGTGGAAAATTAACTGATGCTCCAAAAGAATCTATAAGATTTGAAAAATTACCAGACGTACCGCAAGGATACAATGTTTCACGTGTTGATGTGGTTATACGCCTGAAAGACTTATAAAAATTTATTAATATTTGATTATTATTAACTAATATTTTTTTAGCTTTAAAATATTTATAGTGAAAATTCTTATTATCTCTATTTTCAGATAGCATTGAATAGATACTGAATGCAGTGTAAGGCCTAAAAAACGTCATATATATTTAGGGCTTAATAATGTCTAAAACTAAAAATTTATATATTAAAACATTTGGTTGCCAGATGAATGTTTACGACTCTGAAAGAATGGCTACGTCTCTTGGTGCTGATGGCTATAATGAAGTTTCTTCACCTGAAGAAGCTGATATGATTTTATTAAATACATGCCATATTCGTGAGAAAGCGGCCGAAAAAATTTACTCTGATTTAGGTCGATTTAAGTCACTTAAAGCTAAAAATCCTGACCTTAAAATTGGTGTTACCGGATGCGTAGCTCAGGCAGAAGGTGAAGAAATTATTAAAAGACAACCACTTGTGGACATAGTTGTTGGCCCTCAAGCATATCATAGACTTCCTGCTATGGCAAAATCTGTCGAAAATGGAAAAAAAGTGGTTGATACAGATTTTCCAGAAGAAGATAAATTTGAGCATTTACCTACTGCACCTAAAAGCAAGCGAGCACCTTCAGCTTTTTTAACTGTACAGGAAGGATGTGATAAGTTTTGTGCTTTTTGTGTTGTCCCATTCACCCGAGGTGCTGAAGCTTCTCGTCCAGTATTACAAATATTTAATGAGGCTAAAGATTTAGTTGAGCGTGGTGTTCGAGATATTACTTTGCTTGGTCAAAATGTTAATGCATATCATGGCTCAATGGGTGCAAATGACGCAACCTTACCTCAATTGATAAAAGAGCTTTCGAAGATTGAAGATTTGAAGCGAATTAGATTCACAACTTCTCATCCTAATGACATGACGCAAGAGTTAATAGATGCGCATGGTGAAGTAAAAAAATTAATGCCATATTTGCATTTACCAGTTCAATCGGGATCAGATAAAATCCTTAAAGCGATGAATCGCAAGCATACTACAAAAAGTTATCTAAAAGTTATCGAAAAACTTCGAATTGCAAGGCCAGATATAGCATTGTCAGGGGATTTTATTGTTGGTTTTCCTGGAGAAACTAATGATGACTTTGAGCAAACATTAGAATTAGTTCGTGAAGTAAAATATGCTCAAGCATATTCATTTAAATATTCAACGCGCCCAGGAACTCCGGCAGCAGAAAATAAACATCAAGTGCCGGAAGAACTCAAAGCTGAGCGTTTGTCGCGCTTGCAAACATTACTTTCCACGCACCAAAAAGAATTTATGGGAACAATGGTTGGCAAAATTTTACCAGTGTTATTAGAGCGCCCTGGCAGATTGGCTGGACAGTTAGTTGGCAGGTCAGAATATTTACACGGTGTCCATGCTAACATTGACCAAGCTAAAATAGGTGACATTGTAAATTTACGTATTCTTGGCGCTGACACTAATTCACTGCGTGCAGAATTTGTCAGTAAATAAATTATTTCACGAATTATGTTGTAATATACTTGCGGGGTTCTACTTGTTACTGCATCATGAATTTGATTTAATTTGATTGGAGTATAAAGAATTGACAACAAAGGTTAGTGGTCCGGCATTAGTTTCTAGCGCCACTCAAGAGCTAGTAATTACTTTTCCTGACAATAGGTTATTAATAGACCTTTGTGGTGAATTTGATAAAAATCTTTCTCAAGTAGAAGAAAATACAAATATACAAATAGTTAGGCGTGGAAATGAGTTGACTTTAATCGGTGAACAGCAATCCATTTCAAATGCCCAAAATGCTTTAAAAACAATGTATGACAGGTTAGAAAATGGTAAAGTGCTGCTATCCCCAGAAATAGATGCAATCTTTCGATTTTCAAATTCTAAAGAAAATTCAGAGATCCAAAACGGTGATCAAATTGAAATGTTTTCAGCGGGTGGCGCTGAAATACGTACAAGAAAGAAAACTGTAGAGCCAAGAACGCCCACTCAGAAAAAATATATGGAGCAACTTTTTAAACATGAGTTGGTTTTTGGGTTAGGTCCAGCCGGTACAGGAAAAACTTATATGGCAGTGGCAGCTGCAGTATCCATGTTTATTGAAGGTCAAGTTGACCGAATTGTATTATCTCGACCAGCTGTAGAGGCAGGTGAGCGTTTGGGTTTTTTGCCTGGTGATATGAAAGATAAAATAGATCCATACATGCAACCATTATATGACGCTTTAAATGATTTTTTACCATCCAATCAATTAGGTAAATTAATTGAAGAAAAGAAAATTGAAATTGCTCCACTAGCTTTTATGCGAGGGCGAACTTTGGCTAATGCATTTGTTGTGCTAGATGAGGCGCAAAATGCAACAACAATGCAGATGAAAATGTTTTTAACCCGTATGGGTGAAGGTTCTAGGATGGCAATTACTGGAGATACTAGTCAAATCGATTTACCCCGCGGTGTTCCATCTGGCTTAATAGAAGCTAAACATGTTCTTAGAAAAGTAAAAGGTATTGGATTTACTGAATTTGATGCTTCTGATGTTGTACGCCATCCTATGGTCGCAAAAATTATTCGAGCGTATGATGCTAACAAAAAAGAAAAATGATTAATATTGCAGATATACTCATTGAAGATAAGCGATGGAATGATTTTAGATTGCAAAATCTTGCAGATAAAACGTTTGGAATTATTTTTGAAAATTTGATTTTGTCTTCAAAATGGAAAATTAGTATACTTGCTTGTGATGATGCAAAAATAACTGAACTGAATGCGGAATTTAGGGATAAGCCGACGGCGACCAATGTACTTTCTTGGCCAAACTATAACCTGAAATCACAACAAGTTGGTGAAGTGCCTAACAAACCATCACTTAGTGTTTATGAAGATGATTCTCTTGGTGACATAGCAATTTCATTTGATACGTGTAAACGTGAAGCAGCTGATAATAATGTAGATTTTATAGATCATATTATACACTTATTGATGCATGGTTGTTTGCATTTATTAAATTATGATCATATTAATGAAGCGGATGCGATAATAATGGAAGAATTGGAAACGAGACTTTTAAAAGTAATGGGAATATCTGACCCATATTTAGAAAATAAATAACTTGCCATAATTTTGGAAAGGGCAAATGACCAATATAAAAAAAGGGAATACAAATGTGACGCAAGGCGTACATCTATCCCAAAAAAATGTGCAAAGTGGATTTTTTAAGCGCTTATTAAGCGGTCTTGATTCAAATAAAGGACAAGCAAGTCAAAATGAAAGCTCTTTAACAGATGAAGGTATATCAAAACTTAAAACTTTACGGGTTGAAGATGTAGCTATACCGCGGGCAGACATTGTTAGTGTTTCATCTGAACTTAATTCAGATGTCCTAATCAAGGAATTTCGTGAGAGTGGGTATTCACGATTACCAGTTTTTGAAGACACTTTAGATAATCCAATAGGAATGGTTCATTTAAAAGATTTGGCTCTAAAATATATTTTTGATGATAAGTCGGAAGCTTTTAATTTTGTTGAATTAGTCCGTCCTGTTTTATTTGTCCCTCCATCAATGCCTTTGGATGTTTTATTGCAAAAAATGCAAACTGAACGAACACATATGGCATTAGTTGTTGATGAGTATGGTGGTGTTGATGGTTTGGCAACAATTGAAGATCTGGTTGAACAGCTAGTAGGAAATATATCTGATGAACATGATACTGATGATGATGCTACCTGGGTGGAAGTAAATCCTGGGGTTTATATTTGTCAGTCAAGGGCTTCACTAGAAGAATTTGAAAAAGTTCTAGGAGTCGATCTAGCTTCTGATACTGATGATGACGAAATTGATACTTTGGGGGGGCTTGTTTTTATGATGACTGGCCGGGTTCCAGTAAGGGGTGAAGTAATATCTCATCCTTCTGGATATGATTTTGAAGTTATTGAAGCAGATCCAAGAAAAATTAAAAAGTTACGGGTTTATCAAAAATTAAAGAAAAAGTAGCTAATAGTTTATGTTAAAAGCCCTCATGAAAAGTCACATGCAGTGGAAAATTTATTTTTCATTTTTCTTGCTTGGATTGATAATGGCTTTTGCACAAGCTCCATTTAATTTCAGTTTTATATATTTTTTTACAATACCCATTATAGGTTTGTATTTACGTAATCTTCGTGAAAAGAAAATCAGTTTTAAAATTGGCTGGTGGACAGCTTTTGGCTATTTTGGATTCACAATGATATGGATTGTTGAACCATTTTTGATAGAACCTGCAATAACTGGCTGGCTTGCACCTTTTGCTTTGGTTCTTATGGCTGGTGGCTTAGCAGTATTTTGGGCATTAGCATTTTATGTTGCTGTTTGGTTTACATCGGAAGGTAAATTCCGTGTTATTTTTTTAGCATTATCTTGGACATTTTTTGAATACCTAAGGTCATTTATTTTTACAGGATTTCCATGGGGACATTTAAGTTATGGATTGCTTGGATTGCCCATCATCCAAGTTGTTGCATGGTTTGGAATTCATGGATTAGGGCTTATTGTTATTATTATCTGTTTTATGCCAGCGATTTGCAGCCCTCGAATAAAAACTGGGTTAGTGCTTATGTTGAGCTTTTTACTTATTTTTACACTAATTGGTTTATGGCGGTCTAATGGTGAAATATTATCCAATTCTAGGAATATAATTGTTCGAGTTGTTCAGCCCAATGCCACACAAAACCTAAAATGGCGTAAAGATATGCTGAAAGTATTTTATACAAAACAATTAGCTTATACGGGAATTAAAAATACAAAATCGCCTAATGTTGTTATTTGGCCAGAAACTGCAATATCTAGATTGTTAAAAGATAGTGGAGAAATAATTAAAGAGATTTCAAATACAGCTGGCCCTAACACGTCTTTAATTACTGGTATTGTGCGTAGAGAAAATAATAAATCACGAAATTCATTGATATTAGTAAATGAGCGTGGGGATCTAGGGACAATATTTGATAAACAACATCTGGTTCCGTTTGGAGAGTATATGCCAATGGCTTATTTATTGAGAAATATAGGTCTATCAAGTTTAATTGGCTTTGTGGGAAACTTTGAATCTGGCAATGGCCCAAGAATTATTCAAAGTGAAAATTTACCAAATTTTTTAGCATTGATTTGCTATGAGTCTATATTTCCTAATTATTCAAATAATATTGAAAGCCGAGCAGATTGGATTGTTCACATAACAAATGATGCTTGGTTTGGAAACTTTTCAGGGCCTTATCAACACTTATCTCAAGCTAGGGTGCGAGCAATTGAGCAAGGTTTGCCATTGGTGCGCTCAGCAAATACGGGAATAAGTGCAATTATAGATCCTTACGGAAATATTATAAGTTCAATAGAATTGAATACGGCTGGATACTTTGATGCAATACTTCCAGATAAAATACCTCCTACACTTTATGCAAGATTTGGTGATCTAATATGGAAAATATTTTTTGCTTTATTACTATTGGCTTGTTTCAATAATATATATATGAAGCATTATAGATCATATTATAAATAACATTATGATACTAAACATGAAACTTATAACGGCTACCTGAAGTAAGTTTTTTTATAAACGGAGCAATTAATGTCACGAAAAAATTACCTATTTACCTCTGAGTCTGTTTCAGAAGGCCATCCAGATAAAATATGCGATAGAATATCAGATGCAGTATTGGATGCATTCTTAAGTGAAGAGGAGATGGCCCGTGTCGCCTGTGAAACTTTTGCTACAACAAATAGAGTTGTCATAGGAGGAGAGGTTGGTCTATCAGATCAATCAAAATTAAAATTAGTAAAATCAAATGTTGATGCGATTGTCCGAGAATGCGTTAGAGACATCGGTTATGAACAAGAAGGATTTCATTGGGAAACACTAAAAATTGATAACTTATTACATGACCAATCTGCCCATATTGCACAGGGAGTAGATAATGATGGAGCAGGTGATCAAGGAATAATGTTTGGTTATGCAACTAATGAAACACCAGAATTAATGCCAGCACCTATACAATATTCACATGCAATTTTAAGCAATTTGGCAAAAGCTAGACATTCAGGAGTACTTTCACAATTAGGTCCTGATGCAAAATCACAAATATCTGTAAAGTATGAAAATGGTAAACCTGTTGGAGTTACATCTATAGTATTGTCTACCCAACATTTAGATGAAACTTTATCTTCATCAGATGTGAGGGAATTAGTTGAACCTTACATTCGCAAAACATTACCTTCTGATTGGGTTTCATCTGAAACAGAATGGCATGTAAATCCAACTGGTAAGTTTGTTATTGGTGGTCCTGACGGAGATGCTGGTTTGACTGGTCGCAAAATAATTGTTGATACCTATGGTGGAGCTGCTCCACATGGTGGAGGAGCGTTTTCAGGAAAAGATCCAACAAAAGTAGATCGTTCAGCAGCATATGCTGCTCGCTACCTGGCGAAAAATGTTGTAGCAGCTGGGTTAGCAGACAAATGTACGATTCAATTATCTTATGCAATTGGTGTTTCTAAGCCACTCTCAATATACTGTGACACACATGGAACTGGTCAGGTTTCAGACGAAAGTATTGAAAAAGCTGTGTCTCTCGCAATGGATCTCACACCAGTTGGTATTATTAATCATTTAAATCTGCGAAGACCAATATATTCTAGAACTGCGTCTTACGGCCATTTTGGACGCGCACCGATGGATGATGGTGGATTTTCATGGGAAAAAACAGATTTGATAAATTCATTAAAGAACTCTGTTTGACGAAATATATTAATTAAAGTTAAGAGGCCTCAATATTATTGGGGCTTTTTTTAGGGTAAAATAATGACTAAACGTGAGAAACATGTTTCTGGTGCGCCTAGAAGAAATTTCTATGGCAGAATTAAAGGTAAGTCCCTTCAAAAATCACAAGAAAGATATATGACTGAAGATCTTGAGTCATTAAAGCCTAAGAATGTCACATGGGCAGATAATCCAGATCGTAATTTAATAGAACCAAGTAAATGGTTTGGAGATAATAGGGATATATGGTTGGAAATTGGATTTGGAGGTGGAGAACACCTGGTTCACCAAGCAAGTTCCAATCCTAATGTAGGAATAATTGGATGTGAGCCATATATAAATGGTGTTGCCATGTTGTTGGGAAAAATCCGTACGTCGAAAGTTAATAATATTTTAGTCCACCCAGGTGATGCTAGGGATATGATGGATGTGTTGCCAAAGGAGTCTGTATCTCGTGCATTTTTATTATACCCAGATCCTTGGCCAAAATCACGCCACCACAGGCGCAGATTTGTTACGCCAGAACATCTAGAGCCTTTAGCAGCGTGCTTAAAGCCTGGGGCAATATTTAGAATTGCGACTGATATTGAAGATTATGTTAGGCAAACACTTGAACAAGTCCATTTAAATGGAAAGTTTGAATGGCTTGCAGAGAATGCACGTGATTGGCAAGAACCGTGGGGTGATTGGATATCAACAAGGTATGAACTTAAAGCATTACGTGAAAATCGTACGCCTCATTATTTAACTTTTAGAAAAATATAAGATTATGTTTCAAATATTATAGGATATTGAATAGTTACATCAATTTCGCAATGGACGCTTTAGTTGATCTGGATTAATACAAAAGCCTTAATTAGGAGATTATTTATGGCAGGCCATTTAACACCCATTCCTATGGCATCTCAATCTGTTGGACCTTTGAAGGGAACTGCAATTATTCCTGGGGATAAATCAGTTTCGCATAGATCGCTGATATTAGGAGCTCTTTCAGTAGGTGAAACTAAAATATCAGGACTTTTATTAGGACAAGATGTACTGGATACTGCTAAAGCAATGAGTGCTTTTGGAGCTAAAGTTACAGACCACGGTGAAGGAAACTTTTCTGTAAATGGTGTTGGTGTTGGTGGGTTTTCTGAACCTGTTGATGTGATTGATTGTGGAAATGCTGGTACGGGTGTCAGGCTTATTATGGGTGCGATGTCTACAAGCCCAATTAATGCAACTTTTACTGGTGATGCTAGTTTGCGTTCAAGGCCAATGGATAGAATTACAGACCCTTTAGAACTGTTTGGCGCAAAATCTTATGGAAGAACAAATGGTTTTTTACCTTTAACAATGGTTGGAGCTAGAGATGCGCACGCTATTAGATATATTTCACCGCACCCATCTGCCCAAATTAAATCAGCTATTCTGCTCGCAGGCTTAAATGCACTTGGGGAAACTACATTAATCGAGCCTGAAAAAACTCGTGACCATACGGAGAGAATGCTAAGTGGATTTGGTGCAGATATCGAGACAGTTGAAATTAAGGATGGATTTGCAATTACATTGCAAGGTAGACCAGAATTAACTGCTCAAGACATTGTTGTACCCCGTGATCCATCTTCAGCAGCTTTCCCTGTTTGTGCTGCATTGATAGTGGAAGGCTCAGAAATATTTTTACCTAATATATGTCTAAACCCTACTCGATCAGGGCTATTTACGACGTTGGTTGAAATGGGTGCAGACATAGAGTTTGAAAATAATCGCTTAGAGGGTGGGGAACCTGTTGCAGATTTGCGCGTAAAATCTTCATGTCTAAATGGCATAGAAGTTCCTCCAAATAGGGCTCCTTCAATGATTGACGAGTATCCAATTTTGTCTGTTGTTGCTGCTTTTGCGAAGGGTAAAACTATTATGCGTGGTATTAAAGAGCTTCGGGTCAAAGAATGCGATAGAATTGATGCTATGGCCCGTGGCTTAGAGACAATGGGAGTTACTGTTGAAGAGGGTGAAGATTATTTAATTGTACACGGTCAAAATGGTGAAGTAGAGGGTGGTGGAACAGCACAAACACATTTAGATCATCGCATTGCTATGTCATTTTTGTGCTTGGGCTTAGCATCTAAGAAATCAATAAAAGTTGATGATGGGCATGCTATTGCTACATCATTCCCAATTTTTAAAAGTTTAATGACCGATTTAGGAGCTAGTATTACTGGCTGATCTCAAAGGGTTTAAAATGAAATTTATAGTTGCAATAGATGGACCGGCTGCAGCAGGTAAGGGAACTATAGCAAAAGCTGTAGCAAAATACTTTAAATTTCCTCATCTAGATACTGGATTATTGTATCGTGGGGTTGGAAAAAAGGCTTTGGCTTATTCAAGAACATCTTACTATCCTGAAATTGCTAAGCAATTAGCCTTAGATTTAAAACCTGTGGATTTAGAGGCTAATGATTTACGCACACCTGAGGTTGCAAAGGCAGCCAGTAAAATAGCAGTAATTCCTGAAGTTCGCGAAGTTCTATTAGATTTTCAACGTAATTTTGCAAATCAAGAGGGTGGGGCTGTTTTAGATGGGCGAGATATAGGAACTGTGATTTGCCCCTATGCACACGTAAAGCTATTTATAACAGCCAGTGCTGAAATCCGTGCAATACGAAGATACGAAGAATTAAAAAATAATGGACTCGAAATTAGTTTTGAAAATGTAATGAGAGATGTAGTTTCTAGAGATAAAAGAGATCAAGAACGAAATGCATCACCATTAATTATTGCGGATGATGCCTATGAAATAGATACTTCATCATTATCAGCAAACGATGCAGTTGGAGTTGCAATTGATCATATCAATGAAAAATTCAAAAATTTATAAATCAGTGTAATAAAATCAAATTGAAAACATAAAACAACCTTGTTAACTTCTACTAATATGTTTTGATATTACTTGGGAGGGTAAGATTGAGATTTTTTTATTTTCTTTCGATGTTGCTCTTGCTAACTTTTTCATTAAACGCTGAGGAAATTCATCAAAGTCCGCTGGCTTTTGAGAAGTGTTCAAATAAATCAAATACTCTTACAGAGTATCAAAGCATGTTGAAAAAATATAAATTAGATGGTGTAAATTATAATCAAGAATATGACGCACTTTTATCTGAGTTAAATTTGTACGAATTAAAGATCCAAAAAATAGAAAAGCAAATAAAAGAAAACCCTTCAAATTCAGAATTTTGGGAAAAGTATGAAGCAACTTATAAAATTTATGAAAACATAACTAAAAGAATACATCAGTTAAATAAATATGGCGAAAAATTAGAAGAAGATTCTATGTTATTTATTTCTAAATTTACTAAATTAAGAAATGAGATTTCAATAAATTGTGATGGTGAATGGCAGATTGGTATTATTCGAAAATATTGTAACAACGGAAATGATAATTTTCAGGCATTTTGTGATCAATTTAGTAGATAATAAATTTTCTAATCATGCTTAAGAAAAATGTAATATTTTTTTGTGGAGCCACTTTAATTGAATAATAAAGAATCTGAATTTATAAGCTAGTACCTTTACCTTATGGAGAATATACCCTATACGCACGCGAGATTGTACTGTTTTAGGTGGCTTATGTCATCTGTTGGTAAGGCAAGGCTGGAAATATCCGGCCTTTTGTGTGTTTGTAGCTGATCCATATTGAGTATGATTGTAACTTTAACCTAAAGACCCGTGGGAAAAACCGCGTGGCCCGAAAAATATATGAAGGAACTTATATATGTGCGCAAAAGCGACAATGGAGGAATTCGAAGCCCTCTTAAACGAAAGCTTCGACATTGACACACCTGATGAAGGTTCTGTCGTAAAAGGTAAAGTAATCGCAATCGAATCTGGTCAGGCCATTATTGATGTTGGTTACAAAATGGAAGGTCGAATTGACCTCAAAGAATTTGCAAACCCTGGTCAAGCACCCGAAATTGAAGTTGGAGATACTGTTGAGGTATTTCTTGATCGTGTTGAAAACCAGCGTGGTGAAGCAGTTATTTCTCGTGAAAAAGCTCGTCGTGAAGAAGCTTGGGATCGATTGGAAAAAGCGCATGCATCAGAAGAACGTGTTGATGGTGCAATATTTGGTCGCGTAAAAGGCGGCTTCACTGTTGATTTAGGCGGAGCGGTAGCATTCTTACCTGGTTCGCAGGTTGATGTCCGTCCAGTCAGAGATGCAGGACCTTTAATGGGAATGGCTCAGCCATTCATCGTTCTTAAAATGGATCGCCGCCGAGGTAATATTGTTGTTTCTCGTCGTGCTATTCTAGAAGAATCACGTGCTGAACAGCGTGCAGAAATTGTAGGCAAATTAGCTGAAGGTGATGCGGTAGATGGTGTAGTTAAAAACATTACTGATTATGGTGCTTTTGTTGACTTAGGTGGCGTTGATGGATTGCTTCACGTTACTGATATGGCATGGTCAAGGGTAAATCATCCTTCTGAAGTCTTAACAATTGGTGAAACGATTAAAGTACAAGTTATAAAGATTAATAAAGATACACATCGTATATCTCTAGGAATGAAGCAATTGCAGGATGACCCATGGGGTGATGTTGCTGCCCGTTTCCCATTAGAATCGTTACACACTGGCCGAGTTACAAACATTACTGATTATGGTGCGTTTGTTGAGTTAGAGCCAGGTGTTGAAGGACTAGTTCACGTTTCTGAAATGTCCTGGACAAAGAAGAATGTTCATCCAGGAAAGATCGTATCAACTTCACAAGAAGTTGAAGTAATGGTTTTAGAAATCGAGACAGATAAGCGCAGAGTTTCACTTGGCTTAAAACAGACACAAGGTAATCCATGGGAAGGTTTTGCTAAAAACTTCCCTGAAGGAGCTGAAGTTGAAGGTGAAGTTAAGAACATCACTGAATTTGGTTTGTTCATTGGGCTTGAAGGTGAGATTGACGGTATGGTTCATTTGTCAGATTTGGCTTGGGATCAATCTGGTGAAGAAGCTTTAGCTAATTACAAAAAAGGTGATATCGTAAAAGCTGTTGTAATAGATGTTGATGCAGAGAAAGAGCGTATTTCTTTATCAGTTAAAAATCTAGGTCAAGATCCTTTTGCTGAAGCAGTTTCAGGAGTTAAGCGTGGAGCAGTTGTAACAGTTGAAGTTACATCTATCGAAGAAGGTGGCATTGAAGTTGAATACGATGGCATGAAGGCATTTATTCGTAGATCAGATTTATCTCGAGATCGTGCTGAGCAACGCCCTGAGCGTTTCAGTGTGGGAAATAAGTTAGATGCACGTGTAACATCAATAGATGCAAAAACTCGTAAACTTGGATTATCAATTAAAGCACGTGAAATTGCGGAAGAAAAAGAAGCTGTTGAACAGTATGGCTCCTCAGACTCTGGAGCGTCATTAGGTGATATCCTCGGTGCAGCTTTGAAAAGTAACGATTAAATAAAAATATAATGTAAAAATAGCGCTGATTTTTCAGCGCTATTTTTTTGCTTACGATTCGAAATCATAAAAATTAATCGAATTATTATTGATAATTTACTAAATAAATCAAAAAACTTTTATTAATTTAAAAAAAAATAGTAATTAAATAAGGTTTTTCGAAATTTTTTTAATTGAGGGACTTTGCACGTAGGTTAAAATCTGTAACTATATTTCAAGTTTCAAGTAATAATATCATGGAGATACAATAATGATACGTTCAGAGTTGGTGGAAAAGATTGCTGCTGAGAACCCACATTTATACCAACGAGATATAGAACGTATTATTGCAACTGTTTTTGATGAAATTATTGATGCCATGGCAAGTGGAAATAGAGTTGAATTGCGTGGCTTTGGTTCTTTTTCAGTTAAGCAGAGAGAAGCTAGAAGAGGTAGGAACCCTAGGACAGGTGAAACAGTAGATGTTGAAGAAAAACATGTTCCTTTCTTTAAAACCGGCAAACTTCTGCGAGACCGTTTAAATAATGACTAAATAATTAAAAGTCATCACTCTATTAAAGGCCTTCATGCGTATAGTTCGTTTTACCATTATCTCTTTTATATCTGTTATTTTGTTAATTTTAGCATTAGTAAACCGCCAGCTTGTAGATTTTCGATTTATACCAATTAACTTATCTAATCAGCTGGGCATTGCTGGAAATTTCTTAATCCCTTTATTTTTGATAGTTTTTTTTGGAGTTTTATTAGGAGTACTTCTAGGGTTCTTTGCGGAATATTTACGTGAACATAAATACCGTAAAGCACTCTCAGAGAAAGCTAAACGAGTTAAAGTTTTAGAAAATGAAATCAAAAAATTAAAAAATATTAATAATAATGAAGCCGATCAAATTCTTGAATTACTTGAATAGAGACTAAATTTAGCTATTTAAACTATAATAAAGTTTTATGAAACTAACCCGAGATATGAAAAGATAAAACCATGCGAGTGAAAATTTGTGGATTAACAACGCTCAACACATTGAGTGCTGCAATTAATTCAGGTGCAACATATGTTGGGTTTGTTTTTTTTGAAAAATCACCTCGTCACTTAACAATTGAACAAGCAATTAAAATGGCAAATATTGTTCCAGATGGCATATGTAAAACTGCATTGGTTGTTGATCCTTCTGATAAAGACTTGGATGACCTTCTAGATAAAGTCCCAGTTGATATGATACAGCTTCATGGCCATGAAAGTGCTGAAAGGGTGTCAGAAGTTAAAGATAAATTTGGCCTGCCAGTGATGAAAGCAGTTGGAATTTCTGATGAATCAGATTTAGTTAATTTGTATGAACATAGTAGAATAGCTGATCAAATATTGGTTGATGCTAAGCCTCCTAAAAACGCAGTTTTGCCAGGAGGAAATGGTCTGTCCTTTGATTGGAAATTGTTAGCTGGTAGACGTTGGTCAACTCCATGGATGCTTGCGGGTGGTTTGAATTCCAGTAATTTGTTGCAAGCTGCTAAACTGACTGGTGCAAGGCAATTTGATGTTTCCTCTGGTGTTGAGACATCAACTGGGGTTAAAGATATAAAACTTATTTCAGATTTTATTCAAGCGGCTAATGGAGATCCATAATGGCAAATGATATGTTTAATTCTTTCATGAACGTACCTGACGAAAAAGGTAGGTTTGGTGAATTTGGTGGGCGATTTGTTTCAGAGACACTTATGCCCCTTATTTTAGATCTTGAAGCTGAATATGAAAAAGCAAAAACTGACGAGTCCTTTTGGGATGAAATGAACTATTTGTGGAAATACTACGTTGGTCGACCTTCACCTCTTTACTTTGCAGATCGAGTAACTGCTGAGCTTGGTGGGGCTAAAATTTATTATAAACGTGATGAACTAAATCACACTGGGGCCCATAAGATTAATAATGTTTTAGGTCAAATTCTTTTAGCCCGAAGAATGGGGAAAACACGTATAATAGCAGAAACTGGTGCTGGCCAACATGGTGTGGCAACTGCAACTGTTTGTGCGAAATTTGGATTAAAATGTATAATTTATATGGGTGCACATGATGTTGAGCGCCAAGCTCCAAATGTATTTAGGATGAAACTATTAGGGGCAGAAGTTATCCCAGTTACAAGTGGACGTGGGACTTTAAAAGATGCAATGAATGACGCTTTGCGTGATTGGGTAACTTATGTGGATGAAACGTTTTACTGTATTGGTACTGTTGCAGGACCTCATCCATACCCTGCAATGGTACGTGATTTTCAATCAATTATAGGCAAAGAAACTAAAGAACAAATAATGGAAGCAGAAGGTCGCCTACCAGATAGTCTTATTGCATGTATTGGTGGTGGATCAAATGCTATAGGTCTCTTTCACCCATTTTTAGATGAGCGAGATGTTCGGATTATTGGAGTTGAAGCTGGTGGCAAGGGTGTTAATGACAAAATGGAACACTGTGCTTCTCTAACAGGCGGTAGGCCAGGTGTTTTACATGGAAATCGAACATATTTGCTTCAGGATGATGACGGTCAAATATTAGAGGGCCATTCTATCTCTGCAGGCTTAGATTACCCAGGAATAGGTCCAGAACATAGTTGGTTGCACGAAACAGGACGAGCAGAATATGTTTCCGTAACTGATCAAGAAGCATTGGATGCATTTCAATTTTCGTGCCGTACAGAAGGAATTATCCCAGCTCTCGAGCCAGCCCATGCTTTAGCACATGTTAGAAAAATAGCAGGTGATTTACCAAAAGATCATATAATGGTTATGAATATGTGTGGTCGAGGTGATAAAGATATATTCACAGTTGCTAGAGCTCTTGGATGGGATATGAACGAAGATTAGGAATACATAAACTTTTTAATTATTTTTTGTTTCTTAATGTAGGTTTTGAGGTGAAACATGGCAGTCATGTTAGGTGTTGATACAGGTGGAACTTATACAGACGCTGTTTTAATAAAAAATGGTGTTGAAGTAATCGCCAGCTCAAAATCTTTAACAACCAGATTTAATTTAGCAATCGGAGTAGGAAACGCTGTTTCTTCTGTTTTAAAAGAAAGTGGTGTAAGTGCAAAAGATATTGTGATGACTTCACTTTCAACCACTTTGGCTACGAATGCTTTGGTTGAAGGAAAAGGTGGAAAAGTTTGCCTAGTTTATATTGGTTTTAATGCAAAAGATATCGAGCGCCAAGGATTGGCTGATGCGTTAAGGGGAGACCCAGTAATTATTATATCAGGTGGACATGATCATTCAGGAAATGAAAATGCTAAACTTGATTTAAATACATTACGTATTGAGTTAGATAAGATTGATAATGTAACTGGATTTGCTATTGCTGGGCAATTTGCAACACGAAACCCTTCACATGAAAAAGCTGCTCGTGATGTAATTCGTGAGTTTACAGGAATTCCTGTTTCATGCTCATACGAACTCTCAGCAAAATTGGGTGGTCCAAAGCGTGCGATGACAGCGGTATTGAATGCGCGTCTAATTGGTATGATAGATCATTTAATCGGCGCAACAGAAAGCTATCTTAAAAGTATTGGTATATCTTCTCAAATGATGGTTGTGCGAGGTGATGGTGCATTAATAAGTGCTGAGCAAGCAAGAAAAAAGCCTATTGAGACTATACTATCTGGCCCTGCAGCTAGTATAGTAGGGGCAAGTTGGTTATCAAATGAAAAAGATGCCCTTATCTCTGATATTGGCGGTACGACCACTGATGTTGCAATTCTAAAAGAAGGTAAGCCTAAAATTGACCCTGATGGTGCAATGGTGGGAGGATTGAGAACTATGGTTGAAGCTGTAGCAATGCGTACATTCGGTCTGGGTGGGGATAGTCAGGTGCACCTAAATAGAGAAGGCCTGAAAGGTGAATTATTTCTTGGGCCAAGACGTGTTTTGCCGGTTTCATTGCTGGCGGTTGAATATAAAAAAATCGTACATGATGCATTAGATAGTGCTTTAAATTCGAATAAAGTTAATGAATTTGATGGACAGTTTTTAGTTCCAATGACTGATAATGCATCAGAATTAAGTGACCGTGATATTATTGTTTTCAATAGAATTAAAAATGGGCCAGTTCCGATGTCCCAAGCCGTAAAGACAAGAATTGACTTAGGCTCGATAAATAGATTGCTGGAGCGTGGAATTATCATGCATTCAGCATTAACGCCATCTGATGCAAGTCATGTATTAGGTACTGTAAATAATTGGGATTCAGTGGCTGCTCAAAAATCATTATTAATCTTTGGAAGAATGAGAACTGGATCAGGTGAAATCCTCTCTAAAGATGCTAAAGAATTAGCCTTTAGAATTATAAATCAATTAACTGAACAAACATCTGAAGTGATTTTAGAAACAGCTTTCGGTGAGGAAGATATAGATGGAAAAGCAAGAGATTTAGCACGACATATTTTAGTAAAATCAGGCCTTAATCATCATAGAAATATTATTTCACTTGATGCGTCTATTAACTTACCAATAATTGGATTAGGTGCATCCGCTAAAACATATTATGGTGCTGTTGGGAAAAGATTATCTACAAAAACTATTCTTCCAAAACATGGAGATGTTGCTAATGCTATTGGTGCAGTGGTTGGACAAATAACAATGCGAGAATCTGGAAAAATAGTTAGTGGTGGAGAAGGTATTTGGCGTGTTTTTTCTGATAATGGCCCAGTTGATTATATAAAAAAAAATGATGCTTATGATGTACTTAGAAAAATTTTAATTGATAAAGTAGAATTAGCGGCAAAAAATGCTGGTGCTGAGAATATCCAAATTCAATTTGAAGATGATGAGCAGTCTGCAACGATTGATGGGCGAGAGGTGTTCATTGAGGGATCTATCTTAGCTATTGCATCAGGTCGCCCAAGGATTAGTGGTTTATGAGCTATATAAAAACAATTGGCTTTGATGCCGATGATACGCTTTGGCATAATGAAAGGTTTTTTGGTGAAGCTCAGGACACTTTAAAAGATTTGTTGCGTGAATATGCCGATAAAGAAACAGTTTCAAAAGCAGTATTGGAAATGCAGCGCCAAAATGTAAAATCATTGGGGTATGGTATAAAATCATTTACGATTGCAATGATGCAAGTTGCTTTAGATTTAAGTGACGGAAAACTGAGTGCTAATGCAATGAGGGAGGTTATTGATATTGGCAAAAATATGATGTCGCATCCTGTTGATTTTATAGATGGTGTTACAAATATTTTAGATGATCTAAGTAAATCTTATGAATTGGTTTTGATTACAAAAGGTGACTTAATAGATCAAGAACGTAAAGTTGCTATATCTGACGTTCGAAAATGGTTTAAACATATTGAAATTGTAAGTGAAAAACGTACCAATACATACAAAAATATTTTTAGTAGATTTGGCAATATGAATGAAAGTGTGATGGTTGGAAATTCTATTAAATCTGACGCGGTTCCAGCGGTTCAAGCAGGTGCTTGGGGAATTCATGTTCCATATCCTATAACTTGGGAACTAGAAGTAGCTGAGCCTATGATTAACCATGAATGTTACTTTGAAGCAAAAAGCTTATCGCATGCAGCAGAAATTATTAAATCTATTTAATGATTTATAAAAATAAAGGAAAATTAAAGCTTTAAAATGCCCGAAAATACAAAATCAAGTTTATATCGCGTTATTGAATTTGCACCAATTTGGTTGGCTATAACTTTTGGCCGTATCCTTCCATTTTATTTGCGAGGTAAAATATTTGGTTTTGTTGGTGAAATAATTGTTAGTTATTTTCCCCAGGCAAGAAATCGAGTTCGCAGAGGACTTAATACTGTATTCCCAAATTTATCACAAAAAGAAATGAATTTAATTACTAAAGCGGTTGGGCGAAATACTGCACTTACTTTATCTGAAATTCTTATGAATGATGATTACAAAAAACGAAAAAAATTAATTTCAGCGGGTGGAGAAGGTTTTGATGCATTAAGAGAAGCCAAGAAAAGTGGGCAAGGTGCAATCATTGTTTCTGCCCATTTTGGGCAATGGGAAGCAATTCGTCATCATTTAGCAGAAAATGATATGGAAACAGGTGCTGTGTATCGTAAGAATAATAATCCTTGGTATGAACGGTTATTCCTTCGTTCAATAAAGTATGGAGGTCTTCCTATTATTGCTCGGGGTGGGGCTGGTAATATAGCGATGGTTCGACATTTAAAAAAAGGGGGATTTTTTGCACTTTTGGTAGATCAAGATAGTCATTCAGGTCAGTCTGTAAAATTTTTAGGCCAGCCTGCTAGGACAACTACTGCTCCTGCTGAGATGGCTTTAAGGTATGATCTACTTTTGGTACCAGTATTTGCAACCCGTCAATTAAATGGGCAAGATATCAAATTAGAATATGAAAAACCAATTATGCATACTGATGCTATAAGAATGACTAATGAAATAAATGACCGTATTGGTGTACGTATTAAAAAAAACCCTGAGCAATGGTATTGGTTACATAATAGATGGAATAAAGAATAAAGTTAAATAGAATTTTAATTTGATATTTTTTCCAAAATTGAATTTACCAACTTTTCTTTTTCATCACCCTTGAGCAATATACTTTTAGCTTTTGACAAAGTCTGCTCTCTAAATTTCACAATCTTTAATTTTTCCCAGGCTGCCGCTAATTCTTTAGGATTGGTTACTTTTATGGCACCTTTATTTTTATCTAACTCATCATATATCTCTTCAAAATTTGAAAAATATTGGCCGTGAATAATTGCTGATGAATAAAGCGTTGGCTCATAAGGTGTATGCCCACCGATAGGTAAAAGTGATCCTGCTATAAATGTGATAGAGCAGGATGAATACCATAATGGAAGTTCACCAATTGTATCGGCAAGATATATTTGAGTGTCTTTTTCCAATGTTTGATTTTGTGATCTAATTAAATATTTAAATTTGAAATTATCAATTTGTGATGTGATTTCTTTCATCCTTTTAGGATGCCTAGGCACCAATATCATTTTTAAATTTGAATTATTTCTTAGTGCTATTTCATAAGCTTCTAAAATTAAGGCCTCTTCCCCTGGGTGTGATGAAGCAATACAAATTGTGTCTTGATATGGAAAAAAATGATTTATTTCTTTTATATGATCTATATTAACTATTGATGGGCTTCTGAATTTCTTCAAATTATCAGTTTGAGTTAGTTTAGCTTCATTAAAGCCAAGCCTTTTAAATCTTTGATATGCAGACTTGTCTTGAGCAAAAATATAATCAATATTTTCTATTGTATGATCTTTTAATTTTGAATTTCTTTCCCAAAAAGTTGCACTTTTTTTTGAAATTCTTGCATTTACCCATATAATTTTACATTTTGTTTTTTTTAACAATGAGACTCTGTTTGGAAATATTTCATTCTCCATTGTTAGCAAAACAACTGGGTTCCAATAATTAATGAATCTTTTCAAAACCACTGGAAAGTCGAGTGGTGCTATTTTGATATATGTGTTTTCATCAGCCCAAATTTTTGCCTGTTCATAGGCAATAATATTTGAAACTGTTAAAAGTATTTCATGGTTTTTAAAGTGTTTTTTCAAATCAGGTATAAGTGTTTCTAATGTATTAAACTCACCTACACTTGCTGCATGGCACCAGATAGTTTCATTATGTACATCTAACTTTTTAAAAATAGAAAACCTACTTTTAAGAGTATGGAGCGTATCCTTTTTTGTATATAATCGCACTATTGCTGCAGGAATTATAAATAACCAAGCGCAAAAAAGAAATAAATTGTATTTAAGCAATGAACTTCACCCCGTTTTTTTTTGTATACTAGATCATGCTTTACAATGGAAACTGTGTTTTCGGTTAGTGCAATTTAAATTTATGCATATTATACTAATGAACATCTATAAAGGAATGTGAAAATGCAAATACCTAGAGTTTTAGTCACAAACTTTAATAAGAATTTTACAGGTGTTTCATCAACTACTGCTAACGTAGTGGCCGTTCAAAAGAATTCACTGGATATTCATTTGGTTGGTGTGCCACTGCCAGATTGTCCTGACCCAATTTCAAAAAAGGAAGCAATAGAAATATCAAATAGATTTGAAAATGACTCTGATTTTACAATTTGGCATGTTCGACGGAATCAAGAAATGCGAATAGCAATTTGGGTGCGAGATGTATTAAAAAAACGAATTAAAATAGTATTTACTTCAGCAGCACAGAGGCGACATTCGCTTTATCCACGTTGGTTGATATCTAAAATGGATCTTTTGATTGCAACATCTAAAGAAGCGGCTTCATTTATTGATAATGTACATTCAGTAGTACCACACGGGGTATCTACAGAGAATTTCTTTCCTATTTTGGATAGAGACAAAGCATGGAGGCAACTAGGGTATGGTGGAGATTTTGGTGTAGCTTGTGTTGGAAGAATTCGACCAGAAAAAGGTACAGATCTATTTGTTGAAACGATGTTAACTATAATGCCACAGAAACCAAGTATGGTTGCGCTTATTATTGGTAAAACTGAAAATAAACATAAAAAATTTAAAGAAAAATTAATTAAAAAAATTGCAAAAGAAAATTTATCTGACCGAATAATATTTACGGATGAAATTAGTGCTGAAAATATGCCAAAAGTTATATCAGCGATCTCGCTATTAATTGCGCTTCCGAGATATGAAGGATATGGAATGACACCATTAGAAGCTTTAGCTTCTGGAACGCCATTTGTTGGTTCGAAAACTGGATATTTTGAAGAGTTTTCATCTCACGGAAAATATGGGTCGGTTGTTGAGTTAGAAGATGTAGCTAATGCAGCTAAAGCAGTCTTGCACTGGCTTTCTAAAAATGATGAATTAGATATTTTTTCAGAAATTTCTAGGAAATATATTTTAGAAAATTATTCCATTGAACAAGAAGTCAATGGTATCAATAAGGCCTATCTGAGCCTTTTAAAAGATTAATTAGATATATATAAATTAAAGGCTTTGAGTTTTTGCACCCAGAGCCTTTAATTAATTTTCAAATTAACGTGTAAATTTTTTGTATTTAACGCGTGTTGGTTCTAGAGCATTAGGACCTAGGCGGCGTTTTTTATCTTCCTCATACTCTTCAAAGTTACCCTCAAACCATTCTACGTGACTATCGCCCTCAAATGCTAACATGTGTGTACACAATCGATCTAAAAAGAATCTGTCGTGAGAGATAATTACTGCGCAACCTGCAAAATCTTCAATGGCATCTTCCAAGGCGCGTAGTGTTTCTACATCTAAATCATTTGTTGGTTCATCGAGAAGTAAAACATTTCCACCTTCTCGTAATAATTTTGCCATATGAACTCGATTACGCTCACCACCTGATAATAGATTTAGAGGTTTTTGTTGGTCACCACCTTTAAAATTAAAAGCGCCACAGTAAGCACGACTATTCATTTCAGCATCGCCTAACTCAATAATCTCTTGGCCACCTGATATTTCTTCCCAAACAGTTTTTTTACCATCTAAGTCGGCGCGAGATTGATCTACATATGATAGCTGAACTGTATCGCCAAATTCCACGGCACCATTGTCTGGAGTTTCTTGTCCAGTCAACATTCGAAATAATGTTGATTTACCTGCACCATTTGGGCCAATTACACCAACAATTCCACCTGGTGGTAAGCTGAAAGATAGGTCGTCTATAAGGAGATTGTCACCAAATGCTTTTGAAATATTATTAACTTCAATTACTTTAGAGCCTAGCCTTGGGCCATTCGGTATAACTATTTGAGCTGAGCCTACTTTTTCGCGCTCTGACTGATCTGCCATTTCATTATAAGCAGATATACGGGCTTTTGATTTTGCTTGGCGTGCTTTTGCACCTTGGCGCATCCATTTTAACTCTCGTTCTAGAGTTTTCTGACGAGTTTTATCATCTTTAGCTTCGTGGGCTAGTCTTTTAGCTTTTTGCTCTACCCAAGCTGAATAATTGCCTTCGTAAGGAATTCCGCGTCCACGATCTAATTCAAGGATCCAGGTTGTTATATCGTCTAAGAAATATCTATCGTGTGTAACAATTAGTATAGTACCTTTATAGTCTTTTAAATGGTTTTGTAGCCAAGCAATAGTTTCTGCATCTAAATGGTTTGTTGGTTCGTCAAGAAGTAACATGTCTGGTTTTTGTAAAAGCAGTTTACACAGAGCTACGCGTCGAGCCTCACCACCTGATAATGTTGTTACATCAGCATCATCAGCTGGGCAGCGTAGCGCTTCCATTGCAATATCTATCGATGCATCTAAGTTCCACAAATCTTCAGCATCAATTTGATCTTGTAATGATGCCATCTCATCTGCTGTTTCTTCAGAATAATTCATTGCTAAATCATTATATTTATCCAGAATGGCTTTTTTCTCAGCAACGGCCAACATAACATTATCTCGAACTGATAATGTAGGATCTAGAATAGGTTCTTGTTCTAGATAACCAACAGTAGCACCTTCAGCATGCCAAGCTTCGCCAGTAAAATCCTTATCAATACCCGCCATGATGCGCATAAGAGTTGATTTACCGGTACCGTTAACTCCAACCACACCAATTTTCACTCCAGGAAGAAATGAAAGCCGGACATTTTCAAAGCATTTTTTCCCACCAGGGTATGTTTTGGATACTCCATCCATATGATATACGTATTGGTATGCGGCCATTTTTTGACTCCAAGAAATTAATGATTTGTTGCGTTTTATCTGAGCATGACGAAGGGTGCAATCGGTGACTTTAAATTTTAAATAACCTTTTAGTTTTATATGTATATTGGCTTGTTTGTTTTATTAATATAACAAAATGCAGCTAGCTTGTTTCTAAATTGGAAATACTCAAGGATAATAGTATGTCAATAAAGCCCAAACCAATGCCATGTATTTTGTCTGTGAAAGATGCATTTTTTTTATCTCCACATATGATACGCATTGTATTAACCTCACCTGAATTAAAAAGTAGGTCAGAAGGTTGTGAAGGGGCAAATTGCAAGATTTTTATTCCAAATAAGAATCAAAGCCCCGATGATTTGATAGAACAAATATTAAGTGGCCCAAGGCCGACTGTTCGAACTTATACTGTGAGAAATTTTCGTAAGGATCTTTTGGAACTTGATATTGATTTTGTTGTACATGGTGACGAAGGGCCTGCATCAAATTTTGCTTTAAACGCAAAGCCTGGCGACTTCTTAGGTTTTAGGGGCCCAAGTGAAGTAAAAATAAAAGATTATTATGCAGACTGGTATCTATTGGCCGCAGACATGTCTGCTTTACCTGTTGTGGCAGCAACATTAGAAAAATTACCCAAAAATGCTGTTGGAATGGCCATAATAGAAGTTCAAAGTAAAGAAGATATACAAAATATATATGCTCCAAAAGGTATTGATATAAATTGGTTAATCCAATCTGATCCACATATTCCTTCACGAGCACAAGAAACAATCATAAGGGCAAAAAGTTTTCCAGATGGAATTATACAAACATGCATAGCTGGTGAAAGTGGGGTTATTAAATCTTTACGCACTTTTTTTAAAGACGAAACCCAAATTCCTAAAGATGATATTTATATAAGTGGCTATTGGAAAATAGGTTTAATTGAAGATGAGCATCAAGCTCAAAAAAGGTTGGAAAAATGAAAAATGGTATGCCACTAGCAACACATGGTTTGCGAGTAGGCCTTCTTGGGGGGTCATTTGACCCACCTCATTCTGGACATTTGCATATTAGTAAATGGGCTATGAAAGAATTTAACCTAGATCGTATTTGGTGGTTGGTCAGCCCTGGCAATCCATTAAAGAATGATATGCCGGCAGATTTGGATAGACGAATGTCTGCTTGTATGGAATTGGTCAATCATCCAAATATAATTGTTACTGATTTAGAGAGAACTTTTAAAACTCGATACACGGCTCAAACTCTAACGATGCTAAAGGCAAAGTATTTAGGCGTTAGGTTCGTTTGGTTGATGGGTGCAGATAATCTAGCAACATTTCACCATTGGGATAGATGGCAAGATATTATGCACATGCTTCCAGTCGGTGTTATGGCCAGACCAAACCAACAACTTGCTGCCAATTGTTCCCCTGCAGCAAGAATGTTTAGAGAAAGTCGCCTTCCAGCACAATTTTCAACTGCACTACCTTTTAAAGAAGCTCCATCTTGGAGCCTTTTAACTGGGCCGATGGATGAAGAGTCTTCTTCACGGATTAGAAGGGAGGGCAACTGGTCTAAATGATTAGAGAACCATGTGTCTGGCTCTTGCTCCACGTTCAATAGCTGCAGTATTTAATCGTGAAATATTTAATACATAACGTGTTTCTTGCAAAAAGCGTAATTCTTCTTCTCTTAAGCGACCATCTGTTGCTGCTAAATCACAGCATAAAGCATACGCAGTTTCGTAAAGTTTTTCTGGTAATGCCGCAGTGACCAGACCAAAGAGAGCATCTAGGCCTTCTTCTTCTGAAAGTAAGTCAAAAACGGCATTACAAACACTTTTTAAATGATCAACATTATAATTTGCAAAAATAGGTAAATGATTAACTGTTCTTTCAATTGAAAGTAGTTCTAATGTCTTAATATTTTGGTCAGATACAGAAATTGCAACCATCATTGCTATCAGAGCATCTTGGGGTGACCACGGGGTTGTTTCATCTTGTGTCATTTGGAATCTTTATTTTTGTTGTTAACAGAATATTGACCAACTGGCTTGGGAGCAATAGGGAGTAGTGGAATAACCATTTTTATTGGAAAAAATATGTCTAATTTGCACGAAGAAGCCTTAAAATCTAAAGCTTGGCCATTTGATGAAGCCCGTAAGGTGTTAAAACGTTTAAAAGGTCAATTACCAGAAAAGGGTTATGTACTTTTTGAAACTGGTTATGGACCATCTGGCTTGCCTCATATTGGAACTTTTGGTGAAGTGGCTAGAACTGCAATGATTCAACATGCATTCGAAGTAATAAGTGGTATGCCGACAAAATTGGTTTCATTTTCTGATGATCTTGATGGAATGCGCAAAGTTCCAGGAAATGTACCCAATCAAGATATGATGCAGGACTTTTTGCAAAAACCTTTAACAGATGTCCCAGATCCATTTGGCACGCATGATAGTTTTGGTGCGCACAATAATGCTATGTTGTGCCGTTTCTTGGATACGTTTGGATTTGAATATGATTTTTATTCATCAACAGAATATTATCGATCAGGTGCATTTGATGAAGTGTTATTAAGAGCTGTTGAAAAGTATGATGAGATAATGGAAGTAATGTTAGCTTCTCTTCGCGAAGAGCGACAAAAAAGTTATTCAATATTTCTGCCCATTTCCCCAAAAACTGGCCGAGTTCTTTATGTACCAATGAAGTCTGTGAGTAAGGAAAGTGGTACTATTACATTTGATGATGAAGATGGAACAGAAACAACACTAAGTGTGACTGGTGGTAATGTTAAATTGCAGTGGAAACCAGATTTTGGTGCACGTTGGTCAGCCTTAAATGTAGATTTTGAGATGTATGGTAAAGACCATTCAACCAATACACATATTTATGATAAGATTTGCCGTATACTAGGAGCACCAGCTCCATCACATTTTTTCTATGAATTATTTTTGGATGAAAATGGTGAAAAAATTTCAAAATCTAAAGGAAATGGTGTTTCCATAGATGAGTGGCTGACTTATGCGAGCTCTGAAAGTTTATCATACTTTATGTATCAAAAACCAGGAACAGCAAAACGTATGCATTTTGACGTTATACCAAAAGCTGTTGATGAATATCACCAACAATTACGTGCTTATCATACTCAGGATGTTAAAGCTCAACTCAACAATCCTGTTTATCATATTCATAAAGGAAATGTCCCAAAATCAGATATGGTAATTCCATTTGCAATGCTTCTAAATTTGGCTTCAGTTTCTAGTGCAGAAACTAAAGATGCAATGTGGGGTTTTATTAATAAATATGCCCCTGAAGCATCCCCAGAAACCAATCCTGTTATGGATAATGCTGCTGGTTTTGCAGTTCGTTATTTTCATGATTTTGTAAAGCCATCGAAAATATTCAGAATTCCATCAGATCAAGAGCGGGCTGCATTAAATGATTTAGTTTTGGGTCTTGCATCGGTTGATGTTGCAAAAGGTATGATTGATAAAAAGAATTTGGATATAGGTAAAGATCCAGAAGATCTTACAAATTATTCATTATCTGATGGGGACGATTTGCAGACATTGGTTTTTGCAGTTGGTAAAAATCACAACTTTGAAAACCTTCGTGATTGGTTCCAAGCAATTTATGAAATTCTTTTAGGAGCTTCACAAGGCCCGAGGTTTGGAGGGTTTATTGCTCTCTATGGTGTTAATGAAACCATAGAACTTATCAATCAAGGCCTTAATGGTGAGTTAATAGGTTAATAAAAAAATATTTATTCTATCTGATCAAATTATTATAAATTTGGTCAGATAAATTTTAGAATATAAGGCTTTGCATCAGTGCCAAAGTGGCATTAATTAGTAAAACCCATATTATATTCCATTTTAGTTTGATAAGTAACCAAGCAGATATAATAGTCAAAAAAACTGCAATAAGACTTACATTATTAAAATTTGGCCATAATAAATTAATGGGACCAAATTGTAATTCATTCACTTTTTCAAAAAATACGTGCAGAGCAAACCAAACAGATAAGTTTAATATTACTCCTACGACTGCCGCTGTTATAGCTGATAATGCTCCATGTAATCGTGGCTGAGAACCAACCCAATCGATATAAGGAGCGCCCGCAAATATCCATAAAAAGCATGGTGCAAAGGTGACCCATAAAGTTAAAAAAGCAGCCGAAATTGCTACTATGATTCCCCCATCTTTAAACCCTGCAATAAATCCCACAAATTCTGTTATTAAAATTAAAGGTCCTGGAGTTGTTTCCGCGAGGCCTAATCCATCCATCATTTGGCCGGCTGTTAACCATTCTTTTGTAGTCACAACATCCTGAGCCATATAAGTTAAAACTGCATATGCACCTCCAAATGTCACAACGGCTAATTTTGAAAAAAAGATTGTTATTTCACTAAGTATTTCATGATCTGAAAATAGATACACCATTAGAATAGGAATCCACCATATTGCCAGCCAGATGAGAACTGTCTTTAATGTTTTGGTAATGGTTTGTGTTCGTTGGATAGGAGTAAAACCAAATTTATTTGGTAATGCAAAATATCCAAATATGGCTGAAGCCAAAATAATTAATGGATATGGTAGGTTAAAGAAAAATATACCTACAAAAGCAATAGCTGCTATTGATGAATGAGTGTGTGTTTTCAGTGCTTTCTTTGATACTTTAAGTAAAGCCTCAAGAACAATAATTATTACTGTTGCTTTAACTCCAATAAATAAAGAATTTACGAGAGGCATATCACCAAAAAAGGCATACATGGTTGCTAAGAATGTAATTACAATAGCGCCTGGTAAGATAAATAGTAGACCAGCAATTAATCCACCTAGAATTCCATTTATCCGCCAACCTGAGTATGTAGCTAATTGCATTGCTTCTGGACCAGGTAGTAACATGCAGAAATTGAGTGCATTTAAAAACTGTTCTTCTGATAGCCAGTTTTTATTTTCAACAATTTCACGATGCATTAATGCTATTTGTGCCGCTGGGCCACCAAACGAGAGTAATCCAATTTTACACCATATTGGAGTGCTTTGTTTTAATGATGGATTGGTTGGCATTTTAAAGCTTACCCTTAAACCTAGTAGAAAAATTAATCATTTATGGCATACAATGCTATTACTATGAGATACAAGCTATGAAGAATTTCTAATTAATATACTAAACTCTATGTTGAATTTAGGAGCCCCTAAGATGAATGATTTTCAGTATGAAATAGATGAAGATGGCATAGCTATGCTTTCTTGGGACACACCCTTAAAAAATATTAACATAATAGATCATCAATCTATTTCAGATTTAGAAATTAAAATAGATCATGCGTTAGCAAATGATACAGTAATTGGTATTATCATTTTTTCTGAAAAAAATAATTTTTCTGGTGGAATGGATCTAAATACTCTGAGTAAAATTCCTGGGATATTTACAAATGATCATAAAGAAAACTTATTTAAAGGTATTAAAGTTTTTAACGATTTAACTCGTAAGATTGAGCGAGCAGGAATGGATAATGATAATATAGGTGGGAAGCCAATTGTGTGCGCATTAAACGGTGATGCTCTTGGAATAGGATATGAAATTGCGCTCTCATGTCACAAAATTTTTGTCAGTGATAATCGAAATGGAAAAATTGGCTTTCCTGATATTTTAGTTGGTATGCTGCCACTAGCAGGTGGCATTTCTAGACTTATGAGAAAAGTAAACAAAGACTTATGCAAATCGATATTACAAAAAGGAGAATTAATAGATTTTGAGAATGCTTTAATCCATGGCATGGTTGATCAAATTTTACCATTGGTGGAGTTAATGCCATCAGCAAAATTATGGATAAAAAATGCAGCAAATAAAGATATTATAAAACCGTTTGATATAAAAACTGAAACAACCACAAAATCAATAATTTCAGATTTTATAAGTTTTGAAAGTTACATAACAGAAACTAATAAGAAATCTGATGCAAATGGTATTCATGCTAGTTTTGAAGCCATGATTGAAGACTTATACAAAGATATAAATGATAAATTTGATTACGCACTTCAAAAAGAGATAAATTGGATTGTAAATATTCTTACAAATTCATCTCAAAATTCTATGGTAAAAACTATACATAACTATAAGCCAGCTCTAGAAAATGGATACTCAAGACCAATAGCTATTAAACCTATGCATATCAAAAAAGTTGGTATTTTAGGTGCAGGAATGATGGGTGCTGGCATTGCTTTTGTATCAGCAAAGTTTGGCATTAATGTTGTCTTGTTAGACCAAAATAAAGAGGGCGTTGATAGAGGATTATTATCTATTGAAAATACATTAGATCAAAGTGTTAAGCGAAATAAAATTTCAAAAAAAGATGCAAATGAAATTACTTCAAGAATTCTGCCAACTATAAAATATGATGACCTAAAGGGATGTGATTTAATAATCGAAGCGGTATTTGAGGATCCAAAAATTAAATACTCTGTTACTAAAGCAGTTGAAGCTGAGATTGCCCCAGACATAATTTTTGCAACGAATACCTCAACTTTACCAATTTCTGAACTGGCAAAAGCAAGCCGTAATCAAAGTAATTATATTGGTATCCATTTTTTTAGCCCAGTGCATTTAATGAATTTAGTTGAAATTATTAAAGGAAAAAATACAGGCCATAAGGCAGTCGCTATGGCTTTAGATTTTGTAAAACAAATCAAAAAAACTCCAATTGTAGTGAATGATGAACGATACTTTTACGCAAACCGATGCATATTGCCCTACATAAATGAGGGTATTAGAATGTTAGATGAGGGCATTGAACCTGGATTGATTGAAGGTGCTGCAAAGTTGATGGGTATGCCAGTTGGTCCATTGCAATTGGCTGATGAGATCTCAATTGAATTGTGTTTAAAAATCATGAAAGCAACTCAAACTGCAATGGGTAATTCTTATCCTTATAGTCCTGCAGATACTATTGTTGAAAAGATGTGTAATGAGGGCCGGATGGGGCGAAAATCCTTAAAAGGATTTTATGTATATAATGATAAAGGAAAGAGGTCAGATTTTTGGGATGGATTGAAATTGCATTGGCGAGTATCAAAAAGCCAACCTGATATTACAGAAGTAAAAATTAGACTTGCTATGTCGCAGGTATTAGAGGCTGTGCGTGCCCTCGAGGAAGGTGTTCTTGAGGATATACGAGAAGGAGATGTAGGCGCTGTTCTTGGCTGGGGTTTCCAGCCTTGGTCGGGGGGGCCTTTTGGCTGGATTGATATGATTGGAACTAAACGGGCTATAGTGATATGTGATAATCTGACTAAAAAACATGGGATCAGATTTTCTACACCAGAAATATTTTATGAATTAGATAGGAGTGGAAAAGGATTTTATGCTTATTATAATATCAATTAATTATTATAAAAATTTAGTTACCTTCATCTGATTTATCATCAGAATGTTCAGCTCTAAATATTTTGTATTGGTCTTTGCAAATATCCCATAAATATTTGTAAAAATACCCAATACCTGCACCAAAAATCAGAGCAAAGGGTAATCCATCCCTGCCACCTAAGCTAATTAAAATTGAAGCGCCAAGTAATAAAGCTGCAAATGCTAGAACATGCAGATCAGATTTTGACATTTTATATTTTCCAATGATAACTGTATTTAGAAAATTTTCAAAATAACGCGAAGCAAAGCCTGCAATTACCCCAACAATTAAATTAAATAGCACGACATTTCCTTTGTAAAACCTCTGCCAATACAACTACTAAATTTTATTAAATTTACAAGTCCTTCGTAAGTAATATCATATTTAGGTATTAAAATTTGACGTATTTTCTAAAAAAACTAATTATGAATCATGAAAAATTTAATTATAGCAATATTCAGCTTCATGCTTATCACTGGGCCAGCCTCATCAAATGAGACTGATTATCAGAAAGTTATAAGAAGCCAGATTGAGGCATTTAGCAAAGATGACATGGAAACTGCATTTCAATTTGCATCGCCATCTATAAAAAGTATTTTTGGTAATTATATGCGATTTGGATCAATGGTGCGCCAAGGGTACCCAATGGTATTTAGGCAAAAAAATCTTACATTTAAAGAAACAAAAAGTAATAATTCTGTAGCATTTCAAAATGTTTTAATTGAAGATTTATCTGGTGATTTACATTTGTTGAGATATCGTTTGATATTATTAAAAGGTAACTGGAAAATAGCAGGTGTTGAATTTTTAAGAACAGAAATTATGGCTATATAAAAAGTATTAAAATTTAGGACTGCTTTTTCCACGCCACGCTCGTGTTCCTCCTCTGCCAGCTGTGCTGCGCCCACCACCTTTTACTGCCTTTTCCACGGCCTGCTCTACAGCAGATTGTCTTGCAAGCGGATCATCTGCTATCGCTAGCTCTACTGCCTCGAGTCTTTTAACTTCATCGCGAATACGCGCCGCTTCTTCAAATTCTAAATTTTCGGCAGCCTTAATCATATCTTTTCTTAATCCATCCAAGTGAGCTTGAAGGTTCGCGCCTACAAGTGGTTTTTTATTAATCTTTGCAGTAATACGACTTTCATCTGTATCGCCCGCAAAAGATCCACCCATAATATCTTCTACATTTTTCTTGATAGTTTCAGGTGTAATTGAATGCTTTATATTATATTTAATTTGGCGTTCACGTCGCCTATTTGTTTCACCAATTGCACGATCCATTGATCCAGTTATTTTATCTGCATACATTATTACTCGACCTTCAGAGTTTCTCGCAGCTCGCCCAATAGTTTGAACCAACGAAGTCTCAGACCGCAGGAAACCTTCTTTATCGGCATCGAGTATAGCCACAAGTGAACATTCTGGAATGTCTAAGCCTTCTCTTAATAAGTTAATTCCTATTAGAACATCAAAAGCGCCTAACCGAAGGTCGCGTAGAATTTCAATTCGTTCAAGAGTATCAATTTCTGAGTGCATATATCGAACACGGATGCCTTGCTCATGGAGATATTCTGTTAAATCTTCAGACATTCGCTTTGTCAGCGTAGTGACTAAAACTCGGTTGCCTTGTTCAGTCACTATTCTTATTTCCGAGAGCAAATCATCAACCTGGGTGTCAACTGGTCTTATCTCGATGGGTGGGTCCAGTAACCCAGTTGGTCTTATTATTTGTTCTGCAAAAATACCACCTGACTGTTCTAATTCCCATTTTTGTGGTGTGGCGGAAACAAACACTGATTGTGGGCGCATTGCATCCCACTCTTCAAATTTTAATGGTCTGTTATCTGTGCAGGACGGCAATCTAAAACCATGTTCAGAGAGTGTAACTTTACGCCGATAATCACCTTTATACATCCCACCAATTTGTGGGACGGCAACATGACTTTCATCTGCAAAAACTATTGCGTTGTCTGGAATATATTCAAAAAGTGTTGGTGGTGGTTCACCTGGAGCTCTGCCAGTAAGATATCGTGAGTAGTTTTCAATGCCATTGCACACACCTGTTGCTTCAAGCATTTCTAGATCAAAATTTGTTCGCTGCTCCAAGCGTTGAGCTTCTAGAAGTTTCCCTTCACCGTTGAGTTGCTTTAAGCGTGTGACTAGTTCAGCTTTTATGCCTTTCATGGCTTGCTGCATTGTAGGGCGAGGTGTGACGTAGTGAGAATTAGCATATACTCGAACAGTTTCTAGTAGCGCAGTTTTTTGGCCAGTAAGTGTGTCAAATTCTTGAATAGCTTCTAACTCATCTCCAAAAAAAGATAATCTCCAGCCGCGGTCATCTAGATGTGCTGGCCAAATTTCTAGGGTGTCGCCCCTTACTCTAAATGATCCACGTGAAAAGCCAGTATCATTACGTTTATATTGTTGTGCAACCAGATCTGCCATTACTTGGCGTTGACTATATTCATTCCCTGATACTAAATCTTGTGTCATCGCTCCGTAGGTTTCAACAGATCCAATCCCATAGATACAGGAAACAGATGCAACAATTATGACGTCATCGCGTTCTAAGAGTGAGCGTGTTGCAGCGTGGCGCATTCGATCTATTTGTTCGTTTATCTGACTTTCTTTTTCAATGTATGTATCTGACCGGGCAACATAAGCCTCAGGCTGATAGTAATCATAAAAACTAACAAAATATTGAACTGAATTATTTGGAAAAAAGTTTTTAAATTCACCAAATAATTGGGCTGCTAAAGTTTTATTTGGGGCTAATATTATTGCAGGGCGCTGGGTCTGTTCAATAATTTTTGCCATTGTAAAAGTTTTACCAGTTCCAGTTGCCCCTAATAAAACTTGATTTTGTTCACCGTCAGCTAGCCCCTGTACCAATTCAGCTATTGCAACGGGCTGATCACCCGCAGGCTCAAATGGACTGTTTAAAACAAATTTCTGTCCACCCTCTAATTTTTTGCGAGAGGCGATTTCAGGTACTTTATTTAATAGAGATGGATCAGACATTAATTTGATTCGTTTGTTTATTTCAATTTTGCATAGGCTAATGCTCAGGGACAAGAGTACTAAGTGTTTTTGATACGAATTGCCGCTCCTTAAGCTCTTGAGTTTTTCTCCAATAATAGCAATAACAAGTTTAACAATTGTGGAGATTTAAATGTCAGCTCGTATATATCAGCCAAGTCGTAATGCAATGCAATCAGGCCAAGGTAAAACTAAGAGATGGGTGTTGGAATTCTCGCAAAGTGAAGTAAGGAATATTGATCCTTTAATGGGATGGACGGGTTCTGGAGATACAAACAGTCAAGTGAAGCTATTTTTTGAAACAAAAGACGAAGCAATTGCATATGCAGATCAAAAAGGTGTTGCATATACTCTTCAAGAACCAAAAGAGCGCAAACATGTAATCCGAAATGGAGGTTATGGGGATAATTTTGCCACAAATCGTAAAGAAACTTGGACACATTAAGCTTGCCCTATTTGTTCTCTCGATTTAAGAGAAAGTTAATGACTCCATAGCTCAACTGGATAGAGCACCTGCCTTCTAAGCAGGGGGTTGCAGGTTCGAGTCCTGCTGGGGTCACCATTTATCACATTGCTGTAGTATTTAGCATATAGCCTTTGCTGATGCGGAATTTAAGCTTTATAATCAATTTTAGATATGAGGAATACAAAATGTCAGACAATATAACAGACGAAAACTTTGATAAAATTCATGAAGCAATTGATACTACAATTACTACCCTTGAAGATTCGGGAAGCGAATTAGGCGACATCGCGTTATGTATGTTTGTTGAAGGTGCTAATATACTTGAGCAGATGGGTTTGTCAAAAGAAGAGGTTAGCGCAATGGCTCTAGATTTCTTATCTTCTGATGAAGCCACAGTCGAAATGCCAAGTGAGTAATATTTGGAAACTGATTTTTATAGCTGTTTTTGGACTAATTATATATTTTATAGATGGTTACTTTAATGGCGATGACAGAGAGCGAAACCGCCTTTTAAAGCATTTTGAATCAATAAATATGGCAAGTTAAGATAACTAACCAATTATACTTTATGGATTATGAGGCTTAAAACTCTTATCAATTATTTTAAATAATATCAATCTATGTATGGTTAACGAGCCTATTTTTTGTTTGAATCGCAAAACTCGGGAAGATACTAATAGGCTCGTTATGAGATAAAGTATCATTTGTCAGGTAAAATACAATAGGTTTAAACGACAATTTTGAAATATATTGTGTAACGAGTTCGTATAAAATGCTAAGGGGGAGAAGCTACCGTGATGGTTATTATACAAACTCGTTATGATAGTAATTAGTGTAGTTTTTTATAACGTCAAGAAATTTAAATTTTTTATATATTAATGTCAAAAATACATATCTGCAGAAATTATGATCAAAATAAGTGCAGCGCATAGGCTCAAATAAATGATAACAAGTTTTTTTAATTTTTTCTTATTTTCGATTTTTTTGTTGCGAAGCTCTTCTTGAGTTGGGTCTGGTTTATTCTTAGATATTCTGTAATTGCGGATTGAATGGCCTATCCATGTTATGGCGCTATTTATAGCCCAAAACACTACACCCACTAGAAGTATTCCAGCTGCTATCCTTAAAATTACTATCATCTTAAACCTATTCGTTCGTGTTCCACACATAGACACATATACTTTAAACTTGTTATGGATATGTGCAATGATAGCTTTGATATAGTTTTTATGATAATTTTTAAAAGGGCTCCAACGTCTTATTTATTTTAAAGCAAGTGGGAAAGAAATGACAAAACATAATGGCGAGTGCTCATGCGGTCAGGTGCAGTATACAATCAATAGTGACCCAATATTTACTCATGCGTGCCATTGTACTTTATGCCAGAGATATTCTGCATCAGCATTTATAGTGCATTCATTAATGGAAAAAACTAACTTTTCTCTAGAGCGAGGAAATCTAATTGAAACAATGGGTCCATCAGGTAGTGGAAAGGGTCATACAATTAAACGCTGCCAAACTTGTGGAGATCAAATTTACAGCCAATTTTCTGGATTAGATAATTTATTAGTTCTTAAGACAACAACTCTAAACGACGCAAATCGTTATCCGCCACAAGCACATATTTTTGTAAAAAGTAAACTTTCATGGCTTAAAATCTGTGACGATATTCCTTCCTTTGATGCATTTTACAGGCGCGAAGAAATATACTCTAGTGAGAGTATTAAAAGATTTAAAATTGCTCTTAAATAAAAAAATAAATAATCTTAAGTTTACTTTTCTTCAGCTAAGAAACGCTCTGCTTCAAGAGCTGCCATACAACCCATACCTGCTGATGTAACTGCTTGGCGGTATATGTGATCAGTTAAGTCTCCTGCCGCAAATACACCTGGTATACTAGTAGACGTGCTATCTGGTTTAGTTATGACGTAACCACCCATATGTGTTTCGAGTTGGTCTTTGACCAATTCATTTGCCGGTGCGTGACCGATGGCAACGAAGACGCCTTTACAAGAAAGCTCAGTTATTTCGCCTGTCTTAGTATGTCTAACTTTTATACCCTCAACTCCAAGTGGCATGTCAGTCCCAGTGACTTCAACTAATTCGTGGAAATAAAGCGGCTCAATTTTTTCATTTTTCATCATGCGATCTTCTAAGATCTTCTCACATCTAAATTCATCGCGTCTGTGAATAAGTGTAACCTTTGACGCAAAATTTGTTAGAAATAATGCTTCCTCAACTGCAGTATTGCCGCCACCTATTACAACAATTTCTTGCCCACGATAGAAAAAACCATCACAAGTTGCGCAAGCAGAAACGCCAAAGCCTTTAAACTTTTCTTCTGTCTCTAAACCAAGCCACTTAGCGCGAGCACCAGTTGCTAAAATCACCGCGTCACAAGTATAAGTCGTTCCGCTATCACCCATTGCAGTGAAGGGGCGTTTTGACAAATCTAAATCGCTAATAATATCACCGATAATTTCAGTACCCATTTCTTGTGCGTGTGACTCCATACGGATCATTAGATCAGGGCCTTGAACCTCGGTGTCACCTGGCCAATTTTCAACTTCAGTTGTCGTTGTTAGTTGTCCACCTGGCTCAATGCCTTGAACAAGTACTGGGTTAAGCATTGCACGAGACGCATAAACAGCGGCAGTATAACCTGCTGGGCCTGAGCCAATAATCAAAAGTTTAGTGTGTCTAGTGTCAGCCATTTCAGGGAATCCTTTATTGTGTTTCGAAAGATATACTTTGGTTTAAAGAAAATTTGAACCATTTTAATTAGATTTAAATGCTTATTTTATTACAAGGTATTGTAATTTAATTGCGCAAAATAGAATGATAGTGTACGAATATGTGAAACAGGGAACTATTGAATGCATAAGCTTGATGCAATTGATCTTCAAATTCTAAAACTTCTCCAGGAAGATGGGAGAATGAGTAACGTTGAGATTTCTACACAAGTGGGGCTGTCGGCACCGCCATGTTTGCGAAGAATTCGAGCGCTGGAAGATGTAGGGCTTATTAGAGGATATCATGGCATTGTGGATGGCAAGGCGCTTGGATTTGATGTGCAAGTTTTTGCAATGGTTGGATTGCATTCTCAAGCGGAAGCAGATTTGCAAGCCTTTGAGGCAAAATGTAAAGAATGGGATTATGTGCGTGAGTGCCATATGCTAAATGGCGAAATTGACTTTGTATTAAAATGCGTTGCCCCAGATCTTTCAAGCTTTCAAACATTTTTAACAGAAAATCTTACAAGTGCCGTGAACGTTGCTAGTGTGAAGACATCTCTTGTCATTAGGTGTGCAAAAGATGTTCCTGGTGTACCTATTCCTTTACCTAAACAGAAATAACAGAAATAAGGCGGCCATAATCAGGTTCGTTTAAATGTGTAGATTTTCTGTAAGAATAAAACTTGTTTCCATCTTCATATGTGCAATGTCCAGTCCATTCAGGCTTAGTAACTCCAGCATTTCTTAAAGAATGGAGGCAGAAGCCAGGCAAATCGAATTGGTATTTATCATTTTTTCCGTTTGCAAAAAATCTCATGTTATACTGATCATCTATTAGGAAGTTCTCAAGAAACTCTTCCCCAACTTCATAATTTTTTTGGCTAATACACGGGCCTACAACAGCTTGAATATTTGCAATATCTGCACCTATTTCAATCATTTTTGTGATTGTATTTTGCGCGATACCTTTTATTGCGCCTTGCCAACCAGAATGTGCTGCGCCCACAACACCTGAATTTGGATCACAAAATAGAATTGGTGCACAATCTGCTGTAAGAATTCCAAGTGCTAAGCCTTTTGATTTTGACACAATTGCGTCAGCTTTTTGTGCAAGGCCATTGGACTGTTCGGTACTTATAATTACATCTGCTGAATGGACCTGATGAACTGTAACTAATTTATCTAAAGAAACACCCATTGCATCACAGACCAATAGTTTATTTTTTTTGACTGCGTCTACTTGGTCAGTTGAGCCAGCACCGCAATTTAAACCTTTGTATATTCCACTGGATATGCCGCCATGGCGCGTAAAAAAACCATGCCTATGAGTAGCCAAATAGTCTGATGTAATAATTTGTAGCGTCATTAATTAAATCCTGTGGGCAAGTCAGTATGATTAGGTATTATTGCAATGGCTTTGAACAACTTTCCCATTTCATCTGGGTGGGTCAAGCGTTTGTGCGCTGAGATATGGGTTTCTAATGCTTTCCCATCTATATTTTTTGCCAACGTTTGAGCACGTTGAGTTATTCCGAGGCGTTCTAGGAGTATTCCTTGTGGAATTGTTGAACTAACTTTTGCATGTTTGGATGCTGCATTTGTTAAATCTCTAAAGCTTACATGAGCCGTTAGATCAGCCGCCCCACAATTTGTTAAGGGGTCAATCTTATTATGGTTTTGAATAGCTTGCAGACTATCGCCGTCGCTATCCCATTCACCGTAGTCAATTATAATAGCACAGCCACCATTAGTATTAACATGCTCACCTATAGCAGAAGCAAAGGCAACACTCGAAGCTGAAATCTCCAGCATATCTCCATTTGGAATATCATTACTTTTTGTAAAAACATCTTCAGATGTTGCAGTGCCCAAAATAAAATGAAGTTGGTTTTCATCTGCACCAATCATTTGTTCCTGCCAACCTTCTGCTGTTCGTCGATATTGTTTAATTGGAAGGCAATCAAAGAATTCGTTTGCCACTAAAAAAAGTGGTTTTTGTGGTAATTCAGAAAAGTAATCTAGCCATGTGACGCAAAATCCATCGAGAGCTGACTTTTGACGTTTTCTCATTTCTGGACTTGCTTCAATCAAATGCAAATCCATTGATGAGTGAAATTTTGGAACAGATTTAGTAGCGCGCAAAATATCTGCCATGAGCGTCCCATTTCCAGGGCCTAATTCTGCTAGGACAAATGGTTTGGGCATTCCCTGATCAATCCAAGCTTGGGCGATTGTGAGACCAATTAATTCTCCAAACATTTGACTGATTTCTGGCGCGGTTGTAAAATCACCAGATGCTCCGAGTGCGTCTCGATTTGTATAATACCCATGCTCAGGGTGAAGTAGGCAGAGTGTCATGTATTCTGAGACAGGCATTGGGCCGAAACGTTTTATTTGATTTATTATGATATCACTTAGTGCAGTCATTTTACGCGTCTTCTTGCCATGTAAATTATTAAAATTCCAATGAAGACCATTGGAATAGATAGGGTTTGCCCCATTGTTAGTCCAAGTTCGTAAATTCGTATTATATATCCGTTTGGATTATCAATAGATATAAACTGTAAATCTGCCTGTCTGAAACTTTCGACGATCACACGAGCTAAGCCGTATCCAATAAAAAATATTCCTATGATTTGACCTGGTATCTTAAACCAGTGCCGCTTGAATATTAAGAAGGCCATTACTGCGAAAAGTATTATACCTTCTAAAGCGGCTTCATATAATTGAGATGGGTGTCGACCGCATATTTCACCTAAAGCCTGACCACAGTTTTGGGCTGCTTGTGTAGGGAAGGCAATACCCCAAGGGGCATCAGTTGGGCGGCCCCAAAGTTCTGCATTAATAAAGTTTGCAATACGGCCAAATAAAAGACCAAAGCAACTACTTGATGCAATTAAATCACCGACCGACCATGGATTACTATTTGTTTTTCTGCAGTAAAGGAGGCCGGCTAATATAACGCCCATAAAGCCACCATGAAAGGACATGCCACCTTCCCATACTCGAATTATTCTAAGTGGATCTAATAGGAAAGCCTCGAACTGATAAAATAATACATATCCAAGCCGACCACCTAATATTGTTCCTATGATCATCCATGTAATTACATCTTCAATTTTAGTTTTTGTGAGAGGGGGGGTATTGTCTTGCCATAAATCTAGTTTACTAACTTCAAATCGCATCCAAGCCAAAGCGCAAAGAAACCCTGCAATATATGATATTGCGTACCAATGGATTGCAAAATTACGTTCCATTATTTCAAAAGAAATAAGAATTGGATCAATGTTTGGGAAAGGTAATATTGCTAGCATTTAAGCCATCCGTTTTAGTTGTTTGTGCGGTTTGGTGTCCCAGTGTGTCAAGCTACCATTGGCAAAGTCGTAAAAAAATACCATATATAAAGAATAACACAATCTTTGGAGCCTGAATATGCAAACCAACAACAAATTTTTTGATGACATGTCAAAAGTTATGACAAGCGCAATGGGCGTTGCTCAGGGTGCAAAAGAAGAAGCTGAAACAACTATGAAAAGCTGGATTGACCGATGGTTGGCTGATCGAGACTTTGTAACGCGAGAAGAATTTGACGCAGTCAAGGCAATGGCCCAAAAAGCTCGTGAAGAAAATATTGCGCTCTCAAAGCGATTAGATGCTTTTGAGAAGAAAAAATCTCCAAAAGCAAAAAAATAATAAATCAATAAATTGATTCTATAAATTTATTGATTTTGGCATATTTTTTTCCATAGCATTTGGAACCTGGTAGATATTCAAAAATAAATATTAAATATCTGTGGATAACCAAATTTACTTGGGGATAGATTGTTTTTTTACAAATAAATAACTTTACAGAATGCATTTGCTGGCACACTATATGTAGTAAGGGGTAATTAATAAACCTCGACTCATTGGGTTAGCACCTGCATTTAGTGGCGTGTTTTCCTCCCAAAAAGAGGGCTAGAAGTGGCAGATACAGAGCATTACTTGAGTGAAAGTGAAATTCACCCGATTGATATAGTTGAAAACTTAATCAAGAATCGTTCATGGGATTTTGACCGAGTTGGGGATGATCAAATAGCTATGATGGTTGAGGGTAAGTGGAGAACTTATTCTGTAAACTTAGCTTGGTCAGGATATGATGAGACACTTAGATTAGTATCTTCATTCGACCTAGATCCGCCTAAAGAAAAATTACCAGAACTGTTTGAAGCATTAAATCTAGCAAATGATGATTGTTGGACTGGTGGATTCTCATACTGGCGAGAACATAAAATGATGGTATTTCGATATGGTTTAGTTTTATCAGGTGGTGCTATCGTAAGTGCTGATCAAATTGACCATCTTCTTCACATGGCAGTTACAGCATGTGAGCGGTATTACCCAGCATTCCAACTGGCTTGTTGGGGCGATCAAACACCTGCCTCTGCAATGGATGTAGCTATTGCGGAAGCTTATGGTCACGCATAATTTGGATTTAAAATAAGGATAATTACATGGCTTTAATGACTGTTTCTGAAAAAGGATTAGTTCTATTGGGCTGTGGTAAAATGGGGTCTGCAATGCTTCAGGGTTGGTTAGCTGATGGCTTGAAACCAAGCTCGGTATATGTCCTAGACCCTTTCCCTTCTGAATGGTTGCATGAGCTTGAGGAAAAAGGATTAAATTTAAATAAAACGCTACCTCAAGAACCTGCTGTTTGTATTATAGCAGTGAAACCCCAGATGATGGGGGAAGCCTTGCCATCTCTAAAAGTGATTGCGAGGACTGATACTGTATTTTTATCTATTGCGGCGGGCACATCTATTGAAAGCTTTCAATCTGTTTTGGGTAATAATTGTAAAATAGTGAGAGCAATGCCCAACACTCCAGCGGCAATCGGGCAAGGAATATCAGCCCTTATTGGTAACAGTAATAGTTCAAATCATGATATTAAACTTTGTGAGACCCTTTTACAGGCAGTAGGCGATACAGTTGTTTTGGAATCAGAATCTCAAATGGATGCAGTAACAGCTGTTTCAGGATCTGGGCCCGCATATGTATTTCATTTAATTGAAGCGTTAGCTGCAGCTGGAGTAGATCAAGGTTTGTCAGCGCAGTTGGCTATGAAGTTGGCTAAGAAGACAGTTGCAGGAGCTGGAGCACTTGCGTTCCACTCAGAGGAAAGTCCAGAACAATTGAGGGTTAATGTGACCTCACCAGGGGGTACAACTCAAGCGGCATTAGAAATTTTAATGGATGTAGAAACTGGATTTCCAAAAGTGCTATTGGAAGGCGTTAAAGCTGCAGCTAATCGAAGTAAAGAATTAGGAAAAGCATGAGTGAAATTACATTTGATGAGTTTATGGCGGTTGATGTTCGAGTTGGAGAAATTACACGCACTGAACCATTTCCAGAAGCACGAAAACCTGCCTATAAACTTTGGATAAATTTTGGTGAGAGCATTGGTGAGAAAAAGTCTTCGGCGCAAATCACAGTGCATTATAGTCTTGAAGAATTAGTGGGAAAACGCGTAATGGCAGTTGTAAATTTTCCATCCCGACAAATTGGGCCAGTAAAGTCTGAAGTTTTGGTTTTGGGCGTTCCAGATGAAAATGGAGCAGTTGTTTTAATTGCTCCAGATAAAAACGTCCCATTGGGTGGAAGGCTGTTTTAAAACGACAAACTGTCGCAAAAATGCCTTTACTGTCGGCTTTCTCGAAGACTACTTTCTATAATTAAAATAGTGTTTGTTTTGATAAGAATGTTATCCTATTTAGGGGTACGTTTAGGAGGCATTATGAATCATTCCCAACCTGTAATAGACACTTCCCCCAAAGTATCTGACGAGATTAGAAAAACCACGTGTTATATGTGCGCATGCCGCTGTGGCATCAATGTTCATATGAAGGAAGGGAAGGTAGCATACATAGAGGGAAACCGTGACCATCCAGTGAATAAAGGTGTGTTATGCGCCAAAGGATCTGCTGGAATTATGCAAGTGAATGCACCATCTCGTTTGAGATCTCCTCTGAAACGAGTAGGTGAACGCGGTTCAGGTGAGTTTGAAGAAATCAGCTGGGATGAAGCATTAGAGATTGCATCAACACGCCTTGCGAAAGTTCGCGCTGATGATCCATCTAAATTAGCATTTTTTACTGGTCGAGATCAGTCACAGTCATTTACAAGTTTTTGGGCACAGGGATTTGGTACGCCAAACTATGCAGCCCACGGTGGCTTCTGTTCGGTGAATATGGCTGCGGCTGGTATTTACACAATGGGTGGGGCATTTTGGGAGTTTGGTCAACCTGACTGGGATCATACTAAAATGTTTATGCTTTTTGGTGTTGCTGAAGATCATGACAGTAATCCTATAAAAATGGGATTAGGTAAGCTTAAAAAACGTGGTGCTAAAGTGGTAGGCGTTAACCCAATTAGAACGGGTTATAATGCAATTGCTGATGAATGGGTTGGAATAACTCCAGGGACTGATGGATTATTTATTACAGCTCTTATTCATGAATTAATGAAGGCAGGGAAGATTGATCTCCACTATCTGGCTCAATATACAAATGCTCCAGTTCTATTGGATAGCAATCCAGATAGTGAAAGTTATGGTTTATTTTTACGTGATAAAGACAATAAGCCCCTAGTTATTGATTTAAAGTCTGGCAAAAAAGTAGCGTATGATAAAAAAGGCATTAAGCCAGATTTAAATGGGTCAATCAGACAAGCTGGCATTACTCATACAACAGTGTTTCATAAAATGGCTGAAACATATATGGCGCCTGAGCATGACGCCGCAAATGTAGCAGAGCGATGTGGTATTACTGAAGAAACAATTCGCCGCCTAGCAGCAGAATTAGCGCATGTCGCATTTGAACAAGAAATTAGCCTGCCGATTGAATGGACTGATTTCCGCGGTGAAAAGCATACAAAAATGACAGGTCGTCCTGTCTCTTTCCATGCTATGCGAGGAATATCTGCGCATGCAAATGGTTTCCAGACATGTAGAGCTTTACATATTTTGCAAATTATTTTGGGAAGTGTTGAAGTTCCTGGAGGTTTCCGTTTCAAGCCGCCATATCCAAAATCATCAGAAATTCACCCAAAACCTCATTATGGTTATGCGCCAAATAAACCTCTCGATGGACCCCATTTAGGTTTTACGCATGGACCAGAAGATCTTGCTTTAAAAGCAGATGGTACAGCAGCCCGCATTGATAAAGCATTTACTTGGGAAAATCCTATGTCATCACATGGATTGATGCACATGGTTATTTCAAACGCGCATGCTGGTGACCCATATAAAATAGATACATTGTTTATGTATATGGCTAACATGTCTTGGAATTCTTCAATGAATACCGGTGGTGTCATGAAGATGCTAACTGACAAAGATGAGAATGGTGACTACGTAATTCCAAACATTATTTACTCAGATGCATATTCTTCTGAAATGGTTGCATACGCTGATCTTGTTCTCCCAGATGCAACTTATCTTGAACGCCATGATTGTATTTCGCTATTAGATCGCCCAATTTGTGAAGCTGATGGTGCAGCGGATGCAATTCGTTGGCCTGTAATAGAACCAGACCGTGATGTGCGAGGCTTTCAGTCCGTGCTTTGTGATTTAGGAGCTCGTCTTGGATTGCCAAACTTTACCAATGAAGATGGATCTCAAAAGTTTGCTGATTATGCTGATTATATTGTTAACCACCAAAGAAAACCTGGAATTGGTCCACTTGCTGGTTTCCGTGGTGATGGCTCTGATTCAGGTCGTGGAGAAGTAAATCCAGAGCAACTTAATAAGTATATTGAAAATGGTGGTTTCTTTGTTGAACATATCAAGGAAGATGCTTCTTATTATAAACCATGGAATATGGCCTACCAAGAATGGGCTGTTGGGATGGGATTATTTGATGCACCATCTCCTTATTTATTTCAGCTTTATGTGGAACCAATGCGTAAATTCCAATTAGCTGCAGAAGGCCATGGAGAAAGACAGCCTCCAGAGCATCTTCGAGAACGGGTTCGAGAGGCAATGAGCCCTCTCCCAGTATGGAATAACTCAACAGATAAAGATTTTCCTATTCATGCACTGACACAACGTCCAATGGCTATGTATCACTCATGGGGAACTCAGAATGCATGGTTAAGACAAATCCATGGAGTAAACCCATTATATGTCCCAACGAAAATTTGGCAAGAAAATGACTTTAAAGAAGGTGACTGGGCAAAAGTATCTTCGCCACACGGTGAGATTACAGTGCCAGTTGCACACCAAGCAGCATTAAATGAAAATACAATATGGACGTGGAACGCTATTGGGAAACGAAAAGGTGCTTGGGCTTTAGACGAAAAAGCTCCTGAGGCAACAAAAGGCTTTTTACTGAATCATTTAATTCATGAACTTATGCCACCTAAAGGTGACGGCATGCGTTGGGCTAATTCAGATCCAATTACTGGACAGGCTGCGTGGTTTGATTTGAAAGTTGCAATTGAAAAAGTGGGTGCACCAAGTGAATGTGAGCCAAATATACCGGCACAGAAATCACCAGTTGGTAAAGGCCCTAAGAACTTAACTTGGAAGGTGGGAACATGACCGCATTACCCCCTAAATCTGATGTAAAACTTGGATTAGTAATTGATCTAGATACATGTGTAGGCTGCCATGCGTGCGTTATTTCGTGTAAAGGCTGGAATACAGAAAATTATGGAGCGCCATTATCTGATCAAGATGCTTATGGTGAAAATCCATCTGGTACTTTTTTAAATCGTGTGCATTCTTACGAAGTTCAGCCAGAGCAGGGCGCAGCTCAAACAATACACTTTCCAAAGTCTTGCCTTCATTGTGAAGATGCACCTTGCGTAACTGTGTGCCCAACTGGGGCAAGCTACAAGCGAGCTGAAGATGGTATCGTTTTAGTGAATGAAGACGCATGCATCGGGTGTGGTCTTTGCGCATGGGCGTGTCCATATGGGGCTCGTGAACTTGATCAGGCTGCAGGTGTAATGAAGAAATGTACACTTTGTGTTGATCGAATTTATAATGAAAATTTACCGGAAGAAGATCGTGAGCCTGCATGTGTTCGTACATGTCCATCGGGTGCACGTCATTTTGGAGATTTGGGCGATGCAGATAGTGCTGTGTCAAAATTAGTTGAAGAGCGTGGTGGTATGGACTTAATGCCAGAGCTTGGAACTAAACCAGTAAATAAATATTTGCCACCACGTCCAAAAGACCAGGGTAATGAAATTGATATTTTGGCGCCATTATTAGCACCTATTGCTACCGAAACTTCTGGCTTTCTTGGATGGCTTGATCGTAATTTGGAGAAAATCTAATGCATCCAGCACCATCCGTCATTCTTTTTTCTGTCTTATCTGGCTTAGGCTTTGGTATGTTGGCTTGGTTAGGAATTGGAAAACCACCAATGACTGGCTTTTCGGCATTTATATTTTTCTTTGTGGCATATGCGCTTTCTGTAGGTGGCCTATTGTCTGCAACATTTCACCTAGGCAATCCAAAAAATTCTTTAAAAGCATTTAGCCAATGGCGAACAAGTTGGCTTAGCCGTGAGGGCTGCTGTGCAGTAGCTGCATTAACTGTCATGGGTGTATATGCAATTGGAGCAATTTTCTTTGAAACACACTGGATGTTTGTGGGTGTAATTGGCGCAATGTTATCAGTAGTAACTGTATTCACTACATCAATGATTTATGCACAACTAAAAACTGTTCCTAGGTGGAATCACTGGTCAACACCAGTTTTGTTTGTAAGCTTATCCATATTTGGTGGGGCACTTATGACAGGCCAAGTTACTGTAGCAATGTATGGATTTGTAGCTGTTGGTTTAATTCAAATTTTTGCCTGGTTTATAAGTGATAGTAGTTTTTCAAAAAGTGGAACTACAATAGAAACGGCTACTGGCCTAGGTAATATTGGTAAGGTGAGAATGTTTGAACCACCACATACTGGCACTAACTATCTTTTAAAAGAAATGGTATATGTAATAGGTCGTAAGCACGCGGCAAAGTTAAGGTTAATAGCAATAATTTTGATGATTGTTATTCCAATACTAATGATAGGAATGGGTGCTCAACATGGAATTAAAGCAATTATAGCAGTATTGTCTCACGTAGTTGGTGTTTTTGCGTCACGCTGGTTATTCTTTGCTCAAGCTGAACATGTTGTGGGTTTATACTACGGCAAACGTGGTTAATATAACCCGGCTAAAAACTATAAAAGAGGCAGCTATAATTAGTAACGGCCTCTTTTATATTTAGCAGAAAAAATATTATATCGTTTTAATAAAAATATATTAAATTAAGATATATGTTGTGCTGATAATTCTACGGCATGTAAAAATGAAAATGCTGAGGAGCTAGCGGACATTAATAAAAATGTGTCTTTTGATGTACGCACAATGATTGCAGACATATGTTCCATGCTAGTACGTGCCATTGAATTTAATTTAAAAGCATCTTTGTTTAAATCAATCTGACAAATACGCTCTAATGCTTCACGAGAAGATGCACCACTAAGTTCTAAAACAACCCAAGCATCAGTTTGATCTGTAATATATGCAGAGCTTTCAAATTTTTCTGCCATATCTTTTTCAGGATCGATTGAGTTTTCTGTTAAGGCAAAGATTTGATCTGGTTGAGTAAAAAGCAAGCGTGTTTCTTTATTAGATATTGTTTCAATTGGTGATGGCATATTTAAGCCAAATGTATCTTTGATTTTTTTCTTAAATAAAGTTTCTTTATCTTGTGGAATTGCAAGGGAAATTAAAGAATAATTAGAAATTTCACGTAATCGCATCGTGCCAATTTCTTTATCATATCCACCCAAAGAGTCAGTTGCTGATAATTTAACCACGTTGTAGCCCTCCCTCTGGATCATACATATGAGATGATACAATTTCTACTAATACGTCTGTTCCTCTGATGCCATCCCATGCTCGAAGAACTTCACCATGTCGTTCATGGCCACGCTCAAGAAAGCCAAGCCCTATATGCTGTTCAAAGTGTGGTGAATAACAAACAGATGTAATCCAGCCTTGATCATTTTGAGTTGTTGGCTTGTCATTTTCTGCAAGGAAATGAGCGCCTGATGATAGACTATCAGATTTTTTAATAGTTTTTACTCCAACTAATCGAACTTGATCATCTGCAACCATTACTTCTCTTCGTGAAAGTACAGATCCAATGCTGTCTTTTTTAGTCGAAATCATGTTATTCATATTAATGTTGAAAGCAGTCATTTGGCCATTAAGTTCAGCGCCAGTTACATGACCTTTTTCTATTCTCATCACACCAAGAGCCTCTGTCCCGTAGGGGGTGATATTGAACTCTTCTCCAGCTGAAATGATTTCACGAATTAATGCATCCCCATACCTTGCTGGCACAGCTACTTCGTATGCTAATTCACCAGAAAAACTTATACGAAATAATCGCCCTGGCGTTCCGCCACAAACTGTTACGTCTGAGCAGGCCATGAAAGGAAAGCCATCATTTGACATGTCAACATTATCAATTATTTTTGATAGAACAGCCCGACTATTTGGTCCAGCAACTGCAAATTGAGCCCACTGATCTGTTGTGGAAATGATATGTACATCAAGATCAGGAAATAAACATTGTCGTGCAAATTCCATATTCCTGTAAACAAGTACTGCGTTAGCTGTGGTGGTTGTCATAACAAAATGATTTTCTGCTAAACGAGCAGTTGTGCCATCATCATAGCAAATTCCATCTTCACGTAGCATCAGGCCATAACGAACTCTGCCAACAGGAACCTTTGCAAAAGGATTGGAGTAAATTTTGTTTAAAAATTCAGCAGCATCTTTACCTTTTATATCAATTTTACCAAGTGTTGATACATCACACACACCTACAGATTGGCGTGTCTTTGTAACTTCGCGGTCTACACTATCACGCCATGTTTTATCACCTGCTTTAGGGAACCATTGGGCTCGCATCCAATTGCCTACTTCAACAAATTCTGCACCTTGTTCATCCGCCCATTTATGACTTGGAGTTAGGCGTGTTGGATGGAAGTGCTGGCCACGTTCTCTGCCACCAAATGCTCCAATAGCTACGGGTGAATAAGGTGGTCGAAAAATAGTTGTTCCCGTCTCAGGAATAGTTTTCCCTGTAGCTTCTGCCATTACTGCAAGGCCTAAGATATTTGAAGTTTTACCTTGATCTGTCGCCATTCCAAGTGTGGTATAACGCTTCAAATGTTCAACTGATTTAAAACCTTCTGCTTGTGATTGTTTGACATCTTTTGTTGTGACGTCATTTTGCAAATCAATCCATGCACGTTGTTTGTAACCTGCAACATGCCAATATTGTTTTATTGCAAAACTTTCATCGTCAGCTTTTGCGGCTTGAGCTCGCGATGGTGTAAAACCTAATTCTTTGACAATAGTATTAGCAATTTTATGACCTGATTTAATTGCTAATCCAAGTGTCATTTCACCATTTGCAGCTCCTGCAATTGACTGGCCAACAGGTAAATCTCCCCCTGGAACAAAGCCGGCAATTTCATCATTCCAAATAGGCCGCCCTCTTTGGTGACAGGTGAGATGTACGTTTGGTGACCAACCACCAGAAACTGCTAAACAATCAACATTTAATACTTGCCCGTTAGTCAGCGTAATTCGATTTAAAGCTTTGCGACCTTGAGTATCACAAACGCTGGCGCCCATTATCATTGCCACATTAGGAATGTGCGCTCTAGGTGCAGTATCTCTTGGGTCAATTACTGCAATAACATTTATACCTTTTTCTACCAACTCTACTGCAGTCTGCCAACCGCTATCGTTGTTTGTGAAAATAGCAACTTTAGTACCTGCTGCTACGCCGTATCTTGTGGCGTATGCTCTAACAGACCCTGCAAGCATTATGCCTGGCCGATCATTATTTGGAAATGCAATCGAACGTTCAGTTGCACCCCCACATATCATAGCTTTTTTTGAGTAAATTCGCCATAATACTTGACGTGGTTTATCTCCACTGTCTGCTAAGTGATCAGTTTTTCTTTCAAGAGCACCATAGATGCCATGATCATAAGCACCGTAAACTGTTGTTCGTGATAAAATACGAACGTTTGGCATTGCCTCTAATTCACTTTGCGTGTTTAGAACCCAATCACGTCCCGGAATTCCTGCAACTGCGTGGTCTTCTTCTAATAATCGACCGCCAAGGAGAAAGTCTTCATCAGCAATAATTACTCGTGCACCTGATCGTCCAGCTGCAAGTGCTGCAGTCAATCCTGATGGGCCAGCACCTGCGATTAATAAATCACAATGTAAGAAACCTTTGTCATATTTGTCTGGGTCTTCTAATTTAGACAAACTACCCAGCCCTGCACTTGATCTGATAATTGGTTCATAAATTTTTTCCCAAAATGCTTTGGGCCACATAAATGTCTTGTAATAAAAACCTGCGCCCAGAAATGGTGATAATAAATCAGTAGCAGACATTAAATCAAATTCTAGGGAACCGCGATGATTTTGGCTTTCTGAAGTTAAACCATCAAAAAGTTCCACGACAGTTGCTCGAGTATTTGGTTCTTGGTGTGCCCCTGAACGTAATTGGATTAAAGCATTTGGCTCTTCTGAGCCTGAACTAAATATACCACGAGGTCTGTGATATTTGAATGATCTTCCTACTAATCTTTGGCCATTTGCTAATAAAGCTGATGCAAGTGTATCACCTTCATATCCAGTCATTTTCTTATTGTTAAAAGTAAAATTGATTGGTTTATCTCTATTAATTAAACCACCATTAATTCTAAAGTCTTGGCTCATTTTGAACGCCCCCGTGAACGGGCAACGTCACGTGCCAACTCAACTTTGAAAATTTCGTGAGTTACAGTATCGCGTGTGACCACTAGCCATGATCTATCACCTGCCTCATGGTACCAAAGTTCGCGATACTTTCCTGCAGGATTGTCTCGAAGATATAAATAGTCATGGAATTTTTCAGCAGCACCTTCGTTCATACCATCAGGGCGATCAATCATAGATTCATCTCCAAGATGTGTAAATTCACTAGCGTCTCGTGGCCCCAATAAGGGGTGGTTAATAATCATTTCAATATTCCCCTAATGTAAATTTGGTTGGGCGCCTACACCCTTTTCATCAATCATATTACCGCGAATAAAACGGTCTAAACGCATTTGGCTTGCATTTTCATGAGGAGTATCAGTTGCGAGTAAATGTGCGTAACAATATCCAGATGCAGGAGTTGCTTTAAAGCCTCCATAGCACCATCCACCGTTAAAATATAATCCTTCAATACCAGTCTTATCAATGAAAGGTGAGCCGTCCATGGACATATCCATGACACCTCCCCACATCCTTAATAAACGGGCTCTCCCAATCATAGGCATTATTGACATGCCCCCAGAGCAAACATCCTCTACAACTGGTAGGTTACCTCTTTGAGCATAAGAGTTATATCCGTCAAGGTCGCCTCCAAATACCAATCCACCTTTATCAGACTGACTAACATAAAAATGTCCAGCTCCGTATGTAATGACACCTGGGATTGTAGGCTTTAATCCTTCTGAAACGAATGCTTGAAGAACGTGACTTTCAATTGGTAGCCGCATGCCGGCTTTTTCCATTACACGACTAGAGGCACCTGCTACACAAACTGCTGTTTTCTTTGCTTTAATTAAGCCTTGATTGGTTTGCACTCCTAAGCATTTGCCATTCTTCATTTGAAAGCCAGTTACTTCACAGTTTTGAATAATATCAACCCCGTGTAAGTCGGCTGAACGAGCATACCCCCATGCGACTGCATCATGCCTTGCTGTACCAGCTCTACGCTGTAACAATCCTGCTTTTATTGGAAAGCGCTCGTTGTCAAAGTTTAAAAACGGGCACATTTTCTCTATCGCACTTCTATCAAGCAATTCTGCATCTGCACCTGACATTAGCATTGCATTGCCACGGCGTGCATATGCATCTCGCTGACCATCTGAATGTGCTAAGTTTAATATACCACGTTGTGACATCATGGCATTGTAATTAAGATCTTGCTCAAGACCTTCCCACAATTTTAAGGACATCTCATAAAACGGCTGGTTGCCATCAAGACCATAATTAGATCGCACAATTGTTGTATTTCTGCCTATATTGCCTGAACCAATCCAACCTTTTTCTAAAACAGCTATATTTTTCCCACCAAAAACTTTTGCTAGATAGTGTGCTGTAGCCAATCCATGGCCACCTCCACCAACTATTATGTAGTCATAAGATTTTTTTGGCTCTGGTTCACGCCAAACAGGTTTCCAGCCTTTATTGCCGGTTAATCCCTGCTTTAATATACCAAATGCTGAATATCGCATGTAAAAATTCCCTAATATATTAAGAGAATGAGCTATTTGTGGTAGTTAAAGCATAAAAAAATCGACATTTTTATGAGTTTTTATCGTTAGAAACAGCAATGAATTCATAAAAAAACACCTAGATATTATAAATTAAGATATTATTTATTTATTTTAGCTGTTGCTAGAATGGTTTCTATAGGTTTTTATAAAAATATGACAGATTCGGGAGGAATCGCCTGCCATTACTTTTTGGCATGTTTTATTTTTTTAGGAGGAAATTAATGGAAAGACGTAAGTTTCTAACAGGCGCAGCAGTTGCTGGCGCTGCAACATCATTGGCTGCACCATCAGTCGCTCAGGGTAAAATTGAAATGGCTATTGTTGCGACATGGCCAAGAGATTTTCCAGGCTTAGGTTTGCCGGCACAGCGTTTAGCTGCGCGTATCCAAGAACTAACTGATGGAGAAATCCAAGTAACATATTTCGCAGCAGGGGAAAAAGTTGGTGCTTTTGACTCATTTGACGAAGTTGCTTCAGGTAATTCGCAAGCATATATTGGTGCGGATTATTACTGGAAGGGTAAACATCCAGGTTGGGCTCCATTTACAGCAATTCCATTTGGATTAACGGCTGGTGAAATGGACGCATGGACAAAATATGCTGGTGGCCAACAGTTGTGGGATGAATTAGCAGGCGAATTTGGTCTGAAAAACTTTGCTATGGGTAATACAGGCGTTCAAATGGGCGGTTGGTTCAACAAAGAAATTAATTCAGCTGATGATCTTCAAGGCCTTAAAATGCGTATACCAGGCTTGGGCGGTGACGTTTTGGCAAAATTAGGTGGATCACCTATTTCTGTTCCAGGTGGTCAAATATACGAAAACCTTATTTCAGGTGCAATTGATGCAACAGAATGGGTTGGACCTTATAATGATTACTTCATGAAGTTTTATGAAGCGGCAAAATATTACTATTTCCCAGGTATGCATGAGCCAGGTTCACAGCTTGCATTAGGCATGAATGCATCATGGTGGGGTAGCTTATCTAGCTTGCACCAACAAATCATTGAAGCAGCATGTAATGAAGAGAATGCGCGTACATTAGCAGAAACTAATGCTAACAACGGTGCATATCTTACTAAACTGATTAATGATCATGGTGTGCAACTTCGTGAGTTTAATGATGATATTTACGACAGCTTTGGTGATGCTGCATCTGAGGTCATCGAAGAAGCACGTGATCATTCAGATTTGTCAGCAAGAATCTACGATAGCCACTTAAAAGCTAGAGAAGAAATTGGTGCATGGACTGCGTTATCAGATACAGCTTATGTTGTTAAGCGTAACAATGTTTTAAACCGCTAATAAAATTTTACATAAGGCCAAAGCAGATATCTGCTTTGGCCTTTTTATTTTTGAAAAGGAAATGCAATGGCTTCGACAACAGTCCAAAAGAGTAATGGTTTGTTTTCAAATCCCTTGTTTATAAGATCCCTTGGTTGGTCAAATTTATGGGTAATGTTCGCATATTTGTTTAATAATTTTGCTACATTCTGGGGAGGACTTCCAGGTGCGTCTTTGCAAAATGGCCCAATAGGCTTTTTGCAATTATTACTTTATCCTGCTGCTGTAGTTTTGGCAGTCGTTTGGACTTTAAGGAGGCGGGATGCAACATTGCGTCAAGACAGCTTCAAGATTTCCAATATGAATGCTTTCGTAATTCGCGCTGCATTTTGGATAGTAGTTTTAATGGGCTGTGTAGACAGCTTAATATCATTTCTTAGAGTTGAAGATATGTTGTCGAGCTTGGTAGGAGAAGCGATGGATAAAAACCTTGGCCGATCGCAATTCCGAGGTCCATATGTACACGTACCATTGATGATTATGGGAATACTGCTCGCAACAAGAACTAAAACTCTAGGGTTTCATTGGTTAGCACTATTAATAGTGGTTGGAGAACTGATGATTGTAATTTTCCGTTTTATTTTTTCTTATGAGCAGGCATTTATGTCAGATCTTGTTCGTTTTTGGTATGGAGCTTTGTTTCTTTTTGCTTCTGCCCATACATTATTAGAAGAAGGTCATGTACGTGTTGATATTGTTTACGCAGGCTTAAAGGAAAAATCTAAAGGACGCATTAACGCAATTGGAACAATCTTTCTTGGAATTTCATTGTGCTGGATGATTATTTTAACTGGGATGGCACAAAAAACTTCAATTATTAATAGTCCACTTTTAAACTTTGAAACTACTCAATCTGGATTTGGGTTATACGTAAAATATATGATGGCAGGATTTTTAGGAATATTTGCCATATCTATGATGATCCAGTTTGTCAGTTATTTAATGGCTGCTGTTGCAGATTACCGAGGTGAAGATGGTAAATATGTACCAACAGGTTCGGGAGCTCACTGATGGAACTGTTTTTTCTAATTCTTCTTATAGTTCTAATGGCTGGGGCACTTGGCTCTGGTTACCCTGTTGCTTTTGCATTGCCAGGTGCTTCAATAATTACATTGGTGCTAGCGGGTGTCTCAGGCTATTTGGTTACGGGTGACCAAGGCGCATATTTTAGTCAAGGAGATGCTTGGACATGGCTCAGTTCTGGCAATGCAAATCTCAGGGGGACATACTGGGTTCCAGAACGTGATACTCTTATAGCTATACCATTGTTCATTTTTATGGGTATTATGTTGCAGCGCTCAAAAATTGCCGAAGATTTATTGTTAACAATGGCAAACTTATTTGGACCTGTTCGGGGTGGTTTAGGTGTCTCTGTTGTGTTCGTGGGTGCCTTATTAGCAGCAACGACAGGTATTGTTGGTGCAACCGTTGTTGCAATGGGGCTCATATCATTACCTGCAATGTTGCGTAATAATTATTCTCAATCTTTGGCGACTGGTACTATAGCTGCTTCAGGAACATTGGGTCAAATTATTCCCCCATCAATTGTGTTAATAATTCTTGCAGACCAGTTGGCTTCTGCTGCGGATCAAGGCTCAAGTATTCGCAAGGCGCTTCATAAAGAAACAACTGGCGAACTCTCAATGCCATCAACATTTGATGTAACTTCAACATCTGCGGGTGAAATGTTTCTTGGCGCATTTATACCAGGATTAGTTCTTGTCTGTTTATACATAATTTATATCTTGGTATTTGCTTTTTTAAAGCCATCGGCGGCTCCATCTGTTCCATACAAAGGGAAATATGATCGAGCGTTCGCTAATAAAGTTTTCTTAGCGTTAGTTCCGCCACTCTTACTTATATTCATAGTTCTTGGGTCTATTATGTCTGGAATAGCTACTGTTAATCAAGCTGGTGCTATAGGGGCGGCTGGTGCGTTAATAATGGCTGGCTATAGATTAACAGAAGGTCAAAAAGGGTGTTATCATCCTGCAATATTATGCCTAGCTAGTCTATTGGCTGTAGGTTTAATTTTATCAAATTTTGACACAAATATTAAGGGAATGGAGACTGGCCGTGATCAACTTGGAGTTGCTCTGGCTGTAATCGCTACTATTGGCTTGTTAGCAAGTTTAATTTGGAGTGGTTATCGCGCATTAAAAATAGAGGATACGCTAAATGGTGTGATGATGGAGACTGCAAAAGCTACAGCTTTGGTTTTCATAATTCTATTAGGGGCAGCTATTTTGACTGCTGCTTTTCGTGCTTTTGGCGGGGAACATTTAGTAAAAGAGTTTTTAGATGGCCTTGCTGGGGGCTTCTGGTCAAAATTCATTATAGTAATGGCTGTAATCTTTATATTAGGCTTCTTTCTTGATTTTATTGAAATTGCTGTTGTTGTAGTTCCTATTGTTGCGCCAATTTTATTAGCTGACCCAGGAGCTAACGTTACAGCTGTATGGCTTGGGGTTATGATAGGCTTAAACATCCAAACCAGTTTCTTAACACCGCCATTTGGTTTTGCATTGTTT